>DASYLH010000036.1:0-22270 GCA_036009645.1 Conexibacter sp.
CCGCGCGGCTGCCTGCGGACACGATGGGACGTGCTCGCGACGCGCTGGGACGCGGTCCTCGCCTGCCCGCGACGGGCACCGCCGGTGAGCGACGGCGAGCCGGTGGTCGGCGGCTGGCGACTCATCAGCCAGAGCGAGGAACACGAGTTCGCCGGCCACGTCGACCGCCGCACCTACCTCTGCACGCCGACGTCGACCTACCGGCCGGCGCACGTCGCGGCCGGCGTCCGATGGACGAGCCGCTGCGCGATCCACGGCACGACCACCGTCGACGCGAGCACCGTGCTCGGCCCCCGCACGCTCATGCTCGGCGGTCGCCGCACCCGCACGCTCCTCATCCGCACCACCACGCGCGTGAGCGGCGACACGACCGGTGCCGGGACGGCCTTCACGTGGGTCCTCCCGGCCACCGGCCTCACAGTGCACCGCACGATCGCCAACACGAGCACAACGGACACGATCGTCGGCGACGTACGCTACGAGGAGCGCGCGGCGCTCGCGCTCAACCAGCCGCGCCCGCGTCGCTGAGCCGCGCGACGACCTCCAGCCGGACCCAGTGGATCTCGTGCTGCGGCAGCCGCGACGCCACGTCGCGCACGAGCTGGCCGCCCGTCTCCGGGCCAAGCTCCATCACGTAGGTGCGCAGCACGACGCTCGTGAGGAAGCGCTCCAGTTCATCCGGCGCGAACCGCGAGACGCGTGGCACGAGCCGCACGTCCTCCGGCGCGAAGCCAGCCGCCCGCAAGCGCGCCTCGGTCTCCTCCACGCCCGCGTACGTCCACGGGTGCTCAGCGTGGCCCAGCTCGCGCAGGATCTCCAGCACCGCGGCAATGTTGCCCGCGCCGCCACAGTCGACGACGAGCTGCCCGCCCAGCCGCACGACAGCCGCGAGGTGCCGGAAGAGCGCCTCGTGGTCGGGCACCCAGTGGAACGTCGACGTCGAGACGATCGCGTCGACCGGCTCGGCGAGCGGCAGCGGCTCGCCGAGGTCAGCGTGCACGAACGACACGCGCGGGTCGTTCGCGAAGCGGTCGCGTGCCGCGTCGAGCATCTGGCGCGAGCCGTCAAGCGCGATCACGCGTCCGTGCGGCAGGCGCTCCAAGAGCGTCGCCGTCACCTCCCCCGTGCCGCAGCCGGCGTCGAGGACCGTCTCGTCGCCGCGCAGCTCCAGCCGCGCGACGGCGTCGTTGCCGCGCTCGTTCATCGGCGCGTTGAGTGTCTCGTAGGCGGGCGCGTCCCACTCCCGCCGGGTGGAGTCGTCGGTAGTGTTCGTCATAGCTTACAAGCGTACAGGATCACAGTTGCAGTGTCATCCCCGCACCACGCCTGCGAGGATCCCCGCGTGGACGTGCCGAACCACCTGCACGGCCGCCCCCTCGAGCACCTCGCGACGCGCGTCGCCGCGCGGGGAGGCGGCGTCGACGCGCGGCTGCGCGCCTGGTGGGACCGCACGCCGCTGTGGTGGATCGCCGTCCTGTTCGCGATCGGCTCGACGTGCTTCCTCGTCGCCGCGCTCGCCTCGCAGTGGGCCTCCGTCACCCGTCCCGGCATCGCCATCACCTTCTTCGTCGGCTCGATCTTCTTCACGAGCGCGGCCTACCTGCAGCACTGGCTGTCCGTCCGCGCCGTGACGGGACGGCCGCCGCTGCGCGAGCGAGAGCACCTCCGCCTCGCCCACCCCGACACCTGGCCAAACGCGCACGTCGACGCGCTCGCGACACTGATCCAGCTCATCGGGACCCTGCTGTTCAACCTCAACACCTACAACGCGATGGACGCGAGCCTCACCGCGATGGAGGCGAACCTGCGCGTGTGGACGCCCGACATGCTCGGCTCCGCGTGCTTCCTCGTCGCGAGCGCGCTGGCGTTCGCGAACGGCTCGCGCGGCTGGCTCGCCTTCAGACTCCACTCGCGCGGCTGGTGGATCAACGCGGTGAACCTGCTCGGCTCGATCGCCTTCGGCGCAGCCGCGCTCGCCTCCCTGATCCAGCCCTCCACAAACGAGCCCGTCAGCGCCGCGATCGCCAACGGCGCCACCGCCCTCGGTGCGCTCGGTTTCCTGATCGGCGCGCTCCTGCTGCTGCCCGACGCGAGCCCGCAGCTGCGCGCCAGCGCTCAAGCGGACGCCGGCGAGCGCCGACAGCCCTCTGAATGAGATCCCCGCGCATCACGGACGCGAACCGCCGCTGGTGGATCCTCGGCACGATGACCGGCTCGCTGTCGATGATCCTGATCGACCAGACGGTCGTCGCCGTCGCGCTGCCGACGATCCAGCGCGACCTGCACATGTCGACCGTCGGCCTGCAG
Source organism: Conexibacter sp. (assembly GCA_036009645.1). GTDB lineage: Bacteria > Actinomycetota > Thermoleophilia > Solirubrobacterales > Solirubrobacteraceae > Conexibacter. The sequence goes on from DASYLH010000036.1 coordinate 2,308, forward strand.
TGGATCGTCAACGCCTACCTGCTCACGCTCGCCGCGTTCGTCGCGCTCGGCGGGCGCATCGGAGACCTGATCGGCAACGCGCGCGCGTTCCGCATCGGCGCGCTCGTGTTCATCGGCGCCTCAGCGGCCTGCGGGCTCGCGCAGTCAGAGGCGTGGATCATCACGGCGCGCGCGGTCCAGGGCCTGGGCGCCGCACTCATGACGCCGGCAACGGGCGCGCTCGTCGCGAACGCCTTCTCCCCGCGCGAGCGCGGTCGTGCGATGGGCGTCTACGCAGGCGTCTCGATGGGTTTCCTCGCGCTCGGACCGCTGATCGGCGGCCTGCTGACGCAAGGCGTCTCGTGGCGCGCGGTCTTCTTCATCAACCTGCCGGTCGGGCTCGCGATGCTCGCCGCCGCGCACGTCACGCTGCCGGACACGCCACCACGACCGGGCCGGATCGACTGGGGCGGCGCGCCGCTGCTCGTGCTCGGGCTCGGCTCGCTCGTGCTCGGGCTGATGCAGTCGCGCCCGTGGGGTTGGGACTCCCCCGCGACGATCGGGCTGCTGGCCACCTCGGCCGTGCTGCTGCCGCTGACCGTCTGGTGGGAGCTGCGCCAGCGCGAGCCGCTCGTGCAGCTGCGGCTGTTCGGCAACCGCAACTTCTGCGCCGACAACCTCGTGCTGGCCGGCGTGCAGTTTGCGCTCACCGGGGTTGCGGTGTTCGGCGCACTGTGGGTGCAGAACGTGCTCGGCTTCTCCCCCATCGTCGCTGGCCTCTCGCTGCTGCCGCTGACACTGCCGGTGCTCGTGATCGCCCCACGCGCCGGCTCGCTCTACGACCGCATCGGCCCACAGGCGCCGGTCACAATCGGCTGCGTGATGGTCGCCGGCGCTCTGCTGTGGGCTGCCCTCGTGCTGCACCACCGCGACTACGGTTGGCTCGTCCCCGGCTACGTGCTGATGGGGATCGGGCTCGGCGTGATGATGACCCCGGCGAACGCGGATGCGATGAACGCGGTGATGCCCGAGATGCGCAGCCAGGCCTCCGGCGTCTTGCAGACGGTCCGCATGATCGGCGCGACGATCGGCGTCGCGGTGATGGGCACCGTCGTCGCGAACGGCCAGAACCGCCGCATCGCCGACGTCGTCGAGCACCGTTTCGGGGTGCCGCCGAGAGACGTGAACGTGATCGAGCGCGCGATCAACGAAGCGGCCGCCTCGGGCGCCTCGACACACGGGATTCCGAGATTCCTGAGCCAAGTTCTCAGCCCGCTGCTCGACGCCGTGACCGCCGCGGTCGCCTCGGCCTTCTCCGTCGCCGCGGGCGTGATGGCCGCCGCCGCGCTGATCGCGCTCGCACTGCTGCGCCACCGCCGCGCCGCCGACGATCCCGAGACGGGCGAGGGCGAGGACGCCGCGACCGTCGCCGCCAGCGCGATCGTCTAAGGCGCCAGCAGCGCCGACTGCGGCGTGCCGCCGCGGATCCAGTAGACGCGCGCACCGGCGATCGCGAGCGACGTCGGATCGACCCCGGGGTTGGCGTCAAGGACGCCCTCGCCGCCCGCGTCGGACTTCGCGACCGCGCCACCGCTCGACACGTACGCGAACGCGCCTCCCGGACCGAGCACAAGAGTGCTGACAGCCGTACCGGTGTTCGCTCTGCGCAGCGTTCTGTGCGTGCGCAGGTCGAACGTGTGCGCATCGCCGACGCAGCCCCCGAGCAGGGGATCCGGTGGGCAGCTGAAGCGGTTGAGTGCGACGACCGTGCCGCGCAGCCACACCTGCGGGCCGGTCTCGTCGCCGCGACTGCAGCCGCAGCTGAACCAGCTGTCGAGCTCCGTCGTGCGGCCGCTGCGCAGCAGGCAGCCCATCAGCAGGTGCTGATCGGCGTCCCCGCGCTGGGCGCGCTCGTAGACGCGCACCTGCACGTTCAGCTCGACGGTCGTTGAGCCCTTGACCGCGCATGCCGGCGCGCGATGGGGTCTGGATCTCGCGGCGTGCGCGGAGCCAGCGCAGGCGAACAGAACAGACAAGGAGACGAACAGGAACAGGGGTCGCATGCCGCGCAGCCTAGCCCGGAAGGCGGCGCCTGACACCGCCACAGCGGGTATCACCTGTTTCATGCACCGCCTATCGGTGGCGTCAAGCGCAATCGAGAGCGTCGGCTACGACGCCCGCAGGCGCACGCTGGAAATCGAATACGCGGGCGGAGGGATCTACCGCTACCTCGGCGTCCCACCGCGTGTCCACGAGACGCTCATGCGAGCCGAGTCGCACGGCGCGTTCGTGAACCTGCGCGTCAAGCCGTACTACCGCTGTCTGCGCGTCGCGACGTAGACGTGCACGCCAGGCAACCGTCTGGCGGCGCCGTAGGACGGGTGGCAGCTGACCGCGAAGCCGGCAGCCTCCAGCCACTCGACGACCTCGTCGCGCTCGTACAGCCGCAGCACGTGGACCTCCTCGCTGCTGCGACCGTCATACGCGAGCGAGATGCGGCGTGTGAGCGTGCGCGCCTCGCGGTCCTCGCTGACGTCCAGGCGCATGACCCATCCCTCGCCCTCGTGGCGGGCACGGCGGTGCAGCTCGGGCTCGCGCCCGGGCGCAGCGGCGTCGAACACCAGCAAGCCGTCGGGCTCGAGCGCGGCGTGCGCGCGGCGAAACAGCAGTTCGAGACTCGGCGGGCCGCCGTAGTTCACGCACTCGCCGATGGCAGTGATCGCGGCGCACGGCGGCAACTCCACGTCGTGCAGCGAGCCCTGTCTGAGCTTCGCACCGGGCGCACGCGATCTCGCCAGCGCGAGCATCTCGGCTGACGCGTCGACGCCGAGCACCTCATAGCCCGCGCTGAGCAGCTCCGCCGCCCAGATCCCGCTGCCACAGCCGAGGTCGACGACGAGCCCGTCCTCGATCTTCGCCTCCCGCAGCCGCGCCAGCACGAATGGCGCCGCTTCGCGCGCCCACCCGCCGAACGCCACATCGTGCACATGCGCGAGATCGGGGCCGTAGAGAGCGTGCGTCATTTCGCCGCGATGGTATGGCGAACACATGGTGATTCGTCACACGACCGTCCGTACGGTTGCCGTGTGCCGACCACCGAGCCCCTCGTCGACGGCTACGCCATCGCCCTAGAAGAGGCGCGCCGAGCTCTCGACGAGCAGGAGCGCGCAGTCGCCCAGCTCTCCACCCGCGCCGGCCTGCTGATCTCCGCCGCCGCGGTCGTGACGTCGCTGCTCGGTGGCCCGGTCCTCGCACGCGGCGCCCTCGACGTCGCGTCGTGGGTCGCGATCGCTGGGTTCGTCGGAGTCGCAGCAGCCGTGCTTGCGATCCTGTCTCCAAGACGCGAGTGGGAGTTCGCCCTCCATCCGGCCTTGCTGATCGGCGACTACGTCGAGCGGACGCCGCCCGATCCAGCCCCTCTGCAGCGCGAATTGGCGCTGACCATGGGAGCCAGCATCACGCGTAATGGACGCGCTTTGGACCGAATGATGACCACCTTCAACATAGGGAGCGTGCTTCTTGCAATCGAGATCTTGGCGTGGGTCGTTTCCATCGCAACCGGCGCGTAGCATCGGGTCCATGCACCAGATCGACGAAGACCTCCCTCGGCAGCTCCCCGAGCCGACATTGCCGAGCCCGATGGTCGGCCATCGTGGCGGCCCGGCCGGCGCTCCGCCCATGTCGTGGGGCCCCTGGATCCTCTCCATGCTCGGCTTCCCGGTCCGCCGCCCGACGGCGGAGGACGAGTGGCGGCGGCGGAACTCGTAGCGCCAGCCGGCCGTTACTTGACCGACCCCGCCAGCAGCCCCTGCACGAAGAACCGCTGGAACGCGAGGAACACCAGCAGCGGGATCGCCAGCGACAGGAACGACGCCGGCGCGATCAGCTCGATGTTCGAGCCGAACTGGCGCGTCTGGGAGAAGATCGCGACGGTCAGTGGCTGCGTATTGCGGCCGTAGGTGAGCGCGACGATCAGGTCGTTCCACGTCCACAGGAACTGGAAGATCGCCAGCGATGCGATCGCCGGCAGCCCGAGCGGCAGGATCAGCCGCGTGAAGATGCGCCACTCCGACGCCCCGTCGATGCGCGCCGACTCCATGATGTCTCTCGGGATCCCGATGAAGAAGTTACGCATCAGAAAGATCCCGAACGGCAGCCCGAATGCGACGTGGAACAGCACCAGCCCGAGCACCGTGTCGAACAGGCCGGTGTCCTGGTAGATCGTGAAGATCGGGATCAGCGCCACCTGCAGCGGCACGACCAGCAGCGCGATCACGCCGACGAACAGCCAGTCGCGCCCGGGGAAGTCGAGCCACGCAAACGCGTAGCCTGCCAGCGCGGCGACGATCACCAGCAGCACGGTGTTGCCGACCGCGATCTGCACCGTCGTCCACAGCGCGCTCGTGATCGCCTCGTTGTTGAAGATGTCCTTGTAGTTCTGGAAGGTCGCGAGGCTCGGTTGCGAGACGATGTTCCACCAGCCCTGCTGCGTGATCTCGGTCGCTGGCAGCAACGACGTCAGCAGGAGTCCAAGCGTCGGCACGAGCCACAGCACCGCGAGCACGACGAGCAGGACGTTCAGCGGGCCGCGCGCGACCGCCCGCCCGATCCGCGCCGCCCACGGCTCACCGGTGCGCGTCCGCTCGGCGGGAAGCGCTACGGCGCGGCCGGCTGCCTGTCCCGAGGTGGCCGCCATCACTGCTCCCGCCGGAATCGCCGCACGTTCAACGCCAGCACCGGCAGCACGAGCAGGAACAGGAAGACCGCGATAGCCGACCCGAGCCCGAAGTCGTTGACGCCGCCGAACGACGTCCGCCACATCGCGAGCGCGATCACGTTCGCGTCGTCCTGCGAGGACTGCGGCGCGACGGACAGCACGATGTCGAACACCTTCAGGACGTTGATCACCATCGTGATGAACACCACCGACAGCACCGGCGCCAGCAGCGGCACCGTGACGCGCCGGAAGACCTGCCACTCGGTCGCCCCGTCCGTGCGCGCCGCCTCCAGCACCTCGCGCGAGATCGCCGCCAGCCCGGCCGCGATGATCACCATCGCGAAGCCGGCCCACACCCACACGTAGGCGATCATCACCGCCGGTGTGATCAGCTTCGGACCCAGCCAGTTCACCCCCTCGTAGGGGGCCGCGAACGTCGAGGCGGCGATCCCGACTCTGTACGAGCCGGGCCCAACGTCGCCGAACGAGAACGAGCCGTTCGCGGCCGTCGTCGTGCTTGCGACGGTCCCCCCGCCACTGGATGCTCTGCTCAGCTCCACCGTCACCCCCGGCAGGCCGGACTCCTGCGGCTCGACCACCCCCGGTCTACCGCCGCCGGGCTTGAAGTCTCGCCATACCGTGCCGTCGATCGCGCCCGCTCTCGGCACCGGTCTCACCGCATCCGGCGCATCGGTCGGGACCTCCTCCGGCGGGATCGCCGTGAGGCCCATCAGCGCGATGCCGCCCGGTCTCACGACGGCTCTCAGCACGAAGCCCTTCGACGGACTGCCGACCAACCCCGGCGTCGAGGCCTGCGCGGTGGTCAGCGCGCCCGAGCTGCTAAACGCCTCGTCCACGACCTTCAACGACGCGTTCACGGTGCCGAGCGACGGGTCGGTCTGATCCATCACCCGCCAGATCACACCGGCCGCGAACAGCGAGATCGCCATCGGCATGAAGACGACCGTCTTGAACGCTGTCGACCAGCGGATCCGCTCGGTCAGCACCGCGAAGATCAGCCCGATCGCGGTCACGAACGCCGGCACGATCGCGACCCACAGCACGTTGTTCTTGATCGCGGTCGTGAGCGTGTCGGTGGTGAACAGCTCCTTGTAGTTGTCGAGGCCGACGAAGTCGCCGCCCTCGCGCCCGAAGAACGACCGCACGATCGTGCGGACCGTCGGATAGACGAGCCACACGAGCAGGAAGATCAGCGCCGGCGCCAGGAACAGCAGGGGGACGAGCCGCTCGCGCCTGCGGCGGCCCGTCCTTGCTGCGGCTGGAAGCGCCGACGCCTCCACGCCCTACCCCTGACCGTACGCTCTCGCCGCGGCCGCCTCGAGCTGCGTGGCGGTGCCATTCACGTCGCTCGGGTTCGACGCGAAGTCCTGCAGGATCTTCCACTCGCCCTGCCCCGGCGTGCCGCCGAACGCGGCCGGCGCGAGGTCGGACATGTCGAAGCGGAACGTGTCCGCGTTCGCGATCGCCGTCGCGACGGTGCGCGTGATGTCGTCCGGGTAGGCGGAGTCGGGCACACCTCTGTTCGGCGAGGAGAACCCGCCGCGCTCGGCCCATGCCTGAGCGCCCTCGGGCGAGGCGAGGAATCTCACGAACGCCTGTACAGCCGGCGTGTCCTTGAAGACGGTGATCGAGTCGCCACCACCGACGACGACGTTCTCGCCGCTGCTGCCGATCGCCGGGAACGGGAAGACGTCGTAGCCCGTGCCCGCTCTCAGCTTCGTCTTACTGGAGACGACGCCGGGAACGAAGTCGCCCTCGATCACCTGCGCGGCCTTCGGCGGATCCTGGAAGACGTCCTCGACCGAGGTGGTGAACTCGGTCTGCGTCGCGCTCGCTCTGCCGGCGAGGTTCGACGTGTCGCTGAGGACCTGCGCCATCGTTCTGAGCGCTGCTCTGACCGACGGATCGGTCCACTTGATCTCGTGCTTCGAGAGCTGGTCGTACTTCTCCGGCCCAGCCTGGCGCAGGTAGATGTTCTCGAACAGGTCGGTGAGCGGCCAGCCGTCCGAGCCGCCGATCGCGTAGGCGGGAACGCCTGAGGCCTTCAGCGTTCTGCCGTCCGCGAGGAACTCGTCCCACGTCGTGGGAGCTTCGACACCGGCGTTTCTGAACGCCGAGACGTTGTACCAGACGGTCGATTTGTTGGCGCCCTTGTAGACGAACGTATAGAGCTTGCCGTCGATCGTCCCGAGCTTCACGAAGTCGGGCGGGTAATTGGCTTCGAGCGTCGGTCTGGCGAACTCGATCGGCTTCAACGCGCCCTTCTGCTGGAACTCTCTGATGAGCCCCGGCTGAGCGATCGTCGCGATGTCGGGCGGATTGCCGCCCTCGACCGCGGTGCCGACGACCGTCGGCACGTTGTCACCCGCCGAGGTGTACTTCACCTTCACGTTCGGATACGCCTCGTTGAATCTGTCGATGACGGCCTGGAAGGACTTCTGCTCGTCGCCCGTCCAGACGCCGACGACCGAGACGTTGCCGGAGACGTTGCTGTTGGCGGAGGTGGTGGACGAGCCGCCGCCTCCGTTGTCGTCGCCGCCCCCGCCGCAGCCGGCGAGCGCGAGCAGCGCCGCCGCCGCGACGGCGGCGAGCGCATGCAGATGGAGACGGTGTCTGATCACGGTCGATCTCCTCCCGTTTCGGATGGGTTCGCGTCGTAGATCCCGAGCCCGGTCTCCGGATCGAAAAAGTGCAGCTGGCGCGTGTCGACGACGACCTCCGCCGTCTCCCCCTCGCGCACCGTCGAGTGCGGCGACAGCCGTGCCACGATCGTCGTCTCCCCCGTGTCGTCGCCGCCGTCGAGCGTGCGCACGCCGAGGTCCTCGGTCAGCTCCTCGATCTGCTCCGCCTCCGCTGGCCGCGCGGCGATGCGCGCGTGCACGATCACCTCGGAGCCGAGCGCCTCGCGCAGCTGCACGCGCATGCGCAGACGGCGGTCGGCAGGCGCGTCGCCGTCGAGCCCCGCGTCGTGCAGCTCCTCCGGGCGGATCCCGGCGATCAGCTCACGGCCGACCCACGCTCTCAGCGCGGGGCGCTCGTCGAGCAGCTCGCGGTCGAGCGCGAGCGTCTGGTCGCCGAGGCGCAGCGTCGGCGCGCCCGTTCCGTTCTCCAGTCTGCCCTGCAACAGGTTCATCGACGGGCTGCCGATGAAGCCGCCGACGAACACGTTCACCGGCCGGTCGTACAGCTCCTGCGGCGGTGCCACCTGCTGCAGCTCGCCTCTGCGCATGACGGCGACGCGGTCGCCCATCGTCATCGCCTCGACCTGGTCGTGCGTGACGTAGATCGTCGTGACGCCGAGGTCGGACTGCAGCCGCGCGATCTCGGCGCGCATCGCGACACGCAGCTTCGCGTCGAGGTTGGAGAGCGGCTCGTCCATCAGGAAGGCCGCCGGCTCGCGCACGATCGCGCGCCCCATCGCGACGCGCTGGCGCTGGCCACCGGAGAGGTTGCGTGGCTTTCGCTTGAGCCACGGCTCGAGGTCGAGCACGCGGGCCGCACTGCGCACGCGTCTGTCGATCTCCTCCTTGGGGACCTTCTTCAGGCGCAGCCCGAAGGCGATGTTCTCGTAGACGGACAGGTGCGGGTAGAGCGCGTAGCTCTGGAAGACCATCGCGATGTCACGGTCACGCGAGGGCACGTCGTTGACGACGCGCTCGCCAATCCGCAGGCGCCCCTCGCTGATCTCCTCCAGCCCGGCGACCATCCGCAGCGCGGTCGTCTTGCCGCACCCAGAGGGGCCGACGAGCACGACGAACTCCTGGTCGCCAACCTCCAGATCCATCGACGACACGGCACGCGTGCCGTCCGGATAGACCTTGCTGACGGAGTCGAACGCGACTACCGCCATATGACGCACCTCCTCGACGGCTGCAGGCTGGCCGACCGACCAGCTCCTCCGCAAAGTCAGCTACCCGGCTGAGGGAGCGCCAAACGGTCCGACGCCGCACCTTCACCGGTCAAGTCCGGCCGCAGATGCGCCGATACGACGGTGAACCACGAGAAGGAGCCGGTCGCAGGTGACATCACAAGGACTGCTCGCGCGAGGGCTCCTCTTCGCAGCGGCCGCGGTCGCGGTCGGCGCCGAGCTGTTGCATGGGCTGATCGGCTTCGGCGGTCCCTCCATCGACCGCTTCTTCACGGACGAGCTGTACCTCGCGATCGAGCTGTCCGGCGTGCTGCTGTGCGGCATGCGCGCGGTGCTCGTGAAGGAGCAGCGGGTCGCCTGGAGCTGCATCACCGCGGCGTTCGCGTTCTGGACCGCGGGCGACCTCGCCTGGGTGCTGGTGCCCGACGGTGCCGGCGACACCCTTACCAACATGCTGTACCTGCTGTTCTACCCGCTCGCCTGCGCCGGGATCGCGCTGCTCGCCTCCGCTGGCCGCGAGCGCGTCGCCGCACGAATGTGGATCGACGGCCTGCTGGCCGCGCTGACGGTCGCTGCATTGGTCGTCGCGCTCGCGTTCAACCCGATCGTCAACGCGACGCAGGGCGACGCCTCGCAGCTGGCAATCAACCTGTCCTACCCGATCGGCGATCTCGTGCTGATCGGCTTCGTGCTGATCGCGTTCGCGACGCAGGCGTGGCGCCCGGGCCGCGGCTGGGCGCTGTTCGGCTTCGGCATCGCGCTGTCCGCCGTCGGCGACACGCTGTTCGTCTACCAGGACGCCGTCGGCAGCTACCACGCCGGCTCGCTTGGTGACGCGCTGTGGCCGGCCGCGGTCCTGTGCTGCGGCTGGGCTGCCTGGCAGCCGTGGCGCGCCGCGCGCGTAGCGTCCGGCTACGGCCGCCAGACGTTCCTCTACCCCAGCCTGTTCGCCGTGGTCTCGCTTGGCCTGCTGGCGTACGACCACTTCGTGCCGATCTCCGACGCCGCTGCGCTCCTGGCGACTGCCGCGCTCGTGGTCGCGATCGTGCGCGCCGCAATCACGTTCCGCGACAACACCACGTTGCTCTACGCCACGCGCGCCGAGGCGCTCACCGACGGCTTGACCGGCCTGCCGAACCGGCGGCGGCTGATGCGGGACCTGGCGCGCGCGCTGGGGACAGACGAGCGCGGCGAGCAGCGTCTGGCCCACCATCGCGTGCGGCCGGCGACGTTCGCGTTCTTCGACCTCGACGGCTTCAAGGGCTACAACGACACCTTCGGACACGCCGCCGGCGACATTCTGCTGGACCGCCTCGCCGGACGGCTCGCAGCGGCCGTCGAGGGCCACGGCCGCGCCTACCGGCTCGGCGGTGACGAGTTCTGCGTGCTGCTCGACGGTCGCCTCGACCTTGCTGACCCGCGCATGGTCGTCTGCAGCACCGCACTCCAGGAGCAGGGCGAGGGCTTCCGTGTCGGTGCCTCCTGCGGGGCGGTCACGATTCCCGATGAGGCCGACAACCCGACGCACGCGCTGCAGCTCGCCGACCAGCGCATGTACGCCAACAAGCGCGACACGCGAACGTCGAGCCGCCGCCAGACGCGCGACGTCCTGCTGCAGGTGCTGCAGGAACGCGAGCCTGAGCTGCACCACCACCTCGCCGGCGTCGCCGCGCTGGCGGTCGCTCTCGGCAGACACCTCGCGCTGAGCGCAGAGCAGGTCGACGAGGTGACGCGCGCGGCGGAGCTGCACGACGTCGGCAAGATCGCGATCCCCGACGAGATTCTCCACAAGCCGGCACCGCTCGACGCGCGCGAGTGGGACCTGATGCGCCAGCACACGATCATCGGTGATCGTATTCTCGGCGCCGCCCCGGCGATGCGCCCGGTCGCCGAGATCGTGCGCGCCAGCCACGAGCGCTGGGACGGTAAGGGCTACCCGGACGGGCTCGCCGGCGAACAGATCCCGCTCGGTGCCCGGATCGTGAGCGTCTGCGACGCCTACCACGCGATGACGACCCCGCGCCCCTACCAGGGGATGCTCGAGCAGGATGCAGCGCTCGCGGAGCTGCGCCGCTGCGCCGACACGCAGTTCGACCCGGCAATCGTCGAGGCGTTCTGCGCCCTGGCAGTCGAACCGCCATCGGCGGTGGACACCGCCGACGAGCCGGCGCAGCGTCCGCACGCGCACGATCACGGTTGACGATCGCCCCCGATTAAGCTCTCCTGCACGGCGGGAGGCGCCCGCGCATGGACTGCGGGGCGCGGTCGCCTCCGATCTGCCGACCACCTGACAGGGGGTTAATCCATGCGCTCACGCGCTGCGACGGCGGCCACCGCCCTCGCGCTCCTCGCGCTCGCACTGCTGTGCGGCTCGGCGATGGGTGCGAGCGGCCGCTACGTCGCGCTCGGCGACTCGTACACGGCGGGTCCGCTGATCCCGAACCAAAGCCTCAATCCATTGGGCTGTCTGCGCTCAGACCACAATTACTCGCATCTCGTCCAGCCGTCGCTGACGACCGCGGCGCTCAGCGATGTCAGCTGCAGCGGCGCGACGACGGACGACATGTTCAACGCGCAGAGCACCGAAATAGGCACCAACCCGCCGGAGCTCGACGCGCTCACGAGCGGCACCCGCGTCGTCACGCTTGGCATCGGCGGCAACGACATCGGCTTCAGCGGCATCGTGCTCAACTGCGCGAGACTGAACCCGTTCGACCCGTGCAAAGACGACTACGTGCACGGCTCGACGGACGACGTCTCGGTCAGAATCGCCGCCACCGCGCCGAAGGTCGATGCCGTCATCGCGGCGATCCACGCCCGCGCGCCGAGCGCGAGGGTGCACGTCGTCGGCTATCCGGTGATCCTGCCGGCCTCGGGGTCGGGCTGCTGGCCGTCGGTCCCGATCCTGCCGACCGACGTCACCTACCTGCGCGCGAAGGAGATCGAGCTCAACGCGATGCTCGCGTCGCGCGCGGCCGCCGACGGGGCGTTCTATGTCGACACGTACACGTCGAGCGTCGGGCACGACGTCTGCAAGGCGACGGGCGTGAAGTGGGTCGAGGGGCTCATCCCGACCTCGCCCGCCGCGCCCGTGCATCCCAATGCACTCGGCATGCAGAACACGGCGAGAGTCACGCTGGCGCGCATCAACGCGGTCGGGTATTGAGGTCGCCGAAATGACCGTCGGCCCGGGGGTGCGTGCGGGCGCACCCCCGGGCCGGGCTGGAGCTCAGCTCACCAGCGGTACCAGCCGCGGCGCCCACCGCCCGCGCTGTCGGCCGCACCACCAATGAAGAAGCCGACGGCCCAGATGACGAGGGCCGCGATCAGGATGAACCACAGGACATGCGCGGCGAAGCCGAAGCCGCCGAGCAGGAGCAGCAGGAGCAGCAGTACGACGAGCGCAACCATGTAGGTCCCCTTTGGTCGTGGCTGGAGCCGGTGATCCGATCGGGACTCTTCCCGGCAGACGGAGGGCCCATGCGCCGCGATCCGCCAGATGGAGCATCGATCGCTCAGAAACCTTCGACGCCGGGCCCAGGGAACTCCGAGGCAGATCGCCGACTATTCCGTCCATGCAGAGCACTTCACCCATTCGCCGCTACGTGTTGCTGCGACATCGGGGACACGAGGCGACCGCGTCGCGCTGGAGCATGGAGCGCATCGCTCCGGCGCCGCGCAGCGCAGTCGGCGCCCCGATGACCGACCAGCCCACGAAACCCGCCGCCGACCGCGGCTAGGGCCAGCGGCTCACAAGCGTCCCCTGGCGCGTCCGACCACTTCTTTCCGAGTCTCTCCTCCTCGAGAAAACGGCAGGTCGGGCGCGCCAGGCGGGCGGAGGCCACGGCCTCAGACTTCGGTGCCAGCAAGTTGTGTTTTGATGCACCGGCTTTCATACTGAAGCCGAGATGCGGATCATCACCTGGGGGGATGCGAGGCACGTCAACACGAGCCATCGCTGTTTTGAGCCTGCACACGCGCTCAAGGAGCGCGGGCACGAGGTGCTCGTGCTGCGCGACGGCGACGGCGCGCGAACCGACGTCCTCCCGCCCAGTTGCGACGTGCTGCTCGTGCACCGGCTGCACTCCGCCAACGTGCAACGGACGGCACAAACGCTCACAGCCGCCGGAAGCGCCTTCGTCTGGGACAACGACGACGACCTCACGGACGTGCCGCCCAACCCGCGCGGATCCGTCAAGCGCGGCGGCCTGCGCTCGCAGCTGACGGCATCAGAGCTGTCGGCAGCGATCGGGCTCGCAGATCTCGTCACCACACCCAGCTCGGACCTCGCCGAGCGCTTCCGTGCGGGTGGCGCACAGGCGGTCACCGTGGTCGAGAACTACGTGCCTGACGCCTTCTCGCACGTCAAGCGCCCACAGCACGACGGCGTGACGATCGGCTGGGTGGCGGGCTACGAGCACATCTACGACCTCCGAGAGCTCAGACTGCGCGACTCGCTGCGCCGGCTGCTCGACACGCGCGAGGACGTCCGCGTCGTCAGCATCGGACTGGACCTCAGCCTGGAGCGCGATCGCTACCGCTACATGCCGATGGTCCACTACGCCGATCTCCCGCGCCTGACGGCCGAATGGGACGTCGGCATCGCCCCCCTCGCGGACGTCTCCTTCAACCGCGCGCGCTCAAACTGCAAGCTCAAGGAGTACTCCGCAGTCGGCACGCCGTGGCTCGCCTCGCCAGTCGGGCCATACCTCGGGCTCGGCGAGCGCGAGGGCGGCCTGCTCGTGGCGGACGACGAGTGGGACGAGGCGCTTCAGCGGCTCGTCGACAGCCCGCGTGAGCGAGCGAAGCTCGGCAAGCGTGGACGCAAGTGGGCGCGCAACCACGCCATGAGCCGCAACGTCAAGCGCTGGGAGGCCGCCCTCAGCGAGGCGGTCGAGCGCCGCCGTTCACGCCGCTGATCAGCGGCGCCGGCGGCGGTGAAGCAGTGCGGCGAGCACGCCGGCGAGGCCCGCTGCAGCAGCACCAAGATGGCGACGCGAGGGACGCCGGGACGGAGCGGGAGCCGAGGCGAATGCCACGTGCGGCGGCGGCGCAGGCATCGCGAACTCCTCAGCCGCGAGCACGTCGTGCGGCTCATCCGAGGGGTTCGGCTCGGGCGGCAGCTGCACCGGCCTCGGATCCCACGCCGCTTCGGGCCCCGGGATCGCAAACTGCTCGGCGGCCAGCACGTCGTGCGGCTCGTCCGAGGCGTTCGGCTCAGGCGGGATCGCTCCCGGCACATGCTCGTGCTCGCTCATGCACGCTCATCTTCGCAGATCCCCCGCACCGCTCCAACAGATCGCGACCAGCTACGCCAAGGCGCTGCAAATTTGATGCAGTGCGACTAAGATCTGCTCCTGTGCCTATACTCAGCCCAAGGCACGAAGCGGATCGCCTTCCGCATTTGAGCACCGAGCCGACCGAAAGCGACACCACACCATGAGCAGACTGCTGCTGGTACCCCTCGAGGACGTCGTCGTCTTCCCGACGATGAACCTGACGCTGACCGTGGACGTCGGCGACGAGCAGCGCGTCCTGCTCGTACCGCGCCACGAGACCGAGTTCGCCAACGTCGGCACCGTCGCTGATGTCAGCGAGCACGTGCGCCTGCCCGGCGGCGGCCACGCCGTCGTGCTGAGCGGCCTGCACCGCGGCGTCGCGGGCGCCGCCCACACCGCCCCCGACGGCAAGCTGTACGTCGAGGTCGAGGACCACCCAGATGCCGAGCCGGTCGACGGCCGCACGCGCGAGCTGGAGCGCGAGTACCGCGCCCTCGTCGAGGAGCTGTTGGAGCTGCGGGGAGACGACGGTCGCATCCAGGCGTTCGTGCGCGCGATCAGCGAGCCCGGCACGCTCGCCGACACGGCGGGCTACTCCCCCGACATCTCGTTCGAGCAGAAGGTCGAGCTGCTGGCCACCCTCGACGTGACCGAGCGGCTCGAGCTGGCCGTGAAGCTGCAGCGCGAGCGGCTCGCCGAGCTGCAGGTGCGCAAGCGCATCCGCGACGACGTCGAGTCCGGCGCCGAGCAGCAGCAGCGCGAGTACTTCCTGCGCAGACAGATGGACTCGATCCGCAAGGAGCTCGGCGAGGACGACGCGTCCGTCGTCGAGGAGTACCGCGCGAAGATCGAGACGGCCGGCATGCCCGACGACGTCAGACAGCAGGCCGAGAAGGAGCTGGGCCGGCTGGAGCGCATGGGCGAGCAGTCGGGCGAGGCGAGCATGATCCGGTCCTACCTCGACTGGCTGATCGCGGTGCCGTGGTCGAGACGCTCCGAGGAGAAGCTCGATCCGACGCATGCGCGCGAGGTGCTCGACGCAGACCACGCGGGCCTCGACGACGTCAAGGAGCGCATCACCGAGTACCTGGCCGTGCGCAAGCTGCGCGCCGACCGTGGGGTGCCCGACGACAAGCGCAGCGGCGTGATCCTCACGCTGCTCGGCCCCCCGGGCACCGGCAAGACGTCGATCGGCGAGTCGATCGCGCGGGCGACCGGGCGCGAGTTCGTGCGCATGTCTCTCGGCGGCGTGCGCGACGAGGCGGAGATCCGCGGCCACCGGCGCACGTACATCGGCGCGCTGCCGGGACGGCTGGTCCGCGCCCTGCGGGACGCCGGCACGATGAACCCGGTGATCATGCTCGACGAGGTCGACAAGGTCGGCGCCGACTGGCGCGGCGACCCGAGCTCGGCGCTGCTCGAGGTGCTGGACCCGGCGCAGAACCACTCGTTCCGCGACCACTACCTCGACGTCGAGCTCGACCTCTCACACGTGCTGTTCATCGCGACCGCGAACGTCGCCGAGACGATCCCCGGCCCGCTGTTGGACCGGATGGAGGTGATCCGCTTCGACGGGTACACCACCGCCGAGAAGACGGCGATCGGGCGCGACTACCTGTGGCCGCGCCAGCTGGAGCGCAACGGGCTGAAGCCCGAGGAGGCGTCGATCTCCGACGAGCTGTTGCAGACGGTCGTGACGGAGTACACGCGCGAGGCCGGCGTGCGCCAGCTCGAGCGCGAGCTCGGCACGCTGCTGCGCAAGACGGCGACGAAGATCGCCGCGGGCACGGCGAGCCCGCCCGTGGAGCTCGACGCCGACGCCTTGCGCGAGGCGCTCGGGCGCCAGAAGCACTTCCAGGAGGCCGCAATCCGCACGGCGGTGCCGGGCGTCGCGACCGGCCTGGCGGTCACGGGCGCCGGCGGCGACGTGCTGTTCGTCGAGGCCGTGCGGATGCCCGGCGAGCGCAAGGACGCGCTCGTGCTTACCGGCCAGCTCGGCGACGTGATGAAGGAGTCGGCACGGATCGCGCTCTCCTACGTGCGCGGTCACGCCGAGGAGCTGGGCATCCCTGCCGAGACCGTCGACGGCGAGTTCCACGTGCACGTCCCCGCGGGAGCGATCCCGAAGGACGGGCCGAGCGCCGGCGTCACGATGGTCACGGCGCTCGCGTCGCTGTTGAGCGGCCGCCCGGTCAAGCACACGGTCGGCATGACCGGCGAGGTCACGCTGCAGGGCCGCGTGCTGCCGATCGGCGGGGTCAAGCAGAAGGTGCTCGCTGCGCACGCCGCCGGGCTCACCGACGTGATCCTGCCCGAGCGCAACCGCGGCGACCTCGACGACGTGCCCGCCGACGTGCGCGAGCAGATGGCGTTCCACTTCGCGATGTCGGTCGACGAGGTGCTGGCAGTGGCGCTGGAGCCGGCGCGCACGCACGCCGCCGCGTGATGCTCGCGCGCCGGGCTGGCCAGCCGGCTTGACCGCCGGCCCGTCGCTCCGTCATTCTGAGCGACGGGCCGGCCGGCAGGGGGCCGCCGGCGTGAAGGGTCCGACGGGATCGGACCCGAAAGGGGGAACCGTCATGTTCGG
Source organism: Conexibacter sp. (assembly GCA_036009645.1). GTDB lineage: Bacteria > Actinomycetota > Thermoleophilia > Solirubrobacterales > Solirubrobacteraceae > Conexibacter. The sequence goes on from DASYLH010000036.1 coordinate 18,759, forward strand.
CATACGCCGACTGGCCGCCGTGCTTGTCGTGGCGTGCTGTCTCGCTGCGCTCACCGCACCATCCGCATTGGCGGCGATCACGTTCGGTCCCGACTCGATGGCGGCGACCGGCGCCTCGGCGACGACGGCCTACAACACCTGCGCCATTCCAGGCACGAACTGCCCGGCGAACTCGTGGTCGACGGGGACCAACGCAACGGTCAACAGCATCTACCTGCGGATCCTCGCTACGAACGCGGAAATGAGAGGCCATCTACACAACGACGCGGTCGCCGGCAGAAAGATGGCCGGCCTGCAGGCGCAATTCGAAGTTGCGGCCGAACAGAGGGTCGAGCTTGTCACGGTGGACATGGGCAGCAACGACATATGCACCGACACCGAGGCGGAAATGACCTCGGTCGAAAGCTTCAGCGGAAGCTTCGACGCGGCGCTTGCCCTCCTCACCACGAGACTGCCGAACGTGCGCATAGCGGTCGCGTCGATCCCGAACGTGCACCGCCTGTGGAGAATCCTCCATGAAGACGCTGCGGCCGTCAGATCGTGGAACGAACACACGATCTGCCAGTCGATACTCGCGAACCCGACGTCGACGGCGAGAGTGGACGCGGCGCGGCGCAATCGCGTACTCGACCGCATCACCGAACTGAACCTGGCGGGCGAAGCCGTGTGCGCCGAATACGTCAACTGCCGCGATGACGGCGGCGCGGCGGCCGGCTATGCGTTCGAAGCCGGGGAGATCTCGACGAACGACTACTTCCACCCCAGCATCGCCGGCCAGACCGCGTTCGCGAGAACCGAGTGGGAAGTCGCCTGGGAATTCTGACCCGCACCGTCAACGAATGGGGGAACCACCATGTCCGGCACACGCCGACTGCTCGCCGCGCTCGTCGCGGCGCTCTGTCTCACCGCGCTCGCCGCGCCCGCGGCGCTCGCCGTCTACCCGAACTCGATGTCGGCCACGGGCGACTCGATCACGCGGGCGTTCAACACCTGCAGAACGGCCTTCACCGACTGCCCAGCCAACTCGTGGGCGACCGGCACCGAAGCCGCGGTCAACAGCTTCTACTCGCGCATCCTCGAAAGGAACGCCGGAATCAGCGGCAGGCTATTCAACGACGCCAGGTCGGGCGCGAGGATGAGCAACCTGCCCGAACAGGTAAACGCCTCGGTCACGCACAGAGCCGAGTACGTGGTGATCGAGATGGGCGCGAACGACGTCTGCACGAGCAGCGAGGAAACGATGACGTCAGTGGCGAGCTTCAGGACGAACTTCGAAACGGCGATCAGAACGCTGAGAGAAAGACTCCCGGGAACGAGGATCAGCGTCGGCTCGATCCCGAACATCTACAACCTCTGGAGCGTCCTGAGGTCGAACGGATCTGCGACCGCCACTTGGAACCTCTTCAGGATCTGCCAGTCGATGCTCAGAAACCCGACCTCGACGACGAGAGAAAACGAAGAACGGCGCCTGCGCGTGCAGAGACGTGAGGTCGAATTCAACACCGTCCTCAGAGAAGTCTGCGCGACCTGGGAAAGGTGCCAGTACGACGGCGGCGTGGGCTACGAATACAGATTCGAAGCCGGCGAGGTCTCGACCAACGACTACTTCCACCCGAGCGTGAGAGGTCAGGCGACGATCGCCAGAATCGAGTTCCCGCTGGTGGTGTTCTAAGGGACTGACCAGCCGGCGCGGGACGTCTCCGCGCCGGCTAGTCTCGCCGCCGTGCCGAGCTACACGACGTGGGACGGGTTGGAGATCGCCTACCAGACGTGGGGCGAGCCGAATGACGCACCGACGGTCGTGCTCCATCACGGCTTCGTGGTGGACGCGAACGTGAACTGGGTCGCGCCCGGCGTCGTCGACGCGCTCGTCGCGGCGGGACGGCACGTCGCCGCACCGGATGCGCGCGGGCACGGCGCCTCCGAGAAGCCGCACGACTCCGCGCGCTACGGCGAGTCGCGGATGGCGCGCGACCTCGGCGTGCTGCTCGACACGCTCGGCCTGCCGCAGATCGACCTCGTCGGCTACTCGATGGGCGGGATCGTCTCGCTGCTGTTCGCCAGCGTGGACGAGCGCGTGCGCCGGCTCGCGGTCGGCGGCATCGGCTCGGGCGTCGTGGAGTGCGGCGGCGTCGACCGGCGCTCGATCGCCAAGGGCGCGGTCGACGACGCGTTCGTCGCCCAGGACTCGGCGACGATCACGGACCCGGGCGCCAAGGCCTTCCGCACGCTCGCCGACGCGCTTGGCGCCGACCGCATCGCGCTCGCTGCGCAGGCAGCGGCGATCCACCGCGACGGCGTCGCGCTCGATCGCATCGCCGCCTCCACACTGGTCTTCGCCGGCGACGCCGACCCGCTCGCGACGCGTCCCGAGGTGCTCGCAGACGCGATCCCGGACGCCACGCTGCAGCTCTTCAGCGGCGACCATCTCAGCGTCTTCGGCGACGAGCGGCTCGTGCCGGCGCTCGTCGGCTTCCTCGCCTGAGCCAGGTCGCGAGGATTCGCCCGCGCCGCTGCGCGGTAGCGTGAGGACATGAGCACGATCAGCAGCAGTCAGGAGCAGGACGTCGTCGCGAAGGTCGCGAAGGGCCTCTTCATCCGCGGCGAGTGGCGCGACGCGACCGGCGGAGCGACGCTCGCCGTCGAGGACCCATCGACCGGCGACGCGCTCTGCGACGTCGCCGACGCGACGCCCGAGGACGCGATGGCCGCACTCGATGCCGCGTGCGCCGTGCAAGCCGAGTGGGCGGCAACGCCGCCGCGCGAGCGCGGCGAGATCCTGCGACGCGCCTACGAGGCCGTCGTCGCGCGCGCAGACGAGCTGGCGTTGCTGATGACGCTGGAGATGGGCAAGCCGGTCGCCGAGTCGAGAGCCGAGGTGCTCTACGCGGCTGACTTCCTGCGCTGGTTCTCTGAGGAGGCGGTGCGGATCGAGGGCCGTTGGGCGACCGCCCCGAACGGCGGCATGCGGATGCTGACGATGCGCCAGCCGGTCGGCCCGTGCCTGCTGATCACGCCGTGGAACTTCCCGCTCGCGATGGGCACCCGCAAGATCGGCCCGGCCGTCGCCGCCGGATGCACGATGGTCATCAAGCCGGCCGAGCTGACGCCGTTGACCATGCTGGCGCTCGCGTCGGTCCTCACCGAGGCCGGTCTGCCCGGCGGCGTGCTGAACATCGTCACGACCCACGACTCCAAGGCGCTCAGCTCGACGTTGATGGCCGACGAGCGGCTGCGCAAGGTGAGCTTCACCGGTTCGACGCCCGTGGGGAAGGTGCTCGTGCGGCAGTCGGCCGACCAGCTGCAGCGTGTGTCGATGGAGCTGGGCGGGAACGCGCCCTTCCTCGTGTTCGAGGACGCCGACGTGGCGGCCGCGGTCGACGGCGCGATGATCGCGAAGATGCGGAACATGGGTGAGGCCTGCACGGCCGCCAACCGGTTCCTGGTCCACGAGTCCGTGGCCCAGGAGTTCGCCGACCTGCTCGGTCAGCGGATGGGTGCGTTGAAGACGG
>DASYLH010000037.1:0-38240 GCA_036009645.1 Conexibacter sp.
CTCGACGGCACGCTCGCCCGCCTCGCCGAGCAGGGCATCGAGCCGGAGAAGCCGCCGTACACGGTGCGCGACGGCGGCTCGCGTATCGCGTTCGTCCGCGACCCGGACGGGTACCGCGTTGAGCTGATCGAGCGTCCCGCCGGCTGATCCGCCGCGCTCGTCGTCCCGGTCAGTCGCTCACGCGAGAGGACGTCGAGAAGCGCTGACCGGCTCCGCTCATCAGATAAAGGGCCGCGAGCCGCGCGGCCAACGACACCAGGAGGACACGATGCCGACATATCTGCTGCACGACGAGTACACAGCGCAGGAGCTGGCCGGAGGCCGTTCATGACCGTCCAGCGCCTCGAGCACATCGGCATCGTCGTCGACGACCTCGCGGCGGCGACCGCGTTCTTCGTTGCACTCGGGCTCGAATTGGAGGGCGAGGCGTCCGTCGAGGGCGGCTCGGTGGACCGCATCAACGGGCTCGAGGGCGTGCGGGCGGACATCGTGATCCTGCGGACCCCGGATGGCAACGGCAAGGTCGAGCTGGCCAAGTACCGCTCGCCCTCCTACGAGGGCGACGACCGGCCGGCGCCGGCCAACGCCCCGGGCATCCGCCACATCCTCTTCGTCGTCGACGGCATCGAGGCATCCCTCGCCGCCCTGCGAGCGCATGGCGGCGAGCTGGTGGGCGAGCTGGAGAACTACGGGAACAGCTACTGGCTCTGCTATGTGCGCGGCCCGGCGGGGATCATCGTCGAGCTGGCGGAGAAGATCGGCTGAGAACTCCACGGGTTGACCGGCCTCTACTCGGACTTTTCAGTCTGCTAGACGGTTACCGCGTTGAGATCATCGTGCGACCCGCCGTCTGACGCCGCCGTCTGCCTGACCCGCGGCGTCTCGGTACCCTGGCCGTCGGATCATGGCCGACACGAGCAAGATCGCAAAGAACCTCGAGCGCTTCGCGCAGGCGATCGCCGCGCACGACCGCGAGAACCCCACGCACACCGCGTGGGGCATCGGGCTCGCGCCCTTCGACCTTGACCGACTCGGCCTCGACGAGGGCGAGGAGATCCTCCCGGGCATCACGATCCAGGCCGACAACGGCGTCACCGGTAACTTCCGCGTCCTCTGCGACGGTCAGCACGACGAGGAGCGCGAGGCCGCCGAGGAGGAGGTCGTCGAGGCGGTTGCGACAACAACTGTCGGCGGCGAGCGATCCGGGGATCTGGAGCGCCGCTCCTTCTAGCCGTCGCTTGGCCGGGCGGGCGCCGATCGACGGCGCGCGCCCGCGCGCAGCAGCCGCGGCCGGCTCAGTCTTCGTCGAACCCGGCGGGCAGCTCGCAGCACATCACGACCGCCGCGCAGGTGTGAGCGGGCGGCTGCCCGGCTCGCGCGATTCGCGTGGCGCTTGCGCGAGCGATCCGCTCGACTGTCGCCTGCCAGCGCGTCAGCACGCGTTCCAGCTCGGCGCGGCCGCGCGCGTCGAGCGCCAGCACGTGCCGGTCGGCGTGCGCCAGGATCGCGTCGAAGCCGCCCCGCGCCAGCGCTGCCTGGGCTGCGTGCGTGACGGCGACTGCCTCGGCGCCGCGTCCCGTCGCCGGACGCGGCGGGACCTCTGTAGGCCCATCGCCTGCGTCGAGCACCTGCCGGGCGCGGTAATGGTGCTCGACCGCACCGCGCCGCTGAGTCCGCCGCGCCAGCTCGATGAAGCCGAGCGCCTCGAGCCGTCGCACGTGGTAGCCGACCGTGCCGAGCGGAATGTCGAGCTCGGCCGACAGCTCGACCGGGCTCGCCAGCTCGCGGTCGCGCAGCACGTTGAGGATCCGTACGCGCGTGGGATGCCCCAGTGCCTTGACGACGCGTGTGTCGACCGGATCGGCGTCGAGCTGCGCGGCCATACCTACTCCCCCACACCGCAGGGAGCGATGAGCGGCCCTGGCAGGCTCGAGACCCGCCAGGGCCGCTGTTCAGCTCGCATACCGGTTCCCATCCGGAGCTAGCGACGGTCGGCCAACGCGGGAGGCGAGGCCAGGCCAGCAGTTCCGCGCGCCGGGATGGGGGTGCGCACGGATTGTCCCGGCGTTCGTCGGGGGAGTGACGAGTGCCGAGTTGGGGGATCGGAGGGGATCGGCGACCGCGAGGCTGTCATCGCGCGCAATGCTTGGCGCAACGGCGCGCGTGGTCAAGGCTATGGCCAAAAGTTCTGAACTGAATAGAGTGCGCCAATTGCCACATATCTGGTGTGGTGCGCACCATCCGCGTTGCGGTCTGCGACGAGCCGCCTCGTGCCCGCGTTACGGTCGCCTGCGATGTCCCTCAAGCATGCCGTCCTGGCGCTGATCGTCGAACGACGCGGCTACGGATACCAGCTCGTCCAACGCTTCGAAGAGCGCGTCGGCCCCGGTTGGCAGCTGAACCCGAGCGCGGTCTATCCGGCGCTCGACCAGCTCGAGCGTGGCGGCCTCGTGACGAGCGCCGCACGCCACGGCGGCACACGCCGCAGCCCGCGCATCGTCTACGCGCCGACGGAGGCCGGGAGGGATGCGCTGCAGGCGTGGCTCTGTGCGACCGACGCGCTGCCCGAACCGGTGCGCGCGGACGTGCATCTGCGGATCGCGTTCGCGGGGCACGAGCACCAAGTCGCGCTCGCGACCCAGCTCGCCGTACACGAGCGCGCATGCGGCGACCTGCTCGCGCGCTACCCGCGGCCACATGGCGCGGGCCGGAACACCGGCGGCCCGGCGCTCGTCGACGACGCCGTCGTCACCCGGCTGCAGGCGGAACTCGCGTGGCTCGCACAAGCGCGCGCCACACTCGAACGCGACGCCGGCTGACGCTCAGCTGGCGGAGGCCGGCACGGGCACGTCCGCGCGCTCTGCGATCCGTGCGGCCAGCGCTGCGACGGTCGGGCATGCGATCCCATGGCGCGCACCGGCGCGCAGCACCGCTCCGGCGATCGCATCGAGCTCGGGCTCGCGGCCAGCGGCGACGTCGCGCTGCATCGACGTGCCGAAGCCGTCGTGGATCACTTCGAACTCGCCGAACACGACGGCTGGGTCGATGTCGGCTCCCTCGGCGCCAGCCACGGCGACGCCCTCGTGCACGCATGCCGTCAGCTCGGCCCAGCGCGCCGGGTCCGAGCGGATGGCGCCGAAGGGCGCGTCATAGGCGGCCGTCATGCACGCGAGCGTGTTGAGCCGCACGAGCTTGCCCCATAGGATGCGCGCCTCGCCCTTGTCGTCGCTCACGCGATTCTCCACGCCTGCCTGGGCCAACAGCTCCGCAAGCGCGGCGAGCGGCGGCCGCAGCGCAGCGTCGTCGCTCGCCAGCTCGACGAACAGGAATCTGCCGCCCTGGACGACCCGGGTGGGCGGGCCCGGTAGCCGGTCCGCCTGCACGCGGATCGTGCCGGCGGCGACACGCGCGCCGAAGCGCTCGCGCAGCAGCGCCATGTGATCGAAGCCGTTGAGCAGCGGGACGACGAGCGCCGGCGCAGTCGTGTCCACCCGCGCGAGCGCCTCCTCCAGTGCAGCCGCCTTCGTCGCGACGATCAGCGCGTCGACCGGCTCGGTCAGCTGCGCGACCGCGACAGGCCGCGTCGTGAAGTCGCCGAGCACGACGCTCTCGACGGCGATCCCGTCGCGCGCGATCAGCTCGGCGGTCGGCTCGCGCGCGACGACCGTCACGTCGGCGCCCGCGCGCGTCAGCGCGGCAGCCAGCAGGCCGCCAACGCCGCCGGGGCCGAGGATCGCGATCGAGGGAGTCACGCGCGGGCAGGCTAGTACACGCGACTGCAAGCGCCGCTATGCGCGCGGATCGATCAGCACGCCGGGGTTCAGCAGCCCGGCGGGATCGACGGCCGCCTTCGCGCCGCGCAACGCCGCGGCGAACAGATCGGGTCGCTGCCGGTCATACCAAGGCCGGTGGTCGCGGCCAACGGCGTGGTGGTGGGTGATCGTGCCGCCGCCGGAAATGATCGCGTCTGCCGCGGCGCGCTTGATCGCGTCCCAGTGCGCGACCTCCTCGCCGCGGCGGGCCAGCGCGAGCACGGTGAAGTACGGCGCCGCGCCGTCCGGGTAGGCGTGCGTGACGCGGCAGGTGACGATCCCCTCCACGCCGCAGACCTCCCGCACGGCCGCGCGCGTGGCCGCCTTCACGGCCTCGATGAAGGCGTCGAAGCGATCCCACGTGATCGCCGTCTCGAACGTCTCGCTCATCACGCCCATCGCGACGAACACGTCCCGCAGGTAGGGCGCGCGCAGGAACGCCTCGCGCCAGGCCCCGGTCGCGCCGCCGCGCGAGCCCTCGGCCTGCTCGTCCCAGATCCCGCCGTGCTCGGCGCACAGGGCGAGCGCCGCTGCCATCCGCTCCCCCACCGGCGCCCCGCTCGACTCGAAGCCGAGCACGAGCAGCGCACACGATCCGTCGCCGGCGAACGTCAGTGCCGCCTCGCGCGCGTCGACCAGGCGGCAGTTCGACGGCGCGAGGCCCGCCTGCACGACCGCGCGCACGGCCGCCGCACCGGCGGCGAAGTCGGGGAAGCGCACCGCTCGGCTTGCACGCTCGCGCGGCTTTGGCCGCACGCGCACCCACGCCTCCGTGATCACCCCGAGCGTTCCCTCCGAGCCGAGCAGCAGCCGGTCCGGGCTCGGGCCCGCACCGGAGCCCGGCAGCCGGCGCGACTCCCACACACCCACCGGCGTGATCGCGCGCACTGACTCGACCAGGTCATCGATGTGCGTCTCACCCGTCGCGAAGTGCCCGCCGGCACGCGTCGCGATCCAGCCGCCGAGCGTCGAAAACTGGAACGACTGTGGGAAGTGACGCAGCGTCATCCCGTGTGGCACGAGCTGCTCCTCCAGCATCGGACCGAGCGCGCCCGCCTGGATGCGCGCGGCGCCGGAGACGGCGTCGACCTCCAGGACGCGGTCGAGCGCGGTCAGGTCGAGCGTGACGACACCCGCGTAGCCGTCGCCCACCCGCGCCTCGACGCCGCCGACGACGCTCGTCCCGCCGCCGAACGGGATGAGGGCCGCGTCGACGTCCGCCGCCCAGGCGAGCACCTGCTCCACCTCGGCCTCCTCGCGCGGGCGCGCGACGACGTCGGGCGCGTGGTCGATCTGCCCGCGGAACGCACGCACGACATCGCGGTACGCACGTCCGTAGGCATGACGCACACGCTCGTCGTGGTCGGTCGTGCAGATCTCAGCGAGTGCGCCGGGCGGCACGGGCAGACGCGCGGACGACAGCTCGATCGCGGCCAGCTCCACCGCACGCTCCGGCTCGACCGAGCCGAAGCCGAGATGCTGCGCCAGCCCACCGGCCGCCTCGCATACTTGCTCGTGCGAGAGCGCCTCGTCCTGCCAGCCCCAGCCCCAGTGGTTTCGCACGCGCGTCGTCACGAGCCGCAGGCTACGGGCACCGTTCGCCGCTCGCGCCAGATGTAGCCTGTCGTCATGTCCTCCACCCACGGCCTTCTGCTCGCCCGCGGCCCGTGGTCGCCCGAGCAGGTGACCGCGGACTGGCACGAGCAGCCGTTCGAGCCGAACGCAGACGATACGGCTGCCGCCGACGCGGCACTCGCCGCGCTGCGCGAGCGCGGCTCGCCGAGCCATGACGGCCTGGCAGCGCGACTGGCCGGCTTCGAGCAGCACGCGGAGGGGCTGCGGCTCGAGCTGCAGCCGGCGCGCTGGTCGCTGCGGCTCGTCGGCAACGAAGCGACGCGCAGCGTCTCCGTGCTGTGTGTCGTACGCAACGCAGAGGGACAGTGGCTCGCCGGTCGCCGCGCTCCGTGGCTTGCGTCGTGGACCGGCCGCTGGACGCTCGGCGCCGCCGGTGCCGTGGAGGTGGGCGAGCAGCCCGTCGACGCGATGGTGCGCGAGCTCGAGGAGGAGTGGTCGGTCGCGCCCGAGCGGCTGTCCGTCGAGGCACTCGCGGGCACGCCGAACGGGCTCGTCTTCCTCGTCGGGATGGCGTGGCTCGCGCCTGGCGCGGAGGCGGTGCCCGACGACGAGCACGACGCGCACGCGTGGTGGCCGGCGGATGTCGAGCGCTGGCCCGACGAGGCCGACGAAGTTGTGCGGCGGATGGCCGCGCTGCTGACGTGACGCGCGCAACCGCCACCTCGCCCGTGCACCAACGCGCCCCGACGGGCGGCTTCCCCTCCTACCGCCTGCTGGAGGCGCTCTCCTTCACCGCCTCCGCGATCTTTGCCGCGCTGCTGTTCTTCTGGCTGGGACCGAGCGCACCGGCGGTCACGATGGTGCTCGGCTGGGCCCACGGCCTGCTGTGGATCGGCCTCTCGCTGCTCGCGATCGTCGCCGTGCGCAGAGGAACGATTCCGTTCTGGCTCGCCGTCACGGTCGCGGTTGTGGGCGGCGTCGGCCCATTCGCCGGGACGATCGGTTTTCTGGTGGAGAGTCACCGCCGCAAGCAGGCCAGCGCGGCCGTCTAGCGAAAGTCCGCCGCGAACGCAAAACGCTATTGTCAGGCGACAGGATGTCAGTAGACACGACGACCCAGGTCGTGATGCCCCAGATGGGTGATTCCGTCACCGAGGGCACGATCCTGGAGTGGCACAAAAACGAGGGGGACACCGTCGAGGCCGACGAGACGCTCGTCGAGATCTCGACCGACAAGGTCGACGCCGAGGTGCCAGCCGGCGTCTCCGGAACCGTCGTCCGCATCCTCGCCGCCGAGGGCGACACCGTCTCGGTCGGCAGCGTGCTCGCGGAGATTGCGCCTGCGGGTGACGTCGACCGCAGCTCGACGCTTGCGACGAGCGGAGGGCGAAACCCCGATTCGGGGAACGGTGACGTACCCCCGGCCGAGGCACCCGCCGACGCCGGCGAGGTGCAGACGCTTGAGATCGTGATGCCGCAGATGGGCGAGTCGGTCACCGAGGGAGTCGTGCTCGAGTGGCACAAGGCCGCCGGCGATGCGATCGCCGTCGACGAGACGCTCATCGAGATCTCGACCGACAAGGTCGACGCCGAGGTCCCCGCGCCCGCGAGCGGGACCGTCACCGAGCTGCTGGTCGAGCCGGGCGACACCGTTACCGTCGGGCAGGTGCTCGCGCGCATGACCGCCGGTGCCGGCGCCGCTGCGACCGCCAGCGCGGCGCCCACCGCGCCCAACGGCGCCACGGGCACGACCGCTACCCCCGCCGTCAACGGTGACGCGAACGCCTCCCCCGTGGCCCGCCGCGCCGCAGCCGCGCATGGTGTCCCGCTTGAAGCCGTGGCCGGCAGCGGCCCCGGCGGACGGATCGTGAAGGACGACGTGCTTGCCGCCGCGAACGGCTCTGCCACCGCGGTGAAGGCCACCAAGCCCGCTGGCGCCCAGCTGCTGAAGGGCGGCGCCGGGATGCTCGCGAGATACATGGACGACAGCCGCTCAATCCCGACGGCGACGTCCTTCCGAACACTGACGGTGTCGGTACTCGAGGCCCGCCGCAAGCAGCTCAAGGAAGCGGGCCTGAAGGTCTCCTTCACTCACCTGATCGCCTACGCGATCGCCAAGGCCGGCGCCGAGATGCCGGTGATGGCGCATCACTTCGCCGAGATCGACGGCAAGCCGCACCGCGTCGACGACGGCGCCGTGAACCTTGGCCTCGCGGTCGACGTCGAGAAGAAGGACGGCTCGCGCACGTTGATGGTGCCGGTCATTAGAGGCGCCGACACGCTCGACTTCAAGGGCTTCCTCGCCGCCTACGACGCGCTCGTCGACAAGGCGCGCACGAACAGCCTCACCGCTGACGACCTCACCGGCGGCAACGTCACGCTCACGAACCCGGGCGGGATCGGCACCGTCGCCTCCGTGCCGCGGCTGATGGTCGGCCAGGGCACGATCGTCGCGACCGGCTCGATCGCCTACCCCGTCGGCCTCGGCGCGATCGGCGCGCAGATCGGCGCCGAGAAGGTGATGTCGATGACGTCGACGTACGACCATCGCATCATTCAGGGGGCGGAGTCGGGCCGCTTCCTGCAGACGATCGAGCGATATCTCCAAGGCGAGAACGACTTCTACGAGGGCGTCTTCCAGGCCCTCAGCGTCGCACTGCCAGCGCTGCCGCCCGCGCCCAAGCCGCAGCTCGCAGCGGTCCCAGCGGCCGCGGCCGCCGCCGGAGCAGCGCCCAGCGAGGAGCTGCTGCAGGCCGTCCAGGCAGCCGACTCGCTGCTGAAGGCCTACCGCATGCACGGCCACCTCGCCGCGCAACTCGACCCGCTCGGCTCCGATCCCGTCGGCGACCCGGCGCTCGACCCCAAGCCGCTGAGACTCACGCCCGAGCTGATGGCCCAGATTCCGGCGCGCATCCTGCGCACCGGTGTCCCCGGCGCGACCTTCGCCGACGCGCTGCCGCACCTGAGAGAGATCTACTGCGGCACGATCGCCTACGAGATCGAGCACATTTCCAGCCACCGCCAGCGCGTGTGGCTGCGCGAGAAGATCGAGACGGGCGCCTTCCGCAACCCGCTCACGAACGACGAGCGCAAGGCGCTGCTCAAGCGCCTGATCGAGGTCGACGCGCTCGAGCGCTTCATGCACAAGGCCTATCTCGGCCAGAAGCAGTTCTCGATCGAGGGTCTCGACATGACGGTCCCGATGATCGACGAGGTCGTGCGCCTCGCCGGCGCCAACGGCGGGCGCGAGGTCGTGATCGGGATGGCGCACCGCGGCCGCCTCAACGTGCTCGCGCACAACCTCAGCCGCTCCTACGGCTCGATCTTCGCCGAGTTCGAGGGCCAGACGACGCTCGATGTGATCACCTCGATCCCGCAGGGCGGCACCGGCGACGTCAAGTACCACCACGGCGCGCGCGGGACCCAGGCGCTGCCCGACGGCGGCTCGCTGATCGTGCGCCTGGAGTCGAACCCGAGCCACCTCGAGTACGTCGGACCGGTCGGCATCGGCGCCACGCGCGCCGCGCAGACGACCCGCCAGGGCCCGCACGCGACGCAGGACACGAACGCAGCGCTGCCGATCATCCTTCACGGCGACGCCGCCTTCCCCGGCCAGGGCGTCGTGGCGGAGACGTTCAACCTGCAGGCGCTCGACGGCTACACCGTCGGCGGCACCGTCCACCTGATCCAGAACAACCAGGTCGGCTTCACGACGGACCCCGACGACGCGCGCTCCACGCGCTGGGCGTCCGACCTCGCGAAGGGCTTCGACGTGCCGATCATCCACGTCAACGCCGACGACATGGCGGCCTGCATCTCGGCCGTGCAGCTCGCGCACGCCTACCGCCAGGAGTTCGGGCACGACGTCGTGATCGACCTGATCGGCTACCGCCGCTTCGGCCACAACGAGGCCGACGAGCCCGCGTACACGCAGCCCGAGATGTACGTGAAGATCAGAGACCACCCGACCCCGCCCGCGATCTACGCGCGCCAGCTGATCGACGCCGGCGTCGTCACGCAGAACGAAGTCGACGCGATGACGAACGCGGTCTGGCAGCAGCTGAGCGAGGAGCACCAGCAGCTGAAGGCGCGCCTCTCCGCCGCCACCCCAGTCGAACAGGGCACCGGCGAGTACCAGCTCGACCGCACACCCTCGCCCGACGTCGCGACGGCGGTCGACGCCGAGCGGCTGCGCGCGCTCAACGAGGCACTGCTGCGCGTGCCGGAGGGCTTCAGTGTCCATCCCAAGCTCAAGCGCTCGCTGGAGCAGCGGCGCGAGGCGATGGGGACCGAGGGCGGCATCACCTGGGCGCACGCCGAGCAGCTCGCCTACGCCTCGCTGCTGACCGAGGGCACGCCCGTCCGCCTCACCGGCCAGGACGCCGAGCGCGGCACCTTCAGCCAGCGCCACCTCGTGCTGCACGACCCGAAGACGGGCCAGGAGTACTGCCCGATCCAGCATCTGCCGAACGCGCTCGCGCCGATGGAGCTGCACAACAGCCCGCTGTCCGAGGTGGCGGCGCTCGGGTTCGAGTACGGCTACTCGCAGGAGGGCCCGGAGACGCTCGTGCTGTGGGAGGCGCAGTTCGGCGACTTCGTCAACAGCGCACAGGTGATCATCGACCAGTTCATCATCTCCGGCCTTGCGAAGTGGGGCCAGTCGACCCGCCTGACGCTGCTCCTGCCGCACGCCTACGAGGGCTCAGGCCCGGAGCACTCCTCGGCACGCCTGGAGCGCTGGCTGCAGCTGGCCGCCGAGGGCAACATCCGCGTCGCCTACCCGACGACGCCGGCGCAGTACTTCCACCTGCTGCGCCGCCAGGCGAAGATCGCCAAGCAACGACCGCTCGTCGTGATGACGCCCAAGTCGCTGCTGCGCCTGCCGCAGGCGACGAACCGCATCGAGCACCTGTCCGACACGCAGTTCTACCCCGTGCTGGCGGAGCCGCGGGTCGACAACGACAAGGTCACGCGCCTGATCCTCTGCAGCGGCAAGGTCTACTACGACCTCGTCGGCGACGAGATGCGCCAGGGCAACGAGGGCGTCGCGATCGGCCGCGTCGAGCTGCTGTACCCCTTCCCGCAGGGCCAGATCCTCGAGCTCGTCGGCAGCTACCCGAACCTCAGAGAAGTCGTCTGGCTGCAGGAGGAGCCGCGCAACATGGGCGCCCGCGCGCACATGTCTCCGCGCCTCATGCAGATCCTCCCGCGCGAGCTGAAGTTCGGCTACATCGGGCGCCCCGAGCGTGCCTCCACGGCCGAGGGCTACCCGGCCGCGCACGCGATGGAGCAGCGCCGCATCGTCACGACCGCGCTGGATCTCTCTCGCCCCGTGGGCATGTACCCGGTGAAGTTGCCGGGTGAGCGGTAACCCGACCGAGCGTCGCATCCTGGACCGCGTCCGCGCGACGCCGGAGGGCTTTGTGCGCAGCTACGGCGACGTTTCGCCGGGTGCGCCGCGCGTCGCCGGCGCGGTGCTGTCGCAGATCGGGGACGACCCGTCGGTGCCGTGGCATCGGATCGTGCGCGCCGACGGCTCGCTCGCGAAGGGGGCGCGTCAGCGCGCGCTGCTGGAGGCCGAGGGCGTGCCGTTCCGCGGCGAGCGGGTCGACATGCGCGCCGCACGGCTGCCGGACTGACCGCGCGCATCCGCCGGCCCACGCTAGCCTCCGGCGCGCATGTGGCTCCAGCGCGAGATCCGGCTTGACCCGCGCCCGCGCGGCTTCCACCTCGTCACGGGCGAGGTCGTCGCAGCGCTGCCGGAGCTGGCGCAGCTGCGCGTCGGCCTGCTGCACGTGCACATCCTCCATACCTCCGCCTCGCTGACGCTGAACGAGAACGCGAGTCCCGACGTCCGGCGCGACTTCGCGAGCTGGTTCGATCGCGCCGTGCCGGAGGGCGCCGGCTACTGGACGCACACGCTGGAGGGCGACGACGACATGCCCGCGCACGTGAAGGCCTCGCTGCTCGGTCCGTCGCTCACGCTGCCGATCGCCGGCGGTCGCCTCGCGCTCGGCACGTGGCAGGGGATCTACCTGTGCGAGCACCGCGACGCCGGCGGCGCTCGCCGTCTCGTCGCGACCGCCTGGGGCGACGGCTAAGCCGCCGCCTCGGCGTCTTCTGCCTCGGCGAAGAGGTCGCGCAGCGACGTGCCGAGTGCGGTGGCCAGCGCCAGCAGGACGCTCATGCGGGGGTCGGCCTCGCAGCGTTCGATGCGGCCGAGGTGATCGGGACTGATGCCGGCGCGCTGCGCAACCTGCATGCGCGTTACGCCTTGCCGCTCGCGCTCGCGCCGCAACACTGCAACGACCCGCACCATCGTCTCGCGGCTGGCCTCGCTCCCGCGGCTGGCGTCAGCAGCGCCGGCGGCACCTGCGAGCCCGTCGTCGCCGCCGGGCGCGAGGCCCCACCGCCACAGCGCCTGCGCAGTCTCGCCACGATCGGCGAGCCGGTAGTGGTGCTGGACGGCACCGCGCCGGTGCGTGCGGCGCACGATGCGGATCAGCCTCAGGTCGCGCAGTCGGCGCACGTGATGGCTGGCCACGCCGAGCGGGATCTCCAGCGTCAGCGCAAAGCCGCTCGGAGTGCCCGGCTCCTGTTCGAGCAGCGACCGCAGGATCTCAACGCGAACCGGATGCGCGAGCGCGCGTGACCAGGCGAGGTCGACGCGGGAGCCGCCGCCGGCACCGACCCTGGGCCAGGCGTTGCGTCGCTCTGTCATGACGCCGGCTGCCCGCTCGCGTGACGACGCAGCCCCGCGGCGAGTGCCGCGAGTCGCTCGGCCGGGCAGGCTGCAAAGCGCGTTCCCTGCCCCAGCCCCGCCTCCTCGACGACCTGCGCGACGATGCGCGGATTCGCGTTGCGAAAGCGTCCGAGCAGCTCCTCGACCGTCAGCGCGCCCCAGGCGGAGACGACGTCACCCGCCGCGAGCGAGGCGGCGAGCGCCTCCCAGCCGTGCGGGACGTCGAGCAGCCGTGCCGCGAGCAGCACCCGACGCGGCTCGACGATCCCCGTCGCGAGATCATCGGCGATCGCATCGCGGACCGCGTCGTATGGCGCGTCGATCCGACCGTCAGGGAGCCGCGTCGCGAGCAGCTCCAGCTGCTCAGAGATCTCGACGCCTTCAAGGAGCGAGGTGGCGACGCGACGCAACCCGTCCGCGCCCAGTTCGATCGTCGCGTCGGGCGGCATCCCCGCATGCGCGTGCGGGCCGACGAGCGTGACGCCGTCGAGCAGCAGCTCCTCGGCACGCCGCACCAGCTCGGAGATCTGGATGAGAGTCCAGCCGCCGCGGCCGGCGTCGTCGGCGACGTCGCTCATCGATGGGGACGCCTCGGGCCCCGGCCGGGATGGGGGGTCGGAGCCGGGACCCAAAGGCGTCCTGCGCACCCATCGCCGCCGATCGCGCCCATGGACGCTGCGGCGCAGTGAAGGGTGCTGACCCGGTTTGAGCGGCGCTCGATTCGCGCAGCGATCCGCCGGTCGCGACGACCACGGACCCCGTCGCAGAAAGCCCTCGGGGGAAGAGCCGTGCGATCCGAAGCCTTGCGGGTAGTCATCACTGGGCGGTCGCGGCGGGCCGAGTTCGCTCGGTGCCGGGACGACTGCCACGCTACGGCCGCGCGACGATCTCGGTCAACCCCCTTTCCGTAAATAGTTAGCGCTAGGGGTCAGGCGTCGCCGAGCCGCTGTACGGCCCGCATCGTGCGCATGATCGGCAGCTGTACGCGCGGGAGCGAGCCGGCGACCTGCGCGATGCGGCGCGTGGCTTGGCGCAGCTCTGGGCTCCGAGCGCTCTCCTTCGAGAGGTACATCGACACCATCCCCGTGGCGATCAGCGCATGTCGCTCCCCGTTGCGGAGCTGGCGCGCGCCATGCACTGAGCGGTACACGATCTCGCACAGCCGCTCGACCATTTCCGACGGAGAGTCGTAGTGCTCGACATAGGAGTGGTTGCCCTCCTCGCGATCCGAGCGCTGGTCGACGAACGCGTCGAGCAGCGTGCTGGCCGCGTTGATCCACGGGAAGTACACCGCCTCCGCCTCGATCACATCGTCCTCCTGCAGGTGCGGGTCGGCCGCGAGGGAAAGCAGCGCCAATGTCCACAGCGACGAGCTCGCCGCCGCCGTCAGCTCGAACCAGCTCAGCTCTGACTCGCCCGGCAGCTCCCGCTCCACCCACGCCCGCAGACCGGCTTCTCGCCGCGTCTGGCACGGGTCGTGGTTGGGGACCTGCACCGTCCCGAGATGGGCCGAGTGGAGGGCGCGCGCACGCACGCGCTCGAACGATGGCAGCCTCGTGCAGTTGGCCCGGCACAGCTCGACGAGCCCTCTCAGATAGCCGACATCCTCACGCTGCGGGTGAAGCCGGTAATAGTCGGAGATCGGTCCGCCGGGGTCGACCGCCTCCGTCAGCGCGAGATGCAGCTGACGACCGTTGCCGAGGGAGTCGTCCGACGGCCGTTCGCTGATCGTGTCGAGATAGTCGAGCGTGATCTGGTACGCCGCGAGCACGCGCAGAAGCTCGACGTTACGCCGACGCGGGAGGATCGCGAACAGCGACGCGCCTTCCGTGTTCAGCCGTTCGCGCTCGAGTGTCAGCGTCGCGTCATCGCGCAACGCTAGCTGCGGCACATGCAGCGCGACGGCGTGCCATCGCCGCACCTCGCGCGTGACGTTTGGGATGACCCACGTCAGCTCTCGCACGGCGACCGCCACAAGTGCTGCCATCTGCCGGGCGCCCAGCGGCGTCGGATCGCTCGCCCCCCGGCCCATCGCGGTCAAGTGGGTGGTGAGGCGGCGTCAGTCTCGAAACGCCGCTTCGACGGGAACCCGAGCGGCGAGGTACCCGGGGATCATTGCGACGGTGCAGGCCACCGCGAGCACCACCGCCAGGCTCAGGAGCGCCACGGCGACGCCGAGCGAGTTGTCGACGGGGAAGCCCGTCGCGGCGTTCAGCGCACGGTTGAGGAGTTGCTCGCCGTACAGCCCGTACACAGTTCCGACTCCGCACCCGACCCCGAGCAGCAGCACGCTCTCCAGCAGGAGTGCCTGCCACAGCTGACGGTGACCTATCCCCGCGAGCTTGAGATCAGCGAGGCGCCGGCGCCGCTGCCAGACCATTCCCGCCATCGCCGCGGCCATCGCCAACGCCGCGGCGATCAGCATCAGGCTGGCGATCTGCGTGAGCCGTGCGAGGCCGTCGCGAGTCGTTGCGCGATCGCGCAACTCACGCAGGTGCGCCGACTGCACCGAGAGCCCAGACGTCGGGCCAAGCGCAGCCCGCACGAGTTGCCGCCCCTCCGTCGCCGTCACGCCGGCGGCGAGGTCGACCTGAACGGCGCTCGCATCATCGGAAGCCCACGCCCTGCGGTACTCGTCGGCGTTGAGGACCAACGTCCCCGGCGACCATCCAAAGTTCGTGGTGATGGCCGCAAGCCGGAGGCGCGTGGGAACTGGAGAGCGGAGCGTGAACGCTTCCCCGACGCGCAATCGCTCCTGCTTGGCCACGGCCTCCGAGGCGACCGCCCAGCCGCCTGCCCGGACGCGCGCCATCGCGGTGCGCAGATCGCCGTCGACGATCTGGCTAGGCGGGAAGGGTCGCGCGGACTCGGACGGCGGCGCGATCACCCACACACGTCGGTCTCCCAGGTCGAGGAAACTCCCCCGGTACACGTGCACGTCCTTTACCTGCGGGACGAGCGAGAGTCTGGCGATCGCATCGGCCGGCGCGAACGGCGCGGTGGCGAGCGTGTTCGACGCGCCGGCCGGCGTGACCCACAGGTCCGCCACGGCGTTCAGCTCGCGGGCGTTTGGATCCAGGCCGGCCTGCAGATCCTGGTGCGCACCCTCGATCGCTGTACTGCCGAACACCGCGATCGCCGCGATCGCCGCGATCGCCACCGATCGCGTGCGCGCGGACAGCAGCTCGCCGATCGCGATCGCGGGAACAACGCTCGCGATGCGTCGGCGCTGGCGCTCGACGAGCGTCAGCGCCGACGTCAACGCAACCGGCAGCACGAGCAGCATCGAGGCGACGAGCGCAACCATCCCGATCGTCGCGGCTGAAGGCGCGGCGAGCAGGATCGCAGTCGTCACCGCGAGGCAGACGGCGCTCGCGGCGATGAGTGGACCCCGCCGCAGTGGCGGATCGGCGTCGCCGCCGGCTTCCTCTCCCACAGCGTCCATCGCGGGCGCACGAAAAGCCGCGACGAGGGGCGCCAGCGACGCGAGCACGGCCGCGAGTGTCCCGGCGGCGAGCGCCACCACGATCGTCTGCAAGTCGACGACACGCGCGGTGCCGACCGGGAAGGCGATTCCCAGGTAGCCGGGCGAGGGATGGAAGACGAAGCGCGAGAGCACGTCGCCGAGCGCCAGACCCACGACCGAGGCGGCGATGCCGAGCAGCAGCGCGTCGAACAAGACCACCTCGAGCACCGCGCCGAGCCCATAGCCCGACATGCGCAGCTCGGCGATCAGCCGGCGGCGCTCGCGCGCCATCAGCAACATCGCGTTGAACGCGAACAAAAAGCCGACCATGGCGCTGATGGCGGCGAACAGCGCTGTCGACTGATCGTTCGGCATGGCAGCGCGCGCGAACAGGCGCGCATCGGAGGCGGTGTCCAACACATCGATGCGCCCTGCCGCCACTCGTCGCAGCGCCGTCTCGACAGCTGCGCGCCGGTCCGGGTCCGCCAGCACGACGATGCGCGACACGCGTCCGTCCATGCTCGCGATCTGCTGCCCGTACGTGAGTGGCATCACGACGGCCGGAACATCGGCAAGGACACCAACGTCGCGGCGACCGACGATCGCCCCCACCGGGGCCCTGAGCGTATCTCCGTGCACTTGCAGCGCAACCGACTCGCCAAAGCGCACGCCGAGCGCCTGTGCCATCGGAGCGGGCAGCACGGCGGCACGCAGGCTGGCGAGCCGGCCAGCGGCGTACCCGCTGAGCAGGTCCCCACCAAGGCGTGCCAGACGCGGATCGGCGGCCAGCAGCGTGGCCGAGCGCGCACCGTGTGGGCCCACGAGGTTGACTGGCACCTGCAGCAGTGGCGCCGCAGCGCGCACGCCGTCGATGTCTTCCACCTGACTCAGCAGCCGCTCGTCAAAGCCTTCCGGTCCACGGGCCACGAGCTGGAGCTGAGCGTTGCCGACGAGCCCATGCGTGAGCTGCGCGATCGAGGCGCTGAGGCTGCTGTTGGAGACCTGCACGGCAAACAGCAGCGCGACGCCGACCGCGATGCCGACGAGCGCGAGCAGCTCCTGGACCGCGCGCGGACGGACGCGGCGGCGGTAGAACCACACGAGGTTGCGGAGGCTCACTGCGGCTGGAGAGTCGGTAAGCCGGGCGGAGCGTCGGGCGTGTACTCAACGAGCCTCCCGTCGCGCAGCGCGAGCACGCGGTCGGCGAGCGCCGCCGCCTGCGGGTCGTGCGTGACAAGGAGGACCGCCGTGTCGCGTTCGCGGCACAGCTCGCGCAGCAGCGCGAGGACCTCGTAGCCGCGGCGCGTGTCGAGGTTGCCGGTCGGCTCGTCAGCGAGCAGCAGGCCCGGATCGGTCGACAGCGCCTTCGCGATCGCGACGCGCTGCCGCTCCCCCATCGAGAGTGTGCCGATGCGGTGCTCGGCGCGCTCGTCGAGGCCGAGCCGCGTCAGCAGTGGTGTCATCCGCTGATGCGCCTCGCGCACGCGCAGGCCGGTGCCGACGAGCTTGAGCGACGCGTTGTCGATCGCGGACAGGCCGGCGATCATGTGGAAGGTCTGCAGCACGAAGCCGACCTCGCGCAAGCGGTAGCGCGCGGCCTCCCGATCGGTCAGGTGCGCGATGTCCCTTCCGGCGACGATCACCTCGCCGCTGTCCGGCGCCATCACGGCCGCGATCAGCTTCAGCAACGTCGTCTTACCGGAGCCGCTCGGACCGTAGAGCGCGACAAGCTCGCCGCGCGCGACGCTCAGCGACACGTCGTCGACGGCGCGCACCGGCTCTCCGCCGGGCACCCGGTAGTACTTCACGAGGCGACGGATGTCGAGCATCACGCTCGTCCGTCACGCCGCTGCGGGAACGCGATCACCTCGCCTGCGGCGCGGCGTGTCGCCTGGATCAACTCGCCGTCGCTGAGCGACATCACGCGGTGCGAGTGCAGTGCGTCCGGGATCTCGGGCACGGTCGCGAGCACAGCCATGCCGCGCTCCTCCGCGATCGAGCGCAGCAAGCCGAGGACGGTTTCGCGCTCCTCGATGCCGAGGCCGCTGGTCGGGTCGTCGGCGAGCAACAGCTTCGGGTCGCGAACGATCGCGTGTGCGATCGTGACGAGCGTCCGCTCCGCATCGGACAGCTCATGCCAGCGCGCGTTGGCGAGGTCGCCGACTCCGACGCGCTTGAGGGCCCGCGTCGCGCCCCGTTCCGCCTCGTCGGCCGCGACCGATCTCAGCAGCGGCAGCGCGACGTGATCGAGCATCCGCATGCCGGACGCGAACGGCGCCTGACGACCGACCCAGCCGATGCGGGCATGAATTCCGGTAAGGCGGCGAAAGCGGGCTGCGCCCAGCTCCGTTCCCTCGAAGCGCACGCAGCCGCTGTCCGGCTGTTCGATGCCGGCTGAAATGCGCAGCAGCGTCGACTTACCGGCGGCCCGCTGGCCGAAGATGGCGACGAGCTCGCCGGGCTCGACCTCGAGCGAGACGTCATCGAGCACGACGATCTCGTGCCGCCCGCGCCAGTGGCTCTTGCTGACCCGCTCGAGCGCGAGCAGGGTCATCGCGGGTCTGGCGCGGCGGGTGGGGCAAGCGCGGGGCCACGTCTGCGCTCGTGGCGCTGGATCGCCCGCTTCATCGCGGCGCGGATCTGCTGCACCGCCTCGATGCGGACGGCAAGCTGCGCGGCCTCAGTGCGGCGCAGCCACGCCTGGCCGATCTCCTGCCACTCGACCTCCTCGCGACGGAGATCCTCGACGCCGCCTCCCTGCTCGCCGAGCTCGGCCATGCGCTCAAGGCACGCGGCCTCCAGCTCGCGCGTCAACTCGACCAGCCACGGCAAGTCCTCGGGGCTGGCGAACGCGACCTTCAGCCAGAACGGGTCGCGCTGCGGCGCGAGGTCCGTCGGGGCGCGCACCCATGCGCGGAACTCTTCTCGCCCGATGTCGGTCGCGTCGTACCAGACGACTCCGCGGTGCGCCGAGACGACGCCGCCGTCAGCGGTCGCCTCGCGCGCGCGGATCATGCCCTCAGCGCGCAGCGATCTGAGTGCGGGATAGACCGCGGTCTCCGACGGACGCCAACCTTCGATGCGCTGCTCGAGGCGCTGGATCAGCTCATAGCCGTAGCCCGGCCGCTCGATCACCAAGCCCAACACGGCGTGCTTCACTGACATCCCGGTTCTCCATCCCGTCGGGCGAGTGAACCAAACCGTACACAAACTGACATGTGTGCGCTAGGGGGTGGACGAAAACCGGTGTGTTGTGCTAATTGCGCGGGTGACGATGGCCGAAGCCTAGGGCGTCGTCACCGTCACAAGAACAATGTGAGATCCGGCTCGCGCTCGCCGCGCAGCACGCCGAGATCGACCTCGACGCAGGCGATCCCACGGCTCTCCGCGAGCACGCGCGCCTGCGGCTTGACCTGCTGCGCTGCCAGCACACCACGGCAATCGGCCATCGCGGGATCGAGGCGGATGCGCTCGAGGTAGCGTGTGAGCTGCTCGACGGCGTCGATCGTGCCGACGCGCTTGATCTCGACGGCGATCCAGCTGTCCTCCTCATCGCGGCACATGAGGTCGACCGGTCCGATATCGGTCGCCCACTCGCGCCGCACGAGCCGAAAGCCCTCACCGCACCAATGTGGCTGCTCGGCGAGCAGCTCCTGCAGGTGTGCCTCGACGCCGTCCTTCTCCAACGCCGCCGCTTCGCCCATGTCATGTGTCACGTCGGACAGGACCTCGGCGATGTGAATGTCGAGCCGGTCCTCGGTGTCGCCGGCGTGCTTGCGCACGACGATGCGATCGTCGGACTCCTCGATCACCGTCGGAGGCGTCATCCAGTTGCTCGGCTTGTAACCACCGTGGTCGGCGTGCACCATCACCGAGCCATCCGACTTGACCATGACCAGCCGAAGCGCCTCCGGCAGGAGCGCGTCGAGACGGCCCGTGTAACGGACCTCGCAGCGGGCGACGATCAGGCGCACGGGTGGGCAACCTAGCGTGTGGACGGGACGAACGGCCCTTGCGTTTGCGGCCGAGGCTCCACTACCATCGGAGTGCTGCTACGACGCGTGGGGGGAAGTTTGCGCGTAATGCGGTTTAATGCGTCGAGCCTTGCCCGACTGCACCGTGATCACCATCGCTGACACCGCAGGCCGCCTGACGGCCACCGCTGCGCGAAGACGTGCGCTCGCGACGTCTCGAAGACGCGCGTTCGTCGTGTCTCGAAGACGCACGTTCGTCGCGTCCAACTCGTGATGAACCGCGCAACGCTCGCATCGCGAGGCGACTGAGCCCCGAGCGAGCGGAGCCGCAGCCGCCCGCCAGCTCTTTCGACTTCAGGAGATCACTCACCGCCATGTCCGCCACCGCTTCCAGCACTTCTACATCCGTCGCCACACCCGCGCCGCTGATCTGGCCCGAGCGCGACATCCACTCGCTCACCGCGGTCGACCTCGATCCGCGCCTCCCGAAGGACGTCGAGCCGCTGCTGCCGCAGCTGCGCCAGCTCGCCGCGCTCGGCGACGCGCTGCGTTCGCTGCAGACGCTCGACGGCTCGTTCGTCCACGAGGAGCAGGCGCGTACACTCGCCGCGGCGTCGGCGAAGCTGATGGAGGAGATCGCCGGCTCCGGCGCCGTCTCCCCCGAGCAGACCGACATCCTGCGCCGCCGCGCGTCCGCGCTCGTGGAGCTGCGCCACGACCAGGAGGTCTCGCACGTCGAGGCCGCGCTCTCGACGCCACAGAACCTGACTGTGATCGCCGGTCCGATGTGCACGTTCCGCAACAAGACGCGCACTCCGCTGCACTCGGTCGTCGCATGCACCGCCCACCAGCGCGGCGACGAGCTGATCGCTGCGCTTGACGCCTCCTCGCGCGACGCGCTCGACGAGGTCAACCGGCTGTGCGGGACCGAGGACGTCTTCGTCGGCGGGGTTTTTGCGATGCAGGTGACGGACCTGATCACGATGGGCGGCGAGTCGAACGCGTTCCCGAAGCACTTCGCCTACTTCCTGCCCGAGGACGAGGGCGCCGGCTACGGCGAGGTCTTCAACAAGACGATCCTGTTCCGCAACGTGTACGGCCTGCGCTACGAGTACATCTCGAAGCCGCTCGGCGAGGCGTTGCTGAAGGGCCACAAGCCGGCCGACGACGTCGACGTGCGCGACGTGCTGATCACGTGGATGCGCGGGCACGACATCGCGCACGCGGTCCAGACGCCGCGCGCCGGCAAGCTCGGCCCGAAGGACGTCGGCCACGAGCCGTGGTACTCACTGCAGGAGGCGATAGCGGACGCATTCGGCAGCGCGATGGCGTTCACACCAACGTGGCTCGCACACGCCCGCTGCTCGCTGGACGACATGGTCGCCGTCTACCTCGCCGAGGCACTGCACTACCTGCGCCGCGGGCCGTGGAACTGGGGCGACGCCGGCGCCGGCTGCGTCGAGCTGAGCTTCCTCGCCGAGAACGGCTTCATCGACGTCGACGCCGAGGGTGCGATCTCGTGGGAGACCTCGCGTGTGGTCGCAGGTGTGCTGGAGATGTGCGCGACGCTCGAGCGCGAGGTCGTCTCCTCACACGACGCCGCCTCCGTGCAGACGATTCTCGACCGCTATGGCTGGCGCGAGGACAGCGTGCTTGCGCCGACGCTGCGCAAAATCCGCGACGAGCTGGGCGGCGTGCCGACCTCTCTGGCGTATCTGTAGCGCCGGGCGTCGGCGTTTGTGGCAGGCGCCGAGGCGCGAGCTTTGGCCTGCGAGGCCCTGAAACAGAGGCCTCGCCGACCAAACTCGCGCCTCGCGCCGCCAGCAGCGCTCGGCTGACGAAGCTAGGAGCCGGCCGCGCTGGCGGGCTCCAGCGGTTCGACGTCGAAGAGGCCGGAGGTCTGCTCGAGCTCGCGCAGGCGCTCGTAGTCGCGGCGCAGCAGCTCCCGGTCGGGGTCGACGAGGTAGATCATCCCTGGGCAGGAGAAGAGGTCGATTGTCGGCGTGATCTCGTCGCCCGGTTGGGCCATCGCGATCGCGCCGGCGAATGACGGCAGCGCCTCGACGGCGCGCATGCCCGCGTCGGAGACGACGCGACCGGCCTGGTGGGAGATCAGCATCACGCAGCGGGAGGCGGCGGCCAGCGCGTACGGCTGTGCGGCGCGGCGGCGCACGCTCTCCGGGTCGAGGTAGGCGTCGACTGTGACGGTGACGTGGCTCGGCGTGCAGCGGTCGATCACGTCGTCGCGGATCGAGCCGTGCAGGCGCGCGCCGCACTCGACGAGCACGGGTCCGCGGTCGGTCAGCATGACCTCGGTATGCGCCGGGCCGTATCTGATGCCGAGTGCGTCGAGCACGGCGTGCACGTAGGGGACGACCTGGTCCTGCTGCTCGCCGCGTGCGTCCAGCAGCTCCTCGAAGTCGTAGGCGAGGTTGCCCTCGATGCGCCGCTTTGTGTCGCGCCAGACCTCTGAGACGTGGTGGACGCCATCCCACGAGATCGAGTCCGTGAACAGCTGCGTGCCCCTCAGCAGCTCCTGCACGAGCAGCTGCTCGTTAGAGCCCTGGAGGGCGTTAGGACGCCCGAGCACGTCGGCGAACGCGGCGCGGATCGCGTCGGGCGTCTCGCACAGCGACACGCCGTCGGTGCCGGCGGAGTCCAGCGGCTTGACGACGACCGGCCAGTCGCCGCGCTGCGATGCCCAGGCGACGGCCTCCTCGGCGTCGCCGGTCTTCAGCTCCTCGACGGCGCGCAGGCCGGCGCGCCGCAGCGCGTTCGCCATCTCGTGCTTATCTCGTCGCGCGCGGCTCTGCGCACTGCCGTTCGACGGCAGGCCCAGCCGCTCGCTGAGCGCGTCGCTCAGCAGCACCCCCGGCTCGGAGCCGACGACGACAAACGCCGGGTCGTGCCTCGCGACGGCCGCTGCGGTCGCCTCCAGATCTCCTTGGTGGACGACGTTCTCGACGAAGTCCTCGCGCCGCAGGCGGTCGATGTAGAAGGGCGACTCGTTCGGGTTGGACTGCACGTGCACGACATCCAAGCCGGCCGCCCTGAAGCGCGGAGCGAGTCTCGCGCCCGTCGAGTAGGCGTCGACGACGACGGCCGTGCGGCGGGCGTCGCTCACGCTCTTGCCACCAGCACGAGCCGGTCCTCCGGCCGCTTCGGCGCGCCGGTGAAGTCGCCGTAGCCGCGGATGTCGGTGAACCCGACCTCGGCGAGCATCGCCTCGAGGTCTTCTCTCTCGTACATGCGGATGCGCGAGTGCACGACGTCGTCGCCGAGCTCGTATCTGACGTGCAGTCTGCCGGTCGAGAAGTCGACGTCGAGCGTCTCGATCACGCCGTTGGTCTCCCGCACCACGACCCCCTCGTCCGTTCTCAGGCGGAAGCGCGAGCGCTCGAGGTCGGACAGCTGCATCACGATCCGGCCACCCGGCTTCAGCAGGCCGTGGAAGACGCGCAGCATCGCGACGTCCTCCGCCTCCGTCGCGCCGTAGCCGAAGGACGAGTAGACGTTGACGAGCACGTCGAAGGGGCCGAGGTCGGCCGGCAGCGGCTGCGTCAAGTCGAGCACGAGGTAGCGCGGACCGGGGCAGCGCCGCTGCGCCTCGGCGATCGCCGCCGGCGAGATGTCGATGCCGGTCGTCTCCATCCCGAGCGCCTGCAGCGCCGCGCAGTAGCGGCCGAAGCCGCAGCCGGCGTCGACGATCGTCGTCCCCGGCGCGAGCCCCAGCAGCTCGACCATCTCCGCGGCGTCCTCGGCGGTCGTGTCGTAGCCGCCAAGCGCCTCGGCGACGCGCATGTATGCGGGGCCGTAGGTGTCGAGCTCGTTGAGGACGTTCTCGTCGGTGGGAAGCGTGGTCTCGTCGGTCATAGGTCCTGTCCTAGCTGATTGCGGCGGGTGCGGTGCCGGCACGGCGAAGCGCTTCGGCGCGGGCCGCGTCGGCGCCGGCGCGCACGAGCCCGAGCGCGCCCAGCCCGCTGACGAGGATCGCACGCATCACGCGACCCACACGCGCGTCGTGGGTGCCATCGAGGTACCACCCGCTGAGGTGGCCGAGATAGCGCACGTACTTGAGCAGGTCGAGGTCCTCGAGCGCGACCGCGAGGTTGCGGCGGTGCAGCTGCGCCTGCAGCACGATGTGGCGGTAGGCGGCGTCGTCTGGGGCGGGATCGGCTGCGCCGTCGTTCGCTTGATCCCACGCCTTCGCCCACGCGAGCGCGATGCGCCAGCCGGTGTTGTGCTCCGGGTCGAGGAAGCCTTCGAGCGGCGGGATCGCGAGCCCCTTGTGGACCGGCTTGTCGAGGCAGAGGCCCAGCACCGCGATCGCGACGAGGTCGTCGGCGGCGAGCAGGGGCACGTCCTCGCGCGCGAGCGTCTGCACCTGCGGGCGCGCGGCCAGCTCGTCGAGCAGGTCGTCGACGAGCTGGGCGGTGCCCTTGCTCGAGGACAGCTCGCCGTCGACCTCCGAGGAGACCATGCCGTGAACGACGTGGGTGCTCGGCAGCACGCGCATCCCCGGCTCCAGTCTCGCGAGCAGCTCCTCGGTGTAGATGACGTGCGCCTTCCACTCGTCGCCCGAGAGGTGGATCAGGTCCGTGCCCGCGGGCTCGCCGAGCATCATGTCGCGCCACATCGCGACGACCCGCAGGTGATGCGTGGGGAAGCCGTCGGCGCGCGTGAGCGGCATCACCGGGTAGTTGTCGTCGCCCGTCATGTAGGCGACCGTGCCGCGCTCCTCTCTGACGAACACGCCGCGCTCGATCCCGAGCCGGGCGACCTCGCGGCTCGTCTGCGTGCGGTCGGAGTCGTAGAGGATCCGCTCGAACGCAACGCCGAGCCGCGCGAGCGTCGCGCTCTGGCCCTCGACCGCCCAGTCGCGCACCCTGCGCCACACCGCGGTCGCATGCGGATCGCCTGCTGTGACGCCGTCGAGCAGCCGCTGCGCGTGGTCGTCGATCTGGTGCAGGTCGCGCGCAACGGGCGCGTCCTCGTCGGCGACCGCGCCCACCGGCGCCTCCTCGCGCACGTAGCGCGCGTACAGGTCGCCGACGAAGCGGTCGCTCTTCACGCCCGTGTCGGGCGGCATCGCCGGCGCGGCGTATCTCTCCCAGCCGGCCATCGCCTCGCCCATCGAGCGGCCGGCGTCACCGATGTGCGACTGACGCTCGACGTGCGCGCCGGCGGCCTGCAGCGCCATCGTGACGGCCTGTCCGAGCGCGATGTTGCGCAGGTGCCCGACGTGCAGCGCCTTCGTCGCGTTCGGATCGCAGAAGTCCACGATCGCGCGCTTGCCGGCCTGCAGATCCCCCGTCTCCATCCCGGTCAGGCGGCCGGACTCGAGGCCCGCGCCGACAGCGGCGACCCGCTCGTCGGCGAAGCGCATCAGGAAGCGCTGCTGCTCCTGCTCCACCGACGCGATCGCCGGGTCGGCATGCAGCGCCGCGAGCCCCTGCTCAGCGAGCGCGGCGTCGCGCGTGATCGCGCGCACGTCGTCGGCGTCCTGCTGTCTGAGGACCGGGACGACGCGAAAGGCGTCCGCGTCGACGGCGCGGAGCGTCGCCTCGACGCCGTCCAACAGGTTGTCCGTCATCCCCCGCCCCCCATGTCAGCGCGCGAGACGGGGCTCGAACCCGCAACCATCGGCTTAGAAGGCCGGTGCTCTACCAATTGAGCTACTCGCGCACGTGGCCGGCAAGTCCGATCGGCGGACTCCCCAAAACCCTGCAGGAGTCTAGAGGAGACGGGCCCCGCGAGACGACGCGCCGGGCATCTCACGACGCGACGCTCTCGGCGGACAGGACGCGCGGCGCGCGCTCGCGCAGCACCCCCAGCAGCGACAGCACCTCGGGGTCGCGACCGAGCGTGAGGGCGTGCTCGCACACCTCGATCGCGTCGCCGACGCGGTCGGTGCGCGCGAGCGCGTGGGCGTAGCGCGACCACGCGACCGGGGACTCCGGCGCCAGCAGCGTCGCCGCCTCGCAGGCGCTCACCTCGGCGCCGACGTCGCCGGACAGCTGGTGCACGAGCGCGAGGTCGAGCAGGCCCTCCATCGTCGGCGCGAGCCCGCGCGCGTGCTCCAGCGCCTCCTGCGCCCCGGGCCGGTCGCCGAGCCGCAGCCGCAGCCGGCCGAGCCGCTCCCACGCGGACGCATCGCCGGGCGCGCAGGCCGTCTCGCGCAGGGCGGCGTCGCGCGCGAGGTCGAACGCGCGCATGTCCTCGTAGATGCGCGCGGCGAACCGGTGCGGCGTCGGGCGGTCGGGCTCGGCGCGGGCCCAGTCGCGCACGGAGCGCCCGGCGGCGGCGAGGTTCCCCGCCTGCCAGAAGGCGACCGTCAGCTGGCGCAGCACGACCGGGTTGCGCGGATCGGCGTCGCGGGCGTAGATGAGGCGCTGCGCGGCGAGCGCGGGATCGCCCTCGGCGAGCGCGTGACGCGCGGCGGTCATGAAGCGCTCGACGCGGTCGGCCGCCGGGTCGGGCTTCGAGAAGTCGACGAAGTGCAGCGTGCCGGCGGGGATCGTGCGGATCCCGTGCTGGAACCTCACGCGCGCCCATTGCTGCGTGTCGTCGCCCTCGCCGGAGAAGTAGATGCCCGTTACCGATCCGACGCCCCACTCGGGGTAGGCGTTGCAGCGCGCGTAGCGGTGCACGACCGAGTGATCGGGCATGCGCGAGCCGAACGGGTCGTGTCTCGCCTGCTCCTCGGCGGTCTCGCGCTGGCGCTGCTGCTCGGCGTAGGCGCGTGCGCCCTCCTCGGCGCGGCGCTTGCGGGCGGCCGCAGCGGCGACCTTGACGGCGTTGCCGGAGACCTTGCCGCCGCGCGAGGTGGCGGCGAGCTGCTCGAGCTGGTCGGCCGCCTCGTTGATCGCCTGCAGGTGGCGCTGGTGCTCGTGCTGGCGCCCGGACGGCGCGATGTCCGGGTGCCAGCGCTTGGCCATCTTGCGGCGCGCGAGCTGGACCGCCCGCTTGTCGAAGGGCGGCTCGAGCTCCAGCAGCAGGATCCCTTGCTCGATATCGAACACCGTCGGCATGACCGTCTGAGGGTAGCGATGGTGGCGAGGCCAGGGTGGCTATCCTCCGCGGTCGATGTCGGCCCAGTACATCTTCACGATGCACCGTCTGTCGCGGTCGTTCCCGCCCGACAAGGAGGTGCTGAGAGAGGTCTCGCTGTCCTTTTACCCGGGCGCGAAGATCGGCGTGCTCGGCTACAACGGCGCCGGCAAGTCGACGCTCCTGCGGATCATGGCCGGGACCGACACCGAGTACCGCGGCACCGCGCAGCTCACGCCCGGCGCCAGCGTCGGGATGCTGGAGCAGGAGCCGCACCTCGACGAGAGCAAGGACGTGCGCGGCAACGTCGAGGACGGCGTATCCGAGCTGCGCGGCCTGCTCGACCGCTTCAACGAGCTGTCGATGAACTACTCCGACGAGACAGCCGACGAGTTCGCCCGCCTGCAGGAGCAGATCGACGCGGCCGACGCGTGGAACCTCCACACGATGCTCGACACGGCGATGGATGCGCTGCGGCTCCCGCCGGGCGACGCGGACGTGTCGAAGCTCTCAGGCGGCGAGCGGCGCCGCGTGGCGCTCTGCCGCCTGCTGCTGCGCGCGCCCGACCTGCTGCTGCTCGACGAGCCGACGAACCACCTCGACGCCGAGTCGGTCGCGTGGCTTGAGACGCACCTGCACGACTACAGAGGCACGATCGTCGCGATCACCCACGATCGCTACTTCCTCGACAACGTCGCTGGGTGGATCCTCGAGCTCGACCGCGGCCGCGGAATTCCCTACGAGGGCAACTACTCCGGCTGGCTTGTGCAGAAGCAGGAGCGCCTGGAGCAGGAGGAGCGCTCCGACAAGGCGCGCAGACGCACGATCTCCAAGGAGCTGGAGTGGGTGCGGATGAACGCGTCCGCCCGCCGCGCGAAGCCGAAGGCGCGCCTCAACGCGTACGAGCAGCTGCTCGCCGAGGAGCGCAACGTCAAGCTCGACCAGGTGCAGATCCACATCCCCCCCGGTCCGCGGCTCGGCGAGGTCGTGATCGAGGCCGAGGGGCTGCGCAAGGGCTACGGCGAGAAGCTGCTGATCGAGGATCTGACGTTCAAGCTGCCGCGCTCCGGGCTCGTCGGCGTGATCGGACCGAACGGCGCCGGCAAGACGACGCTGTTCCGCATGCTGACCGGGCAGGAGCAGCCGGACGCGGGCGCTTTGAAGCTCGGTGAGACGGTCGACCTCGCGTATGTCGACCAGTCGCGCGACGCTTTGGACCCGGACAAGTCCGTCTGGGAGGAGATCTCCGGCGGCGACGACCAGATCATGGTCGGCGAGCGCAAGATGTCCTCGCGCGCGTATGTGAGCAGATTCAATTTCAAGGGCACCGACCAGCAGACGAAGGTCGGCAAGCTGTCCGGCGGCGAGCGCAACCGCGTGCACCTCGCGAAGCTGCTGCGCAGCGGCGGCAACGTACTGCTCCTGGACGAGCCGACGAACGACTTGGACGTCGACACGCTGCGCGCGTTGGAGGAGGCGCTGCTCGCGTTCCCCGGCTGCGCCGTCGTGATCTCCCACGATCGCTGGTTCCTCGACCGCATCGCGACGCACGTGCTCGCGTTCGAGGGCGACTCGCAGGTGCGCTGGTTCGAGGGCAACTTCGAGGCGTACGAGGCGGAGCGGCACGAGCGGCTGGGCGCTGAGGCGGATCGCCCCCACCGCATCCAGTACAAGAGACTCGTGCGGTCGTAGCGCCCACGAGGCGCGGCCGATTGCCGGCTGGCTCCACAGCCAGTCGGACGCGCTAGGGTCCGGTAGATGGGAGACGTCTCGAAGGCAGTGCTCATCACCGGCTGCTCGTCAGGGATCGGGCAGGCGACGGCACGGCGACTCGCCGCGAGCGGCTGGACCGTCTATGCGACGGCGCGCCGGCTCGAGTCGATCGCGGATCTCGAGGCGGCAGGCTGCCGCACGCTGGCGCTCGACGTGACCGACGAGGACTCGATGGTCGCTGCCGTGCGAACCATCGAGGAGACCCACGGCGCGGTGGGCGTGCTGATCAACAACGCCGGCTACTCGCAGAGCGGCGCGATCGAGACGGTCCCGCTGGATGCCGTGCTGAGACAGTTCGAGACGAACGTCTTCGGGCTCGCCCGGCTCACCCAACTTGTGCTGCCCAAGATGCGCGACCAGCGCTGGGGCAAGATCGTGAACCTCGGCTCGATGGGCGGCAAGCTCGTCTTCCCCGGCGGCGGCTGGTACCACGCGACGAAGCACGCGCTGGAGGCCGTCAGCGACGCGCTGCGCTTCGAGGTGCGCGGGTTCGGGATCGACGTGATCCTGCTCGAGCCCGGCCTCATCACGACCGAGTTCGGCAACGCCGCCGTCGCGAGCATGAGCGAGGTCGACGGCCCGAGCGCCGGCGCCGCCGCCTCGGCCGCGGCCGGCGCAGATCCGTACGCGAAGTTCAACGCGACCGTGGGCGCGGCGACAGCCGGCGCCTACGACGGGCCGCTGCGCCTGCTCGGCGCCGGCCCGGACAAGGTGGCGAAGGTGATCGAGAAGTCGATCACCAAGCGCCGCGCCCCGACGCGCGTGACGATCACGCCGTCGGCGAAGCTGTCGATCCCCTCGCGCCGGCTGATGCCGGACCGCATGTGGGACGCGATGATGCGCGCCCAGTTCCCGACGCCGAAGTAGCGCGCCGGATCGCCGGTCGGCACACTGGCCGCGTTGGGTCGCGGACCCACTTGACGCGTGCGCTGCCGGTTGGCCTTACCGCCCCCCGGTCAGGTCGAAGTCGACCTGACCGCACAGCGCGTCCGCTGCCAGCAGCGGACGCGAAAACAACGACGCGGCCGGCTCCCCCAAGCCGACCGCGTCGTGTTCAGCTGCTGATGATCAACGAGGGTGCTTGTTGACGCACCCCTTGACGTGCAGCCGCTTGCTCTGCGTGATCACGGCGCCGTTCTGGCCGATCAGCTCGACGTCGGCGGGCGACCGCAGCCCTCTTCTGGAGCAGAGGTTGGTCGACACGCCGAGCGGGCCGTGGCTGCCGGCCACGATGCTCAGCGTGAACTTCGACACCGGCGCATCCGGGATGGCGTCGAAGTGCGTCGCCAACCGCGTTCCGCCGGGGATCGTGACGCGACCCACGAGGTCGAGCGCGATGTCGCCCCGCAGCCGGACCATGAGGTCAGGCAACGGACGCCCGGGGTGTCTCACGAAGAAGGCGCCGCCCTTGAGCGGATCCTTCAGCAACGGGGTCTGCGCGACCGCCGAGCCGGCCTGTGCCTTGGCACATCTGCCGGCTTGGTACTCGGCGAGCGTGCAGGCTCTGTTCACCACCGGGAGCAGGGCGGCGAGGGTCTGCGGAAGCGAGACCGACACCGACTTGAGGTTGCTCTGACCCGGCGTCTGCGAGAGCACCGCCGTGAAGGGGGTGCTGTTCCCCCGTCTCGTGTGACCTCTGCTGCCGACGCTCAGACTGAGCTTCGGAGCGAACTTGAGGTTCTTGCAGTTGCCCACTTGGAACCTCGAGGTGAGCGGGGCGGTTCTGCCCTCGACCGAGGTCGCGACAGCGCCAACCGCCTGCTTGGAGCAGTTCGTCGGCGCCACCATGAAGTGCGACTTGTCGACCGCCACCCGCACCGAGCGGATGTGCAGCAGAACGCCCTTCTGGATGGTCGGGAAGGGATCCGAGACCACGCTCAGCTGCGCGGTGCGCTGATCCACGTTGATCGCCTGACGGACGACGACCGTTCCCAGGTTGAAGGGCCCGGCGATCGCGTCCACCACCACGGCGAGGCCGTAGGGCGCGCCTCTGTAGGAGGTGGTCAGGTACACGCGACCGTTGGTCACGAAGAACGGCGTGCTGCCGACGCCGGCCCCGACGGTCGCATGACCGATGAGCGAGCCGGCAGGGCAGTTCCCCGCGTTAGCCGCGTCGTTCGAGCACTGCTGTGCGTCCTTGACGCGCGCCAGCAGGCCCTTCGGCGGGTTGACGGTCAGCGAGGAGAACTCCTGATCGTCGTCCGTGCGGCTGAGCACGACGCGGAACGGACTGCTCGAGCCGGCCGCCGGGTTGTCGATCCCGGCGCGCCACGTCGGCGCGAACTGCGGCGCCTTGCACCCACTCGTGACGAACGAGCTCGAGCTGTGGAGCGGTCTGTTGCCCCACGAGAGGAAGTCCACCTCGGTCGTATGGACCCCGCACGCGCTCGGCGAGGCGAGCGGCGCGCGCGAACCGGTCTTGAATTGGAGCGTCATCGAGTCGAACGGCAGCTGCGGCAGGTCGTCGAAGACCGTCGTCAGCTGACCGCTTCTCGGCTCGCCTCTGACCGGGTTCGCGATAATCGACCCGGGCAGCTTGATGTCGATTCCGTCATCGTCCGAGCGGAGCTCGATGGCGATGCGGAACAGTCTGCCCGAGAGCGGATCGTCGGAGTCCTGCGTCCGCACGAAGACCGACCCGCCGATCTCATGGTCGAGCAGCGGCGTTCTGACCGTCACGGTGCCGATCTTCGAGGCAGGGTCGCACGTAGCGGCGCCCTCTTGTCTCAGCTTCAGGTCGCTGTCGGCGCATCCTCTCAGACCATCCCCCGAGGACGGGTTAATCGACATGCCCGCCGGCAGCTCGACGCTCACGCGTCTGATGTCCGCCGGAGCGATCCCGTGCGGTCCGAACTCCTGCGGCATCGAGAGGACGGTTTTGACGCCGCTCGACGCATGCGGCGCGAGCGTCGACGGCACGAACTCGAGGCTCGGGTCGAACGGATTCAGGTCGCATCCTGTGACCGCAGGCGTCGTCACCTCGCGGTGGAAGAACTTCTCGGGCTGCTGATAGGTGTTCATGTCCATGCTCCACGTGAGCGGATCCCCGCAGGACGTGGGCATGCGCAGGAACGCCTCTCTCGTCGCCTCGGACGGGCACAGTCTCCCGCTCGCGCCGAACAGGAGCTCCGTGCACTCCGCCCGCACGCCGTCATAGGCGCTGGCGGTCGGGACACCCCACAGCGCCACCTCGAACTTCGGGATCGGCACCGCGCTCGGCGCCCGCGCCGCGACGATGTCGATGCCGTTGTCGGAAGGCCGCAGCTTCGCCTGCAGGTAGACGATCAGCCCCTGGTAGTAGAAGCCGAACTCAGCGGGGGTGCCACGCGGTGGCACCAGGTTGTAGATGGGAACGACGTCCTTGCCGTTGATCAGCGCATTGCCGATCTGGCTGTCACGAGGACAGATGGGCACCTGGCCCGAAGGCGACGGCTCCGAGAGCTGGGCAACCGTGCATCTCACCTGCGTCGCCGTCGGGTTGCCGACGAAACCGGGCGGCACGTGCACGACCACGTCGCGGAAGTTCTCGCTCGGCGCGACCCCGCTGAAGAACGGGATGTCTTGGTTGGAGACCGACTCCGACGGCAACTCGACGGCCGTGGTGACGTCGGTCGGGTTGCTGCCCGCCTGAGCAGGATCCTGGTTGGGATCGTCCTTGATGCCGGTGGTGAAGTCCTTGACGTCGAATGGCCCGATCGGGTCGGTGTTGAACGAGAGCGGGACGGTGATGGGGCTGCTCAGCCCGCCGCCCGACACCTCGATCTCACCGGTCAGCGTTCCGGTAGCCGACGGGTCGACGGGCGTCAGCGTCTGGTAGTTCAACGTGCGCCCGAGGGGGACGCTGCTGACGTCCATCACGCACTCGTCGACCTGCCCCGACTGCGTGCACGTCGGGCTCGGCGAACCATCGGCTGCCGGATCGCTGACGGCGATCTCGGGCGGGAACGTGTATCTGATCGTCAGGTTGCCGCTCAGCGGCTCGTTGCTGACGTTCATGACGTTGATGAACATGACCATGTATCTGCCCGGCGTCACGTAGTCGGGCTTCAACATGCTGATGCGAACCACCGGCGCCGCCACCGCGGAGCTGGCACCGGCCGCACCGAGGAGCATGGCGAGCGCCAGGCCCCAGCAAAGCCGCTTGAGGATGTGGATGCGCTTCATGTCTCAGCGTCCTCTCGGTTCATCGGCGGTGCAGGTGCCGGCGATGGGCCCGGCGGAAAGCACGCATTTTTTCTGGGTCGCATTCATATCGAACGACGACGGGCGATCGCTTTTCCACGCTATCTCCGCGCCCCCCGACTCGAACAGGTGCAGCTTCACATCGCGGGCGTCAGCGATGTTGAGCTCGAACCTGCCTCTGAAGCCTGCATCCTTCACAACCCGCCGACTCTCCATCCGGGAGAGGGGCCGATCCCCGGGACCATTGGGTGGCGCCCCCAGGAGGTTGCCGAAGGTGACACGGTCCGCTGGACTCATGTCGTCGAGGACGTATCCGACGATCGTGGGTGGCATGCCGTATGCAGCGAGCCCCACCAAGTCCTCGGGGTCCTGCTGTTGTTGCGTCGTCATCTCAGCGCCCCTTCCTCGCCGCGGCGCTGAAAATGACGCGCACAGCTCCGGTCGCCTTCGTTCCGTCGGGGGCGAACATCCTCAGGTGGACGGTCGTGACGTAGCGACCGGAGCGTCTCAGGCCTGCTCGCGCTCTGTGGTTGAGTCGCAGATGCAGTCTGACCCTCCCGGCGCTACCGCGCTTGACGGAATCGGCGATCAGGCCTCTGCCGCTCCAGCGGAGTCTCCCTGCCGACTTGAGCTTCACGCCCAGAAGGCCGGCAGCCCCTTGGAAGGCAACAGAACGCCTGACCGTCAGACCAGCGCCTCGGGCGCCAGGGCCGCTCGTCTCGTCGCCTTCGAACGACAGGCTGCCGAGCGAATCGTCAGCCGGAGCGCCGGAGAGAGTGCCCTGGCACGCATCGCCATCGCACGGGGGCGCAACGAGGCTCGGTTGGCTCGGTGGCGCAGCCCCGACGCGCACGTCGTAGAGATCGACGTAGTCGTCCGTGTCGGAGGCCACCAGTTGCTGTCGCGTGACGAAGAACACGTCATCGCCACTCGCGCTCGCATCGGCGAACATACTCGGCTGTCTGCTCTTGCCTGACGTGAGCAGCGTGAGCGTTCTGCTTGGGCCGTCGTACTCGTACACGTCAGCGACGCCGTTACTGTCTTGCGGGACCAAGTCCGCTGTGGCGCTGAAGAACACCGTTCCATCGTTGCTCAAGAAGCGCGGACGGAAACCGTCGTAGTCAAGCCGCCCGCTGTTCGTGAGCGTGGGGATGAGCGACGCGTCTGACGGACAAGATACGCAAGTGAATCTGTCATCTCTCAGGCTATACAGATACATTCGGTCGATCGGGTCAAACGGCCGCTGCGTGATATACGCAAGCCACTCGCCATCCGCCGACACCCGCGCATTGCCCGGCGTCGCGGTGAGCGACAGATGCTTGGGGAGCTCGCCTCCGCGCGTCACCGTTGGATCGACTGTTCTGATGCCGCTCCCCTCCTCCCAGACATCCAGCCGGCCGCCGCTATCGTGGACGTAGACCCGTCTGCCGTCATCGCTCATGCCAACGAGCGCCGCCCCGTAGCCAGGGGGATCGTTGAGGGCCCCGCCGGAAGTCGTGATCAGCGTCAGGTTCGAGTCTCCGGCAGGGTCGGCTGTCTCCGTGAACCGGTAGAGATCGGGGCCAGACGCGTTGTCACCGTCCGGACCGGTCAGCAGCGGCGAGTCGGTGACGAAGAAGACGGTCTTCCCGTCCGGGGTCATCCCCTCGAAGTGGACGTTCGACGCGGGGTTCGTGTCGCTTCCCTCCGGCTGCGAGACCAGCATGCTTCTTCCACCGTCGACGTGGAGGTAGAGCTGCCCGCCCGAGAGGAAGATGGAGCGGCTCCCGTCGGCTGACATCGTGGCGCGGGTGTCGACCGGCGCGATCGTCGATCCCCCCGACGGGACCGTGTCGTCCGGCAGGAGGCCGACGAGGCTCAAGGCACCGTCGTCCCACTTGTAGGCGTTTTCGACGCCGGGCGCAGCTTCTGACAGCATCCGCGTCGCCGACACGACGCCGACGTGCTTGAGGTCCGCGGAGGCGCCCCAGAGCGTCCGATTGAAGAAGTCGATCAATGTCAGCGGATCTGCCTGCGAATGGCTGATCGTCCGAAGGGCGCCCGTCGCGGTGTCCTCGATATAGAAGTTGTTGAGATCCGGTGCGTCGTCGGTGAGCGCCGGCAGGTCATAGGCCCACACGAGCGCGCGGCTGAGGTCGTCCGAGAAGACCTCGACCTTCGTGCCAGAGGTAAGCACCTGGATCGCGTCCGGCCGCGACCGGGGCGTGATGCCGTGCGTGCTCCACTGCCCGTCAGCGCCGCGTCGCGCCAGATAGGTCGTCCGGCCGACGTTGCCGGAGCCGAGGGCGTCGCCGAACACCAGCCGGGACTCGAACGTCGCCCCGTCGCCGGACTTCGCTGCGACGATGGCCAAGCCCTCCCCGATGATGTCGCCGCTGCCCTTGTCGGCCGGCGAAACGCGCTCGTAGTGGCGAACCTCGGCCGCACCGGCGCTCACGCCGAGCACACCGCACGCCACCACGACGCACGAGGCGACGGCAAGGCAGCGCAAACGGAAGGCTGTTTCTCCTCGCAACATTGGACCTCTCTCCTAGAAACGGACGTGGCTACCATAGCGAGGCCACTGCCTGCCTGCAAACGGGATCGATCAGCTTCTTGACACCCGTCTGCCGACGACCTAGGCTCTTCATGCGCCTCGTCGGCCTTGTCTCGCATCGTCGCGAGGCGGATCCGCTGGCGCGACAGCGGCTGTCTGGGGAAAGGGGGACCTGCCGACAACCTACTCGCATGTCCACGCGTGCACGTTCACGCGTATTTGCATCATTCACTCGTCAATTCGAAAACGAGGCTCATTCACATGAAGCTCAGCAAGTTGCTCCTCGCCATCGTAGGAGCCACCGTGCTCCTCGGCGCCCTCGTATCGTCCGCATCCGCGGGCCGGCTCTCGCAGTCAGCCAACACCCTCAACGCCACCTTTGCCAGGATGGACTTCAGGGGCGGCTTGGGCACCGTTGAATGCGAAGTCATACTCAACGGCACCCTCCACTCAAGAAGCATCACAAAGACGGTCCTAACCCTAATGGGCATGATCACCGCCGGCAACGTCAACAGATGCTCCAGGGGCAGCGCGACGCTCCTAAGGGAAACGCTCCCCTGGCACGTCCGCTACAGCGCGTTCGTGGGCACGCTACCGAACATAACCTCGATACAGACCAGGGTTATCGGCGGGTCCTACAGGGTCGCAGAACCGGTCTTCAGGATCGAATGTCTATCCAGAACGACCGCTGAAGAACCGGGCATCGGTACCTATAACCTCACAGCCGGCGTGATGACATCGGCCACCGTCGGTGGCTCGATAAGGTGCGGTGGCGCGATCACCGGCTCACTCTCGGGCTCGACCAACGCTATCGCCGAAGCTGGCGGCGCCAGGGTCACTGTCACCCTAATATAGTCACAAACTAGCCTAGCCTAAGCTGGCCTAGCCGAGAAGCGGCGCTGCGATTTCGCAGCGCCGCTTTTCTTTGTCATCGCCGGAGTGATCCGCGATAGACGCGCAAACCGGCACTGCGATTACGTCAATTTGGTAAACACTGTTCGCTCAGCGCTGCGGCTCAAACCCGGCCGTGCCAAGCCGCAACGCGAACGCCGCGAGCAGTGCCGCGGCATTCGCCACGTCCTCGAGCTCGCACAGCTCCACCGGCGAGTGCATGTAGCGCAGGGGGACGGACACCAGAGCGGTGGGAATTCCGGCGCGGCTGAGATGAATCGCGTCAGCGTCAGTACCGGTGCCGCGACCCGTCGAGGCGACCGTGAACGGGATCCTCTCGGCCTCCGCCGTCTCGTGCAGCAGCTCGAACACGCGCGGATGGATCGTCGAACCGCGCGTCAAGGACGGACCCGAGCCGAGCGGATGCTTCGTCAGCTCGCCCAACTCCACGCCCGGCTGGTCGGTGGCGAACGTCACGTCGACCGCCACGGCGAGATCCGGCGCCAGTGAGAACGCCGTGGTGCGCGACCCCGCGAACGTGATCTCCTCCTGCACCGCCGCCACCGCCGCCACGTCCCCGACCGCTCCGCCCGCCTCGGCTACCAGTCGCGCCGCCTCGAGCGCCACGTAGCAGCCGATTCGATTGTCCAACGCCCGCGACACCAGCCGGCCGTTGGGCAGCTCCACCGGCTCACCGGCGATCACCGCGACGTCGCCGATCCGGACCATCGAGCGCGCGTCATCGCCATCCCTCGCGCCGATGTCGATGTGCAGATCCTTGAGCTCGGGGACGCGCTTGCGGTCCTCGTCCTTCATCAGATGGAT
This sequence comes from Conexibacter sp., assembly GCA_036009645.1. Taxonomy (GTDB): domain Bacteria; phylum Actinomycetota; class Thermoleophilia; order Solirubrobacterales; family Solirubrobacteraceae; genus Conexibacter. The sequence goes on from DASYLH010000037.1 coordinate 36,827, forward strand.
CGGCTTCTTGCCGATCACGCCCGGGATCTCGCCGTCGCGCGCCACGAGCGTGACGCGCTGGCCCACGAGGATGATCGGGTCCCAGCCGCCGACGGACCCGAAGCGCAGGAAGCCGTCGTCGTCGATGTGCGAGACGTGCACGCCGATCTCGTCGATATGACCGACGATCGCGAGCAGCGGGCCGTCGCCGGTACCTCTCACCCGCGCGATCGAGGAGCCGAGCGCGTCCGTGCTCACCTCTGCGAACTCAGCCGCCGCCTCGCGCCACACGGCCGCCGCGTCGCCCTCGTAGCCAGAGGGTCCGGGGGTCGTCAGCAGTTGCTGCAGCAGCGGCGGCGTCGGCACGGGCGCGAAGCCTAGCGACCGTCGCCGCGTCCCGGCCTGGAGGCTGCAGCCGCGCGTGCACCGGCACGCCGTCGAGCACGCCCGTCACGCCGGTGCGCGCGACGACGAGACGGCCGTGGACCGCGGTGCGCCCGCTGACAGTGAGCGTGACACGCCTGCCGCGCACGGGGAGCAAGCCGCTGACGCGCACGCCCGGCACGTAGCCGTAGCCGCGCAGCCGCAGCCCGCGCCGCGCCGCGAACGTCGCACTCCCCGCGCGCAGCCCACCGAAGGCCCGCACCTGCCCGCTCGTCGTCGCCTGTGCGAGCAGCTGCGTGGTCGCGTCGTCGAGCGTCAACAAGACGGCCGCAACCGTGCGGCCGGCGAGGCCCGGCACGCCGCGCACGCGCGGAACGGCGGCCAGCCGCCGCGGTGCGACGGGGTTCGCCGGCACGATGCTCGCGCGGTGACGGCACGCCTGCGGGGCAAGCCCGCCGACGAACGCGAGCAATGCCTGCTGCGCGCAGTCGCCCGGATCAGAGAACAGGACACCGTGGCCCGCGTCGGGGACCTCGAGCAGCTGTGCGCCCGGCAGCCGGGCGGCGAGTGCGAGCGCGTCGATCCGCGGCGTGCGCAGGTCGTCGTCGCCGGACAGGATCAGCGTCGGCGTCGGCGGCAACGGCGGGGCGGGCTGGACGAGCGGCGACTCGGGCCAGCCGCGGCACAGGTCCGCCGTCGCGAGCGCCCGAGCCGTCGCGCGGTCGAACGGCAGGAACGCGCTCGCGGGGATCGTCCCGGCCGCCGCGTCGACGGCCGCACGGCGCTGCTCGATCGGGGTGCCGGGCGCCCACGGCACCTGCCCGTCCTCGCACGTCGTCGCGACGTAGACGGCGTCGCTGTCAGTGCCCGCGCTGAGCGAACCCGCGCCACCGCCGACCGCCAGACGCATCAGCGGCGCCGGATCGCCCACCAGCGCGCCGCGGACGGCCGCCGGGAGCCCGGCGCGCAGGAAGCGATCGAAGTCGCCGCTCAGCAGCAGTCCGAGCAGGTCAGCCTCCGACAGGCGAATGCGGTGTGGCCGGCCACGTCC
>DASYLH010000038.1:0-28472 GCA_036009645.1 Conexibacter sp.
GAGATGTCCAGGCCGCGGGCCGCGACGTCGGTGGCCACGAGGATCGGGACGCGCCCGCCCTTGAAGCCGAGCATGACGCCGTCGCGGGAGCCCTGGGACATGTCGCCGTGGAGGGCCTTGACGTTCATCCCACCGTCGCGCAGCTTGCGGTACAGCTGGTCGCAGCGGATCTTGGTGCGGACGAAGACGATGGCCTGGTCCGGCTTCTCCTCGCGCAGGACCTTCAGCAGCAGCTCGGGCTTGTCGGCCTGCTTCACGTCGACCTGGAACTGCTCGACGCTGTCCACGGTGAGCGTGGCGGCCTTCACCTTCACGATCTCCGGGTGGTAGAGGTAGCGGTCGGCGAGCGCGCGGATCGGCGGCGGCATCGTCGCGCTGAACAGCGCCGTCTGGCGGCTGTTGGGCGTGAGGGAGAGGATCTTCTCGACGTCCTCGAGGAAGCCGAGGTCGAGCATCTCGTCGGCCTCGTCGAGCACGACGAAGCGGCAGTCGTGGAGGACCAGAGAGTGACGTGAGATCAAGTCCTTCACACGTCCGACGGTGCCGACGACGATGTGGCCGCCGGCGCGCAGCTGCGCCTGCTGCGAGCGGATCGGCGCGCCGCCGAAGACGGCCACCACGTCGACGCCCTTGCGCGCGCCGTACGCGCGCAGCGCCTGCGTCACCTGGATGCACAGCTCGCGCGTCGGCGTCAGCACGAGGCCCTGGACCTCTCTGACGCCCGGATCGACGGATTCGATCAGCGGCAATCCAAACGCGGCCGTCTTGCCCGAACCGGTCTGGGCCTGGCCGATCACGTCCGAGCCGGCCAGCAGCGGCGGGATACCCTGCTCCTGGATCGGGCTCGGCGATTCGTAGCCGACGTCACGCAGCGCGTCGAGGAGAGTGTCGGAGAGGCCGAGCTCGGCGAAGGTCGTCACGTGCCCTGAGACTAGTCGGAAGCGCGCCGCGAGGCGGCGCGGTGCCGCTCGCGACCGAGCAGCTCACGCCGGAGCAGGGCGTCCCGGCGCGTCCGGCGCAGACACCGGCTCCGCCGGCCCACGCGCGTGCCACAGCGCCACGACGAGCGACCCGAGCCCGATCACGGTCGCCACGAGACCGACGAGGACGCCGACGACCGGGATCAGCGCCAGCACCCGCAGGACGCCCCAGCCGGCCAGCAGCGCGAGCCAGGGCGACACGCCCTCTTTGAGCAGTCGGCGCCCGATGATCCATGCACACGTGACGTAGGCCACGAGCATCACCGGCACAAGTGCGAGCAGCAGCGCGACGCCGAACGGGATACCCACCAGCGTGATGAGCGCCAGGATCGCGACGATCGGCACGGCGATCGCGACGAGGACGCCCCAGCCGACGGCGGGCCAGAGATGTTCCCGCGCGCTGCGCTCGGCCGCGGCGAGCATCCGCGGCGCCAGCAGCACCAACAACACGCCGACGAGCAGCGTCGAGACGGTCACGGCCAGCCACCACACGAGCGGACCGGCCAAGCCCCAGCCCGGGCTCGAGAGCGTGTCAGCCCAGTTCTTGTCCTTGATCGACCCGTCCACACGCGCGCCCTGCGCGACCACCGGGCGCTCGTCGCCGTAGAGCAGATCGCCGCCGACGCGCGCCGTCGGGGCGAGGAACGCCCGGTCCGAGACAGCCGCGACATCCCCGTCGACGCGTCCGGTGATCCGCACCGGCCCGCTGACGGCGACGACGTCGCCGGTGGCGTGCCCGGCGATTCGCACCGGGCCGTCGAAGGCGATCACGTCCCCGGCGGTCTGACCGACCGGCACAACGACCCCACCGGTGATCACGATCTGGTCATCGGCGCTTGCGTGACCGGCGCCAACGCCGAGGAAAAACAGCGCGGCTATGGCGACTGCCACCGCGAGCAGGGCGAGGCGGCGCACGGCGCGTGGACCGGCACGATCAGCGAAGGGCGCGGACATCTCGACGCTCCTTGTGCGGGGGATGCACCAGCCTCTCACGCACCCCTCTCTGGTGCAATGCGGCCGACGCGCCTGAACAGGCGCTGACCGCCGTCCAAGCGGTCAGCCGCGCGGGTCGAGCAGCAGCTTGCCGGTGGTGCGGCGTTCGGCGAGGTCGACCTGGGCGCGGGCGGCATCGGAGAGCGGGTAGGTCTCCCCGACGACGACTCTGATCTCGCCGCTCGCGGCGAGGCCGAACAGCTCCGCCAGCGGCTCCTCAACCATGTCGCGGCGACCCATGCAGTGCATGAACCAGAAGCCGACGACGGCACGCGACTTGCGCATCAGCGCGCCGCTTCTCACCTCGTTCTGCTCGCGCGAGGCGATCCCGTAAGTGACGAGTCGCCCGAACGGCGCGAGCGCGTCGAGGCAGGCGTCGAAGACGGCGCCGCCGGCCATCTCGAAGACGGCGTCGACCGGCCGGCCGTCGTTCGCCGCGACGATCCGCTCCGTCATCCCCTCCGGCGAGGCGTCGATCGCCGCATCGGCGCCGAGCGACAGCGTCAGCGCACGCTTGTCCTCCGTCGAGGCGACGGCGATCACGCGACCGGCGTCGAAACGCTTGCCCAGCTGCACCGCCAGCGAACCGACGCCGCCGGCGGCCGCGATCACGACGACCGACTCGCCGCGCGCCACGCGCCCGCACGTCTTGTAGAGGTGCCATGCGGTCAGGCCCTGCACGATCATCGCGAGCGCGGTGCCGTCGTCGACCCCGTCGGGGATCGGGTAGGTGAGCGCCTCGGGCACGGCGACGTACTCGGCGTAGCCGCCGTTGCCGCACAGCGCGATCACGCGCTCGCCGGTGTCGGTGCGCACGCCCGCGACCTCGGTGCCGGGGATCAGCGGCAGCGTCGCTCTCGCGAGGTAGGAGTTCTCGCGCTGGTGCGTGTCGGCGAAGTTCATGCCGGCGCGCGAGACCTCGACGAGCACCATGCCGGGGCCGACCTCGGGTCTCGGCAGCTCGACGAGTCTCAGGACCTCCGGTCCGCCGAACTCCTGCAGCTGGATCGCGCGCATCGGTGCGCAGGCTATCCGACGCCGTACGACCCCGCCGGTACGCTTCCCCACTTCCCGCACCCAACCGGAAAGACGCCCACCACGATGTCGCTCACCGTCGTCGGATCGATCGCCTTCGATGCCGTTTCCACGCCGTTCGGCAGCCGCGAGAAGATGCTCGGCGGCTCGGCGGTGCACTTCTCACTCGCCTCGTCCTTCTTCACCGACGTGCGCGTCGTGGGCCCGGTCGGTGATGACTTCGGCGACGACGAGTACGGCGTCCTGCACGGGCGCAGCGTCATCACGGACGACATTGAGCACGTCCCCGGCGGCGAGACGTTCTTCTGGCGCGGGCACTACGAATACGACCTCAACACCGCGCACACCGATGACACACGCCTGAACGTCTTCGGCGAGTTCGCCCCGAAGCTGTCGGACGCCTCGCGCGCCTGCGACGTCCTGTTCCTCGCGAACATCCAGCCGGACCTCCAGCGCGAGGTGCGCGAGCAGTGCGGCAACGCGAAGTTCGTCGCGCTCGACTCGATGAACCTGTGGATCGAGACGGCGCGCGACTCGCTGATCAAGACGATCGAGCAGGTCGACTGCGTGCTGCTCAACGACGCCGAGATCCGCCAGCTGACGCGCAAGCCAAACCTCGTGCAGGCGGCGCGCGAGATCCGCGCCATGGGGCCTAAGGTCGTCGTCGCCAAGCAGGGCGAGTACGGCGCGGCGCTGCTGACCGACGAGGGCTTCTTCGGGCTGCCCGCCTTCCCGCTGGAGACGGTGCTCGACCCGACCGGCGCGGGCGACTCGTTCGCCGGCGGCTTCGTCGGCTGCATCGCCGCACACGGCGGCGAGGACCTCTCGACTGAGACGCTGCGCCGCGCGATGGCCTACGGCACCGCGATCGCCTCGTACAACGTCGAGGAGTTCGGGACCGAGCGCGTGCGCCGACTCACGCGCGAGGAGATCGTCGCGCGCGTCGGCGAGCTCCAGCAGATCACGCAGTTTGCCGACGCCCCGCTTGCGCTGCGCGCGTAGCTGGCGACGCACCGACAGAAGGCGTGACAGCGGCCCCCAGCTGCGGGTAGCATCGGCAGCATGGAGTGGACGGGCTTCCTGTTCCTCATGCTGGCGCTGAAGATCCCGCTCGGGATGCTGCTGTACCTCGTCTGGTGGGCCGTCAGACAAACGCCCGAGGACGAGCAGCAGCCGCGCGGGGAAGGCGACGGTGGCTCGCGCGTCGATGACCCGCCGCGGCGTTCCTCGCCGCCTCGCCCGCGCCGCGGCCCGCATGGCGATCCCGTGCCTACCGCCCCGCCACGCGTGCGCACGACGGTCGCCCGCGCGCGCACGCCCGAGCGCTGAGACCCGGGCGCGGCCACCCGACTGCCCCGCGCCGCGTCGCATGGCACACTTCGCGCCCATGACGACGCCGCCGACCTCGGTGCTGTCCGACGGCACGATCCTCGAGCTCGTCGAGGCGGGCCGCATCAGAATCGACCCGTGGGATCCCTCGCTCGTGCAGCCCGCGAGCGTCGATCTGCGTCTCGGAGACACGTTCCGCGTCTTCGACAATCACCGCATCGCGGCGATCGACCTGCGCGAGCGGCCTGCGAACCTGACGTCCGAGGTGCGCATCGCTCCCGACGAGGCGTTCGTGATCCACCCGGGCGAGTTCTGCCTCGGCCGCACGCTGGAGTGGGTCGAGCTGCCCGACGACATCGTCGCGCGGATCGAGGGCAAGTCCTCGCTCGGACGCCTCGGCCTGATCGTGCACGCGACCGCCGGCTTCTGCGACCCAGGCTGGAAGGGCACGCTGACGCTGGAGTTGAACAACCTCACGCGCGTCCCGATCAAGCTCTCGCCCGGCGTGCTGATCGCGCAGCTGTCGTTCATGACGCTCGACCGTCCGGCGCAGCGTCCGTACGGCAGCGCCGAGCTCGGCTCCCACTACCAAGGCCAGCGGGAAGCGACCGAGAGCCGGTACGGCTCGCCGGCTGCGCCCCCGCCGCGAGCTGATCTGCCCCACGGCAGCCGGTCTGTGCGTTAGGCTCGCGCGCCATGATGAACCTCCTTGCAGTCGTGGTGGAGCACTCCTCGGACGAGGGCTCGAAGACGGCCTTCTACCTCGCGGCCGGCGCGTTGGCCTGCTGGGCGGTCCTGCTCGGCGCCTTCGGCGTCATGCGCCCTGCCTTCCCGCGCGGCAACGGCGGGGCTCGCGCCGTGATGCTCGTCAGCGGCGTGCTGATGGTCACCACGATGGCGTGCGCCGTCATCACCGCTTCCTAGCCCGCGCCCTCAGCTGAACGGTCGCGTGTTCACAAGCCGGAGATCGGCTTGCCGGGCCGATCCGGTAGAACAGGGATAAGACCGAGCACGCATTCAGGGAGAGTCATGGGCACCGAGACCGCTAGCAATGGAGTATCCGAGGGGGGCGTAGCCGCGGCCGACGCCACGCTCTCGGTGACCGACAACCGTACGGGGCAGCAGTACGAGATCCCGATCACCGACGGGACGATCCGCAGCATCGACCTGCGTCAGATCAGAACCGATGCCGAGGACTTCGGCTTGATGACGTACGACCCGGCGTTCATGAACACCGCGTCCTGCCGCTCAGCGGTCACGTTCATCGACGGCGACAAGGGCATCCTCGAGTACCGCGGCTACCCGATCGAGCAGTTGGCAGAGCAGTCGACCTACCTCGAGGTCGCCTACCTGCTGATCCACGGCGAGCTGCCGACGCAGCCGCAGCTCGACGCCTGGACGCACGAGATCACGATCCACACGTTCGTGCACGAGAACGTCAAGGAATTCATGCAGGGGTTCCGCTACGACGCCCACCCGATGGGGATGCTGCTCGCGTCCGTCGGCGCGCTCTCGACGTTCTATCCCGAGGCGAACCAGATCAAGAACGCGCAGCTGCGCTACGAGCAGATCATCCGCCTGCTCGCGAAGATGCCGACGCTCGCCGCGTTCGCCTACCGGCACAACCGCGGGATGCCGTACGTGTATCCCGACAACGACCTCTCCTACGCCGGCAACTTCCTCGGCATGCTGTTCAAGATCGCCGAGCTGAAGTACCAGCCGGACCCGCGCATCGAGAGAGCGCTCGACGTGCTCTTCATCCTCCACGCCGACCACGAGCAGAACTGCTCGACGAGTGCAGTGCGCAGCGTCGGCTCCTCGCAGGTCGACCCCTACTCGGCGCTCGCCGCCGGCGTCGGCGCGCTCTACGGCCCGCTGCACGGCGGCGCGAACGAGCAGGTGCTGCGGATGCTGCACCGCATCGAGCGCGTCGAGAACATCCCCGGCTTCATCGAGGGCGTCAAGAACGGCGACGAGCGGCTGATGGGCTTCGGGCACCGCGTCTACAAGAACTACGACCCGCGCGCGAAGATCATCAAGAGAGCCGCGCAGGACGTGTTCGAGGTGACCGGCACGAACCCGCTGCTCGACATCGCGCTGGAGCTGGAGAAGATCGCGCTGGAGGACGACTACTTCGTCTCGCGCAAGCTCTACCCGAACGTCGACTTCTACTCCGGCCTGATCTACGAGGCGCTCGGGATGCCGGTCGAGATGTTCCCGGTGCTGTTCGCGATCGGGCGCACCAGCGGCTGGATCGCGCAGTGGCTCGAGATGATCGAAGACGGCGAGCAGAAGATCGCCCGCCCGCGCCAGATCTACACCGGCGCGCGCGTGCGCGACTACGTCCCGATGGGGATGCGCTCCTAGCGCACGCCTTCCGCGGCGCCGCGATCGCGGCGCCGCCCGCCGGCCGGGCGCCGAGCTAAGCTCGCGCCCGATGGTCGACTCCTACCGTCTGCTCGTGCGCGAGGGCCCACGCGTCACGCGTGCGCGCCACGGCTCACTCCACGCGGCGCTCGAGGACCTGGCGGCGCACGTCTCGCGCCTGAGCGAGCAGGCGCCGCGCGAGGCGATCGACCTGCCGACGCGGCGGTTCGAGCCGATCGCGCAGGTGTTGGCGCGCGCGGAAGTGAGCGGACCGCAGCGGCTGCTGCCGCGCGTGCGCGCGGGCGTCGACGTGCGCGGCGACGGCTCCGCTGAGGCGTGGACCGGCCGTGCAAGCCGCCGGGTGATCGGGCAGGAGGACGGCGAGTCACCGGTGGCGGCGCTGCGGCGGGTCCTCGACGCCGACGGTCAGGCGCCCGCGAGCGCGAACTGAGCGGCGTAGGGGCCACGGCCGGTGAGGCAGTGCGCGCCGCAGCGCGCGGCGAGCGCGAGCGCGGCCGGCAGCTCCATGCCGGCCGCGAGACCATAGGTGAGACCGGCGGCGAACGAGTCGCCGCAGCCGTAGGCGTCGACCGGCGGGCCAGGCAAATCGGCTGCCGGCCAGCTGCCGCCGGCCCCGCCGGCGCCCTCCCAGCGCCCGCCGCGCGCACCGTCGGTGAGGACGGTCGCGAGGTGGGGCGCGGGCAGCGCCTCCAGGCCGGCGCGCTCCTTCTCGTCACGGCCGCTGGCGATCAGCACGTCGGGCGCGACGTCGCCGGCCAGCAGCGCGTCGGCGGCACGGGAGGTCGCGACAAGCACGCGCGCGCTGCGCGCCGCCTGCGCAGCGGCACCGTCGCCGCCGGTGAGGTAGACGCCATCGGTATCGGCAAGCCGCTTCCACGGCAGCGGGTCCGCGCCGTGCGGAACAAGCCGATCCCCGAGCACCGTGATCGTGCGCTCGGCCGCCGCGTCGAGGTGCGTGAAGGCGCGGCGCTGCGGACGGTCGTGGACGGCGGCGTGGAGGTCGAGGCCGTGCTCGTCCCGCAGCTCCCCAGCGGCGAGCCGGCCGCGCTCGTCATTCCCGAGCATGGTGAAGAACAGCGCGGCGCCAGCGAGCTTGCGCAGCTGCACCGCGGCGACCGCGCCGCCGCCGGCCGCCAGCTCGAACGTGTCGGTCGCGGTGACGATCTCCCCCGCAAGCGGCATCCGCTCGACGACCGCAAAGTCGAGCCACTCGACGTGGCCGACGACGGCCACGCGGGGCGCCGCCGCCCCGCTCACAGCACCAGCGTCGCGCCGTGGCGGCGCAGCCAGCCGGCGTGGGCGCGGTACTCGGGGCAGCGCCCGGCGAGCAGCGCCCAGAAGCGCGGCGAGTGGTCCATCACCTCGAGGTGGCAGACCTCGTGCCAGACGACGTAGTCGAGCACCGGCGCGGGCGCGAGCAGAAGCCGCCAGTTGAACGACATCGCGCCGGTCGCCGAGCAGCTGGCCCAGCGCGTGCGCTGGCCGCGGATCGTCAGGCCGCTGTAAGCCGCGCCGGCCGCAGCGGTCGCTGCGTCGAGCCGCGGCGCGATCTCCGCGCGCGCCTGGCGGCGGTACCAGCGCTCGAGCGCGGGCCGGTGGTCCTCCTCGCCACCGGGGACGAACAGCGCCTCACCGCGGCGGTGCACGCGCGTGCGGCCCGGCTCCGCGACCAGTGCCAGCGCCTCGCCGAGGTAGGGGACGCTCGCCCCGCGCGCCGCCACGAGCGCGCGCGTGCGCTGCAGCTCGGCCATGCGCCGCTCGATCCACGGCCGCAGCTCGCGGATCGCCGCCGCCGCCTCTCGTTCCGCCGCACGGCGCGGCAGCACCACTTCCACCCCGTGTGTCGGATCGACGCGCACGCGCACGCGGCGCGCGCGATCCGAGCGCCGCACGCGATAGTCGAAGCCCGGCTCGTCGTGCGCCATCGCGCAGCAGGGTACGCTGGCGGCGCGATGGAGCGCTGGCGCGTGCAGCTTCCCCCCGGCGTTCGGCCGCCACTCGAGGTGTTCGTCAACGGCGTGCCGCAGCAGGAGGGGACCGACTTCGAGCTGTCGCGCGACGGCGACGCCCTGCTGTTCAGTCAGGAGCTCGTGCAGGAGGGCAGACTCGGCTTCTGGCGCTGGTTCCTCGGCGCCTGGGGTATCGGCACCTACCGCCGCAACGACGAGGTCGACGTGCGCTACACGCGCGACGGGCGCACGCTCGTGGCGCAGGGTCTGCCGGTCACGCCGCCCGTAGGCCAAGAGCAGCCGCCTGCAGGCTGATACCGATCGATCACATCCGAGCTAAATCGGCTATTTTGGTACCGATCGGTATCAAAGCGATCCCTAGGATGATAATGTGATCGATCGGTACCATGGCCATGTTCGACACCGACGAGTTCAGTCGCGAGATACGCGCTTCGCGTGCGCGGTTGGATCTGACGCAGGAGCAGCTTGCCGACGCCATCGGCGTCAACCGCCGCGTGATCGGAGAGCTTGAGCGCGGCAAGGGATCGGTGCGGCTGGAGATCGCGCTCGCGGCGGCTCGCGCGCTCGGTCTCGACGTCGAGCTGAGACAGCGAGCCCCATGAGCGAAGAGCTGATCGCGTATCTGGCGGATCGCCGCGCGGGCCGCCTGATACGCAAGGACAACGGCAACCTCCAGTTCCGCTACGACGAGGATTACGCGGGACCGCCGCTGTCGCATGCCATGCCGCTCCAGGAGGAGGCCCATCCGCATGCCGTCTGCCGCGCGGTCTTCGGCGGCCTGCTGCCAGAGGGGGACGGTCGCGAGACGCTCGCCCGGGTCCTCGGCGTCTCGCCGGGAAACGACTACGGCCTGCTCGCGGAAGTCGGCGGGGACTGCGCCGGGGCAATCACGCTACTCGCACCCGATGCGACCCTGGACGCCGCTCCGAGCCTGCGAGTGCTGGACGACGAGCAGCTCGACGCGATCTTGCGCGCGCTGCCGCGCCGACCCCTCGGCGCCGCCCCCGAAGAGGGGGTGCGGCTCTCGCTCGCCGGCGCGCAGCCGAAGCTGCCTGTCGTGATCGAGGATGGCCGCGTCGCACTGCCGCTCAATTCCGCGACGGCCACGACGCACATCCTCAAGCCGGAACCCGACCGCTTTCCCGGGCTCGTCGCGAACGAGGCGTTCTGCATGGAGGTCGCAAGAGGTGCGTCGCTGCTCGTTCCGGAGGTCAAGACGGCGACGACCGTGTCGGGCCTGCCCTACCTGATCGTCGAGCGCTACGACCGCGACCTCACGCGCGAGCCGATCCGCCGCCTGCACCAGGAGGACGTCTGCCAGGCCCTCGGCGTTCCGGCCGATCGCAAGTATCAGTCCGAGGGCGGCCCCGGCATCCGCGAGGTCACCGAGTTGCTGCGCACCACGACCGCTGTACCCGCGCACGAGCTGCCGCGTCTCTGGGAGGCGCTCGTCTTCAACTGGATGATCGGCAACTGCGACGCGCACGGGAAGAACTTCTCGCTGTTGTACGACACGGGAGCGCCGACCCTGGCGCCCCTCTACGACCTCGTCAGCACGACGGCGTATCCAGAGCTGACAACCCGGCTCGCGATGCGGATCGACGGTGCGACGGACGTCGAGCAGGTCGATATGGACGCGTGGGTGCAGCTCGCCAGCGAGATCGGCGTCAGCGAACGGTTCGCGCGACGGGCAACCAAGTCCGTCGCCGAGCGCGTCCGAGACGCGATGGAGAACGTCTCAGCCGCTATCAGGGCTGACGAGATTCTCGCGACCGAGAATCTCTCCCCCGACCTCGACAGCGGCGTCAGGTCGATCGTCGACCGGGTCTCCGCGACCGCGAGACGGCTGCGACGGAATTAAACGACCGCGCCGAGCGCCGGCTCGCCGCCGGCGCGGCGCTCCCAGGGGCGCTGGAGGCGCAGGGCGGAGAGGATCGCGCGCGTGGCGGGCGAGCGGTTGAGCGTGTAGAAGTGGATGCCGGGGGCGCCGCGGGCGAGCAGCTCGGCGCACTGCAGCGTCGCGTAGGCGACGCCGAGGTCTATGACGGCGGCCGGATCGTCACGGCGCGCATCGAGTGCGTCGAGCAGCGGCGCGGGTATCGTCGCGCCGCACATCTGCGTGAAGCGCTTTATCTGCTCCGCGTTCGTGATCGGCATGATGCCCGGCACGATTGGGACGTCTATGCCGGCGGCGCGCGCGTCCTCGACGAAGCGGAAATACGCCTCGTTGTCGAAAAATAGTTGCGTGACGAGGATCTTCACGCCGGCGTCGACCTTCTGCTTCAGGTGCGCGAGATCGGTCTCGCGATCGGGCGCCTCAGGGTGAACCTCCGGGTAGCAGGCACCGACGAGGCAGAAGTCGTACGAGCCGGCGGCGAGTTCCGCAAGCTCCGTCGCGTAGCGCAGGCCGCCCTCGGTCTGGACAAACGCCGTCTCCCCGCGCGGCGGGTCGCCACGCAGCGTGAGCACGTTGTCGATGCCGGCGTCGCGCATCTGGTCAAGCGCACCGCGCAGGTCCTCGACGGTCGCCCCAACGCAGGTGAAGTGCGCCATCGCCTCCAGTCCGTGCGTGGCGCGGATGTTGCTGACGATCTCGATCGTCTTCTCGCGCGTCGAGCCGCCGGCGCCCCAGGTGACGGACACGAACGCGGGCTCGAGCGCCCGCAAGGCCGCGAGCGCCTCATAGAGGTTGCGCTCCCCCTCCTCCGTCTTCGGCGGGAAGAACTCGAAGGAGAAGACCGGGTCGCCGTCGGCGGCGATGATCTCGTCGATCCGCATCGTCCGAGCAGTCTAGCCGCGCGACCCCTGCGACCTCGTCGCATCGACCCACTTCGAGACGGTCGTGCTGCCCCATTCGACCTCTTCGGCGCGGCGGGTGAAGCCCCAGCCTCTGAGCGTGTCGTAGACCTCCTGCGAGGCTTCCGGAAGGAACAGCGTGCTGCCGCCTTCCGCGCGCAGATCGTCGACGACAGTCCGCAGCCGCTCGCGGTTGACGATCGAATAGAGGCCGGTGTAGCGCGAGACGTCGACGACGTCGAAGGCGTGCGCGATCTGATGGCCGGTCGTCAGCAGGATCGCGACCTTGGCGCCGGGCCGCGGAGCGAAGAACTCGCGCGTCGAGGGATCCGGCAGAAACGCCCTCGAGTAGAGCGGCAGCGGCGCTTCGCCTTCGATCAGCGGCGACGTCGGCGTGTCCTGCCCGATCCGCTGCAGCTGCGTCCACGGCGCTGGAACCTGCGCGAGCGAGCAGACCGTCAGCGCCATCCCCATCAGCACGAGCGCCGTGCCGAGCCGGGGCCGCGCGTCGGCCCGCTGCGTGACGCGCCCCACGACGTCGACGGTCAGCAGCGCGAGCGTCAGCGCCCATGTCGGGAACAGCGCGATCAGCAGTTCCGGATGCGTGCGGCCCATGAAGTACGCGGCGGAGCCAAGCCCGAACACGCCGCACCAGGCGAGCATGCCGGTGAGCGGGCGGTTCGGCGCGCGCTCGATCGCACGCACCGTCGCGACGCCGATCGCCGCCGCGTAGGTGACGTAGAGCACGAGGTGCAGGCCGAGCGTGCGGTGCAGATGGAGCAGGCCGAAGCCGCCGATCGAATAGAGGCGGCCATAGTCGAGGAGACGGCCGAGCTGCGGCAGCTCCCCGGCGCGGATCAGCGTGAGCAGCGCGACGAGCGCGTAGGCGACAAGCAGTCCGAGCGCGAGCTGGCCGGCGAGGCGCGCGAGCGCGCGGGGGCTGAGTTCGGAGGCGGTCCACACGAGCGCGGCGAGCGTCGCCGCCAGCGCCGCGAGCCCGAACTCGGCGTTGTTGAGCACACACAGGCCGGCGACTCCGAACAGGATCCACGGCCGGCGCGGCCCCGCCCCATCGAGCTGACGCACGAGCAACCATGCGAGCAGGAACGGGCCCGCGTAGCGCAGCGGGAAGACGCCGAAGTAGTCGCCGAACGTGTAGCGGCTGGTGAGCGTGCCGCCGACGAGGAAGAAGCTCGTCGCGAGGAACGGCAGGTACAGCAGCAGTGCGGTGACGCCGTTGCGCACGATCCGCCGCAGCAAGGCGTACACCGCCAGCAGCGCGACCGCCGTGATCGCGCACATCGCGAGCGAGAAGGCGAGGAATGAGGTCCCGAAGATGGCGAGCGCGGCGGCCGGCAGGTACGGCCACAACGATCCGTACTGAGCCGTGAAGTCGGCGAGCGGAGTGCGCCCATTCAGCACCGCGTACGTCTCGTCGAGCGTGAACTGCGCCGGGCTCCACTCGTGCGAGCTCGTGCCCATGATCGAGCTGTCGGTGTTGACGGCGTGCAGCAGCCATATCGCGGTCAGGAGGACCGCGAGCAGCGCGGCGACGAGCCGGCGACGATCGGCCTCCCGCAGCCACGACGCGGCGCGGGCGCGCCACGCCGGCCGGTCGAGCACGACGAACGCCCCGGCTGCCAGCGCGCCGGCCGCGACGAGCGTCGCCGGCGTGAAGTAGCGCCAACGGTGTGAGACGCCCGGCTGGTATATCGGCACTTCGTAGACGAGCCGCTGCTGCACGACGATGCAGACGACGGCGAGCGCGAGCAGCGCGATCTGCGCCAGTGGGACGGCCACGGCGGCCACACGGGGCGGCAGCGCCAGCCCGCGGCGCGCGGTCCCCACCAGCGCACCGGCGAGCAGCAACGGCGCCGCGAGCGCAAGCAGGAAGCGCCCCTGCTCGGTCGGCTCCGCGACCACCGCCCAGCTGAGGTCCTGCCAGAACGTGTACGGGTTCCCGCCGGAGTGAAGCGCTCGCCCAAGTGGGGGCCCGAGCAGCACGATCAGCGCGATCGCCACCAGTGCGACCGGCACGGCCAGCAGCCATGCGAGCGCGGCCGGCTCGACCGTCAGGCGCGCGTCGTCGCGCGCAGGGCGTGCAGCCCCAACCCCCTCAACTACCCCCATGTGGCGACGCTAGCGGAAGCCGCCGCGTGATGCCACAGCAGCGGCGAGACTCAAACCGCGACCCAGCGCTCCGGATCCCCGGGCTCGCGCCGTGCAGCGCCGATCGACTCGAGGTGGCGCAGGTAGCAGAGCGTCTCGGTCAGCAGCCAGGCGGCGGCGTGGACCGCGTCTCTGCCGTGCACGAGCGGCACGACGTCGTACGCGGTGAGCGGCTGGTGCTCGATCGCGACGGCCGTCGCGGCGACGCGCTGCGCGACCAGCTCGCGGTTCGCCTCGATGTGCGCCTGCACGTCGGTGAACGGGCGGGCGTGACCAGCGAGGCACAGGCGTGGGGCCGGCGTCAACGCCTCGACGGCATCGAGCGAGCGCAGGAACTCGCCGACTGGGTCCGGCGTCCAGCCATAGTCGTAGTAGAGCGAGATGCGTCCGAGCAGGTGATCGCCGGAGATCAGGATACGGCGCTCGGGTTGGTAGAGGCAGACGTGTGAGGGCGCGTGGCCGGGCGTCTCGATCACCTGCCACATGCCAAGGTCCGTCTCGACCTCGATCCCCGGAAGGAGCGCAAGGTCGGGGTCGACGACGCGCTCGATGTGGGGCGGCTGCTCCTTCGCGATCTCGGCGTAGCGGCGCAGCACGAGCTCCGGCACGCCGCTCGTGCGGGCGACCTCCAGGCGCCGCTGCAGCGCCAGCTCCGGATCTTCCAGCGAGCCGGTGGCGTGCTGGTAGTTCGGGTGCATCCACAGCTCGCAGCCAGCGCGGTCGATGATCGGGCCGGCTTGACCGTAGTGGTCGGAGTGCGCGTGCGTGCAGACGAGCAGCTTCACGTCCTCCAGCCGCAGGCCCACCATCTTCATCGCCCGTTCGAGCTGATCGAGCGAGCCCGGTTCGTGCATGCCCGTGTCGACGAGCACGATCCCGTCTCCCGCTCTGATCGCCCACGCGTTGCAGTGCGGCACGCCGGGCCACGGGAGCGGCAGGCGCAGGCGCCACAGGCCACCCAGCACGCGCTCGCCGCGCCCCTGCTCACGCTTGCGGCCCGATTCCGACATCGACTGCCCACCTTAGTGAGCGAGGCGGCGTAGGGTGGGCGGATCGAAGCACCCGAAGATGGAGGGTCCCTGTCGATGGCCAAAGCCGCAAAGCCCGATCCCGCCGCAACGGAGGAGGTCGCCCGGCGCTACTTCGCCGCGGTCACCGCGCGCGACGTCGACGCGATGGTCGCCTGCTGGCGCGGGGGCGGCGTCGACCGCCTGCACGGTCAGGCCGACCTCGTCGCGCCCGACGGTGTGCGCGCATGGTTCGAGGAGCTGTTCGCGGCGGTGCCGGACGCCGCGATGGAGGTCGTCCAGACGACGACTGAGAACGATCGCTGCGCGGTGCGCTGGCGGATGACCGGCACGTTTGCGGGCCCCGGCACGTTTCAGGGCCTCGTGCCGACCGGCGGCCGGCTCGACCTGGTTGGCTGCGACGTCGTCCAGGTCGCCGACGGGCTCGTGGTGGGGAACGACGCGTACGTCGACGGGATGAGCATCGCGCGGCAGCTCGGCGTCGTGCCGCCGAGAGACTCGGGCGCGGAGCGCGGGCTGACGGCGCTGACGAATCTGCGCACGCGGCTCGCCCGGCGCTTCGCCGCCGGCGACGCGGAGTCGATCGCGGATGGCGTGTGGGTCGTGCGCGGCGGCTTCCCGAGACGCGTGATGAACGTCTACTTCGTGCGCGACGGGGACGGCGTGGTGATGTTCGACGCGGGCGTGCAGGCGATGACGCCGGCGCTGGCGCAGATCGGCGCGCGGCTCGGCGGGATCACGCGGATCGTGCTCGGCCATGGCCACGCCGACCATCGCGGCGCGGCGCCGGGCATTGGCGCACCGGTCTGGTGCCACCCCGACGAGGTCGCCGACGCCGAGGGCGACGGCGGCAGCCACTACTTCGACCTGAGCGCGCTCGACGCGCACGGCAAGCTGCTGCTGAGACGGCTGCTGCCGATCTGGGACGGCGGCCCGGTCTCGGTCGCGGGGACCGTGACGGAGGGCGACGAGGTCGCCGGCTTCAAGGTGATCCACCTGCCTGGCCACGCGCCCGGCCTGATCGGCCTGTGGCGCGAGTCGGACCGGCTCGCGCTCGTGAGCGACTGCTTCTACACGCTCGACCCGCAGACGGGGATCCCGGGCCACGCGCGCGTGCCGCACCGCGCGTTCAACAAGGACACCGAGCAGGCGCGCGCCTCTATGCGCAAGCTCGCTGCGCTCTCGCCCGCGACCGCCTGGAGCGGCCACGCGGAGCCGCTGCGCGGCGACGTGGCGGGGCAGCTGGAGCAGGCCGCGGCGACGACGTAGCCGGCCCGTCGCGGGCCAGGGTTTGCAGATCCACCGCCCATCTATTGCGGATCTGCGACACCTCCCATCGGGGATTCGCGCCAGACTGTCCGAGCATGGGCCGCCGCAGCCGACAACGCCGTGACCGCGACGAGCTTGCCGCGCCTACGTCTGACTACACGGATCCGGACGGGAACGTGCTGACGCTGCGCGGCGCGATGACGCCGGCAACACGGCGCGAGTACGCGGATGTGCGCACAGGCTCGCCGCTCTCGCAAGAGGATGCATGGCAGCGCGCGGTCGAGTTCCTGTTCGAGCGACTGGCGGTGCGGTGGGTGCTCGCCGACGTGCCGATCGAGAAGCAGAAGGAGCTGCTGCAGCGCTTCCGCTTCGCCTCGCGCGACGAGCGCACCTGGATCCGCGGCGTGCTGCGCGAGCACCTTGCGGAGTGGTTCCCGGACGTGGAGGCGCCATGATCGCTCGCAGCTGGCGCGACGAAGACACCGACCGCTTCGCCGTGCTGCTGTGCGACTACTGCCTCGACGTGCAGCCCGGACAGCAGGTGCTCGTGCGCTCGACGACGCTGGCGGCGCCGCTGCTGCGGGCGCTGCACGCCGCGATCCTCCAGCGCGACGCATGGCCGCTGCTGCGCGCCGAGCTGCCCGGCGTCGAGCAGGACTTCTACGCGCTCGCACGCGACCGGCACGTCGACTCCTTCGGCTCGATCGCCGAGGCCGAGGCCGCGCAGGCGGATACGTTCCTGGCGATCCAGGCCCCGTTCAACACGCACGCGCTTGCAGACGCCGACCCGGCCGCGCTCGCCCGCATGGCCCGCTCGCGCGCTCCGCTGACCGAGCTGCGGATGCAGAAGCGCTGGTGCGGCACGCTGTGGCCGACGCCAGCCGGCGCACAGCAGGCGGGCATGTCCGACGACGCGTTCGGGGCGTTCGTACGCGGGGCGCTGTTCCTCGATCGTGACGATCCCGCCGCGGCGTGGCGAGAGCTGGGCGGCTTCCAGGCAGGACTGATCGAGCGGCTCTCCGACGCCCGCGAGTTGCGGATCGAGGCTCCCGGCACCGATCTGACCCTGCGCGTCGACGGCCGCACATGGGCGAACTCAGATGGCAGACGCAACATGCCGAGCGGCGAGGTCTTCACCGGGCCGATCGAGAACAGCGCCAACGGCACGATCCGCTTCACCGTGCCGTCGAGCCCGCGCGGCGTCGCGGTCGAGGACGTCGAGCTCACGTTCTGCGACGGCGAGGTCGTGAACGCGCGCGCCGGCCGCGGCGACGACTACCTCCAGCGCACGCTCGCGACCGACCCCGGCGCCCGCCGCCTCGGCGAGATCGGCATCGGCACCAACAGCGGGATCGACCGCCCAATCGGCGCGATCCTGTTCGACGAGAAGATCGGTGGCACCGTCCACCTCGCGCTCGGCCGCTCCTACCCCGAGACCGGCGGCATCAACGAATCCGCCGTCCACTGGGACCTCATCTGCGACCTGCGCCAAGGCGGGCGGCTGACGGCCGACGGCGAGGTGGTGCAGGCGGACGGGACGTTGGTCGGCGCATAGCCGCTTCCGGCGCCGATGATCGGGGAAGGTTCGCCAGCGAACCCGATGAAAGAGTCCGCATGTCCGACATCGATCGCAAGCACCTCACCCGTCAGGTCTTCGAGCGCTTCGGCGCCGGCGACCGCGACGCAATCGAGCGGCTGCTCGCCGACGACTTCAGATTCTCCAGCCCCCCAGACCCAGACCTCGATCGCGCCGGCTACTTCGAGCGCTGCTGGCCCGCGGCGGGGAACGGTCAGCGCTTCGAGTTCGTGCGGATGATCGAGTCCGGCGACGAGGTGGTCGTAACGTACGAGCTGGAACGCGCGGGCGGCGGTCGCGGCCGCAACACCGAGGTGCTCACCTTCGAGGGCGAGCAACTGCGGCGCACCGAGGTCTACTTCGGCTGGAACCTCGATTGACCGCCTGCGTCCTCTGGTCCGGCGGGAAGGACTGCTTCGCAGCGGGGCTGCAGAGCGGAGCGCTGGAGGAGGCCGAGACGCGGCTGGTGACGTTCGTGCCGGCCGGGGAGCGCACCGCGTTCCGCTGTCATCCGCTCGGCGTGATGCGGCGGCAGGCAGCGGGCTTGGGGCTGCGGCACGAACTGGTCGCGATCGAGCGCGACGGCTGGGAGGCGTCGTACCGGCGGGCGCTCGCGGGGTTGGCGGCGGAGGGTGTGGAGCGGGTCGTGACCGGCGACATCACGCCGGAGGCGTGGCCGTGGCTGGCGGAGGCGTGCGTGGCGACGGGCCTCGTGCTGGAGACGCCGCTCGCGCAGCAACCGGGCGAGGACGCCGGCGTGCTGCTCGACTTCCTCGAGGCCGAGGAGGTCGAGGCGACGGTGGCGGGGATGCGCGCCGAGCACTACCGCGCCGACTTCCTTGGCCGACCCGTGGGTAGGACGCTGCTGCGCCAGCACGGGCTCGACGATCCTGCCGCCTTCCACCCGTGCGGAGAGCGCGGCGAGTACCACACGGTCGTCACCGGGTTCCGTGGGACGCGGTTCGTCGCGGAGGATCTGGCCGCGTTCGCGCACGTCGAGCGCGACGGCATCTGGGCGCTCGACTGGCCCGCCACGTACACGTCCGATTTCCACTAGTCGGCGACCGCCCGCCGCGCCATCATGCATGGCGTGATCGAGAACTTCGACCAGTGCTACCGCGCCGTCCGCTCGAAGGACGCGCGCTTCGACGGGTGGTTCGTGATCGCCGTCACCTCGACCGGCATCTACTGCCGGCCGAGCTGCCCGGCGATGACGCCGAAGCGCGCGAACGTGCGCTTCCTGCCGACGGCCGCCGCCGCACAGCGCGCCGGCTTCCGCGCCTGCAAGCGCTGCCGCCCCGACGCGTCGCCCGGCTCGCCGGAGTGGAACCTGCGGGCCGACGCGGTCGGCCGCGCGATGCGGCTGATCCGCGACGGCGCGGTCGAGCGCGAGGGCGTGCCCGGGCTCGCGCGGCGACTCGGCTTCAGCGAGCGCCACCTGCACCGCCAGCTCGTCGCCGAGCTCGGCGCCGGGCCGCTCGCGCTCGCCCGCGCCCAACGCGCTCAGACCGCCCGCCTGCTGATCGAGACGACGACGTTGCCGTTCACCGACGTCGCGTTCGCGGCCGGGTTCCCGAGCATCCGCCAGTTCAACGAGACCGTGCGCGAGGTGTTCGCGACGACGCCTACGGAGCTGCGGCGAGGCGCCGCGACCGCGAACGGGAAGCGGCGCATGAACGGCGCACATACGAATGGTGCCGCCGCGGTCGCCGGCCCACCCGCGCTGAGCTTGCGCCTGCGCCATCGTGCCCCGCTCGACGCCGCCGACCTGCTGGCGTTCCTCGGCACGCGCGCGGTGCCGGGCGTCGAGGCGTGGGATCCGTCCGGCGGCGGGACCTACCGGCGCGTGCTCGCGCTGCCGCACGGGCCGGGCGTGGCGACGCTCGCGCCGAGCGGCGCCGACGCGGGCGACCACGTCCTCTGCGAATTGCGCCTCAGCGACCTGCGCGACCTCGCCGCCGCGGTGCAGCGCTGCCGCCGGCTGCTCGACCTCGACGCGGATCCGGTCGCGGTCGACGATGCGCTCGCCGTCGACCCGCTGCTCGCGCCGCTCGTGCGCCGCGCACCCGGGCGCCGCGTGCCCGGTGCGGTCGACGGCGCTGAGCTGGCGGTACGCGCCGTGCTCGGCCAGCAGGTGTCTGTCGCCGGCGCGTGCACGCTGGCCGGCCGGCTCACCGCCGCGCTCGGCGAGCCGCTGCCGGATGGCCTCGCGGACGAGGTGCTCACGCACGCGTTCCCGGCCGCGCGAGCGCTCGCCGCCGCCGACCCGGCCGAGCTGCCGCTCACGCGCGCACGCGCCCACGCGCTGGTCACCCTCTGCGGCGCGATAGCCGCCGACGACGGCTCGCTCGCGCTCGATCCGGGCGCCGACCGCGACGCCACCCGCGAGCGGCTCCTCACGCTGCCCGGGATCGGCCCCTGGACCGCCGAGTACGTCGCGATGCGCGCGCTCGGCGACCCTGATGCCTTCCCCGCCACCGACCTCGGCGTCCGCAAGGCGATCGAGCGTCTTGGCCCCGCCGCAGACCCCGACCGCTGGCGTCCCTGGCGCGCCTACGCCGTCCAGCACCTGTGGGCCAGTCTCTCCGAAGGAGGAACCTGATGTCGACGTACACCGCCACGATTCCCACTCCCCCCGGCCCGTTCACGATCGTCGCCTCCGACGAGGCGGTGCTCGCGAGCGGCTGGACGACCGACGCCGAACGGCTGCGCGCGTATATCGGCGCGGCGCTGCGCCCGACCGGCGAGCTGGGCGTCAAGCGCGACCTCGGTCCGTTCACGCAGGCGGTGAAGGACTATGTCGCGGGCCACCTGACGGCGATCGATGAGGTCCCCGTGAGCGTCGCCTCGACGCCCTTCCACGAGCGGGCCTGGGCCGAGCTGCGCCTGATCCCTGCGGGCGATCCCGAGACGTACGGTCAGCTCGCTGCGAGATGCGAGAGCCCGAGCGCCGTGCGCGCCGCCGGCACCGCCTGCGGGCGCAACCCTGCGGCGCTGTTCGTCCCCTGCCACCGCATCGTCCGCACCAGCGGCGGGCTCGGCGGCTTCGGCTACGGGCTGCCGGTGAAGCGCTGGCTGCTCGACCACGAGCAGGGCGTCGCCACGATCGCCTGAGAGTTTCACCCTCGCTCCACTTTCAAGTCTGGTCATCTATGCACGTCATACGTGCACAGATGACCAGAGTTCGCGCGCGGCGCCCGGTCGCGCACTTCGTACGATGCGCCGCGTGACGCTCGTCGACGAGATCCGCGAGGGTTCCGCGTGGGTCGCGCAGCAGGCGACGCATGTGCGGATCGCGGAGGACGCGATTCCGGCGTATGCGGCTGCCCTGCCGGCGCCGGGACACGACGGGCCCGACGATCGCCTCGTCGACGGTCCGCCGGAGCTGCTCGCTGCCTTCCACCTCACGCTCGACGCGATCAACTTCGGCTCCGGCTGGTTCCCGACGCTGCGCAAGCGCGAGGGGCGGTCGGGCTACTGGACGGTCGCGCTCGGGCTGCGCGACCGGTTCGCGGAGCGCGGGGCATGGAGCGCCGCCGACCTCGCCGCGATCGACGCCACCGAGATTGCACAGACCCTCGGCCAGGATCCCGCGCACGAGCTTATGGCGCTGTTCGCCCTCTCGCTCAACGGCCTCGGCACGCACGTCGAGGACGAGCACGCCGGACGCTTCCTCGGACCGATCGAGCAGGCCGGTGGCTCCGCCGTCGCACTCGCCGAGCTGCTCGCGAGCTGGGCGAGCTTCGCCGACAGCTCGCCCTACGCCGGTCGCACGATCCCCTTCTGCAAGCGCGCCCAGATCGCGGCCGCAGACCTCCACCATGCCGGCGTCGCCGACTTCGCAGACGACCTCGACCGCCTCACGTTGTTCGCCGACAACCTCGTCCCGCACGTGCTGCGACTCGACGGGATCCTGGACCTCGACCCGCAGTTGACCGCCCGCATCGAGGCCGAGCAGCTGATCGAGCACGACAGCCCCGAGGAGGTCGAGCTGCGCGCATGCGCGGTCCACGCCGTTGAGCTGATCGTGGCTGCGCGACCCGACCTCACCGCCCAGCAGGTCGATCAGCTGCTGTGGACGAAGGGCGGCGGACCGCGCTACAAGGCCGTCCCGCGCCCGCGCGCCCGCTGCACGGCGTACTGACGCGCGTCAGTCGTCGCGCGCGGTCAGCGAGTCGAGCTGCACCTCGGCGCCGTCGCGCGTGTCGGTGAAGACGACGTAGGCCAGCGGCGGCCCACCGAGGAAGCTCGCACCCTCCGCGCTGCCGACGTACACGGCAGGACGCGTAGCCCCGTCGGGTCCGTGGACCCACAGTCTCTGGCCCTCGTGGAAGGGATCGTGCTGGTGCCGCATGCGCGCGTACGCTACCGGCAACCGATGCGGCTCGTGACATGGAACGTCAACTCGCTGAGACAGCGCCTCCCGCGCGTGCTCGAGTTCATCGAGGAGCACGCGCCCGATGTGCTCTGCCTGCAGGAGACGAAATCCGATGCGGCTGCCTTCCCGCATGACGAGCTCGCGCAGGCCGGCTACCGAGCCGCCGACCACAGCGGCGGACGCTGGGCGGGCGTCGCGATCCTCGCGCGAGCAGACGCGCCGCCCGAAGACGCCACGCGCGGATTGCCGGGCGAGCCGGTGCAGGACGAGTGCCGCTGGGTCGAGGCGACGGTCGGCTCCCACGCACCCGTGCGCGTCGTCAGCGTCTACATGCCCAACGGCCGCGTGGTCGACAGCGAGTGGTACGCCCAGAAGCTCGACTTCTTCGCGGCCGCCGCAGAGCGCGTGCGCGAGCTACGCGCGACCGGCATCCCGCTCGTCGTCGCCGGCGACATGAACGTCGCGCCCGCCGACGTCGACGTCTACGACCCGGCCGCCTTCGCCGACTCGACCCACGTCACGCCGGCCGAGCGCGCCGCACTGCAAGCGCTGGCGGATGCCGGCTCACTCCAGGACGCCTTCCGTCGCCTGCACCCCGACGAGCAGCAGTTCACCTGGTGGGACTACCGCGCCGGCCACTTCCACAAGGGCCTCGGCCTGCGGATCGACCACGCGCTCGTGAGCGAGGAGATCGCCGCGCGGCTCATCCGCACCGGCATCGAGCGCCCCTACCGCAAGGGCCCGAGACCGTCCGACCACGCGCCGCTCGTGGTCGAGTGGAGCGACTGAGCGACCCTGCACGGATGTGAGTGGGCGGCGTCGCTGCCCCAAGCGGGGGGCCGCTCACAGCCCGGGCGGCACCTCGTGGGCACACCCACGCTACCGTGCCCGACGTGCGCAGGACCAAGATCGTCGCCACCATCGGCCCTGCCTGCCGAGAGCCCGAGACGCTCGCCCGCATGGTCGAAGCCGGGCTCGACGTCGCACGCCTCAACTTCTCCCACGGCACGCGCGAGGAGCATGCGGAGAATGTCCGCCGAGTGCGCGAGGCGTCCAGCAGAGTCGGCCGCCAGGTCGCGATCCTGCAGGACCTGCCCGGCCCGAAGCTGCGCATCGGCCCGCTCAGAGACGACCTGATCGACCTGCGTCCGGGCAGTCGACTGACGCTCGTCTGCGGCAGCGACGAGCCCGGCGACGAGCACCGCATCTCGGTCGGCTGGCCCGGCCTCTCGCGCAACGTCGAGGCCGGTGACGTCGTCTACCTCGCCGACGGCCGCATCCGCCTGCGGGTCGCGGGCGTGCGCGACGGCGAGGTCGACACGGACGTCGAGATCGGCGGCGCGCTCGCCTCGCGCCAGGGCCTCAACCTTCCAGGTAACACGCGCGGCCTGCCGGCCGTCCCGCACGAGGACCTGGAACTGCTGCGCTTCGGCGAGTCGATCGGCGTCGATCTCGTCGCGCTGTCGTTCGTGCGCGAGCCGAGCGACATCACTGAGGTGCGCAGACACACGCGCATCCCGCTGATCGCGAAGATCGAGAAGCCGCAGGCGGTCGAGCAGGCGGAGGAGATCATCCGTGCGGCCGACTGCGTGATGGTCGCGCGCGGGGACCTCGGCATCGAGCTGCCGATCGAGGACGTGCCGGTCGTGCAGAAGCAGCTGCTGCGGCTCGCCGGACAGCTCGCGCGCCCGGCGATAACGGCGACGCAGATGCTCGACTCGATGGTCGCCTCCTCCCGCCCGACGCGCGCCGAGGTGACCGACGTCGCGAACGCGATCCTCGACGGCACCGACGCCGTGATGCTGTCGCAGGAGACGGCCGTCGGCGCCTACCCGGTCGAGGCAGTCGCGATGCTCGCCTCGATCGCCGAGCGCACCGAGCGCGAGCTGCCGTACGAGCGCTGGAACGAGGATCGCGTGCGCCGCGACGCGCGCGATCCCGCCTACACGGTCGCGCACAGCGCCTGCGAGGCGGCCCGCGAGCTGGACCTCGCCGCGCTGCTCGTGCCCACGCTGTCAGGGCGCTCCGCGCGGCTCATCTCAGCGCACCGGCCGCAGGTGCCGATCTACGCGCTCTCGCCCGGCAAGGAGACAGTCCGTCGCTGTGCGCTGATGTGGGGCGTCGAGGCCGGTTCGATGGCCCGCTGCGAGATCACCGAGCAGCTCATCCACGATGCTGCCAAGCGCGCAGTCGAGCTCGGCTGGGTCAGACGCGGCGACCGCGTCGGCATCACCGCCGGTCTGCCGAGCGGTCGACCGGGGACGACGTCGCTCTTCCAGATCCAGACCGTCTGACGCCCGCCAATCGGCGACGGATCGTCACGTCGCGCGTCGCGACGACCGTCCCCCCGATGCCCATCACGAGCAGGACCGCGAACGCCGCGATCGCCGCCGGCGAATCGAGGTTGGAGAGGCTGCCCCCGAGCGCCGTGTAGGCGAAGGCGCGAGGCGCGCAGCCGATTGCAGTGGCCGCAGCGAACGTCAGCAGCGGCACGGCGGTCAGGCCGGCCGCGTAGTTGACGACGTTGTACGGCATCGCCGGCAGGATCCGCGCGTAGAGCACGGACAGGAAGCCGCGTTGGGCGATGAAGTCCTGCACGACACGCACGCGATGGCCCGACAGCTCGTCGACCGAGCGCGCGCCGAAGCGGCGCGAAAGTGAGAACGCGAGTGAGGCGCCGAGCGTCGCCGCGACGATCGAGACCGGCGTCCCGAGCGCGGTGCCGAACAGCAGCCCGCTCGCCCCCGCCAGCAGCGGTCCAGGGAACATCGCGACCGTCAGCAGGGAGGACAGTGCGATGAACGCGAGCGGCGCCGCGATACCGGCGTCGTCGACCGCGTTGCGCACCCGTTCGGCCGACAGGTCGCCGGTCAGCGCGACGGCGGCGAACAGCGCGCCGACGAGCGCCGCCAGCGCGGCGAGACGCAGCAGCGCAAGGCGTCGCTCACGTCGCCGGGCCGAAACGACCTCGGCCGGCGACGGGCCGCGCGCGCTCACGCCGCGACGTGCCCGTAGAACTCCTCCTCGAGCCGTCCGAGCTCCGTCACCGCGGGCTCGCCGTAGATCCACTCGCGCGCGATCCGGTGCCAGTTGCCGTGGGCGCGCAACTGGCTGAGCACCGCGAGCGTCAGCAGTTGCATGCGCAGCGGGAAGAGGTGCTCGGAGCTGATGTCCTGGTGGCGCATGTGCTTGAAGTGACTCGAGCGCATGTCGGACGACTCGATCACCACGCGCGTCGCGACTTCGGGCGTCAACTCGAGCACCTCGTCTGCGGCGTACCAGCCGATCGTGTCGGTCAGATACGCGAGCAGCGCGTCCGGCGGGACCCGTTCGGGGTTCGGCAGGAAGCCGGCCTCGGAGAACAGGTCGAACAGCCCCTGCGCATCGCCCTCCACGACGGCGCGCCCGACGGCCAGCTCGTGCTCGACGTCCGCCACGGTCATCCGCTTGAAGAGGCCGAAGTCGAGGAACGCGACGCGTCCGTCGCCCATCAGCATGAAGTTGCCGGGGTGCGGGTCGCCGGAGAATTGGTGGTGGCGGTAGAGGCACCCGAAGAAGAAGCGGAAGACGATCTCGCCGATGCGGTCACGCTCGGCCTGCGGGAAGCCCTTCAGCTCCTCGAAGCCTTTCCCCTCGACAAACTCGCTGACGATCACGCGCTCACGCGACATGCGCGTCACGACGTCGGGCACGACGATGAACGGGTGGCCGCGGAAGATGCGCGCGAGCGAGCGCTGGTTCTGCGCCTCCAGCTCGTAGTCGAGCTCCTCGTCGATCCGCAGGCGGATCTCCTCGGTCATCGCCTTCACGTCGAGCCCGGGGGTCATGCGCTTGACGACGCGCATGATCAGCCCAAGGTTCTGCATGTCCGAGCGCACCGCGGCCGCAACGCCGGGGTACTGGACCTTCACCGCCACGTCACGCCCGTCGTGGAGCTTCGCGCGGTAGACCTGGCCGATCGACGCCGCCGCGATCGCCTTTTCGTCGAAGGACGCGAACAGCTCGCCGAGGTTGTCGTCGAGCTCCTGCTCGATCACCTTGCGCATGTCCTTGAAGGCGACCTTTGGCGCCGCATCGCGCAGCGCCGCGAGCTTCGCCTGGAACTCCTCGCGGTGCTCCTCCGGCACGAGCCCGACGTCGAGGAACGACAGCACCTGCCCAAGCTTCATCGCCGCGCCCTTCATCGTCCCCAGCGCTGTGACGATCTGCTCGGCGGCCTCGAGGTGGCGGCGTTCGAGCGCCGCCTGCGCGCCGTCTCTCGAACGCGCGACGTTCGCCGCCCGCGTACCGGCCTGCCGGACCGCCTGCCCGGCGGCGAGTCTCCCCAGCTTGGCGGTGCGGGCGACGCGGGAGGTGGGGATTCTGTCGCGCGCCATCGCGACTAGATCGTAGGGCGTGCTGGCATCCGCGACGCCGGGCCTGTGCCGCTGGGCCTCAGCCGCGCTCGACCTTGGAGCCCGGGACGATGTCGTCGGAGCCGTCAGGCCAGCGCACCCACGCCTTGTAGCCGCCGTCGTAGTCGTCGCCGAGCAGGACCAGCGTCGCCGGCTCGCCGAGCGCAGTGCACGGCTCAGCGCCCTCTGCGTCAAGCCCGCGCCAGATGCGCACGAACGCGTTGCTCTCCAGCTCGTCGCCGACCGTCGTCGGGTCGGTGTGGCCGGGGTGGACCGGGATGCTCGCCGGCAGCGCGAGCAGCTTGTCCATGATCGACGACTTGAGGTCGTCGTACGTCGTGTGCCCGGGGGCGCGCACGCCGCCGACCGAGCCCTTGAAGAGCGTGTCGCCGGTGAACAGCGCCTGCTCGGCGCCGTGGCTGGCGAGCAGCGAGACCATCCCGGCCGTGTGGCCGGGTGTGTGCAGCGGGTCGATCCGCACGCCGCCACAGAGGATCGGCTCGCCGGGCACGATCTCCCCCGTTGCTGCCGGCACGAGCTCGCGCTCGAGCGCGTGGATCAGCACCGGCGTGCCGGGGTGGCGCTCCAGCACCTCGTCGAGCGCACACACATGGTCGTAGTGGTGGTGCGTGAGCAGGACGGCCGTGAGCGTGAGGTTGTCGCGGTCGAGCGCCTCGAAGAGCTGGCCCATCGGGCCGCCGGCATCGACCAGCACAGCCGAGCCGCCGGGCTGATCGGCGAGCAGGTACGTGTTCGTAAGGAAGCCGTCAGACATCGAGCGTTCAAGGATCATGCGGCGAGCTTACCCACGCGGCCTGCAAAGATCGTCGGGATGGTGCGACCGGCATGGGCGATCTTCGTGGTGCTGACGATCTGCGTGGGCGTCGCCCCGGCCGTGGCGTCGGCGACTCCCGCCGACGACGTCGCGCTCACGCTCAGATTCCGCCCGCGCCTGCTGTTCGACCAGAAGGAGCGCTGGCGACCCACCGACGTCGACCGCTTCCTCGCCGAGCCGGGCCATCAGGCCTGCCCGCCTGTCGGCCAAGGCCCCTGCGCGCCGTTCACGAGCGTCGCGCAGCTGACACCGCCGGTGGCCTTCCTCGACATGCACGGGACGCGCGGCGACGGCTCGGACGCCGTCCCGCCCGACCTCGCCACCTGCGCGAAGACGCGGCCCGATCTGCGCGAGTGCGACGGGGACGGCCGCTCGGTGATTTACGCGCACGTCGTGCGCAGAGGCGCACGCATCGCGATCGACTACTGGTGGTTTCTGCGTTACAACGCCTACTCGCTCGATCGCCACGAGTCCGACTGGGAGGGCGTCACGGTGGTCGTGAACCGCGCCGGCACGAGAGTGCTGGAGGTGCACTTCGCCGCGCACGCGGACGTGTGGCGCTACGACGCAGACGTGCCGCGGATCGTCGAGAACCGCGTCAAGGTCTACCTCTCCAACGGCGACCACGCCGCCTACCCGAAGCCCTGCACGCACCTCTGCCGCCAGTCGAACCCGACGCTGCCGGAGGCGCACTTCGGAGGGCAGGTCTCGTGGATCGGCAACTCGGCAGCCGGTTGTCTGCGCAGATGCGTGCGCCTGCTGCCGGCCGGGCCAGACGGCGCTCCGACCTCGTGGGACGCGTGGGACGGGCGCTGGGGCGCGCCGACCTCGCCGGCCTTCGCGCCGCCGCGAACCCCGGCGTTCCAGAGACGCTTCGGCGACCCGTTCGCGGCGAAGCACAGCGGCCGTCATCATTTCCTGATCGGCTGAGACGCAGCGACGGGAGCCCGCATGCCACTGATCCATACCTGCTACCGCATCCTCGAGATCGATCGCTCGGTCGCCTTCTACGAGGCGCTCGGCTTCAGAGAGGTCGCGCGCATGCCGATCCGCGACGAGGCGATCAACGTCTTCATGAACATGCCGGACGACGGCGACTCGCCGCGCCTGGAGCTGACGTACAACATCGGCCGCACCGAGCCGTACGAGATCGGCACCGGCTACGGCCACATCGCGATCGCAGCCGAGGACCTCGACGGCACGCTCGCCCGCCTCGCCGAGCAGGGCATCGAGCCGGAGAAGCCGCCGTACACGGTGCGCGACGGCGGCTCGCGTATCGCGTTCGTCCGCGACCCGGACGGGTACCGCGTTGAGCTGATCGAGCGTCCCGCC
>DASYLH010000039.1:0-5017 GCA_036009645.1 Conexibacter sp.
TCCTCCTCCTCGCCGCCATGGCGGAGCGGGACGACCCGTTCGTCCCGCATGAGCGGCAGCAACAGCACGGCGGCGAAGCCGAAGCCGAGCAGGTGCAGACCGCCCAGAAGTGCGACGAGAAGCGTCTCGTCTCCCATGGGATGAGCGTAGCGCTGGGAGCACCGGCTGCGCACGAACAAGCGTCGATTGCGTCGGGCGACGCGCGCTGTGGCTGCAGCGAGACGCGCGCCTGCGCTAAGCTCCCTCGCCGCTCATGGCCGACGACACGACCACACTCACCGTCGCTCCTCGCTCCGTCGAGGGCTCGCGCTCGACGCGCCGCCTGCGCCGCACTGGGCTCGTCCCGGGCGTCGTCTACGGCGGCGAAGGCGAGCCGATCGCCTTCCAGGTCGAGGCGCGCACGCTGCGCCAGGCGCTCGCCCACGGCGGCGCCGTCATCACGCTCACCGTCGAGGGTGGGGGCGAGACGCCGGTCGTGCTGAAGGATCAGCAGCGTCACCCGGTCACGGGCGACACGATGCACATCGACTTGCTGCGCGTCGACCTTAGACAGAGAATCGGCGCCGTCGTCGTGCTCGAGCTGACCGGCACTGAGGACGCGCCCGGCGTGAAGGCCGGCGGCGTGCTCGAGCAAGTCACGCGCGAGCTCAACATCGAGGCGCTGCCGACGGCGATCCCCGATACGATCGAATTGGACGTGTCCACCGCCGAGATTGGCGACACGATCACGCTCGACGCGGTCACCGCGCCCGAGGGCGTGGAGCTGCTCGACGACGCCGAGACGGTCGTCGCGACCCTCACCCCGCCGCGCCTCTCGACCGAGGAGGACGAGGGGATCGAGACCGAGACCGAGGTCGTCGGCGAGGCCGGCGCCGAGGGCGACGCCGGCGCCGAGGGCGACTCCTCGGACGGCGGCGAGTAGCCGCACCGCGGTCGTGCGCCTGCCCGGGGCGCGCATCGACTGGCTGATCGTCGGGCTCGGCAATCCGGGCTCGGAATACGCCGGCACGCGCCACAACATCGGCTTCGAGGTCGCGAACGTGCTGGCGGCGCGCTGGGGCCTGCCTCGCGCGAAGCAGAAGTACGCCGGCCTGCTCAGCGAAGGTCGAGCCGGGTCGCCGGCCGTCGGCGTCGACCCGCCGCGCGTCGCCGTCCTGCTGCCGCAGACGTACATGAACGAGGCCGGTCGCTCCGTCGGCCCCGCACGCGGCGCGCTGAGAGTGCCACTGGAGCGCGTGCTCGTCCTGCACGACGAGATCGACCTGCCGTTCGCCGACATCCGCGCGCGCATCGGCGGCGGGCTCGCCGGCCACAACGGGCTGAAGTCGTTGAAGCGCGAGCTCGGCTCGGCCGACTTCGCCCGCGTGCGGATCGGCGTGGACCGGCCGCCGACGACGGATCCCGACCGGGTCGCCGCCTACGTGCTCGGTCGGTTTCGGGAGCCTGCGGCTGATGTCGAGGCGTTGGTGGCGGACTCGGCCGACGTGGCGGAGTCGATCGTGCTGGGTTCGCGGTCGCTCGCTGCGTAGCGCTCGGCTCGGGCGTTGCGGCACCGCGCCGCGTCCGCCGCGGGCATCGAGGGGAGGAGAGCAGTTGCGCCGCCGTCCCTGCGCTCCTTCCGCGCGATCCGCGTGACCACCTGCGCAGTTGCAGGGCCGCGACCAGACTCCGATCCGGTGCATGCTGGACCGGGAATTGGGGGCCGCAAAGGGCCAGCACGGCTGGGGTGCGGGCAACCGCCGCACTCCCCTCGATGCCCATCAGCGGACGCGACGCACAACCGTGAGCATCAGAGCGGAGCGCCACAAGCCCCCCCGCCGCGCCCCCGACGTACACTCAAACGAGCACCGGCCGCGCAGCCCTGCGCGGCCGTTCCGCATGCCCCGAACGATGCTCAGCGCCCTCCTCGCATACGCCGCCGACGACCCGGCCACCGCCGCCCTCGCTAGCCAAGGTGGCCATGCCTTCGTCTCCCAATCGCTGAAGCCGTATGTCGTCGCCGCGCTCGCGCAGGAGGATCCCGGCAAGCCACTGCTCGTCGTCGCCGGCGACGATCGCCACGCGCGTGACCTGGCTGCGGACCTCAGGACCTGGCTCGCGCCACGGCCGGTCCGCTTCTACCCGAGCCGCGGCGTCACGTACGAGTCCCACCTCGCACCGCCGCCGCACCTCGTCGGTCTCCGTGTCGCGGCGCTGGACGCGCTGCTCGATGAGGGAGCAGCCCAAGAGCACGGCGCCCCCGTCGTTGTCGTCTCCGCCGTCGCGCTGTCGGAGAAGGTCCCCGACCCGAAACTGCGCCCGCACGGCTTCGTCCTCAAGAAGGGCGATCTGCTCGACCTCGACGAGTGCGCGGCCGATCTCGTCGCGGCCGGCTACGAGCGCGTCGAACAGGTCGAGGACCGCGGCCAGTTCGCGATCCGCGGGGGGCTGCTCGACGTCTTCCCGGCGACCGAGGACCGCGCGATCCGCGTCGACATGTTCGACATTGAGATCGAGTCCCTCCGCTGGTTCTCCACCTTCACGCAGCGATCGCTCGGCGACGTCGACCAGGTCGAGATCGCGCCGGCCGCCGAGCTGGCAGCCGAGCACCGCGAGCTGGCCGAGGCGGCGGCGATCGCGGACGACGCCGCCGAGCGACGCGACGTTGCCGAGTTGCTGCCCGTCAACGACTTCCACGCGATGCTCGACCTCGTCCCCGACGCGGCCGTGCTGGTCGCGGCGGAGGAGGAGATCGCGCCTGCGCTGACGGACCACTGGCAGGACGTCGTCGCCGCCTTCCACGACGACGACGCGCACCACCTCTATATCGCGCCCGGCGCGATCGAGACCGCGCTCGGAGCGCGCGCCAAGATCCGCCTCTCCGCGATCGACCAGGACCAGCCGCACCAGTTCCGCGGGCAGGCGGCGGATGTCGCCGCGCGCAGCGTCAAGGACGCCGAGCCGGAGCTGGAGAAGCTCGTGCGCTCCGGCTACCGCACGGTGATCGCGTTCGGCGCAAGAGGCGAGGGGGACCGCGCGGCGTACAACCTCGGCCGCCTGAAGGTCCGCTGGGTCGACGGCAGCGCGCCCCAGGGCGCGGACCTCGCCTTCGCTGAGGCACGCCTGCGCGACGGCTTCATTGCCCCCGGCTTCAGACTCGCCGTGATCCCGGAGCACCGGCTGTTCCGCCGCCGCGCGACCCGCACCGGCGGGCAAGCGGCAGGCGGGCGCCGCCGCGGCGCACTGCGCTCCTTCACCGACCTGCGCACCGGCGACATCGTCGTCCACGAGGACCACGGCCTCGCGCGCTTCGCCGGTTTCGACACCAAGACGGTCGCCGGCGTCACGCGCGACTATCTGAACCTCGAGTACGCCGGCACCGACAAGGTCTTCCTGCCGGTCGACCAGTTCGCGAAGATCTCGCGCTACGTCGGCGCCGGCGGCGAGCATCCGCCGCTCTCGAAGCTCGGTGGCACCCGCTGGGAGACGATCAAGTCGCGCGCCCGCAGAGCCGCGCAGGAACTCGCCGGCGAGCTGATCAACCTCTACGCTGAGCGCCGCCGCCGCGAAGGCCACGCCTTCCCGCCCGATAGCGACTGGCAGCGCGAGTTCGAGGACGCCTGGCCCTACCGCGAGACGCCCGACCAGCGCGAGGCGATCGAGCAGGTGAAGAGCGACATGGAGACGGCCCGTCCGATGGACCGCCTCGTCTGCGGCGACGTCGGCTACGGCAAGACGGAGGTCGCGCTGCGCGCCGCCTTCAAGGCCGCCAACGACGGCAAGCAGGTGATGGTGCTCGTGCCGACGACGATCCTCGCTCAGCAGCACTACGGCACCTTCTCCGAGCGACTCAAGGACTATCCGTTCACGATCGAGCACGTCTCGCGCTTCCGCCCGGCGAGTGACCAGAGAACGGCGATCAGAGCGTTCGGCGAGGGCAAGGTCGACATCCTGATTGGCACCCACCGCCTGCTCTCACGCGACGTGCGCGCGAGAGACCTCGGCCTCTTGATCGTCGACGAGGAGCAGCGCTTCGGCGTCAAGCAGAAGGAGCTGCTGCGCCAGGTCAAGCTGAGAGTCGACGTGCTGGCGATGAGCGCGACGCCGATTCCGCGCACGCTGCAGATGTCGATCGCCGGGATCCGCGACCTGTCGGTGATCGAGACGCCGCCGGAGGGCCGCCGCCCGGTCAAGACCTACGTCGGCGAGTACGACGAGCAGCTCGTGAAGGCGGCGATCGAGCGCGAGTGTGCGCGCAGAGGACAGGCCTTCTTCCTGCACAACCGCGTCGAGACGATCGACGAGACGGCCGAGCGGCTGCGCGGGCTCGTGCCCGAGGCGCGCTTCGTCGTCGCGCACGGCCAGCTCGATGAGCACGAGCTGGAGAAGCGGATGCTCATGTTCCTGCGCGGTGACGCCGACGTGCTCGTGGCCACGAGCATCATCGAGTCAGGCATCGACATCCCGCAGGCGAACACGCTGATCATCGAGCGCGCCGACCACTTCGGCCTCGCGCAGCTCTACCAGATCCGCGGTCGCGTGGGCCGGAGTCGTGAGCGCGCGTACGCGTACCTGCTGTATCCGTCCGCGGCAGCGCTCACGCCCGACGCCGCGCAGCGCCTCTCGGCTCTCTCGGACTACACCGAGCTCGGCGCCGGCTTCAAGGTTGCGATGCGCGATCTCGAGCTGCGCGGCGCCGGCAACCTGCTCGGCGACGAGCAGTCCGGCCACGTCGCCGCGCTCGGCTTCGAGCTGTACATGCAGATGCTCGACGAGGCCGTCGCGGCAGCCGAGCAGGCGGCGGCGGACTCGAAGAGCGAGGGACGAGCTGAGATGGCCGAGCCGGTGCGGATGGACGTCAACGTCGACGCCTACGTCCCGGCCGACTACATCCCCTACGAGCAGGCGAAGATCGACGTGCACCGGCGGATCGCGGGCGCGGTCGACGTCGCCGACCTCGAACTGCTGCGCGAGGAGCTCGACGACCGCTTCGGCGACCTGCCCCAGCCGCTGAGCAACCTCATCGACCTGCAGCGCG
>DASYLH010000040.1:0-12438 GCA_036009645.1 Conexibacter sp.
GGACATCGACTGGCCGACGCACCAGCGTTGGATCGACGTCGACGGGACGCCGGCCAACGTCGTCGAGCTCGGCGCCGGCCCGCCGCTGCTGCTCGTGCACGGCCTGTCCGGCTGCTGGCAGAACTGGCTCGAGAACATCCCCCACTTCGCGCGCACGCACCGCGTGATCGCCGTCGACCTGCCCGGCTTCGGCGCCTCGCCGCTGCCGCGCGAGCCGATCTCTATCGCCGGCTACGCGCGCTTCCTGGAGGGGGTGTGCGACACGCTCTCGATCGACGCCGCCGCGGTCGTCGGCAACTCGATGGGCGGGCACATCGCGTCCGAGCTCGCGATCGCCTCGCCGCAGCGCGTGGAGCGGCTGATGCTCGTCTCCGCCGCGGGCATCAGCGCCGAGCACGCACAGCGCCATGCCGTGATGACCGGCGGCCGCGTCCTGGCGGCGATCATGACGCGCGCCGCGGCCCGCAACGCCGAGATGGCGCGGCGCCCAGGCACGCGACGCGTCGCGTTGAGCTTCGTCGCGCGCCACCCGGACCGCCTGTCGGCGCCGTTGGCACACGAGCTGATGCAGGGAGCCGGCAAGCCGGGCTTCCTGCCCGCGCTCGAGGCGGTCCTGACGCACCGCATCAGCGAGCGGCTGCCGCAGATCGCCTGCCCGACGTTCGTCGTGTGGGGCAAGGACGACCACGTGATCCCCGTCCGCGACGCGAAGCACTTCGGCCGGCTGATCCCCGACGTGCGGGTCGAGGTCTGGCCCGACACCGGACATGTCGCGATGCTCGAGCGGCCCGAGCGCTTCAACGCGCTGTTGGAGAGCTTCCTCGGCGAGCAGCCCCGCGAGGCGCCCTCGCAGCCGGACCCGCCTGCCGAGCCGGCCGCGGCCGGCGACGCGCTCAACGCGTGATCGCGCCCTCGGCGGCGCTGCCGACGAGCTTCGCGTACTTCTGGATCGCGACGTCGACATGCTCGTCCGCGCGCGGCGCCGGTCGATAGTCGCTCAGCCGCTCGGCGATCTGCTCATCCGAGAGCGCGACGTCGATCCGGCGCCCGTCGACGTCGATGGTGATCTCATCGCCGTCGCGCAGCGCGCCGATCGGGCCGCCCTTGACGGCCTCCGGGGCAACGTGCGCGGCCATGAAGCCGTGCGTGGCGCCGGAGAAGCGGCCGTCGGTGATCAGCGCGACGCTCTCCCCCAGCCCCTCGCCCTGGATCGCCGCGGTGACCGCGAGCATCTCGCGCATCCCCGGGCCGCCGGCCGGGCCCTCGTTGCGGATCACGACGACGTCGCCCGCCTGGATCTGGTGATCGAGGACGGCGGCCATTGCGGCCTCCTCGCCGTCGAATACGCGTGCCGGACCGACGTGATGGCGCCGCTCGTGGCCGGCCAGCTTGACGACGCAACCATCCGGCGAGACGTTGCCGCGCAAAATCGCGAAGCCGCCGGTGGCCTTCAGCGGGTCAGACAACGGCCGCACGACGTCCTGCCCGGCCGTCTCCTGCGCCTCGTCAGCGTGCTCGCCGATCGTGCGGCCGGTAACCGTGATCACGTCGCGGTTCAGGCCGCCGGCCTCCGCGAGGCGCTTGAGCACGAGGGGCACGCCGCCGGCCTCGTACAGGTCGGTCGCGGCGTATCTGCCGCCCGGCTGCAGGTCGCACAGCAGTGGCGTGCGCTCGCTGATCGCGTCGAACTCGTCGATCGTCAACGGCACGCCCATCTCCTTCGCAACCGCGAGCAAGTGCAGCACGCCATTCGTCGAGCCGCCGCTCATCGCGACGGCGGCGATCGCATTCTCAAGCGCCGGTTTCGTGATCACGCGGCTCGGCCGCTGGCCGCGCCGCAGCACGTCCATCACGAGTTCGCCGCAGGCTTTTGCAACGTCCAGCTTTCTTCCGTCCTCGGCCGGCACCATCGAGGAGCCGGCGGGCGAGATCCCGAGCACCTCGAACGCCATCGCCATCGTGTTAGCGGTGAACTGGCCGCCGCACGCGCCCGCGCCGGGCGAGGCGACCTCCTCCAGTTCGTGCAGCTCCTCCTCGGTGATCTTCCCGGCAGCGAACGCGCCGACGGCCTCGAACACTTGCTGGATCGTCACCTCGGCGCCCTTGTAGGTGCCGGGACGGATCGAGCCGCCGTAGAGCATCAGGCCGGGGATGTCGAGGCGCGCGAGCGCCATCACGGTGCCGGGGATCGTCTTGTCGCAGCCGCTGATGACGACGAGCGCGTCGAAGTGGTGCGCACTCGCGACCAGCTCAATCGAGTCCGCGATCAGCTCGCGCGAGACGAGAGAGGCGCGCATGCCGGAGGTGCCCATCGTGATCCCGTCGGAGATCGCGATGGTGTTGAGCTCCATCGGCGTGCCGCCAGCCGCGCGGATGCCCTCCTTCACTCTGGCCGCGAGCACCCGATTGTTGAAGTTGCAGGGCATCGTCTCGATCCACGAGTGTGCGACGCCGACGATCGGCTTCGCGAGGTCCTCGGCCGAGTAGCCGATCCCGTGCAGGTAGGCCCGCGCGGCGGCACGCGCGGGACCCTCGGTGAGGGCGCGGCTGCGGTGTTTGACGTCGAAGGCAGCCGACTCGCTCATGGGGCGGGGACTGTACCGTCCCGCGCCGTCCCCACGGCCGCCATCTTGGCGCGCTCGCGCTCCCATTGACGCAGGCGCCAGAGGTCGCGCTTGACCTGGCGCGGGTCCAGCTGGCGGCCCGGCAGATGCAGGTTGGCGGTCTCGATCAGCCGCCGCTCGTCACCGGTGAGCGCCATCCACTTTGCCAGTACGTCGTCGGAGTCGGGCAGGCGAGCGCTGCCGTACGGCCGCGTCTCGTCCGGGAAGGCGACGCAGTACTCGTTCAGCAGCCGCCCGGTCTGCGGCAGGTAGGCGAGGACCGGCTTGTGCGGGTAGACCAGGTACGCGTAGGGCGTGCCAGCGGTCGCCGCATGCTCGCCCGGGCGCTCGGCCTGCATCCCCCACACGCGGATGAAGCCGAGGTCGCGGTACATCGCCCATTCTTCGTCGTTGACGCACGACTTCAGCAGCTGGCGGGCGCGCGCCTCCGCGCGCCGCTCCCGACCAGGGTCGTAGTCCGGCGTCGGCACGAGCTGGCGACGCGCGCGGTGGCGCGAGAGCGCCTCGCCGAGCCGCGGCGCGACGACCTCCCACAGAAGGGCGACGACGACGAGCGCAGTGGCGGTGAGCGCGAGCAGCACGGCGGGTCCCCTACCCGGCTGCTCGCATCGTCAGCGCCCGCCCGCGGCGCGCGGGAAGAAGATCACGCGCTCGGCGTCGCGCGGAACATCGGAGAAGCTGCGCGCGAGCTGCGCGGTGCGGCGGCCCCCGCCACTGAGTGGGACGGCTGCCCACATGCCGGCGTCGAGCTGGCGGCGGAACTCCTCCACCAGCCGCTCCTCGTCCTGGTGCACCTCGATGTCCCCCTCGGCGATCAGCACCTCGCCGTGTCCAGGCTTCATGCGCAGGAACTTCATGTGCCGATTATGGCAGAGGGTTATGTGCCGCAGCGGGGGTGCGGCGCAGCGGCGGTCGCGGCTACGCCGTCGGCGCGTCGCGACAAGGGCGAAGCGCACGGATGCCGAGGACATCGACGGGTCCGGGGCCCGCTCCGATCTCGCGCAAGCCGTCGCGCACCGCTGCCGAGGCGCGCGCCTTCGCTGCACGGGCCGCTTCGAGCGGCGTCCAGCCATGCGCGAGGTGCGCGGCCAGTACGGACGAGTGCGTGCAGCCAGACCCGTGCGCAGCGCCATCCGGAAAGCGTTCGCCGGGGATCTCGACGAGTGCCTCGCCGTCGAAGAAGACGTCGACCGCCTCCCTCCGGTGACCTCCGGTCACGACCACGCATTGGGCCCCCAGCGCGTGGATCGTGCGTGCGAGCGCAGGTGCATCCGCCTGAGCCGCGTCGGCGATCGCGCGCGCCTCCGGCAGGTTCGGCGTCGCGACCGTGACGCGCGGCAGCAGCCGCTCGACGAGCGCCGCGCGCGCCTCCTGCGCCAGCAGCTCCGCGCCGGACTCCGAGACCATCACCGGGTCGAGCACGACCGGTGTGCCCGAATCCAGCTCGTTGAGTGCTCGCTCGACGGCGAGAATCGTCGCGACGGTACCGAGCATCCCGATCTTGACCGCATCGACGCCGATGTCGCGCTGCACGGCGTGCACCTGCGCGACGATCAGCTCAGGATCGATGGCCCCCACGGCATCGACGCCGACCGTGTTCTGCGCGGTGATCGCCGTGATCGCAGTCATGCCGTGCACGCCGCAAGCCGCGAACGCCTTCAAATCGGCCTGGATGCCGGCGCCGCCACCCGAGTCGGAACCCGCGATCGACAGCACGGCCGGGAGGCGAGGATCGGGCGTCGTCACGGCGCGCAGGTTAGACCGTGCCCGGCCATGCCGACCGCCCGCCTCGGCACGTCGACCTCGATGGCGCTTGCCGCGCCGCGGTCGCCCGTGCTGCCGGACGGGAGCGCGCGGTCTAAGCGGTGGCCGTGTAGCGCCCACCGGGCCCCCGCTTCACCAGGCCACGCAGCTCGAGCTGTGCGAGCCCGGCAAGCACCGCATCAACGTCCGTCCCGCTGCCCGCAAGCGCCGCGACGGTGTCACAGCCACCGCCGACCCGCTCGAGCAGGGCACGCAGATCCGGCTCGAGTCCCACGACTCGTTCGTCCGGCCCCGCCGGCAGCAGCGTCAGGGCAGCGGCACCGAACAGCAGCTCCAGCACGTCGTGCGCGCCGCGAATGAGCTGGGCGCCGTCGGCGATCAGCGCGTTCGTGCCCGCGGCCAGCGGTGCGCTTACAAGCCCGGGCACCGCCGCGACCTCACGGCCGAGATCGGCCGCCTGTCCGGCAGTGATGAGTGATCCGGATCGCTCCCCCGCCTCGACCACCACCGTCGCCTGAGCAAGCGCCGCGATGATGCGATTGCGCGCAGGGAAGGCCCAGCGCCGTACCTGCGTGCCTGGAGGCAACTCTGAGACGACAGCGCCGCTGGCGACGATCCGCGCATGCAGGTGCCGCTTGCTCGACGGATATGCCTGCTCGGGACCACAGGCCAGGACGGCGACCGTCAAACCTCTCGCATCGAGTGCGCCAACGTGCGCGGCGGCATCCACACCGAGCGCCATGCCACTGACGACCGTCAGCCCGGCGGCGGCCAGCCCGCGGCCTATGCCGCGCGCTTGCTGCAGGCCGTACTCCGTCGCCCGACGTGCACCGACCATCGCCACGCGGTCGGCGGCCATGGCGCGCTCGAACCGGACCAGGTTGCCACGGACGTAGAGGACTGCGGGCGGGTCAGGCAAATCGTCGAGCTGCGATGGACACCGTGCGTCACAACGACAGAGCGCGGTCACTCCGCTCGCCACGCAACGGCGCCGGGCGGCGTCATCGTCGAAGTGCTCGTACTCCGCCACCACCGCATCGCGACGATCGCCTGCGAGCGACGCGATCAGCGCCTGGTCGTCGAGCGCGAGTAGGCCCGCGCTGCCACGGCGGGCGCTCCATGCGAGCTCGATGTGCCCACTCAGGCGCGCGATCAGCCACGAGCGCCGCAGACAAGCTCGACACGGCAGCGTCGGCGGGTCGACAGCGAGAGGCGTCATGCAGCGACCGCGTCGTCGGTCGTCTCGCGCGTGCGCAGCGCGAGGGCTTGGAGCACGTCGCCAAGCTCGACCGTCTCGCGGTCTGCCAGGTCAGCGATCGTGCGCGCGACGCGCAGTACGCGGTCGTGACCCCGAGCGCTGAGCCCACCGCGGTCATACGCCTGCGCAAGCGTTCGCCGCGCCACCGTGCCGAGCTGGACGTGCGCGCGCAGCAGGCGGGCGTCGAGCTGGGCGTTCGTGTGTGCGGACGTGTCGGCCAGCCGGGCGTTCTGGCGCTCACGGGCAGCGAGCACGCGCTGCCGGACCGCCTCTGACGAGGTCGTCGGCGGGTCGACGAGAGCCGCTGCGCTGGGTCGTGCAACGGTCACGAGCAGGTCGATGCGGTCGAGCAACGGTCCGCTCAGGCGGCGACGGTGGCGGGCCAGCTCGTGCTCGCCGCAGCGACATGCGCGCTCGCTCCCGGCGAACCCGCATGGACACGGATTTGTGGCAGCCACGAGCGTGAAGCGCGTCGGAAAGCGCAGCGCCTGTTGTCCACGGACGATCACGATCTCGCCGTCCTCGATCGGCTGCCGCAGCGCCTCGAGGCTCGGACGAGAGAACTCGGACAGCTCGTCGAGGAAGAGGACGCCGTGGTGCGCGAGTGTCGCCTCCCCCGGAGCCGGCGGCCGTCCACCACCCACCAGTCCGGCCGGTGAGACGGTGTGGTGCGGCGCGCGGAACGGCCGACTCACCGCCAGACCGCCCGAGTGGCCGATGCCCGCAACGCTGTAGATCCGCGTGACCTCGAGCGCCTCGGCACGCGTCAGCGATGGCAGCAGCGCGGGCAGCCGCCGCGCGAGCATCGTCTTGCCGCTGCCCGGTGGCCCCTCCAGCAGCAGGTTATGACCGCCGGCTGCAGCGATCTCGAGCGCGCGAAGCGGCAGCTCATGCCCGCGCACGTCGGCAAGGTCGGGCGCGTCTGGTCCTGCCGCGGCGGCGGGCGACGCAGGCGCGGGCGCAGGGGGCGGCGGAACCTCCCCGCCGTCGAGCAGCGCCGCGATGCCGCGCAGGTCGTCGACGCCCGCGACCTCGACACCTTCCACAAGCGCGGCCTCCTCCGCTCGCTCGCGCGCGACGACGAGACCAGCAACTCCGGCACGACGCGCTCCTTCGGCGACTGCGAGCACGCCGCGACAGGGGCACACCTTGCCGGTCAGCGACAGCTCGCCGAAGACCGCCCAGCGGTCGAGTGCGTCGGCCGAGCACTGGCCGCTGGCAGCAAGCAGGCCGACGGCAAGCGCAGCATCGAAGCCCGGCCCGATCTTGCGCAGGTCGGCTGGTGCCAGGTTCGCGGTGATGCGCCGCGCCGGGAACTCGAAGTCGGAGTTGAGGATCGCGGCACGGACGCGCTCGCGGGCCTCGCGCACGGCCGCGTCGGCGAGCCCGACGACGCGGAACGTCGGCAAACCAGGCCGGATGTCGACCTCTACCCAGACGGGGCGCGGATCGATGCCGTCGATGGCGAAGGTGACGACGCGGGCGAGCACGGTCGCCAAGCTATGAGCGTCGGCGTTACAGCGCACGCGCGCTTCGCAACGATTCTCAATCGCCGCGGTTCTCGCCGAAATGCCTGCAAATCGTTGCAAACTTCGCGGGCGCTGACGCGCGCGACCACCTAGCGTTCCGGCCCGTGTCGAACGACCTGCGCCATCGCCTCGGACGCGTCGGAGAGCAGCTGGCCGCCGAGCACCTCGAGCGGCGCGGCTTTGCGATCGTGGAGCGGAACCACCGCACGCGCTGGGGCGAGATCGACTTGATCGCCGCGGACGATCAGCGCATTGTCTTCTGCGAGGTGAAGACCCGGCGCGTGGGTTCCAGCGGACCGTTCGACGGGCTGCGCGAGGCTCAGTGCCGCCGTCTGCGGCGGATGGCTGCCGCATGGCTGCAGGAGCGACATGAGCGCCCACGCACGCCCGAGCTGCGCTTCGATGCGATCGGCGTCACGATCGACGCATATGGTCGCCTCGTAGCCCTGGAGCACCTCGAGGGCGCGTTCTGATTCGAGGGCCACTTGGCCTCTGACGCGCTGAGGCGCTACAGAGACAGCTGCTGGTAGGCGGTGCTCTGGAACGACATGCGGTGCAGCGGCGAGACGCCGAGCCGTTCGATGGCCGCGCGGTGCTCAGGGGTCGCGTAGCCAACGTGGCCGGCGAACTCCCAGCCAGGATGGAGCGCGTCGGCTCGGCGCATGTAACGGTCACGCGTGACCTTTGCGATCACCGACGCAGCCGCGATCGCGGCACTCGTCGCGTCACCGCCGACGACCGCGCGCTGTTCGTGGCCGACACTCGCGACCGGGAAGCCGTCGCTGAGGCAGATGCAACCGTCGCGCGCGACGCGGGCGAGCGCGTCACGCAAGGCCGCGAGGTTTGTCTTGTGCAGGCCGCGGCGGTCGATCCCTGGCGCGCAGCGCGAGACGACTGCGACGTCGGCTGCGGCGCGCAGGATCAGCGGATACAGCTCCTCACGCCGTGCCTCCGTCTGCTGCTTGGAGTCGTTAAGGGCTGCCAGCGCGCGCACGTCTGCCGGGCGCAGCCGCTCGTAGTCGAACAGCACCGCCGCTGCGACGAGCGGACCCGCGAGGCATCCGCGGCCGGCCTCGTCGGCGCCGGCGACGAAGCGCACACCGAGCGCGCGGTCGAACGCGAACAGCTTGCGCGCAGGACGGGCTCTCGCTCTGCGTCTGCGCGGAGGGCTGACGATCGCGCTCACGAGCGAAGTTCTACCGCGCGGTGGAGACGACGTGTGTCGCCGTCCGAAAACAACGCCGCGGAGTGACGCGTCTCAGAGCAGTCCGACGTGCTTCGGCGGCCAATAGCTCACGAACGCGTCACCGATGATCCAGTCACGCGGAACGGGCCCCCAGTAGCGGCTGTCGTCGGACGCGCCGCGGTTGTCGCCCATCATGAAGTAGTGGTCCGGCGGGACAGTGATCGTGCCGAGATTGCAGTCGGGGCCGCCGCCGCATGCGCGGATGAACGATTCTCTCTGCTGTCTGCCGTTACGGACGACGTGGCCGTCGTGCACCGCAATACGGTCGCCGGGAAGCCCGACGACGCGCTTGATGAAGTTCTGGTTGGAGCGTGTGGCCGTCGGTCTGTCGCACGGCACGCGGCTCTGCGGCCCCTCGTAGAACGGGCCCTGGCCGGGGTCGCCGCATTCGTTGACGTCCGCACCGTGCGGCGGGTGGAAGACGACGATGTCACCAACACCGGGAGCGGCGAAGCGGTTGCCGATGCGGTTGACGATCACTCGCTCACCGACCGCGAGCGTCGGCTCCATCGAGCCACTCGGGATCCGGTAGGGCTTGACGACGAACGCCTGGACGACGAGTGCAATGCCCAGTGCGACGGCGACGACGAGCACGAGCTCCAGCAAGGAGCTGGCGCCCGACTTGCCTCTCACTCGTCGGGAGAGTCGGACGCCTCGGCCTCGGC
This sequence comes from Conexibacter sp., assembly GCA_036009645.1. Lineage (GTDB taxonomy): Bacteria > Actinomycetota > Thermoleophilia > Solirubrobacterales > Solirubrobacteraceae > Conexibacter. The sequence goes on from DASYLH010000040.1 coordinate 9,087, forward strand.
CTCGGCGGGCGCGTCAGCCTCGGCGGCGGGCGCGTCGGCGGTCTCGGCAGCCGGCGCCTCAGCCTCGGCGGCAGGCGTGTCGACCTCAGCGGCGAGCACGTCGGCCTCGGCGGCGGGCGCCTCGGCGGGAGCCTCTGGCTCCTCCGCGCCGGGCACGTGCAGCAGCTCGCGCTCGATGACTTCCTCGGGGCCGATCGAACGGCGCTCGCGGACGCGGGCGCGCTTGCCGACGCGGTCGCGCAGGTAGTAGAGCTTTGCGCGCCGTACCTCGCCGCGCGACGCGACTTCGATCTTCTCGATCTTCGGCGAGTGCAGCGGGAACGTGCGCTCGACGCCGACGCCGAACGACTGCTTGCGGACCGTGAAGGTCTCGCGCACCCCGTGACCCTGGCGCTTGATGACGACGCCCTCGAAGACCTGCGTACGGCGACGCGTGCCCTCGATCACCTGGAAGTGAACGCGGACGCGGTCACCCGCGTCGAAGGACGGAATGCGGCGCAGTTGCTCGCGCTCGAGGCTTTCGATGACAGTGCTCATGGCGAAGAAGTGGCGGCCTCTTGGCCGCCGGCTGCGCAATGGTAGCGGAGACGCTCAGCGGGAGTCGTCATGACGGTGCCGCTCGGCCTCAGCGCGCACGCGGCTCTGCTCGCGACGCCATTCGTGCACCCGCGCGTGGTGCCCGGACAGCAGCACCTCGGGCACCGTCCAACCGCGCCATTCGGCCGGCCGCGTGTAGTGCGGATACTCGGGCGCGCCGTCGAGCGCGGCGCTGTAGGACTCCTCGTGTGCGGACTCGGCGTGGCCGAGCGCGCCTGGCAGCTTGCGCAGGACCGTGTCCGCGAGCACCATCGCCGCGAGCTCCCCGCCGGCGAGGACGTAACGGCCGATCGAGACCGCCTCCGTCGCGAAGTGCTCGACGATCCGCTCGTCGAAGCCCTCGTAGCGACCACACAACAGCGTGAGCGCGGGCTCGGCTGCCAGCTCGTCGACGAGCGCGTCGTCGAGCAGGCGGCCGTTTGGTGCGAGGGCGATGACGCGCCGGCGGTTGCGCAGCTCCACCGGGTCGGCGTCGTAGCGAGCACGCAACGCCGCCTCCACCACGTCGACGCGCAGGACCATGCCGGCACCGCCGCCGAACGGCATGTCGTCGACCTGGCCGCCGGTCAGCGGCGTCGTGTCGCGGTAGTTCACGCACTCGAGCGCGTGACCTTCGGCGAGCGCGTTTGTGACGTGACGCTGGGAGCGAAACCAGTCGAACGCCTCCGGGAACAGCGTGAAGACGTCGATCTGCATCACGCCTCCCCCAGGAACTCCAGGTCGATGTCGATCCGCTTGGCCTCGACATCGACCGAGCGGACCGCATCGCTGATCAGCGGGACGAGCAGCTCCTCGCGGCCATCGCGCGTGACGTGGAGGACCTCGCAGGATGGCAGCGCGCGCAGCTCGCGCACGACGCCGACCTCATGCTCGCCGTCGTGGACCGTGCAGCCCTCGAGCTGCTCGGGCCACCACTCGTCCTCCTCCAGCTCCGGCGCCTCGTCGCGCGGGACCAGCAGGTCGGTCCCGCGCATCGCCTCGACCTGGGTACGGGTCGTGCAGCTCGCGAGTCGCACGATCGGGCGTGCGTCGGTGCCGGCGCGGCGGACGATCTCGTCCTCGCGGTCGCCGACGCGCAGGACGCGGCCGGCGTCGAGCAGTGCGGCACGCGGTTGGGTGACGTGGAAGCTGCCGTCGAGGCCGTGTGGTCTGCCGACACGGCCGGCGTGCAGCAGTTCGGCGTCGTCCGTGTCGGACACGGGATCGGCGTCAGTCGATGATGTCGACGAGCACGCGGCGGTCTTCCTTCACCGCTGCGGCCTTCACGACCAAGCGCAGCGCGTTGGCGGTGCGGCCGCCGCGGCCGATCACCTTGCCGTAGTCGTCGTCGCCGACGGACAGCTCAAGCACGAGCGTGCCGTCATCCTCCTCGAACTCCTCGACGGTGACCTCGTCGGGCTCGTCGACGAGCTCGCGGGCGAGGTACTCGAGCAGCTCCTTCATGGGAGCGGCGATTCGCTAGCTGCCCGCGGGGCGGGTGATGCCCTGCGTCTTGAGCAGCTTGCTGACGGTCTCCGACGGCTGGGCGCCGCGGGCGAGCCAGTGGCGGACGCGCTCCTCATCGAGCACGATCGTCGACGGCTGCGTCTGGGCGTTGTAGTGCCCGATCGTCTCGAGCACGCGGCCGTCGCGCTTGGAGCGCTGATCGGCGGCGACGACGCGCCAGATCGGGTTCTTTCGCCCGCCAACGCGGGTCAGACGGAGTCGTACTGCCACGGTTCCCTTTCAGAAGTTTCGGTGAGACCGACGAGAGAGCTTAGCGGCCCTGTCGCATCAATGCCCCTATGTCGGGCGTCTTGCCCTGCGAGACGGCCTTCATGACCTTCTGCATCTGGCCGAACTGTCTGATCAGCGCCTTCACGGCCTGCACGTTCGTGCCGGAGCCTCTCGCGATGCGGATTCGGCGCGAGCCCTTGATGACGTCGGGGTTGCGCCGCTCCTCGGCCGTCATCGACAGGATGATCGCCTGGATGCGGTCGAACTCGCGCTCGTCGACCTTCATTCTCGACAGCTGGTGGCCGCCGAGACCGGGGAGCATGCCGAGCAGGTTCTGCAGCGGCCCGAGCTTGCGGATCTGCCTGAGCTGGTCGAGGAAGTCGTCGAGGCCGAACTCCGACTTGCGGATCTTGCGCTCGAGTTCCTTCGCCTGGTCCTCGTCGAACTGCGACTCGGCCTTCTCGATCAGCGACATGACGTCGCCCATCCCGAGGATGCGCTGGGCCATGCGGTCGGGGTGGAAGCGCTCGAACTGGTCGAGCTTCTCGCCGGTGGAGGCGAACAGGATCGGCTTGCCGGTGACCGCCTTGACGCTCAGCGCGGCGCCACCGCGGGCGTCGCCGTCGAGCTTGCTCATCACGACGCCGTCGAACTGGGCCGTCTCGGCAAACTGCTCGGCGACGTTGACGGCGTCCTGGCCGGTCATCGCGTCGACGACGAGCAGCACGTTCGTCGGCTTCGTGACCTTCTTGATCTCGGCGAGCTCCTTCATGAGCTCCTCGTCGACGTGCAGGCGGCCGCTCGTGTCGACGATCAGCACGTCCTTGCCCTCGCGCTCGGCGCGCTCGCGGGCCCACTTCGCGATGTCGACCGGGTTTGCGTCCGTGCCTCTCTCGTAGACGTCGGCACCGACCTGGCCGGCGACCTTGATGAGCTGGTCGACGGCGGCGGGACGGTAGACGTCGCAGGCGGCTACCGCGACGGAGGAGCCGTGCTGCTCCTTCAGGTAGCGGGCGAGCTTGCCGGTGGCGGTCGTCTT
>DASYLH010000041.1:0-45203 GCA_036009645.1 Conexibacter sp.
GGCGCATCGTGCGCCCGCGCCGCTGTTGTCCTGCCCGTCCGTCCCGGTCCGTGGCTCAGCGGTGCCGGCGGTGGTGCGCTCTTCTCACCTGCGGCGCAACCGTGACCGTCATCGGCCGCGAGCCGGCGCCGGCGGACTTGAAGTCGCCGGTCCACTGCGCGACGAACGTCGTCGTGCCGCGCAGCACGCGCCATGCCGTGGCGAAGGTGCCGTTGGCAGCGACGGCGACCGTCTGGCTCTCCCAGCCGGCGTCGGCGCCGGGGAGCTGCGCCGAGACCGTCACCTGGGCGCTGCCGCCAGCCGGCTGCAGACGACCGGTGACGGTGATCCGGCCTGCCTTCGTCAGCCGCCGCCGCTTCGTCGTCACGGTCAGCTCCGACGGATCGCCAGCGACGCCGCCGGTCGTGCTGAACAGCAGGCTGGCATCGCCTGCAAGCAGGTAGTCGGCGCCGGTGCCGGCGACGACGCCGAACGGCACGATCGCGGCGTCGACGACGAACTGCGGCTGCCACGTCGCACCAGCGTCGTCGCTGCGCAGCAGGTACCCGCCGTTGCGATTCCCGAACTGGTCGAGGACCAGCGTTGCCGTGCGTGCCGAGCCGACCGCCATCCCCTGGATGTGCTGGGTGCCGACTGACGTCAGCAGTGTCCAGCCTCTGCCGCCGTTTGTGGTGCGCCAGATGCGGCGCAGCGTGTCGCGCAGCAGCCCGAGCTTCGCTGAGCTGAAGGCGACCTGCGCGACGCGCAGGGACTTGCGCTCGCGTGTGGTGCGCCCAGGCAGCCCGAGCCCGCTCCACGAGCGGCCGCGGTCGCTGCTGCGCACGACGGTCGTCGGCCCCCACGCGAAGATCGCGCCACCGGCATGCGCGGCGACCGCGTTGCTCAGCCGCGCGCGCAGCACCACTCTTGCGCGCACCTGGTCGAACGTCTCGCCCGCGTCGACCGAGCGGCGGATGCCGCGCGGACCGACGACGAGCACGCTGCTTGCATCGGGCGCCAGCACCGCGCTCGGGCGGCGTGTGCTGCCAGTGCCGAGGGTCTTCCAGGTCACGCCCGCGTTGTCGGTGCGGAAGAGGCCACCGTCGACGTCGAGCGCGTATCCGGTCTCCGCGCCTGGAAACGAGACGTCGAGCAGGTCCGCGGACGTCGGGACGTTGCCGGTGCTCCAGGTGCGGCCGCCGTCGGTCGTCTTCGCGAGCTTGCCGTCGGCGCCCGGCGCGAACGCCGTGTTGGCCGCGCCGCCGATGCGCAGCGCCGTGAACGATCCGTTGATGCGCCCGCCGATCGGCGCGAATCTCACGCCACCGTCGTCGGAGACCACTGTGGTCCCGTGCTCTCCGGCCGCGGCGACGCGCGTCGGCGACGCAAACGCAGCGGCATAGATCGGATCGCTGGAGGGCGTCACCGTCGTGGACGAGTCGCCGGCGTCGGGAGTGCGTACGAGTCTCGCCCCACCCACGGTGCTGAGGATGCACAGCTGGGTGCCGCTGCAGCTGATCGATGTGTAGTCGGGATTGCCGAGACCGATGCCTTTCGGTGTCCACGACGCGCCGCCGTCGTCGGTGCGCATCAGCATGCCGCCTGCACCGACTGCGAAGCCGTGCTGCGTATCAACGAAGACGATGTCATTGATCGACACGCGCGGATCGGCGACGACTCTCCACGAGACACCCCCATCGAGCGTCTGGAACAACGTGCCCTGGGCCGTCGAAGCGTAGCCCCGGCTCGCATCGACGAACGCCAGCGCACGCGGCTGTGCCGCGCCACCCGCCGCCGACGTGTCCGGCACGGCGGTGCGCGGCGCGAACTGCGTGCCGCCGTCGGTCGTCGTGTAGACCGAGCCATCGGCGAGCAGGAGGTAGCCCAGGTCTCTGGAGACGAACGAGAGATCCTGCAAGCCCACCTTGCAGCCGGCCTCGACCGCGCTGAAGCGGATGGCGGTGAACGTGCTGCCACCGTCGATCGAGCGGCGCGCGACGCAACCGCCGCCGGCGAACACGGTACTCGCGTCGAGCGCCTGCACGACGGTCAGGCCCGTGAACGTGCCGACCGGCAGGCCGCTCCAGCTCGAGCCGCCGTCGCTTGACTTCAACAGCGTGCCGAAGTCGCCGGCGGCGTAGCCGGTCGCCCCTGCGAACGACATCGCCCGCACGGTGTTGCCCTGCGGCAGCGGGTTGCCCCACTGCCAGCCTGAGGAGCCGACCTGCACGCTGGCGCCGGCCGCGGGTGCGGCGAGCGCGAGCAGGGCAGCGGTGAGCGCCGCGCCGAGCGCGGTCTTCATCGACATGTGAATTGCCTCCCGGTCGTTGAGGGGTCCGACGCTGATTCAACGAGCGGCGCGCAGGAAGTTGCGCAGTTGCGTGCGGGGGCCTTCCCCACCCCCATACGCAAGCGGGCGCCAATGGCGCCGGGCGACGGCGGTCGTACGATGCCGGCCATGAACGTGTTGAAGACCTGGGCCCGCGATCTCGCCTTCCACTGCGTCGGGCTCGTCACGAGCATCGTCGGCTTCACGCTGTGGGTCACGGGCGTGTCGGTGACGCTGTCGCTCGCGATCACCGTCGTCGGGCTGCTCGCAGCACTGATCTTCTTTTGGATGTTCCGCTGGTTCGCGCGGATCGAGCGGCGGCGCGCGGCGCTGGTGCTCGGCGAGCCGATCGCCGAGCGCTACCGCCGCGCGCAGCCGGGCGCCGGCTGGTTCGCGCGGCTGCGCGCCGCCGCCGCTGACCCGGCGACGTGGAAGGACTTCGCCTGGACCGGCATCTGCGGCGTGCTCGGCTTCGCGCTGGCGGTCGCCGTGCTGTCGCTGTGGGGCTCGGTCCTCTACCTGATCTCGCTGCCGATTTGGTACTGGGCGCCCGCGCCGCCGATGTCGTTCGGCTTCACCGACATCGACACGCTGGGCAAGGCGCTCGCCGCCGCCGGGGCCGGGCTGCTGCTGGCCCCCGTCTGCGGGCTGATCGTGCGCGGGCTCACGCGCCTGGAGCTGGCCGCGATGGTGCCGCTGCTGCGGCCGCCGCGCGGCGAGGAGCTGGCCGAGCGCGTCGACGTGCTGACGACCACGCGCGCCGGCGCGGTCGATGCGCAGGCCGCCGAGCTGCAGCGGATCGAGCGCGACCTGCACGACGGCGCGCAGGCGCGGCTCGTTGCGCTCGCGATGAGTCTCGGCATGGCCGAGGACAAGCTCGACAGCGATCCGGCGCAGGCGCGCGAGCTGCTCGCCGAGGCGCGCGGCGAGGCGAGAACGGCGCTCACCGAGCTGCGCGACCTCGCGCGCGGGATCCACCCGCCGATCCTGGCCGACCGTGGGCTGGAGGCGGCGATCACGTCGATCGCCGCGCGCTCGCCGCTGGCCGTCTCGATCGAGGCCGAGCTGCCGTCGCGGCCGCCGGCCGCGGTCGAGGGAGCGGCCTACTTCGTCGTCACGGAGGCGCTCGCGAACGCGACGAAGCACAGCGGCGCGCAGGCGGTGCTCGTGCGGCTCGTGCGCCGGGACGACGTGCTCGTCGTGGAGGTCGCCGACGATGGCAGCGGTGACGCCGACTCGCAGGGTTCCGGCCTGCTCGGCCTGCGACGGCGCGTCGAGGCGCTCGACGGCAAGCTGTCGGTCGTCAGCCCGCCGGGCGGTGGCACGACGCTGCACGCGGAGCTTCCATGCGGGAGCGCAGCATGACCCCCATGCGCAACCGGCATCGCGCGCTCGCCGGCTGAGATCCCAGTTGCGGCGGGATCGGGCGGCTTCCGGTCGATCGCGTCCGCGGGGTCAACCGACGAGATCGGGTCCCGACCCAGCCGCGGTGGCGGTAGTCGTTCCCGCCATGCTCTCCATCCGCCGCCTCCTCCCCCTCGCCGCGGTCTGCGCGCTCGCGCTGCCCGCCGCCGCCCACGCGACCGACCCGTCCTATCGCGACGCCGTGCTCGGCGATCACCCGACCTCCTACTGGCGTCTCGGCGAGCGGGTGGGTGGGGTCGGGTTCCCGCTCGCCGCCGACGAGACCGGCCACCACCCCGGTTGGTACGGCGGCCCGCCAACGCTCGGCGTCGCCCACTCGGTCGGCGACGCCGACACCGCGATCGACCTCGACGGGCTGCAGACGCAGCCGCTCGGCCAGTTCGTGCACGTCTCCGACAACGGCCACCTCTCATTCCCCGGCCTCGTCCCGTTCACGCTCGAGGCGTGGGTGCGCCCCCGCGGCTTCAACGACGTGACGCGGCGGATCTTCTCGAAGGAGAGCGTCGACGGCGGGTACCTGCTCGGCATCCAACGCGGCGGGATCGTCTTCTCGCGCTACACGTACGGCAACCAGTGGAGCACGCTCGTCACCGGCGTGGACGCCAACCGCTGGAGCCATGTCGCCGCCACCTGGGACGGGGCCGTCATGCGGATCTACGTGGACGGCTGGCTGGCCGCACAGGGGCCCTCACGGCTGTCGATCCCGGACGCGCGCTCGGACCTCTCGATCGGCGCCAAGCAGTCGCGCTGGCGCTTCTACGCAGGCGGGCTCGACGAACTGGCGATCTACCCCTACGCGCTCTCGTACGGGCGTGTGCTGGCCCACGCACGCCTCGGCGGGGACGTGCGGTAACCGGTACCGGCCCTGCAGCCACGTCGCGAGGGGTGCGCTGGGTGGATGCTGGGCGTCGCACGATGTCGAAGCCAATGCTGGTTGCATTGGCGAGACGTCGGATGGCGTCCAGCGCCGCCCAGCGCACCCCTCGCCGCCGTAGGATGGGCGGCGATGCGGGTCGTGATTGCTGAGGACTTGGCGCTCTTGCGCGACGGGATGATCCGGCTGCTGCGCGACCACGGGCACGAGGTCGTCGCGGCGGTCGAGGACGGCGACGCGCTCGTGCGCGCGGTCGCCGGGCACAAGCCGGACATCTGCGTCGTCGACGTGCGGATGCCGCCGACGTTCACCGACGAGGGCGTGAAGGCCGCGGTGAAGGTGCGCGAGCAGTCGCCTGGGACGGCGGTGCTGATCGTCTCGCAGTACGTCGAGGACACCTACGCGGCCGAGCTGCTGGCCGACGGCCGCGGCGGCGTCGGCTACCTGCTGAAGGATCGCATCGCGGACGTGCGCGAGTTCGTCGACGCGATCGAGCGCGTCGCAGGCGGCGGAACGGCGATGGATCCCGAGGTGGTCGCGCAGCTGCTCACGCGCCACCGCCGCGACGACGGCCCGCTCGACGAGCTGACGCCGCGGGAGCGCGAGGTGCTGGAGCTGATGGCCGAGGGCCGCTCGAATGCCGCGATCGCGGCAGCGCTCGTGGTGACCGACGGCGCCGTCGAGAAGCACATCTCGTCGATCTTCGGGAAGCTCGGGCTGCCGCCGTCGGACACCGACCACCGGCGCGTTCTCGCGGTGCTGACGTACCTGCGCGGCTGAGCGAACGCGCTCAGAAGGCATGACCCCGATGCGCAACCGGCATCGCGCGCTCGCCGGCTGAGATCCCCGCTGCAGCGGGATCGAGCGACTTGCGGTCGATCGCGCGGGCCGGGCGCGGGCCGAGATCAGGTCACGACCCCAGGGGTCCAGGCGTTAGACGTTCCGCCCATGTCCCCACGTATTCGCCTCCTCCCCCTCGCCGTGCTGCTCGCGCTGGCGCTGCCGTCCGTCGCGCTCGCCGGCGGTCATGGCCATGGCCGCGGCCACGGCAATGACCACGGCCACGGCCACGATCACGGCAAGCCGCCCTGGGCACCCGGACCTGGGGCCCCTTACAAGGCCGCCGTGCTCGGCGACCAGCCGAGCGCCTACTGGCGCCTCGGCGAGCGGGCGGGTGGGGCCGGGTCCCTCGTCGCCGCCGACGAGCGCCACAGATTCGACGGCGCCTACGAGGGCGGTCCCACGCTCGGCGTCGCACATCAGCTCGGCGACGGCGGCCACTGTCACCGCAACGCCGACGACGACACGTCTGCCGACTTCGACGGGCTCGTGACACAGCCGCTCGGGCAGTGGATCGACGTCGCCGACGGGGACGCGCTCGCGTTCTCCGGGCACGCGGCGTTCAGCCTCGAGGCGTGGATCCACCCGCGCAACCTCAACACTGTCACGCGCCGCGTGTTCTCCAAGGAGGGCCCTGACGGCGGCTACCTGATCGGCGTCCGCACCGACGGGCTGTTCTTCTCGCGCTACGCCAACGGGCTGTGGTCAACGCTGCAGGCGCCCGTGGACGCCACCGACTGGATGCACGTGCTCGCCACCTACGACGGCACGACGATGCGCCTGTACGTGAACGGCGCGCTGGCAGCGGAGAGAGCGTCGGCACTGGAGCTGCCGACCGAGCGCGAGAACCTCTCGATCGGCGCCAAGCAGGGCGAGTGGCGCTACTTCGCCGGCGGCCTCGACGAGCTGGCGGTCTACGACCACGCGCTCTCCGCCGACCGCGCGTACGCGCACTGGAGGGTCGGCACCGGCACCCCGTAGCAGCCGTAGCTCTACGGGTACCAGTACAGGTTCGGGATCTGCACGGCCGCGTCGTTGACGAGGATGAAGTGGTGCTTCGCCGAGGTCGGCTGGTCGTAGACCGCGGTGTCGTTGAGGTTCATGACCGGCGCGACGCCGTCGTGCGGCGGCGGCGAGACCCAGGCGACCGCGGTCGAGACCGGCTGCGGGAAGCCCGCGTGGTCGTGCAGCCACGTCCAGCGGTTCGGGAGCGTGTTCACGAGCAGCGCGCCCAGCTCGGCCGGCGTCGGGATCATCCACACGCCGCCGTAGCCGTAGGGGCAGAGGTCCTGACCGCACTGCAGGATCCGGCGGTCCGTGCCGTGCAGCGGACGCACCCACACGTCGTGGTCGCTGCTCGTCCAGGTGCCGGCGATCGGCTTGCCGGGGTAACCGAACGTCCACGCCAGGCCGGTGCGCGTGTCGACGACGATGCCTTCGTGGACCCACGTCTTGACGAGCGCGTTCTGGCCGGCGAGGTCACTCTCGAAGCTCTTGAGCTCTCTGTGGATCTCCTCAGAGGTGTAGCCCTTGTAGTGCCAGTAGTTGAGCCGCAGCTGCAGCAGGACCGCCTCGTACATCGAGTAGTACTTGTAGACCTCGCGCTGCGAGAGCGACAGCTGGTGCGTGAAGAACGGATGTGCCTTGCCGCGCGCGGCCTTGTTGGCGGCGATCAGCAGGCCGTCGGCGCCGGGCGCAGGCACCGTGAGCTGCTTGTGCAGGATCTCCTGGGCGCTGTAGAGCTCGCCGTGCGGCCCGAGCTGGGCGATCAGGTGCTCGGCGTGGATTCTGCGGCTGTGCGCGGTCGTCGCGTGCGCGAGGTGGGCGAGCTCCTTCTGCGCCTTGTCGATCGCGCCGGTGATCTTCGCGGCCTCGAGCGCCGCGTGGCTGTACTGCGCCTGCACGACGTGGCCGGCGACCGTGTTGAGGTGGCTGTGCACCTCCACGATCGCGAGGCTCAGGCCGTCGATCTCCCGGCGGATCGCGGCGATGTCGGTCGCGGTGCCGTCCTCGACGAACGGGCCGAGCAGGTTGCCGACGGTCGCCCCGTGCTCGCCGAGCGCGCCGTTCTTGAGGTGCCCGACGAGGTAGCCCGCGCCTTGTCTGGCGAAAGCGGCGGCGAACGCGTTGGCGACAGCCGAGGCGCTCTGCGCGTGCGGCGCGGTCGTCGCGGCGCCGGCACCGGCGGGGACCGCCGCGCCGAGCAGCAGCGCGAGGATCAGCAGGCAGGCGAGGCGAAGCGGGGCGCGACGGGCACGAGCTGGCACGAGGACCTCTTGGTTCGACGACGTGCGGGCTCATCGGCCAGCACAGCGGGTGGCTCAACTCCTGCAACGACGTTTGGACGCCACAGAGCGGCCGGTCGGCGCGCGTACCGCAGCGGTTTCGCCGTACTCCCAAGCGGCTAAACGCTTGATCGCACCCGCGCCGGTGCGGCACACCGACACGGCGACCGACTGGAGGGATCTCAATGCGAAGCGACGAGCGGAGCCGTCACGGCCGCGCCGCCGACGCGCTGATCGCAAGCTATCTGCGCGAGCTGCTGCTTGACGAGGGACAGCATGCCGACATGACGCGTTTGCCGGTGCCGGTCGCCGCGAACCGTGAGGTGAAGGGTGCGCCGCTCGGCGCACAACTGCAACCCACGGAGACGGGGACTCAATGCGCCTTGGAATGATGATCCTGCGCGTGACGGTCGGCGGCCTGTTCGTCGGTCACGGCACGCAGAAGCTGTTCGGCTGGTTCGGTGGGGATGGCCTTGAGGCCACGGGCGGCTTCTTCCAGAGCAGGCTCGGCCTCGCCCCCGGCAAGCAGCACGCGCTCGCGGCAGGCGCGGCGGAGGCGGGCGGCGGTGCGCTGCTGGCAAGCGGCTTCCTGACGCCGCTCGGCGCGCTGCTGACGTCGAGCACGATGGCGACCGCGATCCGCCTCGTGCATGCGAGAAGAGGCGTCTGGAACACGAGAGGCGGCTACGAGTACAACGCCGTGCTGATGGCGGCGGGCTTCGCGATCACGGCCACCGGCCCGGGCCGCTGGTCACTCGACGCGGCACGCGGACGCGAGCGCTGGGGCGACGGCTGGGCGGTCGCCGAGCTGGCCGGCGCGCTCGCCGGCTCGGCGTTGGCAGTCGAGCTCGGGAGACGCCTGGGGCAGCGCGCCGACGCGGGTGCGCAGGCGGAGCAGCTTGCGCTCACACCCGACGACGGGCACGAGCACGACGTCGCGCGCACGAACGGCCGCCAGCCGGCGCACGCGGCGGCGTAGCGGGCCGCTCAGCGCTCGACGCGCGATCGCCGGCGCAGCGCGCGAGCCGCGCCGGCGAAGACCGTCGGGCGACCGGCCGCGACGGGCTCGTCCTGCGGCGGCGTGACGACGGCGCGCGGGCGCAACGTGGCGGCGGCCTCCTCGCGGAAGGCGGCCACCTCCCGCGCGGCGCGTTCGTCGGACCAGCCGGCGTGGCGCACGGCGATCTCCGCGGCGGCGTCAATCGCCGTCAGGCCGGCGTGCGCGCCGTAGCCGACGAGCGTGCGGCGGGCGATGACGTCGGCGAGCGTCTCGGCCAGCTCGGTGCGCAGTGAGAAGACGATCTCGGCGCCGATCGCGCCGGTGTCCTCGTCGAACGGCTCGCGCAACTCGGGTGAGCCGTCGGCGAAGTCGAGCGCCTCGGCGGCGCGAGTGCCGTAGATGCGCAGCAGGCGGTCGGCCGTCTCGACTGGCAGGCCGCTCGTGACGCGGAAGCGCTCGCGGAAGCCCTCGAACGGGTACGCGGTCCCGCCCGGCAGCGGGACTTGGTGCGTGCGGCACTTGTCGGCCTTGCGGCCGAGCTTCTTGACGGCCTGGTCGACCGTCTCCTCCGACAGCCGCCGGTACGTCGTGATCTTGCCGCCGACGATCGACAGCAGCCCCTCGATCCGCTCGCCCTCGGGGATGTCTCTGCCGGCGTGGTCGTGGATCACGTGGCTACGCGTGATCGCACCCTCGTCGCCGTTCGGCGCGGCCGGCAGCGGCCGCACGCCCGCGTACGTGTAGAGCACCTGCTCGGCGCTCAGCGTGGCGCCGGGAATCAGGCTGTTGGTCTCGTCGATCAGATAGGCGATCTCATCGTCGGTCGCGACGACGTCGTCGAGGTCGCCGTCATAGCGGGTGTCGGTCGTGCCGATCAGGTAGAGCCCGTTCCACGGCACGACGAAGTACGGGCGCCCGTCGCCCACCGCCTCGGCGTAGACCGCCTCGCGGGGCGCGCCGGGGAACGGCTCGACGACGAGGTGGCTGCCCTTCGTGCCGCCGATCAGGCGCTCGCCATGCGGCGCCGCCTCACCGAGCACCTCGTCGACCCACGGCCCGCTCGCGTTGACCACGAGCGCTCCGCGGGCGCGGTAGTCGATCCCGTGGAGGTCGTCGTGCAGTGCAACACCGACGACGCGATCGTGCGCGCGCTCGACCGCCGTCACGCGCATGTACGGCAGCACGACGGCGCCGAGCCGGCGCGCGTCGAGCGCGTTCTCGAGCGCGAGCCGCTCGGGGTAGGCTGCTTGCGCGTCGTAGTAGGCGGCCGCGCCGCGCAGGCCATCGCTGCGCAGACCGGGCTCGCGCCGCAGCGCCTCGTCGCGGCTAAGCATGCGATGGCGCTCCATCGACTTGTCGAGCGACAGCGCGTCGTAGGCCATCATCCCCATGCGGATCAGCGCCGGCCGGCGCTTGTGCTCCTCGTAGATCGGCAGCAGGAACGACAGCGGATGCACGAGGTGCGGTGCGATGTGGAGGAGCGTCTCGCGCTCACGCAGCGACTCGCGCACGAGCGGCACCTCGAAGTGCTCCAGGTAGCGCAAGCCGCCGTGCACGAGCCGTGTCGAGCGGCTCGTCGTGCCAGAGCCGACGTCGCCCTTGTCGACCAGCAGCACACTCAGGCCGCGCAGCGTCGCGTCCCGGGCGATGCCGGCGCCGTTGATGCCGGCCCCGATCACGATCAGGTCGAACGGCCGCTCGAAGGTGCGTTGTGGCAGAGGTGCGCGCATTAGTCTCCCGCCCTTCCATCGTACGAAGGGGCCGGACGTGTCGCGTTACGTAGCTGCAATCGACCAGGGCACCTCGTCGAGCCGCTGCATCCTGTTCGACCGCGAGGGCCGGGTCGCGGGGACCGGCCAGCGTGAGCACGCGCAGGTGCATCCGCGCGCCGGCTGGGTCGAGCACGACCCGCTGGAGATCGTGACGAACGTGCGTGGCGTGGTGGACGAGGCGGTCGCGGCGGCGGGCGCCGATGCGAGCGACGTGGCGGCGGTTGGGATCACGAACCAGCGCGAGACGACCGTGCTGTGGGATCGCGCGACGGGCGAACCGGTCCACAACGCGATCGTGTGGCAGGACACGCGCACCGCGCCGCTGGTGGCGGAGCTGGCGGGAGACGCGGGCCTGGACCGGCTGCGCGCGATCACAGGCCTCCCCCTCTCCACCTACTTCTCCGGCCCAAAGGCCCGCTGGGTGCTCGACGCGAAGCCCGAACTGCGAGCGCGAGCGGAAGCGGGCGAGCTCCTCTTCGGGACGATCGACTCGTGGCTGATCTGGAAGCTCACCGGCGGCACGGTGCACGTCACCGACGTGACGAATGCGAGCCGCACGCTGCTGATGGACCTCGGAACGCTCGACTGGTCGGACGAGGCGCTCGACCTGATCGGGATCCCTCGCGCGATGCTGCCCGAGATCCGCTCCTCGTCCGAGGTCTACGGGGAGGTCCAAGCCGGCACCACACTCGACGGCATCCCCCTCGCCGGCATCCTCGGCGACCAACAAGCTGCTCTGTTCGGGCAGGCCTGCTTCACCCCAGGCGAGGCGAAGAACACGTACGGGACCGGCTGCTTCCTGCTCGTCAACACGGGCGCCGAGCCGGTCGCCTCGCAGGAGCTGCTGACCACAGTCGCCTACAGGCTCGGCGACGGACCGCCGGCGTACGCGCTCGAGGGCTCGATCGCAGTCGCCGGCGCGGGCGTGCGGTGGCTGCGCGATCAGCTCGGCGTGATCGGCAGCGCCGACGAGGTCGAGGCGCTCGCGGCGAGCGTGCCCGACACGGGCGACGTGTACGTCGTGCCGGCCTTCTCCGGACTGTTCGCGCCGCGCTGGCGCGACGACGCGCGCGGCACGATCGTCGGAATCACCGCGTTCACGACGAAGGCCCACATCGCCCGAGCGATGCTGGAGGCAACCGCGTGGCAAACGCGCGAGGTGCTCGACGCTGTGCGAGATGCGGCCGGGATCGCGTGCGATGAGCTGAAGGTCGACGGCGGCATGACCGTCGACGAGCTACTGATGCAGTTCCAGGCCGACGTGCTCGGCGTCCCCACGGTCCGGCCGCAGGTGGCTGAGACGACCGCGCTCGGGGCCGCCTACGCAGCCGGCCTGGCCGTCGGCGTGTGGTCCTCGCCGGACGACGTGCGCGCGAACTGGCGCGAGGCGCGTCGGTGGGAGCCGCTGATGAACGGCGACGAGGTCGAGCACCGCTATGCGCGCTGGCACGAGGCCGTCGAGCGCTCGTTGAACTGGATCCCACCCACCGCACGCTGACCGCGGACCCGCCCGGCCGAGGCGCGCAGGTTTCCGCAGCGCAGTCGACGGGCAGTCGCCTGAGAGCGGTCGCGTGGGAACGGCCGCTGCAGCACGACGACCGATCCCGACCGGAAGGAGCAGCCGTGCTCACCCTCACCGACACCGCCGCCGAGGCGATCCGAGGCATCGTCGCCGCGCCCGAGCTGCCGGATGGCGCCGGCCTGCGGATCGCGACCCAGCCTGACGCCGAACAGGCCTCACTCGAGGTGTCCGTCGCCGAGAGCCCCGCCGAGACCGACCAGGTCGTCTCCGAGGCGGGCGCGCGGGTGTTCGTCGAAGCGGACGCCGTGCCGCTGCTCGACGACAAGCTGCTCGACGCCGAGATCGAGGGGACGCGCGTCGGCTTCATGCTGAGCGACCAGCCCGTCGCCTAGCGCTCAGTCCAACAGCAGCTTCGCGATTGCCGCCAGCCCCACGACGACGATCACCGCGCGCAACGCTGGCGCCGGCAGGCGCCGGCCGAGGCGGGCGCCGAGCTGGCCGCCGATCGCGGAGCCCGCCGCGATCAGCGCCACGGCGCCCCAGGCGATGTGCGCGGCGAGCAGCACGAACACCACTGCCGCGACGAAGTTCACAATGCCGGCCAACACGACCTTCAGCGCGTTGACGCGCTGCAGGTCGTCGTCGATCGCGATGCCGAGGATCGCGAGCAGCAGGACGCCCTGCGCGGCGCCGAAGTAGCCGCCGTAGACGCCGGTGACGCCGGTCGCGAGCAGCGCGGGTGCCCCGCCGTGCTCGTGCGCGTCCGCACCCCGGCGGCGCGCGAGCCAGCGATTGATGCGCGGCTGCAGCACGACGAGCACTACGCCGACCGCGACGAACACCGGGACGATCGCGTCGAACACCGACGAGGGCAGCGCGAGCAGCAGCACGGCGCCCGCCACGCCGCCGAACGCCGATGCAGGCGCGAAGCGGAGGATGCGCGCCCGCTGCCCACGCAGCTCCCGCCGGTAGCCGTAGGCACCCGACACCGCACCCGGCACGACGCCGAGGTTGTTCGAGACGTTCGCCGTCAACGGCGGGAACCCGACAGCCAGCAGCACCGGGAAGGTGACGAGCGAGCCCGAGCCGACGAGCGTGTTGATCGCGCCGGCCCACACGCCGGCGACGAGCACCAACAGCGCCTCAAGCAGCGTCATGCGTCTGCAAGGACGCCGAGCAACTCGCCGACGCGGCAGACGAGCAGGCGCTCCTCGTCAACCTCGACCCAGGCGCCGGCGGCGGCCGGGAAGACGACGTGGTCGCCCGGTCTCACCGGCATTCTCACGCCGACGTGGCTCCACCAGTCGAGCCCCTCGCCGACGGCCAGCACGATGCCGTGCTGGGGCGGCGGTTCATTCGTCCCGGCGGGGACGACCAAGCCCGACTCGCGCACGCGGTCGGGCTCGAGCTCCTTGATGACGACGCGATCGAAGAGTGGACGCAGGTGCTGCCGCATGAGCGGAGCGAAGGATAGGCGGGCGCGGTCTCGGCCGCGTGCGCGCCGGGCACGCCAAAGGCGGGCGCGCCACCGGCGGCGATCCGGGGGGATTGGATCGGCCGGGGAGCGCCCGCCTGGTGGGGCACCCTCCTCCCTGGAGGTGAGCCCGCCCGACCCACAGGGGGATTTCGATCGGGCGGACTCAATCCCGCGTCGCCGGCACGGGGGACGGGAGCGACGGCGACGCGGGAAGCCTTGTGCAGCGAAGTCAGTTCACGGGTTGCTGGGGTTGGGTGCCGAGTGCGACCGTCACCGTCCGGCGTGCACCGTCGCGCTTGACGGTCAGCCGCACTTCGTCGCCGGGCTTGTGACCACCGATCGCAGCGGCGAGCGCGTCGGCGCCGTCGACCGGGGTTCCGTCGAGCGCCACGATCGTGTCGCCTTCCTGCAGGCCGGCCTGCTCGGCCGGGGCGCCGGGCGCGAGACCTGCGACCTGGGCGCCGGAGCCGCTCTCGGTGGCTGCAAGCTGGACACCGAGGTAGGCGTGCTCGACCTGGCCGTCGGCGGCGAGTTGGGCGGCGATCGATCTGACGGTGTTGGAGGGGATCGCGAAGCCGATGCCGACGTTGCCGTTCTCGGCCGAGCCGCCACCGTTGAGGATCTGCGAGTTGACGCCGATCACGCGGCCGTGGTCGTCGAGCAGTGGTCCGCCGGAGTTCCCGGGGTTGATCGGCGCGTCCGTCTGGATCACCCGGTCGATCGCGTAGCCGTTGGGCGCGTCGATCTGACGGTCGAGCGCCGAGACGACGCCGCTCGTGAGCGTGTGGTCGAGCCCGAACGGGTTGCCGATCGCGTACGTCGTGTCGCCGACCTGCAGCTTGCTGGAGTCCGCGAACGTCAGCGGCGTGAACGTCTGGCCGCTGCTGTCGTCGACGCGCAGCACGGCAAGGTCGGTCGACTCGTCACGGCCGACGACGGACGCTGGATGGGTCGCGCCGTCGCCGACCTTGACGGAGACCGTCGTCGCGCCCTCCACCACGTGGGCGTTCGTGACGATCAAGCCCTCTCTCGAGATGACGAAGCCGGAGCCGGTGGCCTCGCCCTGGTCCGTCTGCGACGTGACGTTGACGACCGAGTCCTTCGCCTGCGCGTAGACCTGTTGTGCATCGAGCGTGCCGTTCGTGTCGGCAGCGTTCTGCACCTGCGGCTCGCGCGGTGCCACGATCGTCGTCGTCGCAGTGGTGCCATGGTCGCCGGCGATGCCGATGACCGCAGCGCCGCCTGCGGCGCCAAGGACGGCGGCGGCGGTGAGAGTCAGGAGGGCTTTCGGGGTGTGCATGCCTCGCATAGTGCGGGCGAACCCTGAGCAGTCCCGTAAGCGCGCCTAAGCGCAGGTGAAGTTGTTGCGAGGCGGAAGATAAAGAGCCGCGCGCAGCGGGCGCGGCGGCGCGCTCAGCGCAGCGCGCCGAGGAAGCGGTCGACCTTCTTAACGACCTTGCGCAGCGCGTTCAGCGAGGCTTGCGGGTCGCCGGGAAGCTGCAGACCGTGGTCGAGCCCGTCGAGCTGGAGGCGGTCGAGCATCACGTTGTCGGGGATCGCGTCGGGCAGCCACGTCGGATCGGCGGTGCCGCCGACGAGCAGCGTCGGGCGCGTCGTGCGGGCGAGCGCGGCGACGATCCCCGGGCGGTCGAGCAGCGGCGTCAGCCAGATCGCCGGCAGCCCGCGGTCGGCGGCGAGCCCGGCGACGTCGCTGGAGAGCGACTTGCCGATCACGACGTCGAGCTCGGTCGGTTGGTGCTCGAGCGCGCGTTGCGCGCGGTCGTGGACCCACGCAAAGGGATCCTCGCCGGCGGGTGGCTCGTCGAGCACCTCCAGCACGCCGAACCCGCGCGCGACCGCGACCTCGCGCGCGAACCACAGCAGCGGCGCGCGCGTCGGATAGCGCGCCCCTGGCAGCAGCACGACGCGCCGTGGCGCGTCGGGGCGGTAGATGGCGGCGGGGAATGCCTCCTCAGGGCCGCTGATCGACACGTGGCGCAGCCTACTCGGGCGCTACCGCTCCGGCGCGCGCCGCCAGTCCTTCTTCGCGCTGCGGCTCGCGGCCTGACCCGGCGGGCGCACCGCCCGTGTGCGATGCATCACTCAAGCGCCGGGACTGCCGCCACGCTGCCGGCCGAGCGCTAGCGTTTCCGGTGCGATGGCCGTCGACGTCGACCTGAGCAGCCTCCCGCCCGGACCGACCGGGCCGAGTGCGCTCGTCGCGATCCGCTTCCTGCTGCAGGGCCCGCGCTTCCTCGACGCCTGCCGCGCGCGCTACGGCGACGCCTTCACGATCCGCCTCAACACCGGCCGCACGGTCGTGATCGTGAGCGACCCCGCGATCGTGAAGGAGGTCTTCCAGGCGAGCCCGGACGACCTCCACGCCGGCGCCGGCAACGTCGTGCTGAAGCCGATCCTCGGCGGGCGCTCGGTGCTGCTGCTCGACGGCCCCGAGCACCTGCGCCAGCGGCGCCTGATGCTGCCGCCGTTCCACGGCGAGCGGATGCGTGCCTACGGCGAGACGATGACGGAGGTCGCCGAGCGCCACATCGCGCAGTGGCCGGTTGGGCAGCCGTTCGCCGTGCATCCGACGATGCAGGCGATCACGCTCGAGATCATCCTGCGCACTGTCTTCGGCGTCGAGGACCGGGCCGGCGTCGAGCGGCTCGGCGCGCCGCTGAAGCGGCTGCTGAACTCGACCGACCAGCCGCTGCGGCTGCTGATGCTGCAGTTCACGAGATCCGCCGGCGCGAAACCGCGCAGCCCGTGGGGCCGCGTCTACAGACTGATGGCGCCGGTCAACAAGCTGATCCACGAGGAGATCGCGGCGCGGCGCGGCGACGCCGAGCCGCGCGACGACATCCTCTCGCTGCTGCTCGCCGCGCGCGACGAGGACGGCAACGCGCTCACCGACGCCGAGCTGCGCGACGAGCTGATGACGCTCGTGCTGGCCGGCCACGAGACGACCGCGACTGCGCTCGCGTGGACGATCGAGCGACTCGTGCGCACCCCGCGCGTGCTCGCCCGCCTGCGCGAGGAGCAGGAAGCCAGCGACGGGACGGAGTACCTCGACGCGGTCGTCAAGGAGGCGCTGCGCCTGCGGCCCGTCGTCCCGGGCGTGATCCGCCAGCTGCAGCGGCCGATGACGATCGGCGGGATGGAGCTGCCGAAGGGCGTCAACATCTCGCCGTCCATCTACCTGATCCATCGCCGCGCGGACGTCTACCCCGACCCGGAGGCGTTCCGCCCCGAGCGCTTCCTCGGTGAGGACGCGCCGAGCACGTACGAGTGGCTGCCGTTCGGCGGCAGCGTGCGCCGCTGCCTCGGCGCGAGCTTCGCGCTGTATGAGATGCGGATCGTGCTCGACACGATCTTGCGCCGCGCGACGCTCGAGACGACCGCCGCAGAGGCGGAGCCGGTCAAGCGTCGCTTCGTCACATACACGCCGGCGCAGGGCGGGCGCGTCCGCGTCACGCGGCTCACGCCCGCGCAGCCGGCCGCGCCGCCCGTCGCGGCCTGAGCCGCGCCGCCCGGCCAAGCCGGGCGCGCTTGCTCCGCCCGGCGGCGCTCCTACTACTTGTACGCCGCCAGGTCCGCCTTGACCTCGGTCGTGAACGCGCCCTTCGCCTGCCCTCTCGACTGCAGCGCGCCGAAGTAGTACTCGCGGCCGCTCTGCGTGCCGCTCGCCGCCTGGTCGTGCGCCTGGTACAGGTAGAACGCGCCAAGGCGTCTGCCATACGTGCTGAGCATGCCCGTGAGCGCGCTGTGCAGCGTGGTGGCGGCCTGGGCGTAGGTGAGGCACTTGCCGTAGCCGTAGTTGTCGGACAAGCAGCGGCCGTTGTCGGTCGTGAGCCCCCACTCGGTGACCCAGATCGGCAGGTCGGGCGAACCGGCCGCCTTCGTCGAGTTGATCGTCGAGTCGATGCGGGTCTTCCAGTTCGGCCCGTACGGGTGGATCGTCCAGCCGGCCGCGCGCGAGCCGAGGTCCGGCACCGCTCTGAACATGTTCTTGACCCATGCGTCCTGGTTGACGGCGTTGTCGCCCTGTGCGAGCACGCCGACGTTGGGGTTGGCCGCCTTGACGGCGATCTGCGCGTCCTTGAAGCGCAGCGCGTACGTCTGCGCGCGCGCCTGGTAGGTCGGCAGCGAGTAGTCGGGGAACTGATGGGCGTAGCTGGTCTCGTGGCCGAACTCGAGCGTCGACACGGCCGTGTTTGCGGGGTACGTCTTGCCCGCCCAGAAGGTGCCGCCGGGACCGTACGCTCTCGCCCAGGTGGCGAGGTTCTGCGACTCGGCCGTGCTCGGGAGGCGGCCGTTGAACTCGGCCGCGAGCAGCGGGCGCACGCCGGCCCTCGCGTAGGCGTCGATCACCGACGCCATGCTGGAGGCGCTCGTGCCGATCGGGTAGAGCAGGCGGGCCGTTCTCGCGCCGAGCGAGGTGATGAACGGCAGCTCGTAGCTGAACGCGGTGCCGGTCGTGACGCCCATTCTGAAGCCGGTGCCCGGCGGGGGCGTCGTCGGCGGTGGGGTCGTCGTGGAGTACGAGATCGACGCCTCTCTCGCCCACGCGCTGCCGGACACGTTCGTGCGGACGCTGTAGCGCGCCGTCTGGCCGGGCGCCGCCGGCGGTGTGACGGACGTGCCCGTGACGGTCGCGTACTGGTCGGCCTGTCCAGTGATCTTGCGCACGTAGACGTACGAGCTCACGCCGGCGGTCGCGTTCCATCTGATGGTCTGACCGGAGACGGTGATCACGGGCGCCGTCAGGGTGTCGGCAGACGCCGAGGATGGCGTCCAGACGGCGAGGGACAGCGCGAGCGCGAGGACCGTCGCGAGTACGACGGAATTCCTCGCCCGCTGATGCGGGACGGTCGGCGACATGTGGTGGGATCCCTCGATGGTTGGCCGGGACGACGCCGGGTTCTACCAGCGCCTGAGCGATCTTATGTGAACGACCGGCGAACATGCCCCCTGACTCACGAGGGGCCGCCCCGAAGAACGGCCCCTCAGCAAGTGCTCCTGCACAGGAGATTCTAACGCCGGTGCGCTCTTTACACAAGAAAGCTGTTGATCGTTGAACGTCAATCTGGTCTGAATTCGGACCCCTCGCGAAACAGGCCGACGAGCGGTGCTCAGAGCCCAGTCGGGTGGCGAACCGCGAAGCCGGCGCCGGCGCGCGGCGCGGCCTGCCAGCGCGACGGGCGAGCGCCGCTGGTGTCGAAGCGCAGCCCGGCGACGACCATGTAGACGTGATCCGGGTTTGCGTAGATCGTGATCCACGTGCCGGGGCCGCGTTCGCCGTAGGCCATCAGGTCGCCGGACGTGGCGCTGGCGTCGAGCAGCTCTCCCCCGTGCAGTGCGTAGCCGACGGAGCCGGAGCAGTCGTAGCCCGTGTCCTCCCATCTGGCGTGGCCGCCACCCCAGCGATAGGGCAGCGAGGCGATCCGGTTGCCGGCAGCGATCACCGCCGCCACCTCGGCCGGAGCACCGGCGGGCGGTGAGGCAGTGCCGTCGTCGAGCAGCGTCGCGAGCGCGGGCGGCGCGACGGGTGCCGCCACCGGCACGCGGTGCTTGCGCACGCGGTGGCGCCGCTGCGGCTTCACGGCGGTTCTCGGCGCCGCGCCGCCGCTGGCCCGCACCGCCGCGACCGGTGCAGTCGCGCCCCCGGGTGACGCGCCGCCGGTGCTCGCGAGCGCCGCCGCGGGCAGGACGACGAGCACTGCGAGGGACAGCGCGAGCGAGCGGATGCGAAGCGGGTGCGACACGACGGTGACCTCCGGGGCCGGTTACCTGTCGGCAGGATCGGCGCGCCACGAGCGCGAATGGAGCCCTGCATGAAGCCGTTCAGTGCGGGGGACGTCGTTCCTGCCGCAAAGACGGTTGCGGTCAGTCGACAGACGGAGCTGGCATGTCAACGCTCATGCGATCCGTTGCAAACGCCGACACATCTCCCATGTCGGCGATTCCCGGCATGCTCGACGCGCCCCAGGGAGGCACCTTCGAGGCTCGCATGCGCGTGCGCGTGCTTGCGAGCTTCTACCTCGCAGGGGCGACGCTCGTGCTGCTCACGCTTGCGTTGCCGCATGCGGCCGACGCGAGCGAAATCGGCCTGCTCGCAGTCGCGCTAAGCGCCTACGTGGTTGGCGCGTTGCTGCTGTGGCAGGCGCGACGGGTGCCGTCCTCGTCGCTGCCATTCGCGCTGGCGTGGGGCAGCGTGCTCGTGACCGTCGTCGCCTGGTGCTCGGCCGAGCACCCGAGCCCGCTCGTGTTCTTCTACCTGTGGGTCTTCCTCTACTCCGCCTACTTCTTCAGCACGCGCGTCGCGATCGCGCAGCTGCTGTTCGTCGGCGTCCTCTACGGCGCGCTGCTGCTCCTGCGGCCGCCCGAGACCGGCGCGGGCGCCTGGTGGAGCGTCGGGATCGCGACGATGGCGATCGCCGCGATCGTGATCCGCGTCATGCGCGGGCACGTCGAGTTGCTGATCGCGCGCCTGTCCGACGCCGCGCGCACCGACCCGCTCACGCAGCTGCCGAATCGCCGCGGCTTTCGCGAGCTGCTCGACCTCGAGCTCGAGCGCGCCCGCCGTGGCAGCACCTCGATGACCCTGCTCGCCGGCGACCTCGACCACTTCAAGGAGGTCAACGACCGCTCCGGGCATCACGTCGGCGACGCTGTTCTGCAGCAGGTCGCCGCCGTGCTGCGCGAAGGCGTGCGCCAGATCGACGTGCCGGCGCGGATCGGCGGCGAGGAGTTCGCCGTGATCCTCCCCGACACCGACGCGCAGGCGGCCTTCTCCGTCGCCGAGCGGCTGCGCTGCCACGTGCGCGATGCGTTCGCCGACGCGACCGTGCCGATCACGATCAGCTTCGGGATCGCGAGCCACCCGGCGCACGCGGAGACGGCCGCGTCGCTCGTGCGGACCGCCGACGAGGCGCTCTACGGCGCGAAGGAGAGCGGCCGCAACCGCAGCGTGATCCACAGCCCCGCCCTGCGCGAGCTGGCCCGCAGCGGCCGCGGCGGCCGCGAGGAGCGCGACGTCGAGGCGGAGCGCTTCCTCGCCGTCGTGCTCGACCTCGCGGAGGCCGTCGACGTGCGCTTCAGTGGCAGCGCGCGCCACTCGGAGACCGTCGGCCGCTACGCCGAGCTGATGGCACACGAGCTCGGGCTCTCGGAGCGGCGCGTCGGGCGCGTACGGCTCGCGGGACTGCTCCATGACGTCGGCAAGGTCGGCGTGCCCGACGCGATCCTGCGCAAGGCTGGGCCGCTCAGTGCCGAGGAGCGAACCGTGATCGCGCGCCATCCCGAGCTCGGCGCGCAGATCCTCGAGCACCCGTCGCTCGCCGACGTGCAGGCGTGGGTTGCCGCCCACCACGAGCGCCCCGACGGCAGCGGGTACCCGCACGGCCTGTCCGACGACGAGCTGCCGCTCGAGGCGCGCATCGTCGCCGTCGCCGACGCGTACGAGGCAATGACGAGCGACCGCTCTTACCGCGACGCGATCGGCCACACGCGAGCGCGCGGCGAGCTGACGCGCCACGCCGGCACGCAGTTCGACGCGGGCGTCGTGGCAGCGTTCCTCGCCGTGCTCGACCGCGAGGCCGAGCGGGCGCAGGAGCTGCTCGACACCCCTGCGCGGCACTGACAGGCGCGTGCCCGAGCTGACCTCCCGCCAGCGGCTGATCATCGTCGCTGCAAGCCTCGCGGTCGGGCTGGCGTTCCTCGACGAGACGGCGGTTGTGACCGCCCTGCGGGCGATCCAGGCCGACTTCGGCGCCACGAGCGCCGAGGTGCAGTGGGTCGTCGGCGCCTACCTGCTCGCGCTCGCGACACTGATGGCGGCGGCCGGGCGCCTCGCCGACATCTACGGCCGCCGGCGGCTGTTCGTGCTCGGCGCGTGGCTGTTCGGCGCGGGCTCGCTCGCGTGTGCCGCCGCACCGGGCATCGACGCGCTGATCGCGGCGCGCGTCGTGCAGGGCTGTGGCGCCGCGCTGCTGATGCCACTCGGGATGGCGAACGCGACCGCCGCACTGCCGGAGGAGCGCCGCGGCTGGACGGTCGGCGTCGTCTCGACGGGCGCGACCGTGTTCCTCGCGCTCGGCCCGCTCGTCGGCGGTGCGCTCGTCGAGTTCGCCGACTGGCGCTGGATCTTCCTCATCAACCTGCCGCCGCTCGCGGCGATCCTGGCGATCGCACTGCGCTGGTTCCCCGAGTCACGCGCGCCGGTGCGCGGGCCGCTCGACGTGCTTGGCTTCCTGCTGCTGCTCGGCGGCCTGGTCGCGCTGACGCTGCCGCTGCTGAACATGCAGGAATGGGGGCCGCGGTCGGCGGCGACGATCGGGCTGCTCGCGGCGTCACTCATGCTGCTGGTCGCGTTCGTGCTGGTCGAGCGACGCCGGGCGCATCCGCTGATCCGCATCGAGCTGCTGCGCGATCCCGCCGTCGCGGGCCTGCTGCTTGCGCTGTTCGCGATCCAGTTCACGATCCTCGGGCTGACGGTGTATCTGACCTTCTACCTCCAGCACGTGCTCGGCTACGGCCCTGCGCTCGCCGGCCTGCTGGCGCTGCCAACGGTCGCCGCGGCGCCGTTCCTGGCCACGCCGACCGGGCGGCTGACGGACCGCCGCGGCGAGCGCTGGCCGACCGCTTTGGCGATGGCGCTCGCGGCCGCCGCATTGCTCGCGATCGCGCTGCTGGCGCGGCATGAGGAGGTGCTGCTGCTGATGCCGGCTTTCCTCGCGTTCGGGATCGCGCGTCCCGTCGCGACGGTCGCGGGCACGACCGGCGCCGTCGGCGCGATCCCACGCGCGGACCGCGGGCTCGCCTCGGCGCTCGTGACGCAGGCGCGCCAGCTGGGCGCGGTGATGGGCGTCGCCGTGCTCGGGCTCGTGCTGACGTCCGTCGAGCTGAGCGAGCGGGCACGGCTGCTCGACGGCGTCGACGCCGGCATGTCGCACCAGAGCCGCGAGACGCTCGACGGGATCCTCGCGGGCAGCGACGACGCGCAGCGCCTGCTCGCGCAGCTGCCGCCGCACGCGCGCGCCGCCGCGCAGGACAGCGCGGCGACCGCGTTCATCTCCGGCTTCCACGCGGCGATGCTCGTCTCTGCCGGGCTGGCGCTCGCGGGCGGGATCGCGGCACTGCTGCTGCGTCGCCGGGCGCGCAGAGCGACCGAGACAGCGGTGCCGCTTGCCGCTCCGAGCGCCTGATCACGACACATCTATGTTGTAATACAGAGCGTGATCTCGGTGATACGCTCATGACCATGCGCAGCCTTCGCCTCGAACCCGAGCTCGACGAGCGAGTCCGTCGCGCCGCGGCTGCCGAGGGCTCCTCCGTGTCGGAGTTCCTGCGGACCGCCGCAGATGAGCGTGCGCAGCGCACGCTCTCGCAACGCACCAGCGATCGGCTTGCCGACGTCATCGGGTCGATCAGAGGCGGCGGCGGTCAGGCGCGCGATACCGGTCGTGGATTCGCCGATGCGCTCGACGAGCGCCGCCGTGCACGATGACGCTGACCGACGCCGGCCCGCTGATCGCGCTGATCGACGCCGACGAGCAGGATCATGCGCGCTGCCGCGAAGCGCTCGATGAGCTGCGCCTCCCGCTGCTCACCACCTGGCCCGCCTTCACCGAAGCGATGTACCTGCTTGGGCGCGTCGGCGGATGGAAGGCGCAGCAGGCGTTGTGGTGTCTTGTGCTGCGGGAGGACCTGCTCGTCGATCCGCCCTCGCCGGAGGCGACCGCGCGCGCGGCGCGGCTGATGGAGACGTACGCCGACCGGCCGATGGACCTGGCGGATGCGACGCTCGTCGCGCTCGCCGAGGAGCGCGGGCTCACGCGGGTGTTCACGCTCGACGCCGACTTCCAGATCTACAAGCTGAGAGGCCGCCGTCACTTCGACGTCGTGCCGGCCTGAGCGCTTACGGCAAGCCGAGGAAGCGCTTGACGTCGGCGGCGTCCTGGTCGAGAGCGATGGCGACGCGCCTTGGGAGCGGCGCGAACGAGTCGAGCGTGACCGTTCCGGCGGCAAGTCTCCAGGTCGCGACCGCTCTGCCGCGCACGAGCGCGAACGGGCGAAAGAGGCCGTTGTCGGTGACGATCCCGCTGTCGACGTGCTCGCCGAGCACGTCCTCGCGCGAGGTCCAGCCGAGCAGCAGCGGGTCGAACGCGCCGAGCAGGCGCGGGGGCGGCAGCTCGGCTGCGGGGCCGGCGGGGCGTCTGGCTATGTCGACCAGGCCGTCGGTGCGCTCGACCAGCTCAGTTGCGATCGCAGCCAGACCGGCGCGCGCGTCGCGCAGCGGCAGGCCGGCCCAGCGCGCGAGGTCGCGGTCGCTTGCCGGACCGTGGCCGACGAGGTAGCGGCGCGCCAGCTCGGCGAGCGCGGCGTCGCGGTCGACCGGTCTGAGCGCCTCCTCCCCCAGCCAGTCGCGTACGAGCCCGAACGCGTGTCTGGCGCCGATCATCGGGCCGCGCACGCACAAACCCTGCAGCGACGCCGTCATCAGCAGGTGCACGAGCGCCTGCCCCTCCGTTCGCACGCCTGCGGCCGCGATGCGGTCGCGCAGCTGCTCGCGCGTCAGCGGCCCCTCATCGGCGAGCGCGCGCCCGATCGCCTCCACGGCGCGCTCGACATCCGCCGCAGGGACGCCCTCCTGCGCGAGGCGGCGGGCGCAGCCTGTCACCAGCGGCGGCGTCGTAAGCGCGTGCAGCCACGGATAGTCCTCGCTGCGCACGAGGTGGAGCGTGCCGCGGTTGAGCCAGGAGATCAGCAGCGCGCGATCGTCGGTGAAGGCACGCTCGACGTCGGCCGCCGTCGTGCCCGTGCCGAGCGTGCGCGCCCGCACTGCCAGCCGCGCTCCGCGCGGGTCCTGCCCCTGCACCGCCAGCAGCCGCTCCGCCACCGCCACCGGATCGCGCGCCGGCTCACCGGCGAGCAGCTGCGCGGTAAGGCGCTCGGCGAGAGGCGATCTGTCCGGCACGGCCATCGCGGCCGAGCCTAGCCGCCTACTCCCCCGGCGGGATCGCCCAGCTCGTCTCCTTGGAGGCGCCGCTGAGCACGGCCCATGCGCCGGCGGCCGCGGTCGGCCACACGTGGTACTGGTTGTAGGTGTTGTCGGTGACCGTCTTGTCGGCTCCCAGCGGGGCGAGGCCCTGCTTGCGAGTGACGTCCCACCAAGCGTTCATCGACTTGTCGAGCGTCTCGGTCGACTCGCCGAGGAACGAGCCGACGAGCCGCATCTCGGCCGTCCCCTCGAACCAGAGGACATCGGGGGCGCCCTTGCCGAGGTACGGGCGGAAGCCGCTGAAGGGCCCCTTCGCCGCGTACGTCATGTTGTAGGACTCGGTCTTCTTCGACGTGGCGATCTTGCGGTTCTTGAGCGCGAAGCCGGCCTTCGCGTAGGCGTAGAGCTCCTTCGCGAGCTGGTCGTCGCCGCGGAAGATCGCGTAGACGACGCCGATCGCCTGCGTGTCGAGCGGGATCACGTCGTCACCGACGCCCTGGCGGAAGTAGCGGAGGGTGCTCGTGCCCTTCTCGTCGGACTTCTTCGCCTGCGCAGGCGTGACGAGCAGCTGCGTGTCGATCCCCTTCGAGATCTCCTCCGCGGCCGCCCGATACCTGTCCGCGGCCTTCGGGTCGCCTGCCTTGTCGAGTCGCTCGGAGAGGTTCGTAAGGAAGATCACCGTCAGCAGGTTGTGCTGCGTCGAGACCCACTTGACGTCGGGGCCGCCGCGCACGAGGCCGTCGCCGTTGCGCAGCGACAGCAGGTAATCGGCGGCGAGGCGGGCGTTGCCGAGGTAGCGCGCGTCGCCGAAGTGCGCGTCGTAGTCGGTGAAGCCGATGCCGGCCCAGGCGATCGCGCCGGAGCGCGTCTGATCGCTGCTCTCGCCCGTCAGCACGTCGAAGGCGAACTCGATCGAGCCGTCCTTGCGCTGGAGTGCGGCGAGCTGGTCGAGCAGGCGACCGGCCTGGTCCTGCAGGTCGACGGCGGCGAACGCCGTCGCGGCGACGGCCGAGTCGTACGTCCACGACCAGTTCAACAGCTGGTCGTAGAGCGGATCGTCCGCGGGGATGTCGAACGAGCGAATCAGCTGCAGCGGCTTGACCGCGTCGCCGTCGGCGGCTGCGATCGCGACACGTTCGCCCGCGCTGGAGGCGACGGCGGCGGCGCCCTTGGCGGAGCCGACATGACGTGCCGCGCAGCGAGCACGAACGCGTCTCGGACGCTGCGAGCACGCCACGGGCGTCTGCGGGCCGACCTGCTGTGCGAGCCAGCGCGTGATCGACGTGCCCGGGCGTCTCGTTCCCGGCGCAGGCCACGCGCGGCGGACCTTGCCGCCGAGGCGCTTGGCGGCGTGCCTGTGCTTGGCGTGCGCCTTCGCCACGGTCGCACTGTCGGACGCTGCGGCGGCGGTGACGGCCGGAAGCGCTGCCAGCGCCACGACGACGGCGAGCAGGAAGAGCAGTGAGCGGGTGCGAGACGGCATGGGCATCCTTGCGCGGGGATCGGAGAGCTGCTCAGTCACCTCATCGGTGCGCCAGCGCACCAGCTTGAGCGCGGGGTCGCTCACTTTCCGGCCATTTGCAGCAATCCTGCTGACCAAAGTGAGCTTTACCCCCATGGCACTGGGGCCGATACCAGTCGGGATGACGACAATCACCGGCCTGATGCTGCTCGTCGGCGCGAGCCTGCTCCTCTGGCTCGCGCTCGCCAGCCTCGCCGTCGGGCGCAAGCTGCGCCGCGACAGCCGCGAGCTGCGCTCCGCGGAGCGCCGTGCGCGCTACAGCGCGGCGCTGCGCGACCCGCGCCCAAGAACGCTGCTCGCGATCTGCCGTGACGCGCACGATGCGGAAGCACAGGTTGACCTGGCGGTGTCGATCGACAGCGTGTACCCCACGCTCACGCGCCTGCGCCGCAGCGAGATCCACCGCGCGATCGAGGCGTCCGAGCTGCTGCCGGAGCTGGTGGCCGACCTGCGCTCGCGCGATCCGGTGACGCGTGCCCGCGCGGCGCTGCTGCTGTCGCGGCCCGGCATCCCCTCAGTCGCCGACCATCTCGTCCCGCTGCTCGCCGACCCCGACGCGGACGTGCGGCTCGTCGCCTGCGCCGGCCTGGCGCGCATCGCCACGCCGCGCGCCGCCGAGGTGCTGATCTGGGGCCTCGTGACGCGTGCGCTCCCACCCGAGCGGATCATCGAGCGGCTCGGCGCGCCGTGGGCGGTCGAGACGATCCTGCATACGCTGCGCTTCGGCCCCGCGCCCGGGCCAGACGAGCTCGCGGGTGTGCAGCCGAGCGGCCGCGAAGTGACGCTCGACGCAAGCCTCGCACGCGCGCTCGGCGTGGCGCGCGACCCGCGCGGCGACGTCGCGCTCGCCGGGCTGTTGCGCACCAGTCCCGAGGAGGAGGTGCGCATCTCCGCCGCGCGAGCGCTCGGGCGGGTCGGCGACGCGGCCTGCATGCCGGCGCTGGTCGCCGCGCTCGACCCCGGCGAGACGTGGTCCGTGCGTGCGCAGGCCGCCAAGTCGCTCGGCGCGCTGGGCGCCGCCGAGGCGCTCGAGCCGCTCGAGGCGTGCCTCTCCGATCGCGCCTGGTGGGTCCGCGCGAACGCCGCCCGCGCACTGCGCGAGCTGGGCGAGCCGGGCCTCGCCGCCCTGCGCCGCGCGGTCGATCACCAGGACCGCTACGCGGCCGACCGCGCCCGCGAGCAGCTCGCGCTGCACGCCGTCGCCGTGGAGCGCGCGGCCGCATGAGCGACGCCCTCCCCCAGCTGATGCACGGCTTCAACGTCGTGACGCTCGTCTACTTCGTCGTGTTGCAGGTGACGTACACGCTGCTCGCGATCGTCGGCTGGCGGGCGATCGAGGACTACGTGCGGCGCCGCCCGATGCGCGACTATCAGGCCGTCGCCAGCTCCGAGCTGTCGATGCCGGTCTCGATCCTCGTGCCGGCGTACAACGAGGAGGCGACGATCGTCTCCTCCGTGCACTCGCTGCTGACCTCGCAGTTCGTCGAGTTCGAGGTCGTCGTGATCAACGACGGCTCGAGCGACGCGACGATGGCGGCGCTGACGGACGCGTTCGGGCTCGTGAAGGTCGGCCGCGTCCCGCGTTCCAACATCGTCACCGCGCACGTGCGCGGGGTGCACGCGAGCCCGCTGGAGCCGCGCATCGTCGTGATCGACAAGGCCAACGGCGGCAAGGCCGACGCGCTCAACGCCGGCATCAACCACGCCAACTACCCCCTGTTCTGCGCGATCGACGCCGACACGATGCTCGACGCGGGCGCGCTGTCGCGGCTCGTGTGGGAGTTCCAGGCGGCGCCGGAGACGGTCGCCGTCGGCGGGATCGTGCGGATCGTCAACGGCTCGACGTTCGAGGACGGCCAGCTCGCGACCGTCCGCACGCCGCGCAACCTGCTCGCCAACCTGCAGATCGTCGAGTACCTGCGCGCGTTCCTCGGCGGGCGAATCGGCTGGTCCAAGAGCGGCATGCTGCTGATCATCTCCGGCGCGTTCGGGCTGTTCCGGCGCGACGTCTGCGTCGCGGTCGGCGGCTACGACCCGACGACGGTCGGCGAGGACGCCGAGCTCGTGGTGCGGCTGCACCGCCACCAGCGCGAGCAGGGCGAGCCGTGCCGCATCACCTTCTTCCCCGACCCGATCTGCTGGACGGAGTGCCCGGAGGACCTGCGCACGCTCGTGCGCCAGCGCGACCGCTGGCAGCGCGGGCTGATCGAGCTGATCGCCCGCCACCGGCGGATGATCCTGAACCCCCGCTACGGGCGGATCGGCCTCATCGCGCTGCCGTACTTCATCGTCTTCGAGCTGCTCGGCCCGGCGATCGAGTGCTTCGGCTACGCGCTCTTCATCGCCTCGTGCCTGCTCGGCTTCGTTTCGGTGACGTTCGCGATCGCGTTCTTCGCCGTCTCGCTGACCTATGGGCTCGTGCTCAGCTTCCTCGTGATCCTGATGGAGGAGCGCGCCTTCCGCCGCTACCCGGGCTGGCGCGACCTGATCCGCCTGACGCTGACCGCGGTGATCGAGAACGTCGGCTACCGCCAGCTGCTCTCGTTCGTGCGGCTGCGCGCCTGGTACACGATCGCGCGCCGCCGGAGCGGCTGGGGCGAGATGACGCGCAAGGGCTTCGGGCCGGTGCTCAGCGAGGCGCCGGTGGCTCCGGTGCCGGTGACCCAGTCGCTCGACTGAGCGGCGCGCCGTCGGTCATCCTCCCGCACATGGCGATCGAGATCCGCGGAGCGGCAGTGGCGCTGCTCGACGACCCGCTCCTGCTGAGCGCGCGCGGCGCCGACGGCGCGGAGCCGCTGCTGTGGCGAGCCCGCCTGCGCGACGACGACGGGCGCACGTGGCAGGCGAGCGCCGGGAACGCCGAGGCGTTGACGACCTCGTGGAAGCCGGCGAAAGCGACGACCGGGCCGCTCGCGGCGCTGCAGTCGCTGCGACCGGTGAGCCTCGAGGTGCGGGTGGAGGCGCCCGACGGACGCAGCGCCGCTCGCACGCTCACGCGCACGCTCGTCGGCGAGGGCGTGCGGATCCGCCGCTGGCGGGAGCCGGAGCTGCTCGCGACGCTGCACCTGCCGGCGGGCGCGCCGTGCGCGACGGTGGCGATCGACGCGACGGCCGAGCCGGCCGCAGCGGTGGCCACGCTCGCCGCTCCGCTGCTGGCGTCTCGGGGCGTGCTGGCGCTGGTGGTGCCGCCGCAGCGCGACGGCAGCTCGGCGCCCGAGGCGCTGCGGCTCGCAGGCGAGCGCCTCGCGATGGTGCCAGGCGCGACGGGATCCGAACCGGTCGTCCTGCGCGCGGTCGACCCGTTCGGTGCGGCGCCGCCGGACGGCCCCGACGCCGGCCACGTCGTTCTGCCGCCCGGAGTCGCCACGCGCGACGAGGCCGCGGACGCGGCCGCCCGCGCCGCTGTCTGGGATGCGCTGCTCGCACGGCTCGGCGCGCGGTCGCGCACCCGCGGTTAGCCGCCGCGGTCAGCCGCGAAGTGCTTGGCGGCGATCAAGTCGATCGTGCCCTTCGTGCGCACGGTCGCGTGGCCGATCGCCTTCGCGAGCGCCCTGAAGTCGAGCTCGGTGACGGACAGGCCGGCGCTCGGCAGCCAGTGCAGCTCGTCCGCCTCGAAGACGAACAGGTCGTCGGCGGGCGCGAGCGCGTGCGCGGCTCTGCGCGCCGCCGCCTTGGGTGCCTGCGCCAACAGCACTACCTGCGGCTTGCCGGTCGAGGCCGCGAGCTCCTCAGCAGAGAACGGGGAGAAGGCGGCCATTGCACGCACCTGCTCGGCGCTGCGTGCGAACACCGGCACTTCGTAGGCGAGCGCCGTCCGCAAGCCCGACTCGAGCCGCAGGGCGACATCGGCGAGCGTGTCCCCGGCGGGCGCGTCGAGGATCACGTTGCCGCTCGCGCGGAAGGTTCTGACGTCCGTGAAGCCGAGCGCCTCGACGTGCGTGCGCAGGTCGTCGTTCGTGATCCGGCGTCTGCCGAGGTTCATGCCTCTGAGGAAGGCGGCGTAGCGGGGCATCGCGGCGGACATTAGTCCCGCCCCAGGTCCGAACGGCGTAGGGTCGGGCGATGAGCGCTTCGTCCTCGTTCAACGACGGCGCCCGCCGGCTGCAGGACCGCTTCGACACGCGGCGGCTCGCGGACCGGCTCGACGAGCGCTTCCTCCAGCGCACGCAGATCGACGACGCTGACCGCGCGTTTATCGAGCGGATGGACATGTTCTTCCTCGCGACCGCGGATGCCGAGGGCCGCCCGCAGTGCTCCTACAAGGGCGGCGAGCCGGGCTTTGTGCGCGTGCTGGACACGACGACGATCGCGTTCCCCAACTACGACGGCAACGGGATGTACCTGTCGATGGGCAACCTCGCCGTCAACCCGCACGTCGGGCTGCTGTTCATCGACTTCACGGCGCAGCGGCCGTCACGGCTGCGGCTCAACGGCGAGGCGAGCGTCGACGAGCATGACCCGCTCGTCGAGGCGTATCCGGGTGCTCAGTTCGTCGTGCGCGTGCAGGCGACGCAGGTCTTCCCCAACTGCCCGCGCTACATCCACCGCATGGCGCTCGTGGAGCGCTCGCGCTTCGTCCCGCACGCCGACCACGAGCCGCCGGTGCCGGAGTGGAAGAGAACCGACTGGGCGTGCGACGTGCTGCCGGCGGACGACCCGGCGCGGCACCCGGACTGAGCGCCGCGGCCCGCGTTCACTCTGGCCAGAAGCCCTCCACGAGCTCGACATCGGCACGGGGATCGTCCAGCCGCACCGAGACGATCAGCAGCTCGGCGTCGCCGGGCCCGTCGTTCCAGATCGAGCGCACCAGCCCGGGCGCAACACGCACGGCGGCCGGCCCCTCGACGTCGACGAGCTCGTCGCCGAGCTTGAACTGCAAGCGCCCGGAGATGACGAAGCAGACCTCCTCCTGCGTACGGTGGCGGTGGCCGTAGCTGCCCTTGCCGCCCGACTGGGGCGGCATCCGCCGGTGCGTGATCGCTACCTGCTCCGTCCCGAGATCGCCCGTCAGGAAGCGCATCTCGCCCGGATATCTGCCGCCGAACGCGTCGGGAACGTCGGCAAGCCTGCGAATCGTGTAGTCGCTCATCGGCCGACCGTACCCGAGCCCACGCCACCGGCGCAGCGGGAACCGGCCCGCCGACGGTCCGAGGCGCCGTAGGCTTCGCGCGATGCGCGTCCCGCCCGTCGATCCGCTCAAGCCGCGTCGCCTGCGCAAGGCGATCATGGAGCCGTTCGCGCTGACGAACGCGGGTCGCTGGTTCACGATCAGAGTCGCGCCGAAGATCGACGGCACGCTCGGGCGCGCGAGCGGCGGGCGGCTCACGTCGCTGCCGGGGATCCCGATGCTGCTGCTGACGCACAGAGGCGCGAAGAGCGGCAGAACGTACGTCACCCCGCTGCTGTACTTCACCGACGGCGAGGACGCGGTCGTGATCGCCTCGAACTACGGGCGCGAGCGCCGCCCGGCATGGCTCGCGAACGTGAAGGCAAACCCCGAGGTACAGCTGCAGGCACGAGGGCGCGGCGGCCGTTATCGGGCGCGCGTCGCCGAACCCGCCGAGCGCGACCGCCTGTTCGAGCTCGCCAAGAGACTCACGCGCGCCTACGCCGACTACGAGCGGCGCACGGCCGACGAGCGCACGATCCAGATCGTGGTCCTCTCACCGCTCGATCCCGCCTAGCGCGCGAGCGCCGCGAAGCCCTCGCGCCACGTCGGCCAGCGCGGCGTCCAGCCGAGCCGCTCCTTCGCCTTCGCGTTCGACGCACCGCGGATCTCGCACATCATCGCGACGACGTGCTCGCCGGCCGCCAGCCGTGCGAGCCAGCGCGGCAGGCGCCGCGGCGGCTTGGCGCCGACGTCCCGCGCCAGCGTCGGCAGCCACTCGCGTGCCAGCGCCGGCTCGTCGTCGCAGACGTTGTAGGTCTCGCCGGGCGTCCAGTGCTCGAGCGCGGCGAGCGTCGCGCCGGCTGCGTCCTCGACGTGCGTGAACGACCACACGCCGCCGCCGTCGCCGACGAGTGGCAGCTTGCGCGCCCGCAGCGCCTCCCACTGCTCGCCGCCCGCCACGAGGCCGGTGCCCGGGCCGTAGAGCCCGCCGTAGCGCAGCGCGACACCGCCGGCCTCCGTGACCGTCGCCTCCAGCCGTCTGATCGCCTCCAGCGTCGTGCGCATCTGCGCGGGCGGGTCGGGGTCGAGCGGGTCGTCCTCCGTCTTGACCGGCCCGCCGACGCGGGCGTACGGCCAGCCGGCGAAGCTCTGCGCGACCACGTGCTCGACGCCGCTCGCGAGCGCCGCCGCGAGCAGGTTGTCGGTGCCCTCGGTGCGCAGGCGATTCGTCTGCGCGAACGCGCGCTCGAAGTGGCGCAGGTCGGAGAGGCCGGCGAGCGCGGTCATCTGGTGGACGATCGCGTCCGGCTTGGCGGCCGCGACGGCGGCGAGGACGGCGGCCCGGTCGAGGCCGTCGAGCACGACCGGCTCGGCGCCGAGCGCCCGCAGCGCGTCCGCCTTCGCAGCGCGGCGCGTGGTGCCGGTGACGGTGTGCCCGTTGCTGGTGAGGAGGGGGATCAGCGAGCGGCCGACCGCGCCGCCCGCACCCGCGAGGAAGATGTGCATGCTTACCTGACGCGGCAGCGTGGCAGGCTGTGACAGGTGAGCACCCCGGACGCCGAGATGGAGCGCCTGCGCGGGCTGGCGGTGAACGTTGGCTACCGCATGCTCGGCAGCGTCGCCGAGGCTGAGGACGTCGCGCAGGAGACGCTGCTGCGGCTGCACGGCAGCCAGGACGAGGAGATCCACAACCCCGACGGGTTCGTCACGACCGTCGCCACGCGGCTGTCGCTCGACGTGCTGCGCTCCGCGCGCGTGCGGCGCGAGTCCTACGTCGGCGAGTGGCTGCCGGAGCCGCTCGTCGAGGACGTCGGCATGCAGCGCGTGGAGGACGACGAGACGATCTCGCTCGCCTTCCTCGTGCTGCTGGAGCGGCTGACGCCGGAGGAGCGCGCCGTGCTCGTGCTGCGCGAGGCGTTCGGCTACGACTACGAGGAGATCGGCACGGTGCTCGACAAGCGGCCCGACGCGTGCCGCCAACTGCTGAGCCGCGCGCGCAAGCACGTCGAGGCCGAGCGGCCGCGCTTCGATCCCGATCCGGTGCAGCGCGACACGCTCGCGGCGCGCTTCGTCGATGCGGCGCGCGGCGGCGACCTCGAGGAGCTGGTCGCGCTGCTCGCGCCCGACGCGGTGCTCGTCGGCGACGGCGGCGGCAAGGCGCGCGCGATCTCGCGGCCTTTGGTGGGCGGGCCGGCGGTCGCGCAAGCGCTCACGAACTTCGCGCGCGAGGGCGCGATGCGCGGCGTCACGGTCGAGCTGGTGCGTGTGAACGGTCAGCCGGGCCTGCGGACCATCGCGCCCGACGGCTCGCTCGTCAACGTCGTCGGGATCGACGTCGCCGACAGCCGTGTCGTGCGACTGCACTCGATCCTCAACCCCGACAAGCTCGCCCATCTCGGGCCGCTGTCGGAGATTGCGCTGCGCCGCCGCTAGTGTCGAACCACCCGTCACCACGCACGAGCGTCAGGAGCACGGCATGAGCACGCAAGCAGGCGAGGCCCCCGCTGCGAGACCGGACACGATCGTCCTCGTCCACGGGCTGTGGGTGACCCCGCGCAGCTGGGAGCACTGGATCTCCCGCTACGAGGCCGCGGGCTTCAGAGTGCTCGCGCCTGCGTATCCGGGCATGGAGGTCGAGGTCGAGGCGCTCAACGCCGACCCGTCGCCGATCGAGGTGCTCGGGACGGACGTGATCGCGCACCACTACGAGACGGTGATCCGCGGTCTCGACAGACCGCCGATCATCATCGGCCACTCGATGGGCGGCGGGCTGACGCAGATCCTGCTCGACCGCGGGCTCGGCACCGCCGGCGTCGCGATCAGCTCAGTGCCCGTCAAGGGCGTGAGGATCCTGCCGCTGAAGACGATCCGCGGGACGTTCCCGGTGCTGAAGAACCCGGCCAACCGGCACAAGGCGGTCGGCTTCACGTTCGAGCAGTGGCACGAGTACTTCGCGAACGGGCTCAGCGACGAGGAGGCGCCCGCGGCGTACGAGCGTTACCACGTCCCCGCCCCCGGCCGCGTGGTGTTCGAGGGCGCGACCGCGACGTTCCACCCGCACGCGCCGAACAAGGTCGACTTCGACAAGGAGGATCGCGCGCCGTTGCTCTTCATCTCCGGCGGGATCGACAACCTGATGCCGCCATCGGTGCAGAAGACGAACGCACGCCTCTACAACACCGGCGTCGTCGCGCGCAAGGAGTACGGCGACCGCTCGCACTTCATCTGCGGCGAGTCGGGTTGGGAGGAGGTCGCCGACTACGCGCTCGCGTGGGCGCTCGCCCCGACCCAGGATGTGTAGGCGGCGCGGCGCGACCGGCGCGTAGCCTCTTGCCCATGGAGATCGGCGTCACGAGCTTCGCGGACCTGGCGGAAGGCGTCGATCCTGGGCAGCGGCTGCGCGAGCTGGTCGAGGAGATCGAGCTGGCCGACGCGGTCGGACTCGACGTCTTCGGCGTCGGCGAGCACCACCGGCCGGACTTCGCGGTCTCCGCGCCGGCCGTCGCTCTGGCCGGTGCTGCGACGCGTACAAGACGGATCCGCTTGGCGAGCGCGGTCACGGTGCTGTCGACCGACGACCCGGTGCGCGTCTTCGAGCAGTTCGCGACGCTCGACCAGCTGTCGGGCGGTCGCGCCGAGATCATCGCCGGGCGCGGCTCGTTCACCGAGTCGTACCCGTTGTTCGGTGCGAGCCTCGACGACTACGACGAGCTGTTCTCCGAGAAGCTCGAGCTGTTGCTGGCGCTGCGCTCGTCAGAGCGCGTGACGTGGTCCGGCTCCGGGCGGCACCGGTCCGCGTTGGAGGACTCCGGCGTCTACCCGCGCCCGGCGCAGGACCCGCTGCCGGTGTGGATCGGCGTCGGCGGCACGCCGGCCTCGGTCGTCCGCGCCGGCCTGCTCGGGCTGCCGTTGGTGATCGCGATCATCGGCGGCGAGCCGGCTCGCTTCGTGCAGTTCGCGGAGCTCTATCGGGAGGCGCTGCGGCGCGGCGGGCACGATCCGGATGCGCTGCCGATCGCGATCAACTCGCATGCGCACATTGCGCAGGATGCGGACCAGGCCGCCGACGAGATGTTCCCCGCCTACGCAACGATGATGAACCGCGTCGGACGCGAGCGCGGCTGGCCGCCCATAGTGCGCCAGCAGTTCGAGGCCGGCCGCACCCCGCGCGGGGCGATCTTCTGCGGCGACCCGGAGGAGGTCGCGACGAAGATCCTCGCCCAGCACGAGCTGTTCGGCCACCAGCGCTTCCTCGCGCACATGGGCATGGGCGGGCTGGAGCACGCCAAGGTGCTGCGCGCGATCGAGCTGCTCGGGACCGAGGTCGCGCCGCGCGTGCGCGAGGAGGTCGCTCGGCGGCGCGGGGCCGATACGGTCGCCGCCGCCGGGCACGACGGCTGATGGACGAGCGCGGCGCCGGCACGATCGAGTTCGACAGCGGCCCCGGTCGCTGGGTGCTCATGATCGCGGTGCTCGGCTCGGGGATCGCGTTCCTCGACGGGACAGTCGTCAACGTCGCGCTGCCGGACATCGGCCGCGACCTCGACGCGTCGACGAGCCAGCTGCAGTGGATGCTCAACGGCTACCTGCTGACGCTCGCGTCCCTGATCCTGATCGGCGGCTCGCTCGGAGACCGCATCGGCCGGCGGCGCATCTTCGTGATCGGGACCGCGTGGTTCACGGCTGCGTCGCTGCTGTGTGCAGTGGCGCCTAGCGCGGAGGCGCTGATCTTCGCGCGGTTGCTCCAGGGAGTCGGCGGCGCGCTGCTCACACCGGGCTCGCTGGCGATGATCGAGGCGAGCTTCCGCCGCGCCGACCGTGCCCGCGCGATCGGCGCGTGGTCGGGGCTGACGGGCGTCGGCGCGGCACTCGGGCCGCTGCTCGGCGGCTATCTGGTCGATGCGGTCTCGTGGCGGGCGGTCTTCCTGATCAACCTGCCGCTCGGGCTGTTCGTGTGCCTGGCCGCACCGCGGCACGTGCCGGAGACGCGCGACCCGATGGCGAGAGGCCGGCTCGACGTGCTCGGCGCGGGCCTCGCCGCGCTCGGGCTCGCGGGGACGACGTACGCGCTGATCCAGGCGCCCGACGAGGGCGCCTCGGCGGCGGTCGTGCTCGCGGGCGTGGTCGGCGTGCTCGGGCTCGTGGGATTCATCGTCGCGGAGCGGCGCGAGGCGAACCCGATGATGCCGCTGACGATGTTCGCCAACCGGCAGTTCTCGGCCGCGAACCTGGTGACGGTCGTGGTGTATGCCGCGCTCGGCGGGGTCTTCTTCCTGCTCGTCGCGTTCCTGCAGATCTCAATGGGCTGGTCGCCGCTCGCCGCGGGCGCCGCCTCGCTGCCGGTGACGGTGCTGATGCTGCTGCTGTCAGCCCGCTCCGGCGCTTTGGCGCAGAGAATCGGCGCGCGCATCCCGCTCACGGTCGGGCCGTTCGTGATCGCAGCGGGGATGCTGCTGATGACGCGGATCGACCCGGGCGACTCCTACGTCTCGACGGTGCTGCCCGCGGTGATCGTGTTCGGGCTGGGACTGACGCTCGTCGTCGCACCGGTGACCGCGACGGTGCTCGCGGCGGCGCCGGCGCGGCATGCGGGGATCGCGTCCGGGATCAACAACGCGGTGTCGCGCGTGGCGGGCCTGTTCGCGGTCGCGATCCTGCCGCTGATCGCCGGGTTGACGGGCGACGCCTTCTACGACCCCGTCGCGATGACGGACGGCTTCCACAT
The DNA here is from genome assembly GCA_036009645.1 of Conexibacter sp. Classification (GTDB taxonomy): domain Bacteria; phylum Actinomycetota; class Thermoleophilia; order Solirubrobacterales; family Solirubrobacteraceae; genus Conexibacter. The sequence continues at coordinate 36,863 of DASYLH010000041.1, forward strand.
GGCGATGACGGCGACCGCTGCGCTCGCGGCGTTCGGCGGCGTGATCGCCTGGCTGACGATCGACCCGAAGGTGCTCGACACCGAAGCAGAGCCGGGCGGCGACACGCCGTTGCGGCTCGCGACCGACTTCGAGTGCGCGGTCTGTGGCTCCCCGTTGCGGCCGGGGCGAGAGGCAGACTGCCATCCCGCCGGCTCAGCCGCCGCCGATCGATGAGCCGGCGAAGAAGAAGAACCACACGTTGAAGACGAGCACCGCCACGCTGACAGTGATCACGACGATCCGCTCGATCGCGCTCGTGCCCTGTCTCGCGCGCATGTAGTTCTCGCGCTCGCTGCGCATCGAGCGCATCCACGGCGAGACGCGACGGTCGGCGACGCGGCCGGTGAGCCTGTCATAGCGGGCGTTGATGCGCGTGAGCAGCTGCACAAGCGCCACCACGAGCACGGCCATCACGATCACGACGACGCCCACCGCCGTCATGCTCAACCCCGACGGCCCCGCCGCCTGCGACCCGACCCACAGCGCGACCAGCGGCGCCCCGGTCCAGATGTTGACCGTCACGAACGCCGCGGCGGCGGCGAGCCCGATGCGCTTGGCGATCACGGTGCCGCACCTGCTCCCACGTGCCTAATCACAGACTCATACTGGCAAACACAATTCGTGTAGACCGGCGCGCGGTCGTCTCATATCGTCGACGTGCCATGCAAGTTCGTCAGGCGCTCATTAAATGCATCGCCCCAGGCGCATACCCTGAGGGCAGAGGCGGGTCTGGGGCGTGCTGGAGATGATAGGGCGCTGTCTTCCATGAGCGCAACCTCTTTTATGTTGTCTCACGAGCAGGCAGGCGCTTGGATCGCGCCAGCTCGCCTCTCGTCGTTCCTCGAAGCTTGTGCGCAACGCGGTCCATGACTGCCTCAAGACCGGTCAATACGAGGACGGTCTCCACTCCTGGGTCGTCGATCCCGAGGTGTTGAGACCCCCGGAGATGACTGCGGTCGGGAATGTCGTCACCCGACTCAGGCGCCGTAGAAAGCGGGTGTCAGACGATCGCGTCGTCGCCGCCTTGCCGTTGAGCTTCTGGCCTCGGATGGTCGACACCAACTACGAGGACCTCTGGATGACACGCCTGCACCATGCGTTCCCGCACAGCTCGGGCCTGCGGAAAGCTGTCGCCGGCCCGCTGAACCGGATGGCCCATCTCCGCAACGACATCGCGCATCACAAGTCGCTGCTCGGCGTTCCGGTCGCCGAGCGCCAGCGGGATCTGCTGGGTCTTGCGGCGGCGGTCGATCCGGCGGCTGCCGGGTGGATCGCCGGGATCTCGCAGGTGGAGGCGATGCTGGCGCAGACGCCGCTCGACGCGCTCGGCTGAGTCCGTCGCCGAGCGCGCGGTGCGCCTTATGTGCGTCAGATCGTCAACGACGCAGTGCAGATCTCACCGCTCGGGCTCGTGGCGCGGGCGGTGATGTGATCGCTGCCGGCGGGGTTAGCGATCTTCTTCTCGATGCTGAACGAGCCGCTCGGGGCGTGGGTCGTGGCGTTGCGTCTGATCACGAGCGTGCCGTCGCGACGGACGCGGACGGCCCAGGTCACGCCGTTGCGGTTCTGGTCGACCTCGAACTCGACCTCGAGGCGACCGTCGTCGGGCTTCGCCTTGAGCTTCGCGGTCGAGCCGTCGGTGCAGGTGCCGGCCACGCGCGTGCCGCGCGATCCGCCGCCACCGCTGCCGCCGCTCCCGCCGTGGTCGTCGCCGGGCTCGACCTGCTGACCGCCGCGGTCGTCGCCGGGCGGATCGTCGGCGCCGTGCTTGGCGAGCGCGACGGACGGCACGGCCGCTGTGGCGGCAAGCGCCAGTGCGAGTGAGATGCTGCGGGCCTTCGTGAGCATGACTGCCTCTCATCGGGGTCAAATCGGGGGTGCGTCCTGGCGACCATGCTTCCCCGCACGCGGTCCGGTCCACAATGGGACTTAGGTCGCAGAAGTCGTGCGATACGCCGCCGGGCCGGGCAGGATGGGGCCACCGTGCCCGGCGCGATCACCCGCTTCATGCTGGCCAGCCTCACTGCGTTCGTGGTGATCGCCGTCGGCGGCTACCTCGCGCTGCGCCAGGTCGCGCTCGACCAGGCCGTGCGCGAGACGCGTCAGCGCGTTGAGGCTGACGGGCGGATCGTCGAGTCGGCAGGGCTCACGAACGGCGTGCTGCGCGGCGACCCGCGCGCGCTGCAGCGGCTCGACGACGTCGTGCTCGGCCAGGTGCTCGGCGGGCCGGTCGTGCGCGTGAAGCTGTGGTCGCGCGACGGCAGAGTCCTCTACTCCGACGCGCGGCAGCTGATCGGCGCGCGCTACGCGCTCGGTACGGACGAGCGCGAGCTGTTCGCGACCGGCGGCGCCGACGCCGAGGTCAGCGACCTCAGCGAGCCGGAGAACCGCTACGAGCGCCCACAGGGCAAGCTGCTCGAGGCGTACACGACGATCCGCGCGCCGAACGGCGAGCAGGTGCTGTTCGAGATCTACGAGCGTTACGGCGCGGTGCGCGCGAACGCGGCGCGGCTGCTGCGCGCGTTCGCGCCGCCGCTGCTCGCCGGGCTGCTCGTGCTGTTGCTGGTGCAGGTCCCACTGGCGTGGTCGCTCGCACGGCGCCTGGAGCGCGAGCACGCGGAGCGCGAGGCGCTGTTGAGCAGCGCGGTAGAGGCGTCGAGCAACGAGCGGCGGCAGATCGCCGCCGAGCTGCACGACGGCGTCGTGCAGGAGCTGGCAGGCGTCGCGTTCGGGCTCGCGCCGCTCGCCGACGCAGCGCAGCGCCGCGGCGACAGTGAGGAGGCCGGCTCCCTGCGCGACGCGAGCGGGCGGCTGCGCCAGGGCGTGCGGGACCTGCGCACGCTGCTCGTCGAGATCCACCCGCCGAACCTCGCCTCGGCCGGGCTCGACGCGGCGCTGAGCGATTTGCTGAGCCCGCTGGCCGCGGCGGGGATCGACACGCATCTCGACGTCGCGCCGGACGTGCTCCCCGCAGGCCGCGACGGCGACGACACGGCGCTCGCGCTGCTCTACCGCGTGGCCCGCGAGGCGGTCCGCAATGCGCGCCACCACGGCGGCGCCCGCACCGTCTCAATCGCGCTCGCGTGCGCCGCGCCCGGCGTTGCGCGGCTGACCGTGACCGACGACGGGCGCGGCTTCGACGCGGACGAGCGGGCGCACGCGGAGGCCGGCGGCCACGTCGGACTGCAGTTGCTGGAGGGCCTCGCCGCACAGGCGGGCGGCACGCTCACGGTCGACTCGACCCCCGGCACCGGCACGACCGTCTTGCTGGAGGTGCCGGCCCCGTGATCCGCGTCCTGCTTGCCGACGACCACGGCGTCATCCGCGACGGGCTCGGGCGGCTGATCGGCGCGCTCGACGACGTCGAGTTGGTCGCGACCGCCGCCGACGGCGCCGAGGCACTCGAGGCCGCCCGGCGCGAGCGCCCCGACGTCGTGTTGATGGACCTGGAGATGCCGAAGCTCGACGGGATCGAGGCGACGCGCCGGATCGTCGGCGAGCTGCCCGGCACCGCCGTGCTCGTGCTCACCTCCTTCTCCGACCGCGCGCGCATCGTCGGCGCACTGGAGGCGGGTGCGTGCGGCTACCTGCTCAAGGACGTCGACGCCGCGCAGGTGGCGGAGGGAATCCGCGCGGCAGCGCGCGGCGAGTCGCCGCTCGATCCGCGCGCGGCGCGCACGATCTTGGATGCCCGCGCTGCGCCCGATCCGCTGGCGGGCCTGTCGCAGCGTGAGCGCGAGGTGCTCGACCTGCTCGTCGAGGGGCTGCCGAACAAGCTGATCGCACGGCGGCTGGAGATCAGCGAGAAGACGGTCAAGTCCCACCTCACGCGCGTCTTCCGCGAGCTCGGCGTGACCGACCGTACGCAGGCCGCGCTGTGGATGGAGCGCCATCGCCGCTGAGACGAAGGTCCCATTGCGCCGCAGGCCCGCTCGCGCCACCCTCCCGGCATGCCCCACCGCCGGAGCACTGTCTCTTTCCGACTCCATAGGTGTGGCAGATGGACACTGCTCGTCGTGCTCATGGCGCTCGCGCTGCCAGCGACCGCGGCGGCGCGCAGCGGCGACGACGTGCGCGTCACGGCGAGCTGCGGCCGCGGCGCCTCCGCCGAGCTGCGATTGAAGTCCGACCACGGCGCGATCGAGGTCGAGTACCGCGTCCGCCGCGGACGCTCCGGCGAGCGCTGGAGCATCACGCTCGTGCACGAGCGCCGCGTCGCCTGGCGCGGCCGCGCGACGACGAGCGGGAGCGGCGACGGCTTCCGCGTACGCCGCACATTGCCCGACTTCGCCGGCGCCGACGAGGTCACCGCGCGCGCCACGAACCCCCGCGGCCTGACCTGTCAGGCGACCGGCGTGCTGCGGGGCTGACGACCGCCCGTGCGTCCAGATGCGTTGACGCAGCAGCGTCGCGCATGAGAGGGTCCACGCCGCGAGGCACCATCTTCAGGTGCGAAAGCGAACGACGGGAGGCGTCGTGGAGCGGCACGGTTCGCAGAGCTTCTTCGTGATCGGGGAGGGACTGCTCAGCGAGAGCGCAGGGGGACGCGACGCGCCGGAGGTGGCGATCGCCGCGCTCACGGCGAGAGCGGCGCCCCCGTTTCGCTTCTCACGGATGGGACCGAACGGCAGAGGGCGCCAGCCCGCCGAGAACCTGCGCAAGCGGCTCGGCAACGCGATGGCGCATACGGGCGGCGGGGCGTCGCAGATCCCAGCCGGCTTCACCTACCTCGGCCAGTTCGTCGACCACGACCTCACGATGGACAAGACGACCGTGATGCTCGGCACGGCCGTCTCGCCGGCCGCGCTGCTGCAGGCCCGCTCGCCGAGCCTCGACCTCGACTCGCTCTATGGCGCCGGACCGACCGACCCCGAGTCGGCGAAGTTCTACGAGTCCGACGGCGTGCACCTGAAGACCGGCAGAACGGTCGCGGTTGGCGCCGACGCGGCGATGAGAGGGTTCGACCTGCCGCGCGGCGCGGGCAGAAGAGCGGCCGACAGACGCAAGGCTGCGATCCCCGACCCGCGCAACGACGAGAACCTCGCCGTCGCGCAAACGCACTGCGCGTTCATCCGCTTCCACAACCGCGTCGTCGACACGCTGCCGAGATCGGTGCCGCCGTCGCAGCGCTTCGCGACCGCGCGCGAGATCGTCACGCGCCACTACCAGTGGATGCTGCGCACGGACCTGCTGCCGCGCCTGTGCGCGAGAGCCGTCGTCGAGGACGTCTTCACAAACGGCCGCAAGGCGTTCGAGGTCGGCGTGCCGGCGACAGACGTGCCGACGATGCCGATCGAGTTCTCGATCGCCGCCTACCGGCTCGGCCACTCGATGGTGCGTCAGGCCTACAACTGGAACGCGCGCTTCCCCGGCAGGGATGGGACGCTCGGCTTCCTCTTCACGTTCTCGGCCACCGGCGGAGACCTCGGCGGCCTGGAGCGACTGCCGAGCAACTGGATCGCCGACTTCCGTCGCCTCTACGACTTCGCCAGCGAGGCGAGACGCAGAGACCTGGCGGCTCCAAGAGGGCTGAACCGCGCGATGCGGATCGACACGCTGATCGTGGATCCGCTGAAGAACCTGCCGCCGGGGTCCTTCGGCGGCCCGGCGGTCGCGTTCAATGACTCGCGCGCAAATCTGGCCTTCCGCAACCTGACGCGGGCGAGAATGGTGAACCTGGCGACCGGTCAGCAGATGGCGAGATTCCTGAGAAGACACGGCGTGAGAGTGAGAGCCCTGACGAGCACGCAGCTGCGCGACGGCAGAGGCGGGGCGTCGCTCAGAAGACTCACCGCCGCACAGCTCAGAGCGCTGCTGCGAGACACGCCGCTGTGGTTCTACGTGCTGCGCGAGGCGGAGCTCAACGGCGGCCGCATGACCGGCGTCGGCGCACGGATCGTCGCCGAGACGTTCCACCGCGCGATCGAGGGCAGCGCCGTCTCGATCGTGCGCGACCCGAGATGGCGCCCGACGCTCGGGCCGAACAGAGACACCTTCCGGATGGTCGACCTGCTGCTGTTCGCCTTCGAGGGCAGAAGAGCGCTGCTGGCGCCGTTGGGCTGACCGTCGGAGGCGGCTGAGAGCTGGCTGGAAGCGACGCGCTACGCGCCGCTAGGGGCTGTCAGTCGCACTTCGAGCTGGTCGCGTCCGTGAAGCTCGTGACCGATCTCACGACGCTCGATGCATCGGACGCGATGCTGGCGACCTGCGAGGGCGACGGGCTCGACGAGAGCGCTCTGACGTCGCTCGAGAGCGCGTTGACGGACGAGCTGATCGCGCTCGTCTCGCTCGGGAAGTCGCTTCTAGCGGAGTCCACCAGCGTGGTGGCGTTGTCCTGGATCGTTCTCAGCTGCGACTGCAGCCCGCTCAGTCCGCCAGACAGCGACAGGTTCGACAGGTCCTTGATCGAGCTCTCGAGGTTGTCGCGATCGGCGCAATAGTCCGGCTTGCCTCCGCCGCCGCAGCCCGTCACGGCCACCAGGGCGCTGATCGCACCCACCAGAGCGAGCGCGCGGAACGGACGTCTGGCAGGCACAGGCATCTTGATTGCCAGCAAAGCAGATTTAGAAACCGGGCGCGGCAGCCGCGACGGGCGCGAGCGGCAGCGAGACCGTGAACGCAGCGCCGCCGCCGGACGCGTTCGCGGCCTCGACGCGGCCGCCGTGGCGCTCCACCACGCCTGCGACGATCGCCAGCCCGAGGCCGGCGCCCGCCTTGCCGCGCTCGCGTCCGCGCTCGCCCTCGGCGCGCCAGAAGCGCTCGAACAGCGCCGCCGGGTCGCCGGGCGGGAGGCCCGGGCCGTGGTCGCGCACCTCGACGCGCACGTCCTCCCCCACGCGCGCGACCGTGACCTCGATCGGCGTGCCGGGCGGCGTGTGCACCAACGCATTGCGCAGCAGGTTGGCGAGCACCTGCGTGAGCTGATGCGGATCGCCGAGGACGACCGGTTGGCCCGCGGCACCAACGCCCTCGGCGTGCAGCGAGATCGTCCGCTCGGGCGCGATCGCGCACGCGTCGGAGACGGCGTCGCGCGCGAGCGCCGCCAGGTCGACGGGCGCGCGCTCGCCGTCGCGCGTCTCCCCCAGGCGCGCGAGCGTCAGCAGGTCCTCCACGAGGACGCCCATGCGCGCCGACTCCTGCTCGATGCGGCGCATCGCCTTCTCGACGTCGTCCGGCTCGCGCGCCGCACCAATGCGAAAAAGCTCCGCATAGCCACGAATCGATTGCAGGGGAGTGCGCAGCTCGTGCGAGGCGTCGGCGAGGAACTGCCGCAGGCGGTCCTCGCTCGCCTTCTGGCCGGCGAACGCTCGCTCAAGGCGCTCCAGCATCGCGTTCAGCGCGAGGCCGAGGCGGCCGACCTCCGTGCGCGGATCGGCCGGCTCGACGCGGTGCGAGAGGTCGCCGCCGGCGATCGCACCGGCCGTGTGCCCCATCCGCTCCAGCGGCAACAGCCCGACGCGCACGACAAAGCGTCCAGCCAGTCCGAGCACGAGCAGCACCGCGCCGATCACGAGCGCCTCGACGAGCAACAGGCGGTTGAGCGTCTGTGCGACGTCGGCGAGCGGGATCGCGACGACGTTCGTGCCACCGCCACCAGGATCGGACGTCGCGAGGACGCGGTACTCGCCGTCGTCGACGGTCGTGTAGTCGCCGAGCGGCACGTCGGCCGGCAGGTCTGGCCGCGTGGTCTCGGTCTCCGTCTCGCCGTAACCGGGCACGACCGTGCTCGCCTCAACCTGGCCGCTCGCGTCGCGTCGCTCGCCGTATGTCCCGGCGGGCAGGCCGAAGCCGGGGCCGCCGCGGTCGCCGACACCGGCGCCGAACGGACGTCCTCCCCGGCCTGGCGGCGGCATGCGACCGTCGAGCGCCGCGGACACCGGAGGCGTCGCCGCGCGCAGCTGCTGGTCGACGCGGTCGAGCAGGAACGAGCGCTGCTCCGCGTATGTGATCCCGGCGAGTACGAGCAGGCCGATCGCAGCAAGCGCGAGCAGGCCGACGACGAGGCGTGCACGCAGCGAGTGCATCGTCAGCGAGGGAGCCGCACGACGTAGCCGACGCCGCGCACGGTGTGGATCAACGGCGGACCGTGCTCGTCGAGCTTGCGGCGCAGGTAGGAGACGTAGGTCTCCAGCACGCGCGCGTCGCCGCCGAAGTCGTACTCCCACACGTGCTCGAGCAGCTGCGAGCGCGTGAGGACGCGGCGCGGGTTGAGCATGAAGTAGCGCAGGAGCCGGTACTCGGTCGCGGTCAGGTCGATCTGGGCGCCGCCGCGGGAGACCTCGTGCGCGTCCTCGTCGAGCT
>DASYLH010000042.1:0-272090 GCA_036009645.1 Conexibacter sp.
GGGATGGCCGAGCCGACGCCGGCGCCCGCCTGGACGAGCACCACGTGGCCGCGGTCCGTCAGCTCACGCACCCCGGAGGGCGTCAACGCGACGCGATACTCATCAGTCTTGATCTCAGTGGGAACGCCAATAGTGGTCATGAGCGTCATCATCGTGATTGCTTGCGGTAGTGGCAGCCGACCACGAGTTCATCTGAGATATCCACAGCAATGGACGATGCAGACCGCCTCATCCTCAGCGAGTCGATCCGAAACGGACGCGCCACCCTCAAGGGGCTGGGCGCGCCCGCCGGCCTCTCACCACACGCGGGCGCGCCGCGCGTAGGTGTACGCGTTGACGACCCACTGGAGGCCGTTCTCGGAAAAGCCGAGATCCGTCTGGATCGAGGGCAGTGCGACATTAACGATCGAGGCGTCGAGCACGACCTGAACCGCGCCACCGCGAGCACTGCGAGCGCCTTCCAGCGGCGCGGGTCGAGCCCGCTTGTGTCGGATTGCAAATGTGTTACTTCGGTGGCGGACATGGCGTGCGGCTCGCTTCCGGTGGTGTACGATACGGAACCGGAGCTCCGGTTCAGGTTCCCAACCAGACGGAAGCGTGATTCCGCTTTGTCAACCGCTCAGCCCATTCTCGTTACGAGACGTCTCCGAGCTGACGCCGCGCGCAACCGCGCGAAGGTGATCGAAGCGGGGCGGGCGGCGTTCGCCGAGCACGGCTCGGAGGCGCAGATGGAAGACGTCGCGCGCCGCGCGGGCGTCGGGGTCGGCACCGTCTATCGGCACTTCCCGACCAAGCAGGCGCTCGCGGAGGCGTTGATCGAGGAGCGCTTCGACCACACGATCACGTACGTGCGCGAGCTGCTCGACGACGAGCCTGATCCGTGGCGGGCGATCGAGCGCTGCTTCGAGTACTGCGCCGCCACGCAGGAAAAGGACCGTGCCTGGGCGGCCGTGCTTGCGCTGATGGCCGGCGGGATCGGCGCGATGGGTCCGCGCGGGCACCAGATGCAGGAGCTGCTCACGCTCGAGGACCAGCTGATCGCGCGCGCGCGCGAGGCCGGCGTCGTGCGCGACGACCTCACCGCCGCCGACATGCCCGCGCTCTTCTGCGCGCTCGCCAGCGTCGTCCAGGCCGACAACAAAAACTGGCGCCGCTACCTCGACCTGCTGCTCGACGGACTGCGCCCGCACTGAGGGCAGGCCGCGGTGAGCGCATTCTCATCCGCGCGTTAAGCGCGCCCGCGAGAATTCTCAGCCAGTGAGCCGCGAACCGGGGACCTCGACGCTGGAGCGCAGCCGCGCCGGGCGGCTCGTGCGAGCGCACCCGCGGGCGTCGATCGCAGTCGGGGTCGCGCTGCTGCTGGCGGCCGGCGGCGGTCTCGCGGCGTGGCTGCTGACGCGTGGCGGCGAGGACGAGCCGAGCCCGACCGCCGCCGACGTGCTGCGCTTCCACTCCCGCCCACAGCTCGACCCCGACCGCGTGCTCGTCACCGTCCCCGCACGCGGACGGACCGCACCCGGCTACGTCTTCCTCGCCGTCAAGCGCGGCCCCGGCCAAGACGGGCCGCAGATCGTCGACGACCGCGGACACGTCGTGTGGTTCCGCCCGGCGCCGCCGCACAACGCCGTGACCGGCTTCCGCGTCCAGCAGTACAGAGGCCAGCCAGTCCTCACCTGGTGGCAGGGGCGCACGAGATACGGCCATGGCAGGGGCGAGTACGTGATCCTCGACCGTCACTACAGAGAGATCGCGCGGGTGCGGGCCGGTCACGGCTACATGGGCGACCACCACGAGTTTCAGCTGACCCCGCGGGGGACGGCCTACATGTCGGTCTACGCACTGCGCAGAGCCGACCTCAGCGGGGTCGGCGGCAGACGCAACGGGACGATCTTCGAGTCGATCGTGCAGGAGGTCGACGTCGCGAGCGGCAGAGTGGTCTGGGAGTGGCACAGTGCGGACCACCTGCCGGTGAGCGAGGGCGTCACGCCGCCGAAGGAGAGCAAGCCGCACGACTACTTCCACGTGAACGCAGTCGACGAAGACGGTCGCGGGCGACTGCTGATCAGCGCCCGCAACATGCATGCGATTTACCTGATCGACAAGCGCACCGGCAGTGTGCTGTGGCGCCTTGGCGGCACGCGCAGCGACTTCCGCATGGAGCCCGGCGCGAGGTTCGCCTTCCAGCATGACGTCGTGCGTCTGCCCGATGGCACGATCTCGCTGTTCGACAACGAGGCGACGCCGCGCCAGGCTGACCAGTCGCGCGGCCTCGTCTTGCGACTCGACATGAGACAGAGAACCGCGCGCGTCGTACGGCAGTACACCCACCCCGACAAGCTGCTCTCGATCGCCGAGGGCAATCTGCAGACGCTGCCCGACGGACACGTCTTTATCGGCTGGGGACCGGAGCGGCACATCTCGGAGTTCGCACACGACGGCCGGCTGCTGTTCGACCTCGTGGTGCCGCCGAGAGCCGACAGCTACCAGGCGTTCCGCTTTCCCTGGCACGGCGAACCGCTCGACCGCCCCGCGCTCGCCGCGCGGCGCCGCGGCGCAAGCGACCGCGTCACCGCATGGGCGAGCTGGAACGGCTCGACCGGCCTGCGCAGCTGGCAGCTGCTCGCCGGCGACGACCCCGACGCGCTCCTCCCAGTCGGCGCGCCAGTACTCCGCCGCAACTTCGAGACGACGCTCCACGCCCGCACGGGCGCGAAGTACGTTGCCGTCGCCGCCCTCAACGCCGACGGCCGCCAAATCGGCCAGTCGCGCGCGATGAGGCCGAGTAGCTGACTATGACGCACAATAGTATTGCGTGTCATAGCTCCTTAGCCAATAGTTCCCTACGATGGAGCGCATGCGCGGTGCCGGAGAGCTGATCGATCGTAAGCAGGAGCGCACGCTCCTGCTGGAGGCGCGTGACCACCCCCCGAGCCTCGTCGTGCTCACCGGCCGGCGGCGCGTCGGCAAGAGCTTCCTGTTGTCGTCAGTGCTGACGGGCCCGCGCGTCGTCAGCTTCCATGCCGACGATCAGAGCGAAGAGAATCAGCTCGACCTGCTCGGACGGGAGGCCGCCCGCCTGCTTCCCGGCAACCCACCGCTGTTCCTGCCCGACTGGACCGACGCACTCGACTTCTTCGAGCATCAAGCCACAACCGGCGGCCCACTCGTGCTCGTACTCGACGAGTTCCAGTACGTCTGCGCGGCGCAGCCCGCCCTGCCCTCGATCATCCAGCGCAAGTGGGATCGTTGGCAGCGCGAAGGCGTCCCCATCACGCTCGTCCTGTCCGGCAGCGCCCTCAGCTTCATGGAGGGCCTGCTGACCTACAGCGCCGCACTCTACGGGCGCGCGACGCAGCGTCCGTTCCTGACACCGCTCGACTACCGCGACGCCGCAGGCTTTGTCCGCACCAGAAGCGCCGAGGCGCTTCTGCGCCGCTATGCCGTGCTCGGAGGTACGCCCCAGTACCAAGTGTGGGCCGGCGACCGCCCGCTCGACCGAGTGGTGAGCGACGCGATCCTCGCGAAGGGACAGCCACTGTACGAGGACCCGCTGCACCTGCTGCGGGAGGGCGAAGGCATCCGCGAACCCGGCACCTACGTCGCAATCCTCCGGGCGATCGCCTCCGGGGCGACGCAGTACAACGAGATCGCGACGCGCGCGCGCATCGCAAGCGGCAACCTCAGCCCCCGACTCGCGCGGCTGGAGGAGCTCGGCTATGTCACCACCTGGAAGCCGCTCGCGCCCGGCGGGCGCGAGCGGCGTGCGAGCTATCGCATCGCCGATCCCTACTTCCGCTTCTTCTTCCGCTACGTGTTCCCGAATCGCAGCCGTCTGGAGCGTGGGCACACGGCGGAGGTGGCCACCGAGGTGCTCACAGATCTCGACAACCTGATGGGACGCGCGTTCGAGGACTCCTGCCGCACCTGGGTCGGTCGCTACGCCGACGAGCGAGCGGTCGGCCCCAGCGAGGAGCTCGGCTCGTGGTGGTCGCGCGACGGCCAAGTCGAGATCGACGTCGTCGGCGTCGCAAAGGGTCGCTGCACCTTCCTCGGGTCCTGCAAGTGGGCGCGCAGCGCAGGTGTGCAGGTGCTCGACGAGCTGCGTGAGGCGCAGGCGACGCTCGGCGGCAAGGCGACGACCGCACAGCTTGCAATCTTCGCGCGTACCGGGTTCGACGCGCCTCTGCGCCGTCGCGCCGCCGAGGAGGACGTCCTGCTCGTGACGGCGGCGGACCTGTTCCGCTGAGACAGGATCGTGCGATCGCGTCGCCGGCGCTGTCTACGCGCCGACACGCACCACGTGGAAGACGCGCGCGCCGCTCGGCGTCGTGACCGTCACGTCGTCGCCCTCTCTCGCTCCCAGCAGCGCCTCGGCGACGGGTGACTCGATCGACAGGCGGCCGTCCTTAGCGCTCGCCTCGGCGGCGCCGACGAGCGTGTAGGTCGCGGCGCGGCCGGACTGCGCGTCTCTCACCTCGACGGTCGAGCCGAAGGCGACGACGCCGGTCGGTCCGGCGTTCGCCTCGACGACCTTCGCGCCGCGCAGGCGCTCCCGCAGCCGCTTGATGCGCGTCTCCAGGTGCGCCTGATCCTCCTTCGCGGCGTGGTACTCGCCGTTCTCCTTCAGGTCACCCCACTCGCGCGCGGTCTTGATGCGCGCGGCGATCTCCGAGCGCGCGACCGTCTCGAGCTGCTCAAGCTCGGCGCGCAGCGCGTCGAGCCCCTCCTGCGTGATGGCATAGCCGTCTGTCATCGCGACAGTGTGGCAGGGCACGCGGGCGCTGCGCGACGAGCGCGATCCCGTCCCGCCGATACCCTCGGGCGCAGATGGCGCTCGACCTCGTCCCCACTCCACCGAACGTCGAGCTGCGCACGGATCCCGAGCGGGGCCGGATCGTCGTGCTGTCGTTCCCCTATGAGGCGCAGCTCGTCGAGGTCGTGCGGGGGATCCCGCACCGCCGCTTCGACTGGGATGCCCGCGAGTGGTGGGCGCCGGTGCAGGACTGGGTCGCGCACCACGTCGCCGACATCCTGCGGCGCTTCCCGGAGCTGACGCCGAGCGAGCAGGTCGAGGCGTGGCTCGGCGAGGTCGAGCGGCGCTGGCTCGGCCGCGTGACCACGACGCGCTACGACGGACGCGGCTGGTGGGTGCTGGCGACGGCGGCCGGCGAGGTGCCGGCGGAGCTGCGCGAGGGCGCGATCGAGCGGCCGGCGGAGCCCGTCGAGGCGGGCGCGATCGAGAAGGCCGCGACGCTGCTCGTCCCGCTCACCGAGGCCAACGCGCACGTCCTGCGTGCGCAGGAGTCGGCGCGCATCGACGCGGCCGCCGAGCGCTGCATCGCCGCCTTGGAGCTCGGCGACGACCCGCCCCCGGCACGGCTCGTCGCCACGCACGGCGTCGACGGCGCGCGCCTGCGACTGGAGGTGTTGTGGGATCCCGACGTCGGTGCCGCTTTCGCCGACCTTCCGGGCGCCGAAGGCGCCTGCGTGGTGCCCGTCGACCCGTGGCTGTGCGAGCCACTGGAGGCGTTCCTCTCGCTGCACGGCGTCGAGGTCGCGCCGATGGCGGTACCGGTGCTGGAAGCGCTCCGCGCCGAGGCAGCCGAGGCGGCGGCGGCGATCCGCGCCTCACGCGCGACCGAGGCCGAGCCGATCAAGGAGGTCGCCGCGGTGCTCGGCGGCACCTTGGAGCCGTTCCAGTGGGCCGGCGTGCGCTACGTGCTCGACGCGCGCCGCGCGTTCCTCGCCGACGAGCAGGGGCTCGGCAAGACGGTCGAGGCGCTTGCGGCGCTGGAGGCCGACAACGCGTTCCCAGCGGTGGTGGTGTGCCCCGCCTCGCTGAAGCTCAACTGGGAGCGCGAGACCGCGCGCTGGCTGCCGCACCGCTCCGTCGCGGTCGTCGAGGGGCGCGTCGCGGTGCCGCCGCGCGCGGACATCCTGATCCTCAACTACGAGATCGTCGCGACCCAGCGGGAGATGCTCGCGCGCCGTCGGCCGCGCGCACTGGTGCTCGACGAGTCGCACTACTGCAAGAACCCGCAGGCCAAGCGCACGCGCGCGGTGCGACGGCTCGCCGAGGGGATGCCGCGCGACGCGCTGCGACTGGCGCTGACAGGCACGCCCGTGCTCAACCACGCCGACGAGCTGATCTCGCAGCTGCGCGTGCTCGGGCGGCTGGAGGACTTCGGCTCCGGCGCGCGCTTCAGAGCGCAGTTCCGCGGGCCGCTGACCGAGGAGCGGCTGCACTGGCACCTGCGCCGGCGCTGCTTCGTGCGCCGCCGCAAGAGCGAGGTGCTGCCGCAGCTGCCGGACAAGCGCCAGGTCGTCGTGCCGGTCGCGCTTGACAACGAGCGCGAGTACAAGCTGGCAGAGGACGACGTGATCGCGTGGCTGCGCGAGCAGCCTTTGGATCTCTCCGAGCTGAACGCGAAGATCGCCGCGACGCTGCGCGCCCAGCGGCTCGCGCAGCTGGGGACGCTCCAGCGACTCGCGGCTCGCGGGAAGCTGCACGCGGCGCTGACGTGGATCCACGACTTCCTCGCTTCGGGCGAGCCGCTCGTCGTGTTCGCCCGGCATGTGGAGGTGCAGGAGGCGGTGATGGAGCGCTTCCCCGACGCCCTGCACCTGCTCGGGCGCGACAAGACGGAGGCACGCGAGGCGACGGTGCGCACGTTCCAGGAGGACGGCGACGCGCCGCAGCTGATCGTCTGCGCCACGCGCGTCGCCGCGCAGGGGATCACGCTCACGCGCGCGTCCAACGTCGCCTTCCTGGAGCTGGAGTGGACGCCCGCGATGCACGACCAGGCCGAGGACCGGCTCCACCGGATCGGCCAGCACGACGCCGTCACCGCCTGGTACCTGCTGGCCGCCGGCACGATCGACGAGACGATGGCCCGCCTGATCGCCCGCAAGCGCGGCCTCATCGCCGCCGTCACCGACGGCAAGCGCCTCGACGGCGACGGCCTCGTCGAGGCGGTCGTCAAGGAGCTCCGTGACGGCCGCCCCTTCCGCCACCTCAAGCCGGTGACGGAGCCGGCGGCGGCGAGCTGACACCACAAGGGATATGTTGAGGAATTTATTGATATTTCTCAACATAGAGGTAGCCTTGGGACATGCTCGACCAAGCTCAGCTCGTGCGGGACGCCGTGCGCCTGCGACGCGTACACCACCGGCATCCAACCGATGAGGATCTCGTGGCAGTGCGCGCCGATCTGGAGCGCGCAGCCGGTCCCACGGTGGGCCGTGCGGCGACGGCTCGTCTGCTCGGCGTGAGCCAGACCGCGCTCGACCGCTGGATCGCAGCCGGCGACGTGCCGGTCGTCGTCACAGCGCGTGGACGGCGCGAGGTGCCGCTGCGCACGGTGCTCGACCTCGTCGAGGCCGTCGAGGCGAACGCCGGACGCCCTCGTCCGCTCGCCGCCGCGATCAAAGCGTTGCGGACGAATGACGAGCCAGCGACGACGCTCCGTCAGAGCAGCCCCTTCCCGGGCATGCTCGAAGCGTGCGAGCCAAGCCGACGGTCGGCGTACCATCGGGTTGACGCGATGACCATCGAACCGTTCGACATCGACCGTAAGACCTGGCAGTCGCTCGACGCCGAGAAGCGTCGGCTGCTGCGACCGGCCGGCCTGTCGATCGAAGACAAGCTGCGACGCGGGCAGCGTCTGTCGGCCCAGGCGGCCGCGCTGCGCCGCGGGATCATCCGCGATGAGCCGCCCGTTCGTCGATCCTGACCTCGCCGCGGTCACCGCGGCGCTGCTCACAGCCCACGCAGAGTTCGTCGTGATCGGTGGATTCGCCGTGATCGCCAACGACTTCGTGCGTGCAACCGAGGACGTCGATTTCCTGATCCCCGATGCTGCCGGCAACGACCGCGCGCTCGATGTCGCGCTCGCGGCGCTCGATGCGCACTGGCTCTCACCCGAGCGGCCGTTCGCGGCAGGCGACCTCGCGGACCGCGAGCACAGCCGGCTTTCAACGCGTGCGGGCCTCATCGACCTGTTGCGCGAGGGGGCTCCCCCGCTCGACTTCGCGACGGTGCGCGGCAACGCGCACGAGGCTAACCTCGGGGCCGGCCGCTTCCACGTCGCAGGCCTCTCCAGCCTCGTCGCCTTCAAGCGCCTCGCGGGCCGTCCACGCGACAAGGCAGATCTCGACGAGCTGCGCGAGATCCACGGCGAGCTGCCGATCGACCCCTTGCCTGGCCTGGACTCGTAGCGCGCGCGTTAGCCGCTCGCGCGTCGCCGCGCCGCGTAGTCGGCCGCGAGGCCGGCGACGAGCGCGATCGCCATCGCGGCGACGAGTGGCAGGTCGAGCGCCTCGCGCGCGACGAAGCCGGCCACGAGCGCGGCGATGAGGGTGACGGCGAACGGCACGCGCGGCAGCGTAGCGAGACGACGCGGCCGGACGGTCTCAGGACGCGTGCGACAGCGCTGCCAGCCGCGCGCCGCAGGCGGATGCGACGTCGGCGAGGTCGGCGGCGGCGACGAGGCGCTGCTGGCGCTCGTGGTCGGGCGAGAGCGTGCGCAGCGCCTGCTGATAGGCGCGGCGCGCGGCGGGCTCGTCGCCGAGCAAGTCGTAGGCGCGGCCGAGCTGGAAGGCAGCGAGCGCGAAGCCCGGGTCGACGTACAACGCCCGCCGCAGCGACTCGGCCGCCGCGGGGCCGTCGCCGCTGCCGAGCTGCGCCACGCCGCGGATGTAGTGGGCATCGGCGTCGAGCGGGTCCGCCGCGAGCGCCCGCTCCGTCGCCGCGAGCGCCTCGTCCATCCGGCCCGCGTCGGCAGCCGCGAGGACGGCGGCGAGCGGCGTGGGGCCGTCCGCGGCGGGTGATGCCGAGCTGGGCGACCCCGGGGGCGCGGCAGGGGGCGCCGCGGCACCGACTTCGCGAGCGGGAGTGCGCCAACTCTGTCTAGACGCCGCGCCGGCCGCGCGCTCGCGCGCCGGCCGGCCGAGGCGAGCCCGCCACGGTGCCGCGGGGCGCGCAGTGCGCGGGGCGCGGCGCTGCGCCGGGTCGGGCAGGCGGCAGAGGCGGTCGGCCGCGCCGAGCACGAGCATCCCGCCTGGTGCCAGCACGCGCTCCAACGAGCGCACGACGCGCTCGACCGTCGGCGCGTCGAAGTAGATCAGCACGTTGCGGCACAGGATCAGCTCGAAGCGCTCGCCGGGCGGCGGGTCCGCCACGAGGTTGTGCTGCTCGAAACGCACGAGCCGCCGCAGCGGCTCGCCCACCGCCCATTCCGCGCCGAACGGATCGAGATAGCGCTCGCGCAGGCCGGCCTCGACGTGACGCACGGAGCGTGGGCCGTAGCGCCCCAGTTCGGCGCGACGCAACGCGGCGGCGGACAAGTCGGTCGCAAGCAGCGAGACCGGGGCCGGCTCGCCGAGCGCCTCGGTCGCGAGGATCGTGAGCGTCCAGGCCTCCTCGCCCGTCGAGCAGCCGGCAACCCACGTCCGCACCGCCGAGGACCCGTTCGCGCGGGCGGTTGCGAGCAGCGCGTGCCAGTCGACCGCGTCGAGGTCGTCGCGCTGGCGGAAGAAGAACGTCTCGTGCACCGCAACCGCCTCCAGCAGTGCGGCGACGAACGCCTTCCCGCCCACGGGCTCGCGTGCCCGCCGCAGCGCGGCCGCAGCGTCGAGCCCCGGATCGAGCTTCGCGAGCCCCGCGGCGAGCGAGTGGATGCGGTGCTTGCCGTGCAGGACGATCCCGCTGCGGTCGCGGACCAGATCGGCGAGCTGCTCGAGGTCGTCGCTCATCGCCGCGCGAGGGACAGACGGCACAGCACGTCCGCGATCGCGGACGGCGCGAGCGGACGGGCGCCGGCTTGCACAGCCGCGCGCGGCATGCCGTAGATGGCGGAGCTCGCCTCGTCCTGCGCGAGCACGAGGCCGCCGCGCGCCTGCACCGCCGCCGCGCCCGCCGCCCCGTCGCGGCCCATGCCCGTCAGGACGACCGCGACCGCCCCGGCACCGAGGGCGTCGGCGAGGCTCTCCAGCAGCAGGTCGGCGGACGGCCGGTGCCGCCCGCGGACGGTGTCGCGATCGAGCTTCACGCGGCGGGCGCGGGTCAGCGTCAGGTGCGCGTCGTCCGGAGCAAGCCACACGCCCGGGCGCAGCGGCGCATCGTCGCGTGCCGTCGCCACCGGCAGCGCGATGGCGTCGTCGAGCATCTTCACGAGGCCGTCGACGAAGCCGCTCGCGATGTGCTGGACGACGAGCAGCGCAAGCGGGAAGTCCGCCGGCAGGGCACCGAGCAGCTCCGCGAGCGCGGCCGGGCCGCCTGTGGAGGCGCAGATGCCGATCGCCTCGCCGCGCCGCGCGCTCGCGCCGGACGCAAGCGAGGCCGCCTCGCTCATCGTCCGATGAGGCGTTCGACCGTGTCCAGCAATGCGCGCTGGTCGAAGCGATCCTTCGTGACGTACGCGTCGGCGCCCGCCTCGAGGCCGCGGCGCTGGTCCTCCTCGCCCGCCAGCGACGTCACGACCACGACTGGAAGGGATGCCGTCGCCGGCTCACCGCGCACGCGGCGCAGCAGCTCCAGCCCGCCCATCTCGGGCATCTCGAGATCGGTCACCACGAGGTCTATGTCGGCAGCGCCGCCGAGCTGCTGGAGCGCGGCGACGCCGTCGCCGGCCGTCTCGACGCGGTAGCCGGCGGCTTCGAGGATGCTGCGCTGCAGCTCCCGCACGGTGAACTGGTCATCGACGACCAACACCTTGGGGGCCGCCGCCGCCTCGACGGATGCGGACTCGATGCGCTCGATGGCCGGGGTTGCGGTCAACGCGCCGGCACCAGCGACGGCGACGGCCGGGTCGACGATCAGCGCGACGCGCCCGTCGCTCAGGATCGCGCCGCCGAGGTACTGCCGGCGGCGGCCGAGCAGCGGACCGAGGCTCTTGACGACGACGCTCTGCTCCCCCAGCAAGCGGTCGCATGCGAGCGCGACGGTCGTGCCGCCATGACACAGGATCAGCGCGGGCGCACGCTCGGGCAGCTCGCCGCCGACGCCGCCGAGCGCCGCGGCGAGGTCGCCGAGTGGGATCGCCTCGCCCCGCAGCACAATCGACGGCCGTCCGCCGAGCGACGTCGTCTCGTCCACCGCGACGACCTCCTCCACCCGCGGCACCGGCACGCCGAACGCCTGCCCGAGCCGCTCTACGAGCAGCACGTGCAGCACGGCGAGCGTGAGCGGCAGGTCGAGCGTGATCGTCGTGCCCCGGCCCGGCTCGCTCTCCACCGCCAGCCCGCCGCCGATCGACTCGACGTGCGCCTTGACCGCGTCGAGCCCGACGCCGCGACCGGACACCGCGTCGACGCTGCCGGCGGTCGAGAAGCCCGGCTGGGCGAGCCGATCGGCGAGTGCCGGCCCGCTCGGGGCGGCCTGCAGCAGCTCGGCGGCGACGCCGCGGCCGTCGTCGGAGACCTCGATCGCGACACGCCCTCCGCGCTGCTCGGCGCGCAACTCGACGCGCCCGCGCGCCGGCTTGCCCGCCGCGCGACGCTCGGCCGGGAGCTCGATCCCATGCGCGATCGCGTTGCGCAGCAGATGACCGAGCATGTCCGAGAGGCCATCGAGGACCATGCGGTCGAGCTGCGTCTCGACGCCGGTCAGCGACAGCTCGACTTCCTTGTCCTCGCTCGCCGCGAGGTCGCGCACGTAGCGTGGCAACGGAGCGGTGATCGCCGACAGCGGCAGCGCGCGCAGCTCGATCGCAGCGTCCTGCAGCTCGTCGAGCAGCACCGCCCCGCGATCGAGCGCCTCGCCGACGAGCTCGTCGGCGGTCGCGCCGACCAGGTGGCCGAGGCTGCGTTGGTGCAGGGTGGCGCTGCCGGCCGCGTCGAGCACGCGGTCGACCTTCGCGGTGGAGACGCGGATCGAGCCGTCGATCCGCGCGCGCGGCAGCGCGGGAGCCCCGTTGGACGGCGCGGGATCGGTCGGCGGTGGCCGATCGGCGGGCGCGGCGTCGTCCGGCGGGGGCTCAGCGGCCCCCGATCCGGCGGCGGCCACGGGCCGGGCAGGGGCCGCCGCCGACAACGCGGCGATCGCCTCCTCCGGAACGATCTCCTCGCCCGCCACCCCGCGACGCATCGCGTCCGCCACGGCCAGCAGCGGCGCGACCAGCTCCCGCGACACCGGCTGTCCCGCGCTGCGCACGCCGCTCAGCAGCTCCTCGGCCGCGTGCGCGACCTCCCGCACGGGCTCCAGCCCGACGAGGCCGGCGCCGCCCTTCAGCGAGTGGACGTCGCGGAACAGCGCGTCGGTCGCGTCGTCCGGCGGGTCACCCGCGTCGATCGCGAGCAGCGTCGCGACGACGCGGTCGAGCCGCTCGGCCGCCTCCTCGCGGAAGATCTCCAGCAGCCGTCCCCGCGCATCGCTCATGCGGCCAGCTCCGTCTCGAGCCCGCCGAGTACAGCGGGCAGGTCGATCGCGCCGACGAGCACGCCGTCGAGCAGCACCGTCCCGCGTAGCCGCCCGGATGAGCTGCCCTCGTCCAGCGGGGGCAGCTCGGCGACGTCGAGCACCTCGTCGACCGCGAGGCCGACCCCGCCGGCCGCCTCCACCACCACGATCCGGGTCGGCGCCTCGCCGGCGACGCCGAGCAGCCGCGCAAGCGCCAGCACGGGCAGCAGCGCGCCGTCGAGCGCGCGCAGGCCCAGCACCGACGGCGGCATCCCGAGCACGGGCGCGAGGCCCTCCATGTCGACGATCGAGCGCACGTCGGCGACCGGCAGCGCGTAGCGCTCCGCGCCCACGCGCAAGTGCACGTGCACAGCGCTCACGGCCTCGCGGGGCTGGACGCGGCGAGCCCGTGCCGCGCGAGCGTCTGCTCCAGCTCCTGCACGAGCGCGTCGACCTGCTCGGTCACCGACGCGCGCTGGCGCTGGTCGCCCGCCAGCTCCTCGGCCGCCTTGCGGATCTCCAGCATCGTGCTCGTGACCTGGCTCGCGGCGTCCTTCTGCTGCTCGGTCGCCTGGATGCTGTCGTCGAGCACACCGGCAGTCGAGCGCATCAGCTCGCCGACGTCGCGCGCCTGGCGGGAGCCCTGCTCGGTCGCCATGATCGTCGCGTTGGTCTCGTCCTGGATGGCGGTGACGATCTCGCGGATCGAGTCGGTCGAGCGCACGCTGCGCTCGGCGAGCTTGCGCACCTCGCTAGCGACGACCGCGAAGCCGCGCCCCGCCTCGCCGGCGCGCGCCGCCTCGATCGCGGCGTTGAGCGCGAGCAGATTCGTGCGCTCCGCGATGTCGTTGAGCAGCGTGAGCACCTCGCCGATTCTCTGGCTGCGCTCCCCGAGTGCGAGCGAGCGCTCGGAGATGGTGCGCACGTGGTCCTGCATCTCGCTCATCGTCTGGCCAGTCTGGTCGGCGGCGGAGGTGGCAGCCTGGGCGTTCTCGGCGATCGACGCCGCGGTCGCGCTCAGCTCCTCGATCGTCGTCGCGACCTCGCTGATCGCGGCCGCCTGCTCGGTCGTCGCGGCGGCCGTCTCGCTCGCCGAGGCGCGCAGGTCGCCGAGCGCGGTGCCGAGCGTGCCCGCAGTCTGCTTGATGCGCTCGAGCAGCCGGCTGAGCAGGCGCACGGCGTAGGCGAGCAGCAGCACCATCGCGACGATCGCGATCGCGCCGATCGCCAACATGAGGACGCGCCCGTCGTGCGCGGTTTCGGCCGCTTGGCGCTCCACCGCCTGCTCCTCCGCGATCTCGTGCTCTCCGAGCGGGTCGAGCACCGACTCCTCCAGCGCGTGAGTAGCGGCGGCATAGCGTTCGAGCGCGGCCGGCGCCGCCGGCGAGCCGACCGCACGCAACAGCTCGGCCTCGGGACCAGCGACCAGGCGAGTGCCGCCTTCGAGCGCGCGGTCATAGGGCGCCGTGTCCTCGCCCCCCGTGGCGGCGTGTTCCCGCACGCGGTGCAGCGCGGCGCGATAGCGCCGCTCAGAGGCGGTCATCTCGGAGGCGTCGGGCTGCTGGCCGCTCAGCGCGCTGGAGCTGACCGTGACCGCACGGTCGAGCAGCTCTTCCTTCGCCGTCTGAACGTCGCGGACGGCGTCGCCGTGGTGGATCGCCGTGCGGTAGGCGTCCTCGGTCGCGCCGTAGCGCCACAGCGCCACCCCGACGGTCGCGCAGCAGAGGGCGACGATGACCGCGCCGACGGCGGCGATCCGGTGCGAGGGTGTCTCGAGCCACCTGCGGGTTGACGACATCGTCGGAGTTCCCTTCCGGAAGACGTGACTGTTCCCCGACCCGGGGTTGGGTTGCGACCGTTCGCCGCCGATAGGACTGTGAACGCTGACTCGACTGCTTCGATGCCCCGCTACCGAATCCTCGTCGTCGACGACTCCAAACTTGTGCACGAATTGGCGCGCGTGGCGCTCGAAGCGCACGCCGGCTGGGAGGTACGCTGTACGGCGTCCGGTGCCGAGGCAGTTGCGCTGTCAGCGGCCGAGCCGCCGGACGCGATCCTGCTCGACGTCGAGATGCCGGAGCTGGATGGACCGGACACCGTCGCCGCGCTGCGCGCCGAGCCGATCACCGCGCAGACGCCGGTCGTCTTCCTGACCGCGCACGACGATGCCGACGAGCTTGCGCGGCTGCGGGCGCTCGACGTCGCGGGCGTGCTCCCGAAGCCGTTCGACGTGAACACGCTCGGCGGCCAGCTTGCGGACCTGCTCGGATGGCCCCGATGAGCGAGCCGACCGCGACCGTCCCGACCGCGCTCGCGGAGATCTGGGAGCGCCACCATGCTGGCGTGCTCGAGCAGGTGGGGACGATCGAGGCGGCCGTCGTCGCGCTGATGCGCGGTGACCTCGACGACGACCGGCGCGCGCGGTCCACGCGCGAGGCGCACAAGCTGTCCGGCTCGCTCGGCACGTTCGGCCTCGCCGCCGCGTCCGAGCGCTCGCGCGAGCTGGAGCTGCTGCTCGGCGCGCCGGAGGCGCTCGGCCCATCGTCGCTGCCACGCCTGTCGGAGCTGGTGGTGGCGGTGCGCGACGACGTCCAGGCGGTCCTGCCGAGCACGCCGGCGACGGCCGCGCCGGCCCCACCCGAGGCGGCGCAGCTGCTGATCGTCGAGGACGACCTCCCGCTCGCCGAGCGGCTGGCGGCGGAGGCGGCGCGCCGCGGCATGGGCGTCGAGCTCGCCGCCTCGCCCGCCGCCGCCCGCGAAGTGCTGGCGCGCATTCGCCCGGCCGGTGTGCTGCTCGACCTCACGTTCGAGACCGGCACGGCGGACGCCTACGCGCTGCTGTCCGAGCTGACCGGCGCGACGCCACCGGTGCC
The DNA here is from genome assembly GCA_036009645.1 of Conexibacter sp. Classification (GTDB taxonomy): domain Bacteria; phylum Actinomycetota; class Thermoleophilia; order Solirubrobacterales; family Solirubrobacteraceae; genus Conexibacter. The sequence continues at coordinate 15,271 of DASYLH010000042.1, forward strand.
GGTGCTCGTCTCGACGATGCGCGACACGCTGACCGATCGCGTCGAGGTCGTCCGCCGCGGCGGCCGCGGCTTCGTCTCGAAGTCGCTGCCGGCGCCGCAGGCGATCGACGGAGTGCTGCGGTTGATCGAGCGCGCAGGCGCCCCGGAGACCACGCTGCTCGCGGTCGACGACGACCCCGCGGTGCTCGACGCGGTGGGCGCGCTGCTGACGCCGCACGGCGTCCGCGTCGTCACGCTGAGCGATCCGCTGCGCTTCTGGAGCGAGCTGGATCGCGTGCGCCCCGACGTGATCCTGCTCGACGTCGACATGCCGGGCGTGACGGGCGTCGAGCTGTGCCGCGTGCTGCGCAACGACACGCGCTGGGCGACCGTCCCAGTGCTCATGCTGACCGCACGCCGCGACCCGGCCTCGATCGAGCGCATCTTCGCCGCCGGAGCCGACGACCACCTCGCCAAGCCGGTGATCGGCACCGAGCTCGTTACGCGGGTGCGCAATCGCGTCGAGCGGCTCGCTCTGCATCGCGCGCTCGCCGAGACGGACAGCCTCACCGGCGTGCAGAACCGGCAGGCCTCGACGCAGGCGCTGGAGCGACTGCTGCGGCTCGCGACGCGCTACGAGCAGCCGCTCGCGCTCGCCGCGATCGACCTCGACCGCTTCAAGCAGGTCAACGACGTCCACGGCCACGCGGCGGGAGACGCGGTCCTGCGCCGCTTCGGCACGCTGCTGTCCGAGTCCTTCCGCGGCGAAGACGTCGTCGGGCGCTGGGGCGGCGAGGAGTTCATCGTCGGCATGTACGGGATGTCCGGCGACAACGCCCGCGAGCGCCTCGGCGAACTGCTCGCGACGCTGAGTCGCGAACACTTCGACGGCGCCGACGGCGAACCCTTCGCCGTCGCCTTCAGCGCAGGCGTCGCCCGCCTCCCGGAGGACGGCGGGGACCTGCCTGCGCTGTACGGCGTGGCGGACGCGATGCTCTACCGCGCCAAGCAGGCCGGTCGAGCGCAGGTCGTCGTCGCCGGATCCGACTAGCTCGGACCGGGCGCTAGCGGCGCGCGATCGCCACGGCGACCGCGAGCGGCTCGCCGTCGACGTCGACCGGTGAGGCCGGCGACGCGTCGCCGGCGGCGGAGTACGCGACCGCGGTCGCCAGCGTCTCGGCCGCGACGTAGCGCTCGTGCGCCCGCGCCGCGCCGAGCAGCAGCTCGCTGCCGGCGAGCCGCAACTCGATGCGGTCCGTCACCGCGACGCCGGCCTCTCTGCGCGCCGCCTGCACAACGCGCACGATCTCGCGCGCGAGCCCCTCGCGGCGCAGCTGCTCTTCGATCGTCGTGTCGACGGCGACCGTCACCCCGTTGCGGGCCGACAGCACGAGCCCATGGCGGGGCTCACGCCGAACGAGAATGTCGTTCTCCGCGAGCGCATAAGTGTGCGTCGGGTCGAGCTCGTCGCCGGTCGCGACCGAGACCGCGAGCACGCCGTGGTCGTGCAGTGCCCTGAGCGCCTCCTCGCCGTCGCGCGAGCGCAGCGCGGCCACGACTTGCGGCATGTCCCTGCCGCAGCGCGGACCGAGTCTCTGCAGGTTCGGCAGCACGACCGGGCGCTCCAGCTCGTCGACCCGCGAGACGACCTCGACCGCCTTCACGTTCAGCTCGCTCAGCACCAGCTCGCGCAGCCGGCCGACCGCGTCCGCCACCCGCGAGTCGCCGCAGACGACGACGCGCGGCAGCGGCTGGCGCACCTTGACCTTCGATCTCGCGCGTGCGTCGCGGCCGAGCTCGATGACCTCGCGCACCAAAGCCATGTCCTCCTCGAGCTGCACGTCGCGCAGCGCCTGGACGGCCTCGGGGTAATCGCACAGGTGCACCGAGTCCGGCTCGGCGCCGAAGTCGGCGGCCGCGCCGCCGACGAGGTTCGCGTAGATCTCCTCTGCCAGGAACGGCACCGGCGGCGCGAGCAGCTTCGCCGTCTCGACCAGGCACTCGCGCAGCGTCGCCAGGGCGGCGACGTCGCCCTCCCAGAAGCGGCGGCGCGAGAGGCGGATGTACCAGTTCGACAGGTCCTCGACCCACTCGGCCGCGAGCCGCACGGCCGTCGTCGCGTCGAAGTCGTCGATGCGCGTGCGCATCCGCTCGGTCAGCGCCTGCAGCTTCGAGATCGCCCAACGGTCCAGCGCCGGCCGCTCGGACACCGGCGGCGCGCCGGACCCATCGAAGCCCTCGATGTTCGCGTACAGCACGTAGAAGCCGTACGTCGTCCACAGCGGCAGCAGCAGCTCGCGCATGCCCTCGTGCACCGCGTCCGCGGAGAATCTGTAGCCGGCCCACGGCTGCTGCGAGGCGAGGTAGTACCAACGGAACGCGTCGGCGCCGTGCGTGTTCAACACCTCCCACGGGTCGACCGCGTTGCCGCGCGACTTCGACATCTTGTGGCCCTTCGCGTCCGTCACGTGCCCGACGCAGACGGCGTGTCTGAACGGGATGTCTCTGAACAGGAGCGTGGACACCGCCAGCGACGTGTAGAACCACCCGCGCGTCTGGTCGATCCCCTCGCATATGAACGTCGGCGGGAACTGTTCGGCGACCTCGCGCTTGCCCTCGAACGGGTAGTGGAACTGCGCGAACGGCATGCAGGCGCTGTCGTACCAGGTGTCGATCGTCGCTCTCACGCGGCGCATCGCGCCGTCGCAGCCGGCGACGGTGCAGCCCCACGACACGTCGTCGATGAACGGCCGGTGGAGGTCCTGCGGCAGCGCGCCGGCGACCTCGCGCAGCTCGGCCAAAGACCCGATGCAGTGGCGCGCGTCGCAGGAGTCGCACTCCCAGATCGGCAGCGGCGTGCCCCAGTAGCGATCCCGGGACAACGCCCAGTCGACGTTGCCCTGCAGCCAGTTGCCGAAGCGCCCGTCGCGCACGTGCTCGGGCCGCCAGTCGATCCGCTGGTTCTGGGCGAGCATGTCGTGGCGGCGGTCGCGCGTGCCGATGTACCACGACTCCTTCGCGTAGTAGAGGAGCTTCGAGTCGCAGCGCCAGCAGTGGGGGTACGAATGCACGTACGGCTCGGTGTCCCACAGCTTGCCGGCGTCGTGCAGCGCGGCGACCACGCCAGGAGTCGCGTCGCCGACGAACACGCCCTCGTAGCCCGTGATGCGCTCGTCGTAGGTGCCGTCCTCGCGCACGGGGTTGACCAAGGGAATCCCGTGCCGCTCGCACAGCACGAAGTCCTCCTCACCGAACGCCATCGCCGTGTGGACGAGGCCCGTGCCCTTGTCGAGCACGACGTGCTCGGCGGCGAGCACCGTGTGGCCCTTCGGCCCATGGTCGGGCAGGCGGTCGAACGGCGGCTCGTATCTCGTGTCGACGATCGCGCCGCCGGGGAAGCGGTCGAGCACCTCCGCCGCGTCGCCGAGGATGTCGCTCACGCGCTCCTCCGCGACGACCACGACCTCGGCGCCGACCTGTGCGCGCACGTACGTCAGCGACGGATTGATCGCGACGGCGCAGTTGGCGAACAGCGTCCATGGCTGCGTCGTCCAGATCAGCAACGTGTCGCCCGCTCTCAGCGGGCCGCGCGGCTCGGCGACCGGCAGCCGCACCGTTGTGGTCATGTCCTCGGTGTCGGCGTAGCCCATCGCCGTCTCGTGCGACGAGAGGCCGGTGCCGCAGCGCGGGCAATACGGGACGACCTTGTGGCCCTTGTAGATCAGGCCTCTGTCCCACAGCTCGTGCAGCGACCACCAGACCGACTCGACGTACTCCGGATCGCCGGTGCGGAACGCGCCGTCCAGGTCGATCCAGAAGCCGATCCGCTCGGTCATCCGCTCCCAGCTCTCGATGTAGTGCGCGTTCGAGGCGCGGCACTTCTCGTTGAACTCGGCGATCCCGTACGTCTCGATCTCGCGCTTGGAGTTCAGCCCCAGCTCGCGCTCTACCTGCAGCTCGACGGGCAGTCCGTGGCAGTCCCAGCCGGCCTTGCGGGGCGCGTGGAAGCCGCGCATCGTCTTGTAGCGCAGGTAGGTGTCCTTGAACGAGCGCAGCAGCACGTGGTGGGAGCCAGGATCGCCGTTGGCAGTCGGCGGGCCCTCAGAGAAGCTGAACGTCTGCCCGCCCTCGCGCGCGGCGAGCGAGCGTTCGAACGTGCGGTCCTCGCGCCAGCGCTCCAACACGCGCTGCTCCATCGCCGGAAAGTCCGGGCGCTTGTCAACCGGTCGGTGCACGTCCCCCATCGCCATCCCCCTACTCAGTCGGTCCGTCGAGCTCCAACGAAATGCGTTTGTTGATTCTGCCCTTGCTCTTGTACGAGGGCAGCGCGATCCGCCCCACCTCGCTCGTGTCGGCGACATGTGTGCCGCCGTCGGCCTGCAGGTCCAGCCCCTCGATCCCGACGACCCGCACGACGCGGATCGCCGGCGGCAGCAGGCTCACCTTGTTCCGAATCAGGTCCGGGTCCTGGTCGGCCTGCTCGCGCGGCAGGAAGTCGACGCGCGTCGGGCGCGCAGCGGCAACCTCGACGTTCACGCGCTCCTCCAGCTCGCGCACGAACTCGCCGGACAGGTTGTCGAACTCGAAGTCCATGCGACCCCTGAGCGGCTCCATGTTCGCGCCGGTGACCTTCGCGCCGTAGTCGCGCCAGACGACCGCGCAGAGGATGTGCAGCGCCGTGTGCGTGCGCATCAGCGCGTAGCGGCGCTCCCAGTCGACCTCGCACTCGACCTCGGTCCCGACCGGCGGGGCCTCGCCGTCCAGCTCGTACCAGCCCTCACCCGCCGCGGAGCGCGCACCGGTCAGGGACCAGGTGCGCGCCCCATCGGTCACGGTCCCGCGGTCGTGCGGTTGACCACCGCCCCCCGGATAGAAGGCGCTGCGGTCGAGTTGCACGGCCTCCCCCAATGCGGCCGTGACCGTGGCGGGAAAGCGGCGGCAGTACGCATCGACCTGGTAGAGCGGAGCCTCATCGGCCGCGCGCGTCGCAGCGGCGTCAGACAAGGCCCACGCTCACCTCCCCCAGGCGGTCGAACGTCGCGTATGCCGCCTGCCCGGCGGCGATCGGCACGGCCCGCGCCACCGAGCCCGGCAGCACGATGTCGCCCGGCTCCAGCCGCTCGCCGCTCTGCGCCAGGGTGCCGGCGAGCCAGGCCACGGCCTCGGCGGGATGGCCGAGCACCGCGTCGCCACGCCCCCTGACGATCTCCGGCCCCAGCGCGAGGCTGACGCCGAGCTCCTCGACACGGACGTCGTCCGCGTCGTGCCAGTCGCCGATCACAGCCATCCCGGAGGAGGCGTTATCGGCGACCGTGTCGACGATCCCGATGCGCCACTGCGCGATGCGGGAGTCGATCAGCTCGAGCGCGGGCGCAAACGCCTGCGTCGCTTCCAGCACCTCTTCGCGCGTGACGCCCGGCCCCTGCAGGCCGCTCTTGAGCAGGAACGCTATCTCCGCCTCGATGCGCGGCTGGATGAATCTGTCGGCCCGCAGCTGCGCGCCGCTGCTGACGACCATTGACTCGAGCAGATAGCCGCCGTCGGGTTGGTCGACGCTCATCATCTCCTGCATCGCGACGCTCGTGAGGCCGACCTTCCAGCCGCGCAGCTCCTCGCCCTCGGCGGCGCGCAGCTGGCGGCCGATCGCCTGCACGCGGTAGGCGTCCCACAGCCCCAGCTCGGGGAACGTGGCGGACAGCGGCTCGATCGGCTCGCGCCGCTGCTCGGCGTGCCACAGCAGGCGTGCGAGCGCCTCGTGATGCGGCGTCATCGCGCTCGCCTCGAGCAGCGCGGCGGCCGGGGAGGCAGGCGGCCAGCGGGTCCCGGAGGCGGGTCCCTCCTCCCGCATCTGCGGCAGCGGCGGAGCAGGCGTGCCCGCCGGCGGGAGCGCTGCGCCGCCTATTGGATCCTCCATGGTGCGCCTCACTGTGCGCAGGGCCATCACGCCACCTCCTCGCGTATCTGCATCTCGATCTCCACCTGAATCTCGAAGCCTTCGCGCAACTGGGCGGCGACCTCGAGTATCACGTCCTCCTGCCCTGCAATCACCTCGCGCTTGCCGAGCGCGAAGAAGACGTCGCGCGGATCGACGCCGAACTCCTCCGCGATCCGGCGGACCGGTCTCGAGTAGCCGGAGAAGACGCCGGCCAGCCCGCTCACGATCGTCACCGAGTCAGTCGTGGGGATCGTCTGCACGAGCTCGCGCTCGGCCAGGTCGGCCGCTTCGAGCAGCTTGTAGAGGTCGATCCCGGTTCTGTGCCCAAGCCGCGTCAGCACGGCGACGAGCACCTCCAGCTGGGTGTTACCAGCGCCTGCGCCGAAGCCGCGCGCGGTGCCGTCGACGATCGTCGCGCCCTCGTCGACTGCGGCGATCGAGTTGGCGACGCCGAGCGAGACGTTCTCGTGCCCGTGGTAGCCGACGGCCATGTCGGTCCCCTCGACCAGAGCGGCGACTCGGCGACGCACGTCGTCGGTCAGCAGCGCGCCGGCCGAGTCCATCACGATCACCCCGCTGGCGCCGTAGGCCTGCATCTTGCACGCCTGCTCGACGAGGTCCCCGACCGTCGTCATGTGGCACATCATCAGCACGCCGTGCACCGGCTTGTCCTTGCCACGCAGGTAGGTGATGTGGCGCTCGGTCAGGTCCGCCTCCGTGCAGTGCGTGCCGACGCGGAAGACGTCGGCGCCCTCCTCGAGCGCGCCGTCGAGGTCGCGCATCGTCGCGAAGCCGGGGATCCCGAACGCCTGCAGCTTCACGTCCGTGAGCTGCTCGCGTGCGATCCGCAGCATCTCGCGGTCGCTCAGCAGCGCCTGGCCGACCTGCAGCGAGGAAGCGCCCAGCCCATTGCCATGGCCGACCTCGACGACCGGCACGCCGGCCGCGTTGGCCGCGGCCGCGTAGCTGCGGATCTGCTGCGCACTCAGCTGGTGCTTGATCGCATGGTTCCCGTCCCGCAACGTCGGGTCGCTGATCAGGATGTCTGCCATTCCCCCCGGTTCCCCCTCGTCTCGCGCCGCATTAGCCCGTCGCCGCTACCGCCTCGTCCTGCCACACGGCGCGCGCTCGCTCCTCTGCAGCCGCGACCGCTGCGCACGTGATGATGTCCAGGTTGCCTGCATACGCCGGCAGGTAGTCCCCCACGCCGCGGATCTGCACCGTCATCGCGATCCGCCCGCCCTCGTACAGCGGCGGCACGACGAGCCGGTAGCCGGGCACGTAGCGCTGCACGCGCGCGACCATCTGCTCGACAGCGACGGTGAGCGACTCCAGATCCGGTTCGTCGGTCTGGGCGAAGACGGTGTTCTGCATCGTGATCGGCGGGTTCGACGGGTTGACGATCAGGATCGTCTTCGCGCGCCCGACGCCGGTGAACCGCCTGACGGCCGCCTCAGTCGTTGCGAGGTACTCGTCTATGTTGATCCGCGTCGCCGGCCCGACCGAGCGCGAGGCGCTCGTGGAGACGATCTCGACGTACTCGACCTGCGCATGCGTTGCCGCGACGCAGGCCGCAAGCGGCACCGCCGCCTGCCCGCCGCACGTGACCATGCAGAGGTTGGGCTCGTGCGCGCAGTCGGCCAAGTTGAGTGCCGGAATGCAGAGCTCGCCGAGCTTGGCCGGCGTCAAGTCGATGACCGGCAGGCCGCGCGGCTCCAGCGCGTCCCAGTGGCGGCGTGCATCGAGCGCCGAGGTCGCGTCGAAGACGAGGTCGAGCTCGTCGGCCATGTCGACCACCGCCTCGATCGACCGGTCGCTGACGGGCACGCCGAGGTGGCGCGCGGTGCGCATCCCGGCCGAGTCGAGGTTGCGCCCGCTGAACAGCGCGCACTCGAGCCATTGCGAGCGCTGCACCTTCAGCAGCAGGTCCGTCCCGATGTTGCCAGTGCCGATGATTGCGACCTTCATCAGCGTCAACTCCCCGCTACCGACGGTTCGAGCAGGATCCCGAGGAACGGACAGGTGTCGGTCGCGACCTCGTGGACGATCAGGCGGTGATGCTTGCCGGCCGGGATCAGCACCGAGGCCGGCGAGACGAGCTCGATGCGGTCGTCGTCCAGCTCGACCGTGAAGCGACAGCCGGGCGTCACGCACAGGTAGATCTCGTCGTGGTCGTCGTGCACGTGCAGGTCGGCGTGCGGGGCGCCGATCAGGTTTGCGGCGTCCACCCCAGCGATGCTGAACGGTGCGCCCGGCAGCGTCTCCGGCGTGACGAACATCGGTGTCGGTGCGTGGTGTCCGGCGAACTCCTGGGTTACTGGGAGGCCCTCCGTGACGACCACCCCCGAGCGGGTTGCGACCTCAACTGGCACCGACTCAGTCCCCCTTCTCGTTGCGATAAAGCAGCAGGATCGCGCCTGGCAACCCGAGGTCCCGGACCTCGTGGCGCGACCAACCAGCGGCTGTGAAGGCCTCGTGCCAGCCGTCGGCGTCGAGCAGCTCCTGGCGCATGATCGCGTGCAGCAGCGTGAACTCCGGGCGCCAGCGCTCGTCGTGCGCGCCCGTTGCCGGCTGCACCTCGGCGACGAGCATGTGCGCGCCGGCCGGCATGATGCCGCCGAGCTTCGTCAGGTAGCCGATCAGCGCCTCCTTGCCGTGCTCGAAGATCTCGTGCAGCAGGAAGTGCGCGACGGCGAGGTCCGCCGCGGCCAACTCCGGGATCGCGTCGAGATCGCCGGCGTCGCCGCAGCGGACGACGACCTTCCCGGTCAGGTCAGCGTCGGCGATCATCTTGGCCGCGTCCTCGCACGCCTCCGGGCTGAGGTCGACGCCGACGCCGGTCACGCCGAAGCGCTGCGCGGCGCCGATCAGGAAGCGCGCGTTGCCGCAGCCGAGGTCGACGACGTGGTGGAACTCGATGCCGGACAGCACCTCGACCGCGTAAGGCGCGACGTCGTCACGGCCGATCAGCGCGGAGCCTTCGGCGACCCAGCGGCCGGCGCGCTCGACGTCGCTGCCGTAGCGACGGGCGCCGGTGATGAAGTCGCCAAGGCCGGCGAGCACGTGCCCGTAGCCGCCCTGCAGCCACACGAGGTAGCCCTTGTCCTTGACGACGGCGCGGCCGCGCTCGGTGAGCGCGAAGGCGCCCTCGCGCTCCTCCGCCAGCTCGCGCTGAGCGAGGTAGCGCAGCGCAGCCGGCATCAGGCCGTCGGCGTCGGCGATCCCCCCCGGCGCAGCTGCGACCGATCCGGCCTCGAGGGCCGTGAGCAACCCGGCCTCGTCGAGCGAGGCGAGCACGCTGGCGAGCGCGAAGCCCTCGAACAGTTCGAACACGGGCCGTTGCTCGACGGCGGCGTCTACGGCGGTCATCCGATCCTGATCCCCCTCGATCGTCCCCCGACGCCGCCCCCGCGGCGCCCCGCCAGTTATATGCCGGTCCCTCCGGGTTCGTCAAGCACGCCGTCCGGCGCGACGATCGCCGTAATTACGAAGATCGTTGCCGGACGCGCCTTCCGTGCCGCTGACAGAGGGCGCTTAACATCAGCTCAATAAACGCCGGCGAGCGTCGGGGCGGCCGCGGGAGCCCCCGACAGCAGCTCGTACTCGGACGGGTCGAAGGCGCGCGTCGCCCAGCGGAACGTCCATGAGCTGCCCGGCCACAGCGTCGTGTTGCGGCCGTGGGAGTCGAGGTACCAGCTGGCGCAGCCGCCCTTCGTCCAGACCGTCCCACGCATCCGCCGCTGCAGCTCCGCGTTGAAGCGCTCCTGTGCCGGCGGCCGCGGATCGCAGGCGACGGCACCGCGCGCCTCCATCGTGCGCAGCGCGTCCATCACGTAGGAGAGCTGCGACTCGATGATGAAGACGATCGAGTTGTGACCGAGGCCGGTGTTCGGGCCGACGAGCATGAAGAGGTTGGGGAAGCCCGCGACCGTCGTGCCGCGCAGCCCCTGCATCCCCTGCTCGCGCCAGACGTCGCCGAGCACCCGTCCGCCACGGCCGCGCAGCCACTCGACGTAGGGCATGTCGGTGACGCGGAAGCCGGTGCCCCAGACGATCGCGTCGGCCGGATGCTCGACGCCGTCGGCCGTGACGACGCCGGTCGGCGTGATGCGCTCGATCGCGTCCGTCACCAATGCGGCGTTCGGCTGCTGCAACGCAGGGAAGTACTCGTTGCTCATCAGGATCCGCTTGCAGCCGATCTCGTAGCGCGGCGTCAGCTGCTCGCGCAACGCCGGGTCGGCCACTTGCTGCTCCAGATGCCGGCGTGCCATCCGCTCGGGCACCTTGCTGAGACGGTGGAACTTGAACGGGAGCACGAAGCACTCGCGGCCCCAGTAGGTCGCGCCGCGCACGGCCTTCTGCACGGCAGGCAGCGCGCGGAACAGCGCGCGCTCGCGCGGGCGGACCGGGCGGCCCGGGTGGGGCATGATCCAGGGCGGGGTGCGTTGGAAGACGCTCAGCTTCTGCACCTGCGGCTGGATGCGGGGGACGACCTGGACAGCCGAGGCACCGGTGCCGATCACAGCTACGCGCTTGCCCGTCAGGTCGACGTCGTGGCGCCATGAGGCGGTGTGGAAGGCCGGACCCTCGAAGCTGTCGGCGCCCGGGATCGACGGGAGCGACGGCTCGCTGAGGGCGCCCATGCCGGCGACGAGGATCCGTGCCGTGAGCGTGCCGCGGTTGGTCTGGGCGGTCCAGCGCTGCGCCTCGTCGTCCCAGGCGGCGTCGGTTACGGTCGTGTTCGTGCGCACGTACGGGCGCACACCAAAGTCATCGGCGACCTTCTTCAGGTAGGTGCCGATCTCGGGCTGCAGCGCGAACGTCTGGCTCCACTCCGGGTTCGGCGCGAACGAGAACGAGTAGAGATTCGACGGCACGTCGCACTGGCAGCCGGGATAGGTGTTCTGGTGCCAGGTCCCGCCGACGTCGCCGTCGCGCTCGAGCACCACGAAGTCCGTCCGTCCCGCTCTGATCAGCTCGATCGCCATGCCGATGCCGGCAAAGCCGCCGCCGACGATCGCGACGTCGACGTGGTCGGGCAGGGCGGGACCGGATCCGTTCGTGGACGGCCGCTCGTGCGTGGCGCTGTCAGACATGTCGGGTGCTCGCTCTCGGTCGGCGCTGCGCCCGCCGTGCGGGCACTCGTAGAAACAGCTTGTTTTCTACTGTACCATGATGTTTCTACATGGCAAGCGTGTCCTCCCCAGCCTCCGTCGAAGCCCCCGCGGCGATCCCGCGAGCCTTGCCTCGCGGCCGCCACGCCGCCGCTCGCGAGGTCGTGCTCGCCTCACAGCGCGGCCGCCTGCTGGAGGCGATGGCGCAGTGCGTCGCCGAGCAGGGCTACGCGGCGACGACCGTCGCGCAGGTGATCGCGCGCGCCGGCGTCTCGCGCAAGACCTTCTACGAGCACTTCGCCGACAAGCGCGCCTGCTTCCTCGCCGCGTGGGAGGTCGGCAACGCGATCCTGCTGGAGCAGGTGCTCGCAGCCGGCGAGGAGGCAGACGGATGGCGAGCACGGCTGCGCGCCGGCGTCGACGCCTTCCTCGAGGTGCTCGCCGCCGAGCCGGCCTTCGCGCGCTCCTTCATGATCGAGGTGCTGAGCGTCGGAGACGAGGCGCTCGCCCACCGCGCAGAGATCATCGAGCGCTTCGCCGACGTGCTCGCGGAGGCACACCAGGACGCGCTCGCCGAGGGCGCCGCACTCGGACCGGTGCCCCGCTGGGCGCTGCGCGCCGCCGCCGGCGCCGCCTGGGAGCTGACCGTGGAGCACCTGCGCACGCGCGGGGTCGAGGGCCTGACGGAGCTCGCGCCGCAGATCGAGCAGGCGCAGCTCGCGCTGCTGCGCGGGGAGTACACCTGAGCCGGCTGCGCTCGCCGCGCGCCGCCGCTTTGCGGAGGATCTGCGCAGGCCGGCGGAGATTCCGCCAATCCGCCGCAGATTCGTCGCACAACACAGTGATAGCGCCACTGGTCGATTGATAGCGTCGGCGCTACCCTCACCGTGTGAAGCAACTGATTCTCCGCGTGTCCCCTGAGCTCCATCAACGCATCGCCGCCCGCGCCGCCCGCGAGGGGAAGAGCGTGAACGCGTGGGCGAGCGAGCTGCTCGACATCAGTGTCGACGCCGACATCGGCGACCGTCAAGCACGTGCGAATGCAAAAGCGGCGGCGCTCGGAATGCTGGTGAGAATCGACGCGCCGAGACTGACCGAGGAGCAGCGCCGCCGCGGGCGCGAGGCGCTGCGCGAGCTGGCTCCCGAGATGGTGCGGATCCTCGAGGAAGATCGGTCCACCGGCCTGTGATCGCATACGTCGACTCATCGGTGCTGGCGCGCGCCTACCTCGGGGACGAGGACGGATCGGAAGTCGCTGAGGCTCTCCTCGCCGATTCCTCGATCGCCAAGTTCACCGGTCGTTGGACGCGCATCGAGGTCTCCGCAGCCATCGTCCGTGCTGCCCGAAGCGGCCGGCGTATCGTCGCCGCGGACGCCCTCGCGAAGCTCGACGAAGACCTCGACGACGAGAACGGCCGCGTCACCCTCCTGTCCGCGTCCTCCGACGAGGTCGAAGCAAGAGCCCTCGCGCTCGCACGCGAGCACGGCCTGCGGGCGCTCGACGCGCTGCACGTCGCGCTCGCGTCGATCGCGATCCCGAAGCTCGCCGACAAGGGCGAGCCGATCGGGTTCGCGTCGCGCGACGGCGGTCAGGCGACGGTCGCCGAGTCGCTCGGCTTCGCGGCCGTCTGATCGGGCTCGGCCGCCGGCGGCTCCCCGGCCGGCGGGGTGGGCGGCGCGGGGGCGCGCCGCGCCTCACGCCGCTCCACGATCACCGAGCCGATCGCCGCCACCACCAGCGCGGCGACGATCACGCCGAGCGACAGCGCGATCGACGGGTGCCAGACGTCGACGAGCAGCAGCTTCGCGGCGACGAACGCGAGGATCGCGGCGAGGCCGAGGTTGAGATAGCGGAAGCGGTCGAGCGCGCCGTCGAGCAGGAAGTAGAGCGAGACCATCCCGAGCAGCGAGAACGCATTGGCAGCGAACACGACGAACGTGTCGCGCGTGATCGCGAAGATCGCCGGGATCGAGTCAATCGCGAACATCACGTCGAACGCGGCGACCATCACGAGCGCTGCCAGCAGCGGCGTGGCGAGGCGCTTGCCGCGCTCTGCTCCTGCTTCGCGGGACGTCGTCGTGAGGCGGTCGCCGTCGTAGTCGTCAGCCAGCGGCAGCCAGCGGCGCAGCATCCGCATCACGAGCGTGTGGTCGGGGTCGATCTCCTCGCCGGACTGTCTGGCGATTCTGATCGCGGTCACCAGCAGCAGAGCGCCAAGCACGTAGGTCGTCGCGTGGAACGCGTCAAGCGCCGCGGCGCCGACGAGGATGAATGCGGTGCGCAGCACGATCGCGCCGGCGATGCCCCACACGAGCACCTTCAGGCGCTGCTCGTCGGGCACCTTGAAAAACGTGAAGAGGATCGCGAAGACGAACAGGTTGTCGAGCGACAGCGACTTCTCGATCAGGAAGCCGGCGAGGTACTCGCTCGCCGCGGCGCCATCCTGGATCAGCAGCACGACGAGCGCAAAGGCGACGCCGATCGCGGTCCAGGCGAGCGACCAGCCGAGGGCCGTGCGCGTCGACATCTTCCTGCCGCCGTGACCGCGCAGGTCGAGCGCGAGGGCAGCCGCGACAAACGCAGCGAGGGCGATCCAGGCGAACAGCATGCTGGGCTCCTTCGAGAACGATGGGTGTCTCGAAGGTTTGACCCGCCGGACCCGAAGGCCGGCCGGCGCGCCGGGCTCGACCACCTTGGCCGAGCCGTGCTGACGAACGCGCCGTCTCGCAGGGCTACTTCCCTTCCGAAGGACGGACGATAGCGGGCGGCGCGACGCGGCCTCCGCCCGGCGCGCCGCTCAGAGCGTCGACAGCGGCTCGAGCCCGTGCGCGCGCATGCCCGTCTCGACGGCCTCGATCACCGTCTCGATCACGCACACGCGTGCGAAGCCCTTCGACTCGGCCGGGATCAGCCGCCACGGCGCGGCCGGCTGGTCGGTGCGCGCGATCATCGCCTCGACGGCCGGTTCGTAGGCCGGCCGCTGCTCGCGGTTGAGCCAGTCCTCGTCCGTCAGCTTCCAGCGTCTGAGCGGGTCCTTCTCGCGCTTCTTGAAGCGCCGCAGCTGCTCCTCCGGGGAAATCTCCAGCCACAGCTTCACCAGCACGGTGCCGTCGCCCGCGAGCATCCGCTCGAAAGCGGCGATGTCGTCGTAGGCGCGCAGCCACTCCGCCTCGCTCGCGAGCCCGCGCACGCGCTCAACGAGCACGCGCCCGTACCACGAGCGGTCGAGCACGGCCATCCCGCCCCAGCCCGGCAGCGCCGCCTGGAAGCGCGACAGGAAGTGGTGGCGCTTCTCGTCCTCCGTCGGCGCGGCGAACTGCGCGACGCGCACGTGACGCGGGTCGAGCGGGGCGACGAGCCGTCGGATCGCGCCGCCCTTGCCGGATGCGTCCCAGCCCTCGAACAACACGAGCAGCGGCGGCCCGAACGGTCTGTCCTCGCTTCCGATCAGCCCGGCGAGCTGCAGGCGCAGCGTCAGCATGCGGCGCTGCGCGGCGAGCAGGCGCGCCTCCGCCTCCTCGCGGCCGAGCGACTGGGTCAGGTCGACTTCGGCGAGCCGTCCGCCACGCGCCATGGCGGCACGATAGCGCCGCTGCCCTCGACGACGAGCAGGGCGAGCGCGACCGGGACCGTCGCCGGCAGCCGGTCGGCGACGAGGAACACAAGCCCGGCGGCGAGCGCGAAGCACAGCGTCAGCAGCGCGACCCAGTGACGCGTACGGGCACGCGTGGCGAGCAGCGCGCCCACGAGCGCCGGCAGGAACAGGTCTGCGTAGCCCATCGTGAGCGGGCCGAGCTCGACACGCTGCAGCTGCGGCAGCGACTCGGTCACGCCTGCGCTGTTCAGCGCCAGCGTCGCCGGCCCGAGGAAGCCGCTCGCGACGAGCACGAGGTCGACCGCCGCGGTCGCCGCGATGCCGAGGCCGAGCCAGCGCGCCGGCGTGACTTCGACGAGCAGCGCTCCCAGCACCGTGCAGCTGGCGGCGATCAGGCCAAGCGCGGCGATCTGACCGGCGATTGAGTGGTTGTTGTGGACGGTCACCACGACCATCGCGACGACGAGCGCGAACGCGATCAGGCCGGTGCGCGCGGCAGCGATCAGCGCAAGCAACGGAACGCCGAGCAGCGCGATCTCCGCGAGCGCGCCGGCCTGCTGGGGCGCGGCACGCAACCACAGGACGACCCCGAGGAGGCCGAGCAGCGGCAAAGCAGCGAACAGCGGATGGCGCAACGCACGCAGCGAAGACGGCACGCAACGCACTGCCCCACCAGCGACAAGCGCCGCCTGGGCGACGGAGCCGCCCGCGTAGGCGGCGATCAGCTCGGCGCTCACCGTCGTGTCACTGCGCGGATCCTGGCTGCATAACCAATTTGTGCCCGTGCAGGCTTAGAAGAGGGTTAACGCAGGAGGAGGGTTTATGAATACTTGGTCAGCACGTACAGTTGTGCGCGCAGTCGATGTCCGCCCTGTCCCCCTCACTCGCCCTTGGGCCACTCCGGCTCACCGTCGCGGATATCGACGGCACGGCCGCCTTCTACGAGCGCGTGGTCGGCTTGCGGCGGCGCGGCGAGGCCGACGACGGCGCCGCGCGACTCGGCCTCAGCTCTGCCGATGGACTGGCGCTCGTCGAGCTCATCGCCGACGCGGCCGCGCCGACGCGGGCCCGCGGATCGAGCGGTCTCTTCCACCTCGCGCTGCTCGTGCCCGACCGGCGCGCGCTCGCCGAGGCGCTGCGACGCGTAGCCGCCGCTGGCTGGCGACTCGACGGCGCCTCCGACCACCTCGTCAGCGAGGCGCTCTACCTGTCCGACCCGGAAGGAAACGGGATCGAGCTCTACCGCGACCGGCCGCGCAACGAGTGGCGGCGCGCCGAGAACGGCGAGCTGGCGATGGCAACACTGCCGCTCGACCTCGACGACCTGCTCGGCGAGCTGGCGGACGGCACAGAGAGGCGGGCCGACGTGCGCGCGCTGCTCGCCGCCGTGCCCGCCGAGGACCCCGGCATGCCGGCCGGCACGACGCTCGGCCACGTCCACCTGCAGGTGAGCGACCTCGCCGCCGCCGAGGCGTTTTACGCTGGCGCGCTCGGCCTCGACGTGATGGTGCGCAGCTATCCGGGCGCGTTGTTCGTCGCAGCCGACGGCTACCACCACCATCTGGGGCTCAACACCTGGGCGAGCGCCGGCGGACCGCCTGCCGATCCAGCGTCGCGCGGCCTGCGCGACTTCGCGATCCGCTTTGCGAGCGCCGACGAGCGTGAGCGCGTCACCAATCGGGTGGCGGAGGCCGGCTTCGCGCTGCGCGAGGAGCGCGACGCGGCGGTCGCGACCGATCCGTTCGGGATCTCAGTGCGGCTGATGACGGGCGTCTAGCGCCCGCGCGCCAGCTCCGCTCAGCTCGGCAAGAGGCCGTCGAGCATGTAGCAGCAGCTCGACGACCTGCTCGGGCTCGCGCGCGACAGCGAGCGCGGCGCGGTCGACCTCCTTGAGCGCGTGATCGTGCTGCTCGGGATGGAGCGTGATGAGCGGCTTGCCGAGCGCGGCCACGTAGCCGGCGTCGAAGGCGGCGTTCCACTGCTTGTACTGGTCGCCGAAGCGCACGACGACGACGTCGGCCCGCTCGATCAGGGTGCGCGTGCGAATGGCGTTGACGCCGGCGCCGAGGTGGTCCTTCCAAAACGGCTTCTCCTCCGCGCCGAGGATCGCGACGCCGCAGTCGTCGCTCGCGGCGTGGTCGGTCACGGGAGCGCTGAACGCAACGTCGAGCCCCGCCGCTGCGGCGCCCTGCTCGATCCGCTCGCGCCAGTCGGTGTGGATCTCTCCCGAGAGGTAGATCTGCCAGGACATCTGGGCGGATCGTATGACGTTCCTGCGCCGTCCCTCCACGAAGCGTGGGCCGACTGCGCCTTAATAGGGCATTACGTTCCCCACTACTCTCGTTCGGCAATGGGATCTCCGAGACATCTGTGGACAGGCGGCTGGCGCGACGAGTCCGAGCGGGCACGTGACGCGACCGAAGGCACCGCCGAGCTGCGCCGTCCGCCTCAGCTGCAGGCGCCCGGCGCAACCGATACAGCGGACGCTGGCGCTGACGGGCGCTCTGGTGGCAGCCCCCGCCGCCTGACGTGGCTGCTCGGCGCGATGCTCGCTGCGGCAGCGATCGCCGGTGGCGCATTCGCCGCCGGGATGCTGCTCGACGGCGGGCGCGACAGCGGTCCCGACCCGCTGCCGGCCGTCGCGAGCGAGCCGATCAGGCCGCACAGAGGCGAGACGCGCGCGGGTGCGATCTACGCCGCCGCGAGCCCAGCCGTCACCTCGATCCGCACCAACGTCGGCGAGGGCACCGGCTTCCTGATCGACCACGACCAGGGGATGCTCGTCACGAACGCGCACGTCGTCGGCACCGCCACGCATGTGCTCGTGCGCTTCGGCCAGGACGGCGACGCGATCGACGGCGACGTGCTCGGCGTCGACCCCTCCAGCGACCTCGCCGTCGTCTCGATCGATCCCAGCCGCGTGCCGAGAGGCGCGAAGGCGCTCAGATTCGCCGACTCGCGCGCGGTCGAGGTCGGCGACCTCGTCGTCGCGATCGGCAACCCGTTCGGGCTCGACCGCACCGCCACGGAGGGGATCGTCTCCGGCCTCGGGCGCTCGATCCAGTCGCCGAACGGGTTCGCGATCGACGACGTCATCCAGACCGACGCGCCGATCAACCCCGGCAACTCCGGCGGCCCTCTGCTCGACGACGGCGCCAACGTGATCGGCGTCAACTCGCAGATCGCGACGGCCGGCGTGGCGGGCAACATCGGCATCGGCTTCGCCGTCCCCTCCAACACGGTGCGCCAGATCGTGCCGCAACTGGAGAGAGGTGAGGCGATCCCGCGGCCGTGGCTCGGCGTCACGACCACGCCCGCCTCACCCACGCACCCCGACGGGGCGGAGGTCGCGGACGTCGTCACCGGCGGGCCCGCCGCGCGCGCCGGCGTGAGGAGAGGCGACGTGATCAAGCAGCTCGACGGCCAGCCGATCCAGGATCCCGAGGACGTCGCAGCCGCGATAGGCGATGACAAGCCAGGCGACAGAGTCGTCCTCGAAGTCGAGCGCGACGGCCGCACGCTGACGCTGCACGCGACGCTCGGGAAGCGACCCGCGCACATCCCGTGAGCCTCGCCGTCAGCTTCGGGGCGCCGCTTGTTCTGCTCGCGCTGATCGCGCTGCCGCTCCTGGTCGTCTGGTACGCGCAGCAGCAGCACGTGCGGCGCGCGGCGGCCGCTGCGTTCGCGGCTCCGCGGCTGCTGCCGTCGGTTGCGCCGCGCCGGCCGCGCTGGCGCCGCCACCTGCCGATGCTTGCGTTCGCGCTCGCGCTCGCGCTGCTGGTGCTCGCGGCCGCGCGTCCGCAGCGGACGGTCGCGGTGCCGGTCGAGCACGCCGCGATCGTGCTCGCGACCGACGTCTCCGGCTCGATGCTGGCGACCGACGTGCAGCCGAGCCGGCTGATCGCAGCCAAGCGCGCGGCGCGCGCCTTCATCGACCGCGTGCCCGCGGGCGTGAACGTGGGCGTGCTCGCCTTCAACAACCACGCCGTCGTGCTGCAGAGCCCGACGCGCAGCCGCGGTGACGTGCGCGCGGCGATCGACCGCATGGCGGTCAGCGGCGGCACTGCGACGGGCGAGGCGATCGCAAGCGCGATGACCGCGCTGCGCAACGTCCCCGGCGAGGGCGGCAGACGCCCGCCCGGAGCGATCGTGTTGATCTCCGACGGCACCTCGACGTACGGTCGCGACCCGGTCGAAACGGCACGCCTGGCGGCGAGACTTCACATCCCGATCTATACCGTCGCGCTCGGCACGGACCACGGGACGATCCAGGTTCCCGGCAGAGACGGGGAGCAGAGAACCGAGCGCGTCCCACCCGATCCGCAGGCGCTGGCGGCGATCGCCCACGCCTCCGGCGGCGAGACGTTCACGGCCGCCACCACTAACGGACTTGACGCTGTCTACGAACGGCTCGGCTCGCAGCTCGGCCGCCGTGACGAGCACCGCCAGGTGACGGCGGCGTTCGCGGCCGGCGGGCTGATCCTGCTGCTCGCCGGAGCCGGCCTGTCGCTGCGCTGGTTCGGCCGCCTGATCTGAACTGAACACGAGACAAGGAGCGAGAGACGCCGATGTCCGACAACCCGACCACCGAGGACCGCGCCGTTCGCCGCGAGGATCCGCGCGACGCGCTCGAGGAGGCGCTGCACGAGATAAAGCGCGTGATCGTCGGGCAGGACGCGATGCTCGAGCGCCTGCTCGTCGCGCTGCTCGCCGGCGGCCACGTGCTGCTGGAGGGCGTGCCCGGCCTCGCCAAGACGTTGACCGTCAAGACGCTCGCGCAGGTGCTCGGCGGCTCCTTCACGCGCATCCAGTTCACGCCTGACCTCGTGCCCGCCGACCTCGTCGGCACGCGCGTCTACCGGCCCGACACCGGCAGATTCGAGACCGAGCTGGGTCCGGTGTTCGGCAACTTCCTGCTCGCCGACGAGATCAACCGCGCGCCCGCGAAGGTGCAGTCGGCGCTGCTCGAGGTGATGCAGGAGCAGCAGGTGACGATCGGCGGCGAGACGTTCCCCGTCCCCCATCCGTTCCTCGTGCTCGCGACGCAGAACCCGATCGAGTCCGAGGGCACCTACCCGCTGCCCGAGGCCCAGGTCGACCGCTTTCTGATGAAGGTCGTCGTCGACTACCCGACGATGGGCGAGGAGGCAGCCGTTGTGGACCGCTCGCTCGGCCGGGCGGCGGAGGTGCGCGAGCGGCTGACGCTCGCCGACCTGGAGCGCTTCAGAGGGGCGATCGACGCGGTGCTGGTGGATCGCGAGGTGATCGCGTATGCGGTGGCGCTGGCGGATGCGACGCGGCGACCGGACCGCTACGGGCTGGAGGACGTCGGCGCGTTCATCGAGTTCGGCGCCTCCCCGCGCGGGCCAATCGGGCTCGTGCAGGCGGCCCGCGCATTGGCGCTGCTGCGCGGCCGCGGCTACGTGGCGGTGGCGGACGTGCGCGACCTCGCGCCCGACGTGCTGCGCCACCGGCTCGTGCTGTCCTACGACGCGCTGACCGAGGACGTGACGGCCGACGAGATCCTCGAGCGCGTGCTGGCAACGGTCGAGGAGCCGCCCGCCGACCACCTCGCCGGCCGCCGGACGGCCGCCGCCTGAGGACGATGGCCGACTCGCCCCGCACCGCCGCTGTCCCGGCCCCGGCGTTGTCGCCGTTGCGCCCACCCGCCGCGCGCCAGGGCCCCGGGCCGCTGCCGCACGGGCTGATCGCGGGGCTCGACCTCGTGATCGCGCGTCGGGCCGCAGGCGCACTTCCGGGCGACCGCAGCGCCGCCGGGCTCGGCGCCGGCACCGAGTTGGCGCAGCTGCGGCCCTACGAGGTCGGCGACGACGTACGGCAGATCGACCCGGCCGCGACGGCCCGCACGGGCGTGCCGCACGTGCGCCTGCACGTGCCCAAGCGCACGCTGACGACGTGGATCGTGGTCGACGCCTCGCCGTCGATGGCGTTCGGGACCGCGGACCGCCTGAAGTGGGACGTCGCCGAAGGTGCCGCTCAGGTGCTGGGACGGCTCGCCGTGCGGCGCGCCGGGCGCGTCGCGCTGATGACGTTCGGCGCCGGACGCCCACGACTCGTTCCGCCGCGTGCCTCGAAGCCCGGCGTGATCGCGCTGCGGCGTGCGCTGGCCGAGGGCTGCGCGCCGGACGGACGCCCCGATCGCCACGCTTTGGCTGACGCGCTGCGGCGCACCGGCAAGGTCGCGACGCAGGCCGGGCTCGTCGTGCTGATCTCCGACTTCCGCGACCAGGACGACTGGACCCGGCCTTTGGGCGCACTGCGCGCACGCCATTCCGTGATGGCCATCGAGGTCGGCGATCCACGCGAGGCGTCGATCCCGGCGGTCGGGCGGCTGTCGCTGGTGGATCCCGAGTCGGGCGCGCGCATCGAGGTCGACACCTCGCGCCGACAGGTGCGCGAGCGCTTCGCGGCGCTCGAGGCCGACCGTCGCGCGCTGATCGCACGCGAGCTGCGGCGGCTGGAGGTCGAGCACGTGACGCTGTCGACCGACGGCGACTGGCTGCAAGCGCTGGGGAAGCGGCTCCGATGAGCTTTGGCCAGCCGCTTCTGCTGCTCGCGCTGCTGCTCGTGCCGCTCGCGCTTTTGGCCCAGCTCGCGTCGCGGCGCCGCGCGCGCAGATACGCCGTCCGCTTCCCCGCCACGGCGACGCTCGCGCTCGCCGCCGGGCGCACGCCGGCGTGGCGGCGCTCGCTGCCGATCGCGCTGCTGCTCGCGTCCATCGCGGCGCTCGCGCTCGCGCTGGCCAAGCCCCAACGGACCGTCGCGGTGCCGGTCGAGCGCGCGTCCATCATGCTCGTGACCGACCACTCGCGCTCGATGATGGCCGAGGACGTCGACCCAACCCGCCTGGCGGCGGCCAAGCGCGCGGCGCATACGTTCCTGGACCAGCTCCCGCACGGCGTGCGCGTCGGCGTAACGACCTTCTCCGACGTACCGGACGGGACGCAGGCGCCGACGCGCGACCACGTGCTCGTGCGGCGGATGGTCGACGCGCAGATCGCCGACGGCGGGACCGCCACCGGCGACGCGCTGCAGGTCGCGCTTGACACGCTCGAGCGCGAGCCGAGAGGGACAGACGGCAGACGCCCGCCCTCAGCGATCGTGCTGCTGTCCGACGGCACGACGACGACCGGCCGCGACCCGGTCGGCGTCGCCGAAACCGCACGCTCGCTGAGAATCCCCGTCTACACCGTCGCGCTCGGCACGCGCGACGCGACCGTGCCGAACCCCGGGTTCGGGCCCCCGCTGCTGTCGGTCCCGCCCGACCCGGAGCTGCTGAAGCGCATCGCCGACACCTCCGGCGGCCGCAGCTTCTCCGCCCAGGACGACCAGCAGCTGTCCTCGATCTACAAGACGCTCGGCTCCCAGCTCGGCACCCGCGACGTCCACCGCGAGGTCACGGCCGCGTTCGCCGTCGGCGGCCTGATCCTGCTGCTCGGCGCCGCGGCAGCGTCGACGCGGTGGGCGGGGCGGTTGCCGTGATGCCCTCGCCGCCTCGGCGGCGTCCGAAGCGGGTCTTGGCCGCTACTTCTCGCGTCTGACGCTCTTGAACGTGCCGCCGGATCTCTTCACGTCCATGAAGCGGCCGGTCGACGTGTCTCGCTTGGTCCAGAGCCCCGTCTTGGGGTTCCGCACCTGGCTGCGCCCACGCACTGCACCGACTCGTCCGTTTCCGCGTGCCGCATTGCTGGCCATGATTGATTCCAGTCTATCGCCCGTTGGAAGACGCATTCGCCGGCATCGCAACTCCCGTTCGTTCGCCAGATCCTCGTTCGCGTCCCGGATGGAACGTCAGCAGCAGCACAAGCACCACCAGCCAAAGCAGAACCGTGGTCGCTCCGAGCGCAACCCGAGCGCGGCCGAGGAGACGCGAGGCAAGCGCCGTCTGTTCTCGCACGAGGACGAACGTGGCCGCCAGGGTCGTTGGGATCGTCAATAGAGCCAGCCGTTCGACCAGCGCGTCGTGTGGCATCCCGATGGCGACAGCGACCGCACCAAGATTCAGGAGCATGAGCACGAGCGCCGTCGAACGGACATGATCCCGGGGCCTGAGGCGTATCGAGACCTCCACATGCTCAGGCCGCTCCACCTCGGCGCTGTAGAGCGCAAGGCTTTCCTCGGTCGCGAATCTCGAAGCCCCCGGTGTCGTCGATGACCACGTTGGGATCTGCCACACGGGCTTCCAGGTGAGCACTGCGCGCGCCGCCCAGAGGGAACGTCTGCGTTACCCAGCCACGTCGTGACGGCGAGAGCGGACGGTCCTCGCTGACCTTGATGGTCGGCGGCTCCAGGAGCGGGACCTCCACCTCGACGATCAGCTCGTCGCGACGGCCGTATTCGGCCAACGTCCGAAGCAGCAGATCGTCCCCGATCTCGTCTGCGAGAGCGACGGCGTCGACGAAACCACAGACGAGATCGTCGATCTCGGCGACGGCTCTCGGCGCTGGATCGACGCGCGGCACGGCCAAGAGCAACTCCTCTGACGCGCTCGTGCCGGCCGGAAGCGACTCTGCATGCTTACTCAAGAGTTCCGCGCTGGCTCTCGTGAGCTTGCGCCAGCGGTCCACGTCTTCCCGCTTGAGCTCGACGTTCGGTCCGAGCTCGCTGCTCAGGTACCTCAGCAGCGCCAGCGCCTCGTCATCGCCACAATCTCTGCGCACCTCCTTGTAATAACCAGGCGTGAAGGCGCAGACCGCCTCGATGAGTGCCTCAACGAGTCCCGTGCGCAGACGCGCACACTCGCGGCTCGTGTCAACGAGCGCCCCGATGTACTGAGCTTCGAGGGCCGCGATCGAGGCCCGCGAGAGCAGGTGGGCAGGAGCGCCACCCGGACCCGCGATCTCCAGGTTCAAGAGCGTTTGCTTGTCGCGCGTGGCAAGCGGGAGCAGGAGGTTGGCCCGCTCATGCACGTCGAGATCAGCCACTGACCCGATCAGATCGGGCGCGAAGTCGACCTCGTAGCTGCTCGTGACCCGCACGTGCGCGGCACCTTCGAACATGAGCCGCTCGACAAGACGACTCCGCCATTGCAATGGGCTGTCGAGGAGCGCAAGAAGGAAGCCGGCGTCCTCGGAGAGATCGATGCGTCGTTGCGGCGCAGGCACGACGGCACATTCTGGTTGCAGTCCGGCCTGGGAGCGCCAGCACGCGCACTCGCTGCTATCTCCTTGCGGCGACTTGCACTGGCGAATACGTCCGCGCGCATGCAGCGTTGCAGGAGCGAGGAACGTAGGTCCAAGAATCGAGAGTCTCGAAATCTAGACTCTCGATTCTTGGACTCAAGTGACGACGGCCCAGGGCTCGATGCGCGAGCCCGTGATCAGGCCAGCGGCCTTGTAGGGATCCTCGGCGGCGAACGCCTCGGCGTCGGCTGCCTCGCGGAAAGCGAGCAGGCCGCCGTGGACGGGCACGCCGATGCCGCCGGCGATCACGAGGCGGCCGTCGGCGTGGTAGCGCTGGATCAGCGCGAGATGCGCGTCGCGGTGCGGGGCGCGGCGCTCGGTCATGTCGTCGACGTACTCGTAGACGAGGAGGTGCAACAGCTCAGACATGGCGCGGAGCCTAGCGGGGACCGCCGGCCGGGGTGGGCGACGGGGCCGGCTCCTCGTCCAGCTCCCCACCCGCGACCTCGGCGCCGGCCCAGGCGGTCGCGACCGCGGCCGTGCGGGAGGTGACGCCGAGGCGGTCGTAGACGTGCTCGAGGTGCTTGCGGACGGTCGCGGTGGAGATCGCGAGTGCGGCGGCGACCTGCTCGGTGGAGCTGCCGAGCGCGACGAGGCGCAGCACCTCCGCCTGGCGCTGCGTGAGACCGAGCGCGCGCACCTGCTCGACGCCGAGCGGCTCGGCGCGCGCCTCCATCAGCAGTGCGTCGGGCTCGTCCGCGCCGCGCCCAGGCACGAGGCGGGCGACGAGCGAGCGGTCGCCACCGGGCACGATCACGGGGGCCGCGCCGGCGGCGGCGCCCTCGGCGCGCGCGGCGGCGAGCGCGCGCTCCAATGCGTCCGCGAGCGGCTGCGGCAGACGGCCGCTGCGGCCACTCCAGTCCGGGAAGCGGCCCTCCAGCAGCGTGCGCGCGACCGGGCTGACGAACTCGATCGCCCCATCGCGGCCGAACGTGACGACGCCCTCGCCACGGTCCGCCAGCCCGCGCGAGAGCGCGCGCAGCGTCGCCTGTAAGCGCGCGTAGGCGGCGACGTTGCGGTAGGCCTGCACGAGCGCTGGGCGCGCGAGGTTGAGCAGCGTGCGGTCGCGCTCGGCGAAGTCACGGCGGCCGTCGCGGCCGAGCGCGACGCCGATCACGACGGTCGGCTGCGAGGGCAGCGAGAAGGCAATCTGGTGCTCGAGTCCGAGCTTGACGAAGATGTCCTCGTACGTCTGCGTACGGTGGAACTGCTCCTTCGTGAGCAGGTCCGACATCTTGTAGGCACGTCCGTCGCGCGTGCGGGCGTAATGCTGGATCAGCGGGTGGGTGGCGCTGTTGCGCGCGAGCACCGCGTGCGGGTCGTCGAACGCGTCGGCGAGCGCGTCGGCCGGGTCGGAGATCACAAACGCGCGCTCGGGCTCAATCTCGTTGTACGACGCGATCTCGCACGGCACGAGCCGCCGCAGCCCGGGCAGGATCCCCTGGCGGAAGCTGCGCAGGTTGCGGTGCGCGTTGCTCTCGTTGACGAGCTCCAACAGCGCCCGTACGTCCGCTTCCCGGACTTCCATCGCCGGAACGCTATCCCCCGCGGGGGCGGCGCGCTGTCAGGGCGCGACGACGGTCCAGCGCCAGGTGCCGTCCGCGTCCGGCGCGGCGACGAGGTGATCCTCCAGCACGCCCGCCTCTCTGCCGGCGCAGCCGGTCGCGGCGAGGCAGCGGATGTGCAGCTCGGCGCTGGACGCCTCCACGTGGAGCACGTGCTTGAACAACGGCGGGTCGTTCCAGTCGAAGTACTCGGAGAAGAGCGACTGCAACAGGCCGCGCTTGTTCTGGCCCGGCAGCGGGAAGATCTGCTCGGCGGCGCGGCGCGTGCGGTCGGTCACGGTGACGCCGCGGGCGTCCGGCTTGGTCGCTGTGATGCCGAGCCGCTCCGCCATGTACGCCGCGGCCTGCACCGGATCGATCTCGACGTCGCGGACGAAGGGCCACTTGCGCTCGTAGAGCCGGCTGTAGAACGACAGCGAGTCGCCGCGCAGCGGATAGCAGCGGTAGTCGTGCTCGCTCACGCCGTCGAGCGCGAGCTTCGGGATCGTGTGGGTCGCGTGCATGAACGCGCCGCCGCCGCCGCTGACGAGGTACTGGATCGTGCGCCCGCCGCCGACGTCGACCGGGTAGCGCTGGTAGTTGTGGATGTCGCCGCCGATCGCCGCGACGTAGTTGTGGGCGGGGTCGCGCACGACGTCGTCGATCGAGCTGGCCGGTTCGCCCTCGATCGCGCCCGCGTGATGTCTCCCGTCGACGTAGAGCGGCTTGCCGGTCACGAGGATCTTCGGCTTGGGCGAGGCGGCGGAGACGCGGCGCAACCACGCCGCCTGGTCGCGGTCGATCCCGCCGGTGATCCCGGTGTCGATCCCGACGAGCTGGAGCGGCCCGGTGTCGAGCAGCCAGTACGGCGCGGGCTGGCCGGCTGCCGGCCGCGCGTCACGCCGCCCGCGCAGGTCGGCGCGCTGGGACGCGCTCAACCTTGGCGGCCGGTGCGACAGCAGCTCTCGCAGCCCGGCGCGGCTGAGCAGCCGTGCCTTCGGTGCCGGCGGCGCCGTCTCTGCCCCGCACAGGTGAAACATGAAGCCGCTGAGGCCGTCGTACCAGTCGTGGTTTCCCGGAACTGCGTAGATCGGCCGTCTGTAGCCGTCGTAGACGTCGTAGAAGTTCTGCACGTACATCGCCGCGCCGCCGGCGGGGTAGATCACGTCGCTCACGATCACCATGAAGTCGGTCTGCTCGGAGAGGCGGTCGAGCAGCGGGATCGTCACGTACTGCGACATGTCGCCCTCGCCGGTGTCGCCGGCGAGCACGAACGACACGCGCTCTCCGAGATCCGTGCGGTCGATGCGCGGGTCAGACAGGCCGAGCGCCGCCATCCAGCGGCGGCGCTCGTCGTTCGTCGGGTCGCCGCCGAACAGCTTCGCGCGGGCGATCTTGTCGTTGCGCGACGCGATCAGCGGTCGCGGGTCGAGCCACGAGAATGGCTTGCGCGGTCTGAGGTCTCTCAGCTCGCCGCTCAGCGGGCAGTCCCACCCCGCCCCGCTGACCGACGCGCGCGAGTTGGCGGCGGCCGGGGGCGCCGTCGTCTGCTCGTCCCCGGTTGTGCTCACGCGGCCGCCTCGACTGCCCGGCCCTGGTGCTCGGCCACGATCGCATCGGCGAAGCGGTCGGCGAGCGCCGCGATCGTGAAGCTCGGATTCGGGCCGACGGGTCCCGGCACGACCGACCCGTCGGCGACGTGCAGGCCCGGGTGGCCGAACACGCGGCCGTGCGCATCGACCACGCCGGACTGCGGATCGGTGCCCATCGGGGCGCCACCGAGCGGATGTACGGTGATCAGGCGGTGCAGGTGCGAGAGCGGGTTCTGGACCCAGTCGCCGCCGAGCTGGTCGTTGATCGCCTCCATCGTCGCGCGCACGCGCTTGAGGTAGACCTCCGACGTGTCCTCGGTCCAATCGAGCGCGAGCATTCCATCGTCGAGCGAGTAGCGGCCGTCTGGCGTATCGCGTCCCATGCCGAGCATCGGCAACAGGGTCGCAGCCTGGTCGGCGTCGTCGAGCACGTCGGCGATCTGGCTGCCGATCTCGCTCTGCGGGCTGTGCTTGATCTGCGCCCACACGCGGCGCAGCACGAAGTGCGCGACGCGTCGCAGCTCGCCGGGCAGGTCGAGCCCCTCCTGCAGCCACGACGCCCATGCCGGGAAACCGCCCTCCTGGATGTAGTAGCCGGGACCAGTGCCGCCGGGGTCGTTCTCGTCCGGGACGCGGATCGTGGAGGTGATCGCCGGGCCGATCGGCGACTCCAGCGGCCACGGTCTGCCGTCGGAACGGCGCGCGTTGGTGATGAACGACAGCAGGTCGCCGTTGCCGGAGAAGCGCGTGCCGAGTGCGGGCGGCAGACCGCCGAGCGCGTCGGCGTTGCGCAGCAGCAGGTAGGGCGTGCCGAGTGCGCCGGCCGACAGGATCAGCCGCTCGCACGCCAGCTCGCGCTCAGGCAGCGTCGCGGTGTCGAATCTGGCGCCCTCGTGCTCGTCGGTGTGCTCGACGTACCTGACGAGCCAGCCGCCGCCGGGCCGCGGCGCGAACGAGCGCACCTCGTGGCGCGTGCGCAGGTCGGCGCCGTGGTGCGCGGCGAGCGACAGGTAGGTGTAGTCGAGCGAGTTCTTCGCGCCGTAGTTACAGCCGACGTCGCACTCCCCCACGAGCCGGCACGTCGAGCGCGGCATCCCGTGCACGTTCGGGATCGCCTCCGGGATCTGCTCGCCGATGACCGGCTTCGCCGGGTCCGCGCCGAACGTGATCGCGAGGTCCGGCAGGAACCACTCGACGCCGGCTCTCGCGGCCGCCTCCTTGTAGGCGCGCGTCTTCGGCGTCTCGCTGTAGGGGGCGTGCGCGAACGGGTAGGGCGTCGGGTTGATGATCGCGTGGACCTGGTCGTAGTGCGGGTCGAGCTGCGCGCGCGTGACCGGCCACGGCACGTGCGTGCCGTCAGGCATGACGCTGTCGAACCAGTGCTCGTCCTTGCGGATGAAGACGTTCGCGTAGATCAGCGAGCCACCGCCGAGACCGGAGGAGACGACCGCGTCGATCCCCCTGAACGACCAGATGTCGAACAGCCCCTGCATGCCCTCGCTCGGGTCCCAGAAGTTTCTGCGCATCTCGCGCGGCGTGCGCGCGAACGAGCCGGGCGGGTAGGGCTTGCCGCGCTCCAGCAGGCAGACGCCGATCCCCTCCTTCGCGAGTCGGTAGGCGGTCACCGAGCCGCCAAAGCCCGAACCGACGATCACCGCGTCGACGTGCTCTTGCGATCCTGCAGCGTTCAACGGCGTCATGCGTCGGCCCCTTCCGGCGATGTGCTGGTAAACGGAGCTGCGACGCTACACAAAGCCGGTTGATTGCCGCAAGGCGTTTTGACTGGTTGGTCACCCTACGGTGCGCGGCGGGACTGGAAACGACGTCCGGCGTCCTTCGCGGGCGCCAAGCGGTCGGCGCGCGGACTGCCGTCGTCGCTCAGTCGGCTGGCAACGCGCGCCGCAGTGCGAGCACGTGCGCGGCGCTGTCGAGCACGCGGGCGCGGAAGGCGGGCGAGCGGCGCGCCTGCGCGATCACTGCGTCGCGCACGAGCGGGAGTGAGCCGGGGCCGGTCATCAGCAGCAGGTCTGCGCCGGCTTGCAGCGAGCGCACGGCCGCGGCGCCGACGTCGCCGCCGGTGGTGGCGAGCGATCCGTGCGCCTCGAGCGAGTCGGTCATCGCGACACCGTCGAAGCCGAGCTGGCCGCGCAGCAGATCGGTCGCGATCACGTGTGACTGCGACGCGATGTGGTGGGCGTCGAGCGCCGGGTAGCGCGCATGCCCGAGCATCACGAGCGGCGCGCCGGCAGCGAGCGCGGCGCGGAACGGCTGCAGGTCGGCGCTGAGCTGCGCGCGCGTGCGACCGACGCGCGCGGCGGCCTGATCGGTGTTCGTCGTCGCGCCGCCGAGACCGGGGAAGTGCTTGGCGACGGGCAGCACGCCGGCCTTGCGGTAGGCCGCGACCGCGGCGCGCACGGACGCGGCCACGCGAGCGGGCTCGCCGGGATAGGCACGGCTCGCCATCACGGATCCGCGCGTGCCGGCCGCGACGTCAGCGACCGGGCCGAGCACGACGTTCACGCCGACTCCGCGCAGCGCCCGTGCGGTCGCAGCCGCCGCAGCGCGTGCGGCGGCCGGCGTCGGCTGGCCTGCCTGGCCGACCGCCGAGGGCGCGAACTGCAGTGTGCGAATCGCGCCGCCCTCCTGATCGAGGCAGACGATCGCGCCGGGGCCGGAGCCGGTCGCCCGCTGGAGCTGCGCCGTCAGCGCGCGCACGGACGCGGCCGACGGCGCGTTGCCGCCGAACAGGATCGCGCCCGCCACGCGGCCCTCGCGCAGCGCGCCGAGCACGTAGCCGGGCGCACGCGTCCCGTCGAAGGAGATGATCAGCAGCTGACCGACTTGGCGCTGCAGCGGCATCCGCGCAACGTCCGCACGCGCCTGCTCAAGCGCACTCGGAGGCGCCGCGCCCGTGTCGCCCGGAGCAGCGCCGCCGGGACCGGCCGCCGCCGGCGGCGAGCCGTTTCCGTCTGATCCGCCGCCGAGCGCCGCGATCCCCACCGCGAGCAGCAGCGCCAGCAGCACCGCTGCGGTGAGCGCCGCACGACGGCGGCGCACGACGGCGCGTCTATGCGGCGGACCGACTCGGGGGCGAGACGACAGCACGCTGCGCAGCTTTGCACGGCGGACGAACGCCAAGACAACCGGCCCCGCCGAAGCGAGGCCGCGTGAAGTCTCATGGCAGATCCTCGTCAGGCGAGCGTGTACGCAGCCTGTGTGGAGGTCTCGACTGTCTCCAAGCAGGAGATATCGATCGGCGGGGGATCTTCGCCCGGCTTCGCCAGGTACAGCGCCAGCGCCTCCTCCAAGCTCTCGCGAAGCTCGTCGAGCGTATCCCCGGTCGCGAAGACGCCGGGCATATCGTCGACCGTGGCCCACATCGAGCCGTCCTCGAGATGGATCTTCACGCTTTCGGTGTTCCGTGTGGGTCCCGGACACAGGTCTGGTCCCTGAAAGCTCGCGACGGCGGAAGGCATCGAACCGAGCGTATGAGGCGTGTCTACAGCCGAGATAGGTGCATCTGCACACTCGTCTCGCTGCGCGACGCGGGGGGCCGCGCGGCGCTCAGCGCCGCACGCGGCGCGGCGGGCCGAGCTGGCCGGCGCGGGTGCGGCCGGCGACGCTGACCGTCACGCGGTAGCGCGCGGCGACGCGGCGGATCCGCAGGGAGCGCTTGCCGGCGCCGAGCACGAACGCGAGCTTGCGGCCGTCGCTGATCGCAACGCGCACGAGGTAGCCGGCCGCGTTGGGCGAGCGCGACCAGCGCACGGCGACGGCGCCGCCGGCGTGGCGCACCGCGAGCTTCGCGACGCGCCCCGGCCGCGGCGGCTTCGGCGCGACGTAGGAGGCGACGGTGCGGCGCAGGCGCGGGACGCCGTCCTGTGCGAGCAGCGCGACGATCGTGCGCTTGCCGCCGGGCAGGTCGCCGGTCGTGAAGCGGACCGTCCCGCGGCCCGCGTTGCGCGGCTTGCCGAGCGCGCGCGTGCCGCCGCGGCCGCGCTCGAGGAACGTCACCGTCAGGCCGGGCCGCGCCGTTCCTCTGTATGAGAGCGTGCGCGTGCGGCCGCGCCCGCCGACGCGTGCGGAGACCGTCGGCGGCTCGAGGCCGCTCGCCACCTGGATCCCCGCGACGGCGGCGGCGTGCGCTCGCGCGCCGTGCCGCGCCCGCGCCGCGCCCGCGACATTGGCCAGCGGCAACACCTTCCACGTGCCCGCCGTCGGGTGCGGCAGGCCGACCGTGATCTGCTGCGGCCCGGTCTGGACCGAGATCGCGCGCGTATCCTCGGAGATGTCGCCCGGCAGCATCACCGGCGAGATCGGCAGCGGCGAGTCGGGCGCCAGCAACTCGACCGCGGGCACGCCGCCGTTGCCGTCCACGCGCAGGCTGATCGTCGGCGTCCCGCTCTTGACCGTGAACGAGGAGCCCGTCACGACCTGGCCCGGCGGCGGCGTGCCGCCCGGCGCCGGCTTGTAGGCGGACAGGTCACACGACGGGAACATGATTTCCGGCACCGTGTCGCCCCAGCGGTAGCCGAAGCCGAGCGAGATGAACGTCAGCTCGTAGCAGCCGGCGATGCCGCTGTTCGAGGCGAGCGCCTGCGCGTCGACGAAGCTCTGGCCGACGAGCGTCACGTTGCCGTGCAGCGACGCGAGGAACTGCTTGGCGGGCGCGTCGACCGTCGCCTCCCCCTCTCCCGTGCCGCCGACGATCCCGAGGTCGAACTGCATGCCCGCTCTCAGCGTCGCGTAGCCGTTGGCGTTGACCTCGAAGTGCTCGTGGCTGAGCGCGATGTCGAGCAGACTGCCGGTGCCGTCGAACGTGAACGTGAGCGGGTCGCCGAATCTGACGGTCCCTCTGCCGTCGACCGTCGCCGTGAACGGACCTCTCGGCGTCACCGGCAGCGCGCCGAACTGACCGCTGAGCGACAGCGCGAGCGGGTTGAGCGCCACGCCGCCGCCGATCTGCGTGAGGAACACGCCCGGCCCGACCGAGATCCCCGGCGGGAACGGCGGCGTCACTCTCAGCTCGCCCGAGTCGAACGCGCCGTGGTCGAAGACGATCGCCATGTCGAGCCGCGCGCCGCCCGGCTGGGGCGGCAGCAGCAGCGCGCCGGCGCCGCTCCAGCGCTCGCCCGCGCCGTCGTACTCGATGTGGATCCCGCGCAGGATCACCGGGCCGATCGGCGCCTCCGGCACGTCGATCACGATCGACTCGAGGTGCAGGCCGGTCGCGCTGTCGGCGACGAGCTCCGCCTGGCCGCTGACGCCGCCGAGGTACGGCGGCAGCTTCAGCGAGATCGGGATCCGCACGCCACGGTTCGTCAGGTAGACGTCGATCCGCCCCTCGATCGGGAAGCCCTTCAGCTCGGCGCTGAAGCTGCCGGTCGGGAACGAGAACGGCACGCCCGAGATCGCCGTCGGCAGTCTCACCGACAGCGGGCCGTGCCACAGCACGACGTCGCCGGTGAGCGAGGAGCGCACGAGCGCTCTGACGGAACCGATCGTGTCGAGCGTGTGCTGGCGCGCGTCGACCATGATGCGCGCGCCCGGGTCGGGCACGATCTTCAGCCCGTTGAAGTCGAGCTCGCCGGTCGTGAAGCTGACCGCCGCGTCCTTGCCGCTGCCCTTCCAGAAGCAGCCCGCCTGGGTCGTGATCTTCACGACCCCGAACGTGATCTGCTGGCAGCCGGCTGTCGCGTTCGGGTCGCCGCCGCCCGGACGGCTGCCGAGGCCGGGCTTTCTGGTCGGCGTACGCGGCCCGACGGGCACGGCCGCGATCGGTCCGAACGAGTTGATCCCGCCGGTCGTGTTGAGCGCGACCGCACCGCCGCCGTCGACGGTCGCACCGATCGCGAGCTGGCCGGCGTTCGCGCCGCTCAGCAGCGACTGCGCCGGCGTCCAGCTCGTGCCGCCGGTGGAGGTGCGCAGGCGCACGCCGGGCGATCTGCCGCCGCGCGTGACCCAACCGGCGAGCAGGCGGCCGGACGGGTCCTCGAACAGGTCGGGGAGCGCCGCGTCGTCCTTGTCGGAGACCGTCGTCGCCTTGCCGATCGCGCCGCCGGCGACGTTGCGCACGACGAACGGCCCGCCGAACACCGGGCGGTTCAGCAGGAACGCGCCGGCCGGCCCGCCCGCGAGCACCGGTTCGTCGCCGCCGACGGTCACCGGCGGGGTCCAGCTGCCGTCGCTCATCGGCGCGCCCCCGTTGGTCAGCCGCCGCACGAACGTCGTCCGGTTGAGATCCGCGAAGGCCGCCGTCGGCGTGCCTCTGTCGAGCGCGAGCGTGCCGGAGTAGGCGCTGTCCGGATGGCCGGCGCCGAGGTCGAGCTGTGCGCTCGCGAACTGGCCGGGGCGGATCGCCTGGATGCACGTGCCGCACGCAGTCGTCTGCGTGATCGTGAGCAGCGTCGGGTCGTCGCTCGGTCCGTATGGGACCGCGCCGCCGTTGATGTCGCCCGTGCCGACGATCGCCGGACCGGAGAAGCTCTCGCCGCCGTCGTCGCTGACCCATGCGAGCACCGTGCGCGACTGGTCCGAGCCGTCGGGCTTCGCCGCGACGGTCGGGTAGCGGTAGCTGAGGATCACGAGCGTGTCGCCGAGCTGCAGGATTCTGGGCCCGTCCTGGTCGACGTTGAACTGCGGGTCGTCGCCCGGCTCGTAGGTCTTGCTCCAGATCAGGCGCTGGCTGCCGGCCGGGTTGTCGCAGCTCGTCGCGGCACGTCTGAGGCGGCAGTAGCGCACGACGTCGGCGTTCGGCCCGTCGTCCTCGGTCCACACGATGTGCGACGTGCCGGCGTCGTCGACGAGCGTGTCGGGGAAGCGGCCCGCCGGCGACAGCGAGACGGGCTTGCTGCCGGGCAGTGCGGGCTGGTGGGCGCCCTTCGGCAGGTGCGTGCGGCCCTGGTAGCCGGGTGTGCGGTAGCGCTTGAGCGCGCTGGCCGGGGCGGCGAGCAGCGCGGCGAGGAGCGCCAGCGACGCGAGTGCGGCGAGGCCGAACGTCCAGCGCCGCCGCATGTCGCCCTGCCCCGTCGTCGCGCGCATCAGCGGCGAGCCTCGCAGATGCGGCAGTCGGCGTCCATCGGGAACGGTGCGGCGCGGCGAACGTCCGCGGCCTGACGACGGCATCCCGGCAGCTCGGGGGGTGACGGCAAGGTTGCGCGCGCAACGGTTACGCTCGCCAGGTCCCCGCATGACCACCTCGCGCCGCAGCCCACAGATCACGCTCGCCTGCCTCGCGCTGGCCGGCATCAGCTACGCGCTGATGCAGTCGCTCGTCGCCCCGGCGCTGCCCGTGCTTCAAGCCGACCTCCACACCTCCGCACGCGGAGCGTCGTGGATCTTCACCGCCTACCTGCTGAGCGCCTCGATCGCGACGCCGCTGATCGGCCGCCTCGGCGACATCCATGGCAAGCAGCGCGTGCTCGTCGCGGTGATGGTGCTGCTGTTCGCGGGCACGCTGCTGAGCGCGCTCGCGACCTCGATCGTGCCGATGATCGCCGGCCGGATCGTGCAGGGCGTCGCCGGCGGGATGTTCCCGCTCGCGTTCGGGATCATCCGCGACGAGTTCCCGCGCGAGCGCGTAGCCGGCAGCATCGGCTTCCTGTCGGCTCTGCTCGGGATCGGCGGCGGCCTTGGGATCGTGCTGTCCGGCGTGATCGCCGACCACCTCAGCTACCACTGGCTGTTCTGGCTGCCGCTCGCGCCGATCGCGATCGCCGGAGTCGGCGTCGCCGTGCTGATCCCCGAGTCGCCGGTGCGCGCACCGGCGCGCATCAACTGGCTCGCGGCCGCGCTGCTGAGCGCCGGCCTCGCCACGCTGCTCTACGGCTTGAGCAACGCGGTCGACTGGGGTTGGGGCTCGCCGCGCACGCTTGGGTTCGCCGCGCTCGCGCTCGCGCTGCTCGTCACGTGGGTGCGCGTCGAGCTGCACGCGCACACGCCACTGGTGGACATGCGCGTGATGCGCCAGCGCGGGGTGTGGACGACGAACCTCGCCGCCGCGCTGATCGGCTCCGGCATGTACTCCGGCTTCGTGCTGATCCCGCAGTTCGCCGAGACGCCGGCGTCGGACGGGTTTGGCTTCGGCGCCTCGGTCACCGGCGCCGGGCTGCTGATGCTGCCGATGACGGTCGTGATGCTCATGACCGGCGCAGCCGCCGGGCGGCTCGAGCTGCGCTTCGGCTCGCGGCTCGCGCTCGTCGCCGGCACGATCGCGACGGCCGCGTCGTTCCTCGTGCTGACGCTCGCGCACGCGACGCGCGGCGAGATCGTGGTCGCCGGCGTGCTGATGGGCGCCGGGATCGGACTTGCGTTCGCCGCGCTGCCGAACCTGATCGTCGAGGCGGTCCCCGCCGACCAGACCGGCATCGCGACCGGCATCAACACGATCGCGCGCACGATCGGCGGCGGCTTCGGCACGCAGATCGCCGGCACCGCGATCGCCGCAAGCGTCGTCGTCGCCGGCGGCGAGCCGACCGTGCAAGGCTTTACGGTCGCCTTCGCGATCATCACCGGCCTGCTCGCGCTCGCGACGCTGGCCGCGCTCGCGATCCCGGGGCGCCCGAGCCGCATCGAGCCCGAGCTGGCGCTCGAGCCGGCCGCTGCCTGAGCGGCCCCTCGCCGGCGCCCGGTCCGCGCTCAACCCGCGCCGACCCGCGTCGATCACCCGGTGCGATGGCGCGCCGCCTGATGATGACCGCGTTCGGCTGGAACGATCCCGGAGGCGGGACGACCGTCCCGCGCCTCGCCGCGAAGGAGCTCGCGCGGCGCGGCTGGGAGGTGACCGTCTTCCACGCGGCCGTCAAGCCCGCCGCGGGCGAGCCGGCCTACCACCTCACCGAGTGGGAGGACGACGGCGTGCGGCTCGTCGGTGTGCACAACCGCCCGCACGGCCTGTGGGACCGCGAGCGGCCGCTGCGCGAGCTCGACGACCCGCCGATCACCGCCGCCTTCGCGGCCCAGCTGGATCGCGTCGCGCCCGACGTCGTCCACTTCCACAACCTTCACAACCTCGGCGCGGCGCTGATCGACGAGACGGCCACGCGCGGCATCCCAAGCTGGTTCACGACGCACAACTACTGGCTGATCTGCCCACGTGCCTACCTGATGACCGCCGACGGGACGATCTGCGCCGGCCCCGGCGACGGGCGCCGCTGCGCGACGTGCACCGGCGGGCAGGATCCGTCGGCGTATGCGCGGCGTCTCGCGGACATCCGCGCGCGCATGTCACGCGGCGTCACAGGTGTGCTGGCGGTGTCGGAGGCGGTGCGGCGCACGCTGCTCGGGGCGGGCTATCCGGCTGAGATGGTCGACGTCGTGCGGCAGGGGATGCCGCACGACACGACGTTGTGGGAGCGACTCGGGCGCGATCGCCGGCCCGGCCGCGCCGCGGGGCCCGACGGACCGCTGACGGTCGCGTTCCTCGGCTCCGCCTACCCGCACAAGGGCCCGCAGCTGCTGATCGAGGCCGCACAGCGGACGCAGACTCCGGTGCGCGTGCTGATCCACGGCGAGGTCCCCGACGTGTTCGCACCGACACTGCGCGCGCTGGACGTGCGCGGCGTGTGCGAGCTGCGCGGCACGTTCGCGACGGACGAGCTGGAAGACGTGCTGGGCGGCGTGGACGTGGCCGTGCTGCCGTCGATGTGGTGGGACTGTGCGCCGCTGGCGGCGGCCGAGTGCCTCGCCGCGCGGGTCCCGTTGGTGGTCCCGCGCCTCGGCGGGCTCGCCGAGGCGGTGCGCGACGGGGTCGATGGGCTCGTGGTCGATCCGCTTGACGTCGACGCACTCGCGGCCGCATTGGATCGTCTGTCCTCGGAGCCTGGACTGTTGGAGCGGCTGCAAGGCGGCATCGAGCCGCCGCACGCGTTCGACGCGTACGTCGATGAGCTGGAGGACTACTACGCCAGCGAGCGACCGAGCCGTGTGCCGGCCGTCGTCGAGCCGGACGTGCTCGCGGTGCTGTGCGAAGGCGAGTCAAGTGCGCTCGAGATGCCCGGTGCCGCTGCGGCGGGCGCGAGCCCGGACGCCCGGGGAGCAGCCGACAGCACCAACCTGGCTGCGCCGCCCGCCTTCCCGCGCATCCGCATCCAACGCCTCGGCAGCGCCGACCCGCCGCTCCCCCACGCCGCCGACGTCGAACTGCGCACGGCGTGGCCGCCGGCCAGACGCGCGGCGAGCTCCGGCCGCCTGGTGGTCGTGCAGCCGGCAGGCGCCGCGCAGGCGCCGCTCCCTCCGCTCGACGAGCTGTGGGTCGCGGACGAAGTCGCTCGCGAGGGTTGGATCGGCGCCGGCCTCGATCCCGAGCTGGTCGTCGCACAGCCGAGCGACCCGGTGACGCGGCTGCGGACGCTCGCCGCACACGCCCCACGCAGCGCGGACCCTGCCGCCGCCGAGCCGTGGCCGCTCGCCGAGCAGGTCGAGCTCCACGTGCTCGCAACGCCCGCCTGGCGTGGCGCCGACCGACTCGCGATGCTGCTCGCGCGGTGGTGCGCAGCGACGACGGCCGCCACCAGTGCCTGCCTCTACCTGCTTGCCGACCCCGCGGTTGACGGCACACCCGCGGCGATCGAGCAGCGTGTGCTCGCCGCCTGCCAGGCGAGCGGCGCCGACCTCGACGCCGCCGCCGATGTGACCGTCCTGCTCGAGCCCGCGACCGCCGAGCGCGACGCGCGCCTGCACGCCGCGATGGACGCCTACGTCCCGCTCCACCCCGCCTGTGTCGGCCACGAGCGCCTCGCCCGCGGCACCGGCAGCACAGTCGTCCCGCTCGACGGCCACGCCCTCGCCGAAGCCGTCGCACGCCACGCCGGCGACGCGCCACCCGCTCCCCCGATTCCCGCCTGAGAGCGGATGTGCTCCGGTCGGGGAAGGGACCGACCGGAGCGCACCGCTGAGACTGGGATGTGAACCCGTCTTCATCGTTGCCGCTCCGTCGGACGGCACCGAGATCAGCGCACGCCGAACATCGCGTCGAGGCCCGCGGCGACGACGACGCCCTCGACGCTGCAACGGCCCCGCAGCCATCGCCTGGAGCGGGTCCTCGATGCCGGCGATCGTGCGCACCCGCTCGGCGAGGCACAACCCGGCGCGTCCGCGGCCCCGCTCGCTGGTACTGAGCGACGAGCGGGGAGCGATTCAGCAGTCAGTGAGCGCGTCGAGCGCGCCGCAGACCTCGCGGCGCCGGGTCGTGGCGAGCGCACCGATCCGCTCGGTGAGCACATTGCGATTGACGGGCTGCAGGTTGTCGAACGAAGCAGCACACTCGACGGGCAGCCCTTCGTCCGCGCCGAGCGCGATCTCGGTCGGGATCCCGCGAACGGTGCGCGTCACCGGCGCGACGACGAGACGGCGCAGCACCGCGATCGCCTCGTTCCGGGTGACGACGAGCACGGGCCGGCGCTTGTCGTCAGCCTCGGCCCACCAGACGTCGCCCTGGCGGGGATCACTCACCACGGCTCCTCGGCGATCATCGCCGCGGTCGCCGCATTCGGCCAAGCGAGGTCATCCTCATCCTGCGGGATCCGCCGATAGCCGTCCACGATTGACCGGCCGACGGCCGCACGCCGCTCGCGCTCCACGACGGCGTCGAGCCCGGCACGGACCGCCTCGGACCGCGAACTGAAGACACCATCTCTCACGAGATCGTCAACCGCCGCG
Source organism: Conexibacter sp. (assembly GCA_036009645.1). Classification (GTDB taxonomy): domain Bacteria; phylum Actinomycetota; class Thermoleophilia; order Solirubrobacterales; family Solirubrobacteraceae; genus Conexibacter. The sequence goes on from DASYLH010000042.1 coordinate 53,892, forward strand.
GCGACGGTGTCAGGCACGCGCGTGACGAGTTGGACTGCCATGCCCCGAAGATAGCCAAGTGCATTACGTTCTGCAACACAATATACATTGCGTATTGCATTGCAGATGGTCGCAGTGACACTCAAGACCCGCCCCCGCCGGCCGATCCATCCGGGGGATGGAGCCGCTCGTCACCTGCGTGGTCTGCGCCTACGACTACGGCGCGTATGTCGAGGCGGCGGTGCGCAGCGCCTTGCAGCAGGAGGGCTTGCCGGGCGGCGTGGATGCGCTCGAGGTGATCGTCGTCGACGACGGCTCGACGGACGAGACGCCGGCCGTGCTGGCCTCGTTCGGCGAGGCGATCACGGTTGTGCGTCAGCAGAACGAGGGACCCGCCGTCGCGACGAACCGCGCGATCGCGCGGGCTCGCGGCCGGTTTGTCTCCCTGCTCGACGCCGACGACGTGTGGCTGCCGGACAAGCTCGTGCGGCAGCTCGCAGTCTTCGAGCAGCGGTCGGACGTCGGGCTAGTCCATGGCGACATGGAGGTGATTGACGGCGCCGGCTGCCGCACGCGCCCGTCGAAGTACGACTGGTATGGCGAGCTGCCCGTCGTCGGCCGTGCACTCGGCCGGCTGCTGTCCCAGAACGAGGCGACGACCTCCTCGATCACGCTGCGCACCGAGCTGGCGCAGGCGATCCCGCCGACGCCCGCGTGGGCGTGGTGCCGTGACTGGTGGCTCGCGGCGCACGTCGCCTCCACGCACGAGATCGACGCGCTGAGTGAGCCGGTCGCGCAGTACCGCATCCACGGCGACAACGTCAGCGCGCAGGACATGCAGTCCGAGCGTGCGATCCGCCTGTGGGAGCGCGACCTGAGAGTCCGCCGGCTGCTGCTCGGGGGCCTCGACCTCTCGAACGCGACGCTCGACGAGCTGGCGCTCGCGTGGGCGCGCTTCGCCGGCTTTCTGGCAAAGGTCGCGGAGGTGCGCGGGATCGCGCAGACGGCCGTCGTGCCGGTGGACGACGCGGACCGCGAGGCCGCCGCGGCACTGCGCGCACACGCAGAGGCACTGCTGGACGCCGAGCCCGGCGCGGCCGGACGCGCGGCTGCGAAGGCGATGGCGGCCGACCCGTACGAGCCGGCAAGCGCCGCGCTGTTCGAGGCCGCGCGCGGCCGGCCTGGCGCCGACCGCGCGCCGACCGATGCGGAGCGCACGCGGGCGTTCGAGGAGCTCGCCGTGGCGGTGCACGCGCACGACGACGCATTGCGCCATCGCCATGCCGCTCGCGCCCACGTGCTCGATCCGCGCGACGACCACGCAAGCGTCCTGCTCCAGGCTCCCCACGCGAGCACGGCCCAGGACGCTACGCAGCGCTCGCGCCTCCACGCGCCGGCGGCCGCTGCGCTCGACGGCTCGCGCGCCTTCGTCGCAGTGGCGGATGCCACGGAGCTGACGGAGGACCCGGCACTGCTGCGCGCCTGGGCAGCCGCCTTCGCGCCCGAGGACGACGCGACCCTCGCGATCGTGACCAACGAGGAGGATCTCAGCGCCGTGCACGCGCGGCTCGCACAGGCGCTCGACGCAGCGGGGATGGGCGCCGACACCGACCACGACCTCGCGCTCGTGGTCGCCGCGACCGGCACGCCGGCCGAGACGGCGCTCGCACGCGAGGCGCACGCGGTGCTCGGCGGCAGCGATGCCGACCGCGCGCTCGCCGGCCACCCGCGCGCCGACGCGCAGGGCCCACGCGCGCTGCGCGCACTCGCCCAGCGGCGCTGGTCGCACGACGGCTTCGGCGCGCCGCTGACCGTCTCGATCCAGATCTGCCCGCAGCGATGGGACGGCGCCGAGCGCTGGGGCGACACGCACTTCGCGCGCGCGCTCGCCGACGAGTTGGAGCGCCGCGGCCACGACGCGCGCATCGAGGTGCTCGCCGAGTGGGACGCGTCCGACCGACCGCCGGCGGACGTGACGATCCACCTCCGCGGGCTGTGGCCGTACGTGCCCCGGCGCGACCCCGGCTACGACGAGCTGAGCGTCCTGTGGAACATCAGCCATCCGGACCTGCTGACGATCGCCGAGTGCGACGCGTTCGATCTCGTTGCGACGCCGTCGGCGCGGCACGCCGAGCGGCTGGCGCGTCACACGAGCACGCCGGTCGCCGTCGTCGAGCAGGCGACCGATCCGGTCGTCTTCTTCCCCGAGCACAACCCCGCGCACGAGCGCGAGCTGGTGTTCGTCGGCAACTCGCGCGGGATCATGCGGCCGATCCTCGCGGACCTCCTGGGCGGGCGGGAACCGGTTCGCGACCTCGCCGTGTGGGGGCAGCAGTGGGAGCAGTTCCTGCCCGCCAGCCTCGTCGCCGGGCAGCACCTGCCGAACGACGAGGTGCGGCGCGCGTACAGCTCCGCCGCGATCGTGTTGAACGACCACTGGGACGACATGCGGGAGCAGGGGATCGTCTCCAACCGGATCTTCGACGCGCTCGCCTGCGGGGCGATCGTCGTCAGCGACCACCTGCCGGAGCTGGAAGCCCGCTTCCGCGACGCGGTCGTCACCTACCGCACGCGCGAGGAGCTGCACGCAACGATCGCCGAGCTGCTCGCGGATCCGGCACAGCGGGCAGAGCGCGCGGCCGCCGGCCGCGCGCAGGTGCTTGCCGCACACACCTTCCGCCACCGCGTCGATGCGCTGCTGGCGTCGATCGCTCCGCTCAAGACCGGCTCGACCCAGCCGATCCTCTGCTCATGAGCGCCCTCAGCGAGCCGGCCGCGACCGCCGCGGTCGCGCCCTCCCCCACCGCATCGTCCACGCCCGAGACCGGCCTCGCCGCCGGCTGGCGCGAGAAGGCGCTCGCGGCGCTCGAGGACGGCCGCGTCGCCGAGGCGCACGAATGGCTGCGCCAGGCGCTCGCGGAGAGCACCGAGCTGGAGTGGCTGAACGACCTCGGCGTGCTCGCTCACCAGCGCGGCAGAGCCGACGAGGCGGAGACGCTGCTGCGCGCCGTGCTCGCGATCGACCCGGAAGACAAGGACGCGGCCGAGAACCTCGCCGCGCTGGCAGCTGCGCAAGCCGGGCCGGACGCCCGCTGGCGCCGCTCCCAAACCCTCGGCGGCCCCGACCCAGGCATGTACGAGCGCGCCTTCCCCGGCATGCCGCGCCCCGACATCATCAGCGAGCACACCTCGCGGTACGCATACGCCCTCGGACTCGTCGGCGGCAAGCAGGTGCTCGACCTCGGCTGCGGGACCGGCTACGGCTCCGAGATGCTGTCGTGGTCGGCCGCCTCCGTGCGCAGCTTCGACCTGTGGGAGCCCGGCCCGGACGAGCACCCACAGTGGCCGGGCGTCAAAGAGCTCAACTACGGCCACGACCTCTGCAAGCACCCACTCCCCCCAGCCGACCTCGCGGTCATGTTCGAGGTGATCGAGCACCTGCCCGACGCGCCGCGCGCGCTCGCGATCGCCTTCGGCGCGGTCAGCGAGATCGCCGGCTCGTTCCCGAACCCGGTCTACCACGGCTCGTGGATGAACCAGTACCACGTCAACGACTGGCCGCTGGAGCAGTTCGAGCGCGAGCTGGAGACCGCCGCGGTCACGAGCGGGCGCTTCACCGGCGTCGAGCTGACGCACCATCACCAAGCCGTCAGAAGCCCGCTGCTGCAGCCCGGCCGCGACCCCGAGTCGTCCTACTGGGTCGTGCACGCGCGCGGCATCGCGCGATGAGCCAGCCGCGCCGCGCGCTGATCGTCGGCGGCGGCCTCACCGGCTGCACGCTCGCGCACGAGCTCGCGAGCGCCGGCTGGAGCGTCGTCGTCCACGAGGCCGACGCGCAGCCCGGCGGGCTCGTGCGCTCCGCGACGATGGAAGGCGTCGTCTACGAGCCTCACGGCTCGCACATCTTCCACACCGAGGACCACGAGGTGTGGGAGTACGTCAACCGCTTCGTGCCGTTCAACGACTACCGGCACCGCGTCGACATCATGATCGAGGGCAAGCTGCTCAACTGGCCGATGCTCGTCTCCGACATCGACCGCCAGAGCGACGCCGAGACGATCCGCGCCGAGCTGGCCGCGCGCGAGGGGATCGACGCCGAGGCGCGCGCGCAGGCGGCGAACTTCGAGGAGTGGTGCCTGGAGCTGATGGGCCCGACGCTCTACGCTCGCTACGTCCATCCGTACACGACGAAGCAGTGGGGCCGCGAGCCGCGCGAGCTGTCGGCGAGCTGGGCGCCGCGGCGCGTGCAACTGCGCCGCAACGACGACCCGTACCTGTTCCCCGACCCCCACCAGGGCTGGCCCGACGGGCGCGAGGGCTACACCGACCTGATCGAGGGCCTGCTCGCGCACCCGCGCATCCACGTCGCGACCGGCTCGCGGATCGACCTTGCCGGCGTGCGCCGTGCTGCCGCGGAGGCGGACGCCGAGCTGGCAATCCTCACCTGTCCGCTCGACGCCTTCGCCGGCGAGACGCTCGGCACGCTCGAGTGGCGCGGCATCTGGGTGCAGAACGTGTGGGTGCCGCACGTCGAGCACGCGCAGAGCGCGATGGTCGTCAACTACCCGTCGCTCGACTACCCCTTCATCCGCGTGCACGAGACGAAGCACGCGTCGCGCCAGCAGTGCCCCGGCACGGTGCTCGGCTTCGAGTTCACCGGCGCGCCGACGCGCTACTACCCCGTGCCGCTGCCCGAGAACGAGGAGCGCAACCGCTGCTATCAGCAGCTGGTGCGCGACGAGCTCGCCGGCGAGCTGGAGGTCGCGTTCGCCGGCCGCCTCGCGAACTACACCTACATCGACATGGACGACTGCGTGCGCGAGGCGCTCACGCTGTCGCGCACGCTGCTGGCCGGCGAGCGGCGGGAGGCGCTGGCAGCATGAGAGTCGTGCATCTGGCGATCTACGGCTACCCGCAGCACAGAACGTCCGGGCCGATCATCTACCTCCACCACCTCGCGCGGGAGCAGCGCTGGGCCGGCGACGAGGTGACCGTCGTGTGCGCCTCCGAGCGCCACGTGCCCGGCCCGCCGTACGCGCCGGAGCTGCAGCGCGTCGAGGGGATCGACTACGTCCACGTCCACAACCGCCCGGTCGAGATTCGCGACGTGTGGAACCCGCAGCGGGAGACCTCGAACCCCGAGCTGTGCGCTGTGCTCGCACGGGTCCTCGACGAGCGCGCGCCCGACGTCGTGCACGTGCAGAACTTCGCCGGCCTCTCGATGGACGTCGTCGAGACGGCGCGCCGCAGCGGCGCGCGCGTCGTCGCCTCGCTGCACAACTACACGCCGATCTGCTCGCGCGACGACCTCTTCTTCGCGAACGCCGAGCCCTGCGACGGGCCGCTGAAGCGCTCCTGCTCCCGCTGCCTCGGGACGATGGTCGGCGACGAGCACTACCGCGCCCGTCACGCGGCCGGGGTCGCCGCGCTGAACGCCTGCGATGTGACGCTGCCCGTCTCCACGCGCGTCGGCGAGCTCTTCCGCGAGCACGGCGTGCGCGATGACCGCATGCGGGTCGAGCCGATCGGCACCGTCGTCGGCGAGCGGTTGTGGCGCGCGCTCGGCGCCGAGCGGGTGCGGCAGGCGCGGGCGGGCTCGAACGACGCGGTCGATGGGCCGCTGCGGATCGTCTTCTTCGGCAGCGCGCGGCTGCATCGCAAGGGCGTCGCCGTGCTGTTCCAGGCGCTGCGCCGCGTCGCGCGTCCGGAGCGGCTGCACGTCAACGTCTGCGGCGCGCTCGACGACCGCCGCGCGCTCGACGGCTACCTGGAGACGTGCACGCCCGAGCTGCGCGAGGCGCTGCACTTCACGACCGCGTTCAAGCAGGAGGACCTGCCGCGGCTGCTCGGCGACGCCGACGTCGCGGTGCTGACGCCGCGCTGGGAGGACAACGGGCCGCAGACCGTCTTCGAGGCGCTCGCCGCCGGCCTGCCCGTCGTCGCGACGCGGATGGGCGGGATCCCCGACTTCGTGCACGACGGCGTCAACGGGACACTTGTCGAGGAGGGCGACGTGACCGGGATCGCGACCGCGCTCGACCGCCTGATCGCCGACCGCGGCGAGCTGCTGCGCCTGCGCACCGGCATCGCGCCGCCGCGCACGATGCGGGCCCATGCCGACGCCGTCGCACGCTGCTACGCGGGCGAGCCCGTCGTCGCGCCGCGCACGCTCGAGTACGTGGACCGCGAGGCGACCGCCGGCACGACGCCCGTCGTCCACGCGGCGGAGCCCGTCGCACCCGCCGGCTGGCGCGTGCGCTGGCCCGAAGAGGAGCGCGACCTCGTCGCCGCGCTGGCGCTCGCCGCCGCCTTCTCCGAGCTGGTGCCGGTGCTGGAGGTCGGTGTGGAGGGAGACCTCGAACAGGCTGCGACCGCCGTGCTCGGCGCGCTCGGCGCCGAGGGGATCGAGCCGGAGACGCTGCCCGACATCACGCTCGACGCCGCCCGCTCCGACCACGTGCGCCCGCTCGCCGAGCTGCCGGACGCGCTCGCCGATGCCGCCGCTCGTCGCGCCGCGACGCAGCCGCCGGCGTTCGGCCACGCCGACGACCGTGCGCTCGCCGAGCTGGCGGACGACACGGTCCCCGCAGACGTCCCCATCGCGTTCGTCGGCAGCCGCTGCGACGGCATCGTCCAGCTCGCAACGCGCCGCCTCGTGACGCTCGTCGCCGACGACCCGCACGCGCTCGCGCTCGCACGCGAGGCCGGCGTGACGGTCGTCGCACCCGGCGCGTGGACGCCGGACGCCGGCACGGCGATCGTCGTCGACGGCCACGACCCGCGCATGCTGTGCCTCGCCGCCGACCGTGCGCCCCAGGACGCGACGCCGCTCGTGGCCGGCTCCCCCCTTCTGCGCGGACCCGCGCTCGCCGCGCTCGGCCTGGATGCACGCGCCCGGCTCGCTCCCGGCGTCATCCGCGTGAGCACCGTCGCGAACGGCGTCCTCCAGACCACCGGCTGACGCGCGCGCCGCTCAACGAGCGGGGACCAGCTCCCGTGTGGAAGCCGGCCCCTCTGTTGTCGCTCGTCGTGGGTGGGTCAGTGTCTGCTGGGTCTGCGGTGTCTCTTCTGCTTGCCGCAGCCTCCGACCTCGAGCGCCTGCTGGACCTGGCGCACCCGGCCGTTCTGACCGATGTAGTCGACCTTGGCCTTCGCGCGTCTGCTTCTCGCCGAGCAGAGGTTCGCCGCCGCACCGATCGACGCCGTTCTCGAACCGCCGAGCAGTCTCAGCGTGAACGATCTGATCGGCACGTCAGGCGCCGCGTCGAACGTCGTCGCCAGATGCTTCCCGCCCGGGATCGAGACACGGCCGATCAGGTCGAAGTCGACCTGTCCACGCAACGCCACGAACAGATCCGGAATCGGATGCCCGTTCTTGACGAAGTACACCGTGCCCTTCAGCGGATCTCGCAGCAACGGCGTCACCGCCGTCGCCGAGCCCGCCGTCGCATGGGCGCACTTGGCGATGTCGCTCTCGAACTCCGCGCGCGTGCACGCGTCGTTGATCGTGTTCAACCGGGCGTTGATCGTCGTCGGCAACGTGACCCGAACGAATCTCAGGTTCGCCTGCCCCTTGCTGGGCATCGTCAGCGTCGTGCTGAACGCACTCGTCTGACCTCTGCGCGTGTGACCTCTGCCACCGACGCGCATCGCCATTCTCGGCTTGAAGCCGAGGCTGCCGCAGTCAGCCGCCTGGAAGCGGTCCGACGCGTTGGCCTTCGCACCCTCGGTCGAGGTGAGCGTGGCCGCGATCGTCTTCGCCGCGCAACTCGTCGGGTTCACGAAGAAGTCCGGCTTGTTCACGTCGACACGAACGTCCCGCACGTCCAGCGGGATGCCCTGCAGGATCGTCGGGAACGAATCGCTGACGATTCTCACCGTCGCATCGTGCTTGTCGACGAACAACGCCGACCGCACCGTCACCTTGCCGAGATCGAACGGACCGGCAACCGCCGGCACCACGATCGCGACGCCGAACGGAGCTCCTCTGTACGGCCCAGTCAGGTACGCGCGCCCGTTCGTGATGAAGAACGGGTTGCTGCCCGCACCCGCACCCACGGTGACGTCACCGATCTTCGCGCCCGCCGGACACGAATCCGATCCCGCCTGACCGTCCGAGCACAGATCCGCGTTCGCGATCTTTCCGGTGAGGCCTCTCGGCAGGTTCACCGTGAGGGTACTCAGGTCCTGATCCTCATCTTCCCGCGTGAAGCCGAGCAGGAACGACGATGTGGTCCCGGCGCTGTTGCTCTCCGTCCCGGCGCTGAAGCCGGGCGAGAACTGCGGCGGGCAGGGCTTGCCCTTGGCGTTCTCGGTCAGCGTGAAGCTGCTGTCCGATGTGACCGTTCTGCCGTTCCAGCCGACGAACTCGGCGTGCGTCGTGTACGTCTTGCACTGCTTCGGCATCACCAGCGGGCTCCGCGGGCCGGTCTTGAACTCCAGGTGGAGTCTCGAGAACGGCAGCTGCGGATTGTTGTCGAACGTCGTCGTGATCTGCCCGGTCTTCAGGTCCATCGAGACCTGACCCGGCAGCTTGATGACCACGCCTCTCGCCTCGGCGACCAGATAGATCGCCACGAGCGAGCCGAACGGGTTGTCGAACGGCGTCGCCAGGTAGATCGAGCCGGTCACCGGCACGTCGAGCAGCGGCGTGTCGATCGTGACCGTCCCGAGCTTCGACGCGTCGGGACAGGTCGGCGCCCCATCGCTCTTCAGAGCGACCTGCGCCGGGCTGCATGCCTGCAACCCGTCGGCTGACGACGGCGAGACGCGCACACCCTCCGGCAGCGTGACCGTCGCCTTTCTCAGGTCCGACTCCCCGGGGGCGATCGGGTCGTCCGACTGCGGCAGCGTCACGTCGAACGCCATCGCCGCCGGCGCACCGGCCTTCGACCCGGCAAGCGGCTGTGCAGACAGCACCGGATCGAACGGCACTCTGTCGCAGCCGACGGTTCCGGCCTGGGCGCCCCAGCCAACAGGCGCGAAGGGGTACCCCGGCCCGAGGTGGCCGAGGATCGTGTCCTCAACGAAGTCACCCGGATGCTCCCAGGAGTCCATCCGCAGCGTCGTCGGCAGGCCGATGCCCGGTCCCGAGCACGACGTCGGGTTGCGGAAGAACGGCCGTGGCGGCACACCGCTGCTGCAGTGGGGTCCGCCGCTGCTTGGGATGGCCGACGCCGGACAGGCACGCTCGAGGTCGTGGCTCGGGTCGGAGGGCACGCCCCAGAACGTCAGCGTCGTCCCGACAACCGCGAGACCCTCGGAGACGTTCGTCACGCGCGCGGTGATGCCGTAGTCGCCACCCGTGCGCGGCTTCGCGTCGAGCACGACGACGGTTTTGCCCGCGAGGAATCCGAAACGCGCCGGCGAGTCGACTGGTGGTGTCATGTTATAGATCGGGAGTGGGCCCAACAGATTCGGGAACGTGCTGGTCGGAGCGCCGCTGTGCTTGAGCAGGACTGTTCCCACCTGCGCCGTCGCGGGACAGATCGGTGAGACGGCCCCGCTGGTCTCATCCACGTTCGTCAACTCGGGGATCGTGCACTGGCTGACGCCGGTCGGGTCGCCGACGAGGCCCGCCGGCAGGTCGACGACGATGTCCTTCGGCGTCTCCACCGTGTGCAGCCGGCCGACCACCGGACTGGGATCCGTGACGGTGTTGAAGTCGATCGACGTGGTGAGCGAGTAGGGGTGCCCGCCCGCCTGCGTGAGCGGCGTCCCGGCCGCGTCGGCAGACGCGGCCGCGTCGAACGCGTCGACGCCGAACGGCGGTGGCGACGACGAGACGGTGACCGGGTCGACGGTGGTTGCGGATGGAGCTCCACCGCCCGAGACGTCGACGGTCGCCGTCTGCACACCGGCGGCGCCTGCGTCCACGCTCGCCGTCAGGATGAGCGTCGGCAGGTCGAACCCGGTCGTCACAGTCCCGGATGCGGTACACACGATGACCGTCTCGCCGGCCACGCTCGGGCAGTTGAAGAACAGGCCGGGATCCGCCGTAACTCCGAGGAAACCGGACGGCAGCGTGATCGTCACGGTGTAATCGGTCCCGTCGGTGGGGGCATCGCCCAGGTTCTGCGCCTCGATCACGTAGTCGAGCGTCGCGCCTGGTGACACTGTCGTGTTGGACGTCGATGCGATCGTCCACAGCGGCCCGCCCAGCGCGGCAGCCGACCACAGCAGCAGGATCGTGACCATGGTGAGCGCTATGCCCACTGCCCGCCGCGCACGCCGGGGGGACACGTCTCGGGCGCCACCCGCTCCTTTAGCGCTCACTTGCCTCTCCTCTCACCATGGCTGTGCACTCGCTCGCCGCGGGCACGAGCTGCCTTGCGGACGCATCTGCCCTTCCGATGTCTGCGTGGTCTCGCGGCATGTCTCGCACAGCGCCGATGCACCGTTCTGTGCGACCTCTTGAGTGCTTGTCTCAGGTCACCGGCACCTCTGAAGACCGCACTCGCGGCTGCTCCCTGAGCAGGGATATGCCCAGGCTGCCCTTGGCACGCCTCGCCGCCACAGCTCGGAGTCAGCGGAGGCGGGTCGGGGAACCCACCGTGGACCTTGACGTCGTAGAGGTCGTAGTTGCTGTCGACGTCCCAGCCGACGAGCCGCTCTCGCGTGACGATCAACGCATCGTCACCTGAGGGACTCGCCTCGGCGAAATAGGAGTCCGACGAGCTTGTGCCGCTCGAAAGGAGGTGGACCTGACCGCTCGGAACGTCGTACTCGTAGGCGTCAAGCTTCTCGTTCACGTCCTGCGGGACAAGTGCCTCTCTGGTGGTGAAGAAGACCCGACTGCCATCGTCGGAGAGGGCACGATCGGCATGCCACGTGGCGATTCCGACTCCCTGACGGATGTTGTCGAAGGCATCCGTCGTGGCAGGCGCACCCATCGGGTTGCACGACGCACACGCGAGTCTGCCGCTGTCCGCGCTGTAGACGTACAGCTCACGACATGGTCCGGGGATCCCGTCGAACGTGCAACCGCTTCCGTGGTCATAGCCGGCGAAGCCTCCGCGATCTCTGAGGCCCACGTCGCCTCTCGTCATGAACAGCAGATGCCGGCCGTCTGGCGTGACGCGTGCGGTCCTCTGCTCGATCACGAAGCTGAAGCGCGTGCTCAGGCTGTTGACAGCCGAATCGGTGGAATCGAGCAGATGCCCGATGTACGCCACGGCACCGTCGTGCCACAGGAAGAGACCGTCGCTGATACCCAGCGGCTCCCCGGCGGCGAGCTGCCCGTCCGCGGTGAAGTACACGTATTGCCCGTCCTCGCTCGCGCCGACAACCCGGCTCACAGAAGCGTCGCCATCGCCGGGCTCGCCGTCTGTCGACAGGACCATCAGCCGCGCACCCACGGGAGCGGTTTCATCGTACATGTACAGGTCCGTGAGCCCGTCGTCATCACCGTCGACCAGCCCCTCCGAGGTGGTGAAGAAGGCCCGCGTCCCGTCCGCGCTGGCGCCGTCGAAGATCGCTCTGCCAGGTGACTCAGCGGCCGTGTTCTCAGAGGTATTCAGCTGCACCGTCGTCGCGCCGTCGATGCGCACGTAGATGAGACCTGTGAGTGGGTTTGTGAAGAAGACGTGCGATCCGTCCGCCGAGATCGAATGCGGCGCGGGATAGAAGTTGTTGAAGGTCGCAAAACCGGCCTGCGAGGAAGCCGCTGGCGCACCGTCCGGGAGGATGCCCGCGAGCCGCACGCTGCCGTTGACGCTCTCGTACAGTCTGGTCCGGTTCGGTGGTGGGTTCGGCGCGGTGAGGGGCGCCTTCGACTCGAAGATGACATGGGAAAGATCGTCGGATGCCCCCGCCGTGACCGGGCGGTACGACCCGAAGGTGCTAGCGACCGGGATCGGTGAAACGGCGTCCGACAGCAGCAGCGGCACCGTCGGCGTTCCGGTCCGCAGGCCGCCGAGCAGGAACAGGTTGCTCGTCGTCTCGACGTTCGGTGCACTCGTGAGCGGCCGCCATGACCGGTACACGCCGCTGGACAGGTCACTCGTGAAGGTGGGCTCGAAGTCCGAGATGCTGTTTCCGGTCACGGCCTGGAGCGTCAGCGGATCCTGCTGCGGCGAGATCGCATGGGTGTCCCAGCCGTTCCTCCCTACTCCGTCGCGTCGGCTCAGGTACGTCACCTCGATGCTCGTCCCAGCCACGTCGCCGAATGGGACGTACGACGTGAAGCTCGCTGCGCGCCCGTCATCGGACACGCGGATCTTCGACGTCTCGATCCGGACATCGCCGCCGTTCTTCTGCGGCGGTGACACCAGCTCATACGCCCGGCCATCGGGCGGTGCTGCCGGCGCTGTCGCGGCCGTCAGACACAATGCAGCAAAGGCTGTCAGCGTCCCCGCGAGCAGCCAGCGGGCGACATTGTGAGCAAATCCTCGCACCTTCTCTCCTCTTTTCGGTGCATCGTCCACCCGTTTTTATAGCTGTTCGAGCGACACAGAACAAGCGGGAGCCGTCAGCGTCTCCAACTCGGTCCACTCTGTTTTCCGGTGTGTTAGAATGGCCCTGCCGCTGACAGTCCGTGGAGGGTCACCTTGGAAGCACTGGCCCTGACGCTGCCGGCGGCGCCGAAGATCCTGCGCCAAGTCCAGTTGGGGGGCGCGGCTCTTCTGGCTGCAATCGAGGAAAGGGGGAACACAACCAATCACCGCCTGGTGCGTAAGTCACTCGCACCGATCCGTCGCCCGTTCGACCGAGCGGGCCCACTGATCGTGTGCTCACACACAATCGAGGCCACCCGGCCTCACTCACCGAAAGGGAGACGCATACTCATGCGCTTCACAGTCAAGCTCGCGCTTACGGCACTCGTCGCCACCGCGGCGCTCGCCAGCGTCATATCCGGCGCCTCGGCGAGGAACCTCTCCAGCAGCAGCGAAAGTTTCAGAGTCGTATGGAATCCACTGACCTTCGAAGACGGCTCACTCGCCATCAGATGCGTCGTCACACTCGAAGGCACCTTCCACAGCAGAACCATAGCCAAGGTCGACGGTGCCCTAATGGGCTACATCACCAGAGCCACAGTCAGGCACGGGTGCACCGAACCGTTCTCCATCTTCGCTGCCGACGCCTGGACATACAACGGCTCCGAAGTCTCACTAGGCACCACGCTCGCAAACTCGCTGCCATGGCACGTCACCTACAAGGGCTTCGACGGCAGACTACCCAACATAACCAGGGTTAGGATTTTACTCCACGGCCTGAGATTTGTGGTCAGGATCAGCGCCAGCGGATGCCTAGGCACCTACGGCGGACCAACCGAAAATGTCATCGGAGAAGCAAACCTCTCCTCCGGCAGAGTAACGAGCATCTCGCCTGAACCAGGCGCCAGCCTTGAAACTACCGCGGCGAACTGCCCGAGGCCAGGGTTCTTCTCGGGCGCCGGCGCAGTGACCGTCCTAAATGGAACGACACCACTCACCATCACCCTAATATAGGAAACTGGAGCATCCGCAGTTCGTGGGGCCACCAACTGGTGGCCCCACGCCTTTCCAAGACCCATGCGCCCAGAGGGCGCATCCTTCTCCATAGAACGAAAGGCCAGGCTCACCATGCGCCATGCACCCAAGCTCGCGCTGGCGGCGCTGTTCGCTGCGGCCGCGCTCGCCGGCCTCGTATCCAGCGCCTCGGCCAGGAACCTCTCCAGCAGCAGCGAAAGTTTCAGAGTCGTATGGAACCCACTCACCTTCGAAGACGGGACACTCGCCATCAGATGCGTCATCACACTCGAAGGCACCTTCCACAGCAGAACCATAGCCAAGGTCGACGGTGCCCTAATGGGCTACATCACCAGAGCCACAGTCAGGCACGGGTGCACCGAACCGTTCTCCATCTTCAGTGCCGACGCCTGGACATACAACGGCTCCGAAGTCTCACTAGGCGCCACGCTCGCAAACTCGCTGCCATGGCACGTCACCTACAAGGGCTTCAGCGGCACACTACCCAACATAGGAAGGATTAGGATCTTAACACACGGTGTCAGATTCGTCTTCAGGGTCACGTCCTCTGGGTGCCTAGGCACGTACGGTGGTGAAAGCGTGAACCTCATCTGGGAAGCCAACCTTGCCGCCGGCAGAATTACGAGCTTCGGACCCGAAGCGGGTGCCGCCCTCGAAACCACAGCAGCGAACTGCCCGAGCCCACTGCTCTTCTCGGGCGCCGGTGCAGTGACCGTCCTAAACGCGGCAACAGCGATCACCATCAGACTAATATAGGAACTATAACCATCCGCCCTCGTAGGGCCACCAACTGGTGGCCCTACGACTTTCCTGGTTCATCCCAGGTGGCCCGCCACCCAGCACTGGGCGGCGCCGTGACAGTTGGCGATCCCCGCCAGCTGCCCACTGAGTCTCGCAATCCGCTCCGGCGGGACCTCGTCCGCGAGGCTACGGAGCTGGAACGGATCGACCGCAAGGTCGTACAGCTCCCGTTCCCCATCGGCGTACTCGATATACAGCGCGTCCTCCGAGCGCAGCGCCTCGTAACTCGGCGGATTTCCTGACCCGACCGGTGGCAGGTCGGGGTCGCTCGCGCCGTTGACGTTGCCGTGGTGCTCGATCAGCACAGCGTCGCGCCAGTCGCCGGCCGTGGCGTCGTCAGAGCCGGGGTGCAGCAGCGGCACGAGGCTGTGCCCGTCCGCTCTCGGCGGCGCCGGCGCACCCGCCAGCTCGGCGAACGTCGGGCACAGGTCCGTGTTCTCCGTCATCGCGTCGACCGTCCGGCCAGCCGGCACGCCCGGGCCGGTGACGATCAGCGGCACGCGCACGTCCGGGTCGTAGGCCGTCAGTTTGCCCGGCGTGAGGCGGTGCTGACCAACGTGGAAGCCGTTGTCGGAGCTGAAGACGATGTACGTGTTGCGTGCCACGCCGAGCGCGCGCAGGCGTCTCTGCAGCCGGCCGACCATGCGGTCGACCGCCTGCACGGTGCGCACCCGGTCGCGGAACGTCTCGTCGATGCGCGCGCGCTCCGCTTCGTTCAGCGCCCGGTGGTCGCGCAACCACGGCGGCTTGTCGGACATGTCCGCCTCGTCGAACGCGGGATCGCGCGGGGCGGTGAGCGTGCCGAAGCGGTACGCGTCGCGCGGGGCCGGGATCGCCGGGGCGTGTGGCGCGAAGGTCCACACGTTCAGCATGAACGGCGACCCCTCCGCGACTGACTCGCCGAGGAAGTCGATGCCCTCCCGCGCGAGCACGTTGGTCAGGTAGTCCTTCGCACGGAAGCCGTGCTGCACGACGCGCACGGTGCGCGCCAGGCGGTAGCCGAAGCCCTGATAGCCGTTGCCGGCGACGGTCCAGTCGGTCCACCCCGGCGGCACGTACGGCCCGCCGAGCGCGGTGCGGATGCGCGACGGCGAGTACTGGTTGAGGTACTTGCCCATCAGCGCCGTGCGGTAGCCGACGCCCTGCAGGTTCGTCGCGTAGGTGTCCTGCTCGAGGCCGTTCGCGTGGAACGCGAGGAAGCCGCCGTCGGCGCCGGTGTTGCGGAAGATCCCGGTGTCGTGCGGATACTGCCCGGTGAGGATCGACGCGCGCGACGGGCAGCACAGCGAGTCGGTCACGAAGTAGTTCGAGAAGCTCGTGCCGCGCTGCTGCAGGCGCCGCACGTTCGGCATGTACGGCAGCAGGTCGCTCGACAGGTCGTCGGTCAGGACGAAGACGATGTTCGGCTGCGGCGGCGTGAACGGCTCGACGATCGACCGCACCACGCGATCCAGCACGCGCGTCGTGCGGACGGCTGCGAGCACGCCGGCTTCGACCGCGGGGGTGTGCATGCGATCTGTCTGCGGATGTGAGCTGCCACGGGCGTTCGCGTGCGCCGAAGCCGCTCCCGTCGCGCATGTGAGCGCGACAAGCAGCGCGGCCCCGATCCCGGCGAGCCACCCCGATCGCCGTCGGAGCATTCGCGCATGGATAGCAGCTTCCGACGCCGAAGTCGCCTCCGCGGGCCGGCGCGGCGGACAGCGGCTCAAGCACCGCCGCGGGCGACCGATCACCCGGGACGACGCCGATGTCGACCCTCACCGCCGACCCCACGACGCCCGCGCCCGCGACTCCCAGCGCGCCGCCGGCCCACGACGCCTTCGCCGCTGCCGCCGCCGCGGAGCGCAAGGCGCTGCGCGCCGTCTTCCTGCAGTTCGTGATGGAGGCGCAGCGCACGGTCCTGCCGGACAACCTCGACCCGCTCTTCCACCCGTGGGGCCACGGCCTGCCCGATCCGGCCGACGCCGGCGCGCGACTCGCCGAGCAACTCGAGATCCTCGACCGCTGCGACACCCTCTGGCGCCGCCTCGGTGACGACAGAAGCCGCGAGCTGTTCCTCAGATTCCTCGCTTACAGAGCGCTCGGCCCCGCGCACGTGCGGCTGCAGTTCGAGGCGCTCGACTACCGTCGCGCCGTGATCGAGCTGTCCGCGAAGGCGATAGCCGACGGCGGCGTGATGGGCGTTCCGGGCCTGCCGCTCGAGTGGCAGTTCCACCTCTACGACCTCTCGGTCGCCGGCTACCCGCTGCGTCTGCTCGGCCAGCAGCTGCCGCTCGCCTCCACCTTCGTGCTCTCGCAGTACGCCTACCGCGACCTCAGCGTCGGCGCGTTCCCGCGCCCGGGCGACGTCGCGCTCGACGTCGGCGGCTGCTGGGGCGACACGGCCCTGTGGCTCGCCCACCACGTCGGCGAGCAGGGCGCCGTGCACACGTTCGAGCCGACCCCGCGCAACCGCGCGCTGCTGCAGCGCAACCTCGATCTCAACCCCGAGCTGTCGACGCGCGTGACGGTGTGGGAGGACCCGCTCGGCCCGACCGCCGGCGAGTCCGTGTGGGTGCGCGACAGCGTCTCGGCCGGCGCGCAGATGCAGGGCGAGCTGCCGGCCGACGACGACCCGCACGGTCGCGAGGCCGTCGAGCTGCGCACCGAGACGATCGACGCGCTGGTCGCCCGCGGCGCGCTGCCGCGCGTGGACTTCCTCAAGATCGACGTCGAGGGCGCCGACGTCGGCGTGCTCGAGGGCGCCGCGCAGACCTTGCAGGAACAGCGGCCGAAGCTCGCACTCGCCTGTTACCACAAGCCCGACGACCTGGTCCGCTTCCCGGACCTGGTCGACTCGCTCGGGCTCGCCTATCGCTGGTACCTGCAGTGCTCGACGATGACGCCCGTCGACACGGTGCTGTTTGGCGTGCCGGTCGTGCCCGCGCGCTGAGCGCCTACGGCCACGCGGTCGCGGCCGTGTATCTGTTGACCCCTTCCGTCGCTTCGTCCCACCCGGATGTCGAGCCGCCGTACGACGTGCCGATTTCGGTCCCGGTCAGCGGCAGCTCGACCGCGCTTCTTTCGCCGTTCGTCACGACGACTTCTTCTCTTTCGATGTAGCCGACGACGGTTCTCGCGTTGACGCCAGCCCACGCCGCCTGGCGTGCGAGCAGGTCGCCGATCTGCGTGTGCGTGAGCTGTTGGATCGGCGTGCTCCCGACGGCGAAGTATCTTTCGTACAACGCGAGCGTCGCGTCGACCACCGGGTAGAGGACCGCTCCTTCGGCCGATCTCGACTCGGCGAGGTTCGTCTGGTGGAAGTAGTGCGGCCGCGGGTCGTTGCCCATCATGTGGCTGAACATCAGCAGCGATTCGCGTTCGACGAACACTTCCCACGTCGCCGCCGTCGTGAAGCAGGTCGTGACTTCCGTTAGGACGCACACCCCGCCTCTTTCCGGCGGCAGGTACAGGTAGTTGTACTCGTCGAGCAGCTGTCTTCTGGTCGCGACGTTGTAATAGACGTTCGTCGGGTAGCGCGGAACGGCGCGCACTCTGCCGTCGAGCCAGGTGGAGCCGGCCGGATACGTCGGGCCACCCGCTTCGGTCGGCGTCACCGGGTAGGGCTTCGAGTTGTCGGTCGCGATGTAGTCGACGCCCTGGCCTTCGAGCGCGGCCGTGAACGCCGGGTTCTGGCCGTACGGCGAGAGCCTCGCGCCGTTGACACTCGGCGGCGTGGCTCCGCTACCCGCGCTGCCTCTGTCCGTGTAGGAGATCACCACCGGGCCTTCGTCGGTGAACGCTCTTTCCGGCTGCGAGACGGCGTTCAGCACGGCCCACGAGCCGCCCGCCCTGCGGCGGTACACCCTGTACGTTCTCGCGTGGCAGATCGCCTCCCACTCCAGCCTCACTTCGCTGGTGCTGCCCGTCGTCGTGACGTTCTCGAGCTCGGGAATCGTCTCGCCAGCTTCGTTGGTCGCGGTGAGGCCGTATTCCCAGCTGCCGGCGGCCAGTGACCCGCCGGTCGCAGTGACTCTCGGTTCGTCCTGCCACGGCGGGTCGATCGTGCCGGGGTTGCCGGGCACGAGGTTGGCGAGGCCGGAGTGCTCGCCGGTCACCAGCTCGCCGCCGTCGATCGTCAGGCCCGCGCCTCTCGCCCATTCGACGTTGTCGCCTATCTCGTCTTCTATGAACCTCTGCGTCGAGCAGTCGAGGTTCGGGTGGTCGTAGGTGTGGTTGATCCACCCAAACGCGGCGGCGTTCGATCTGAACGCCGTGAGCAGCGGGTCTCTGCCTTCGTGCGCTTCGGCGTACTCGACGCTGCCGCCGCCGTTGAAGACCATGTCGAGCCGCAGCCCGGTCGCTCTCGTCCATTCGACCGCTTCGGTGACGTCTTCGGACCTCATCCGCACGGCGGCTTCCGGGTTGTAGTTGGTCCTGTGCGTTTCCGGATCCCAGATGTCGTCCGGCAGGAATATGTCGTCGACCTGCAGCTCCAGGTAGTTGCGCTGGTCGCCGAGGTAGGTGCCGCGCGTGACCCACGCGAGCTGGCCGTGGCGCAGCAGCTGCGAGTGGATCTGGTACTGGTTGCCGTCGAACGTCTGGACCATCTCTTCGCGTCCTTCGGCGTGTCTGTAGACGCCGACGAGCGCGTTGCCGCTGCCATCGGCGACGAGCGGCGTGAAGCTCGCTTCGAGGCCGGTCGATAGGTAGCCGTACGTGCCGGCGCCGATCGTGACGGTGCCGTTGAGGTACGGGAAGGTCGTTCTGCCGGCCGTCGTGAGGCTGGACGAGACGCCTTCCATCGCGCCGGCGCCGCTCGGCCAGTTCATGCCGAATTCCGGCGCCGGGTAGATGTACGCGCTCAGCTGGCGGACGTGGAAGGTTCTCTCGTATTCGGCGAGCGCGGTCCACTCTTCCGCGGCCAGGGCGGAGAAACAGCCTCTTTCTTCGCAGACCGGCAGGTTGCCGACCGCCACGATCACCGCTTGGTACCTCGCCTCTTCGACTTCGCCTGCTCTTCTGGAGAGGGTTTCGGCTCTGATCGGCGTGTGCCCGGGTCTCGCGATGATCTCGTCGTACGGGACCCCCTCGCGTCTCAGCTGCGCCTCCCATGCCGCAAGCGACGGTTCCCACCCGGCCGCGCCGAGCAGCAGCACGCGCATGTCGATCCGCTGCGCGGCGCCTGCTGGCGCGCTCCCGAGCGCGGACAACAGCGCGCACAGACACAGTACGAGGACGATCAGCTTCGGTCGCATGCGACGACTCCCCCAGTTGCGGACGGCTCCAGTCAGTGTCCCGACGCAGCATCCGTGCACCAATGGGTCATTCAGCCTGTTGTCGCGTTCAATTGACTGAACGGACATGCAGCGTGGTACGGTCGCCCGCCGTGATGCGACGCGCAGCCCCATTGCTCGCCGTGCTCGCCGCCCTCGCCGCCTGCGGCGCGGTCGCGCCCGGCGCGCGCGTCACCTCCACCACGCACGTCGCGACCAGACCGCCGGCGCACGCCGGCTGGCAGTGGCAGCTCCAAGGCCCGCTCAACCTGAGCGTCCCCGCCTCCGTCTATGACGTCGACGGCTTCGATGCGAGCCGCGCGCAGGTGACGCGCCTGCGTCGCGACGGCCGCTACGTCGTCTGCTACGTCGACGTCGGCACATGGGAGCGCTGGCGCTCCGACGCGGGTCGCTTCCCGCGCGAGCTGCTCGGCGCCTCGAACGGCTGGCCGGGCGAGCGCTGGCTCGACATCCGGCGGATCGACGCGCTCGCGTCGATCCTGCGCGCCCGCTTCGCGCGCTGCCGCGCGAAGGGCTTCGACGCCGTCGAGCCCGACAACGTCGACGGCTACACCAACGAAAGCGGCTTCCCCTTGACCGCGGCCGACCAGCTGCGCTTCAACCGCTGGGTCGCGCGCGCTGCGCACGCGCAGGGACTCGCGGTGGCGCTCAAGAACGACCTCGAACAGGCTCCGGCGCTCGCCCGGGACTTCGACTTCGCCGTGCTGGAGCAGTGCTTCCAGTACCGCGAGTGCGAGAGCGCGCGCCCCTTCCTGCGGGCCGGCAAGGGCGTCTACGACTCCGAGTACGAGCTGCCCACGTCCGCTTTCTGCGCGCAGGCGCGCCAGCTCGGGATCAACGCGATCCGCAAGCGCCTCGGCCTCGGCGCGTGGCGCGAGACCTGCTGAGCGCGCCGGACGCTCACCTGATCCACAACGCCGTCGCGAGCATGCGCCCAGGCGAGCGCAGCTGCCGCACGAGCGGGGCGAGCGCGAGCAGCGTGCCGACCGCGCCCGCCAGGCTGAGGGCGAGGCCGGGCGGCGGTGCGAGCAGCAAGCGGTTCAGCGCCAGCTCGACCGCGAGGCTCACGAGCGCGACGACGAACGCCCAGCGCGGGTAGCCGAGCGACTCGTGCAGGCCGACGAACAGCGAGACGAGCGTTGCCGAGCCGAACGCGACGAACAGGCCCAGCTTGTCGGTGCCGCTCGTCCAGTGGCCGGCAGCGAGCACGGCGAGCGAGAGGACCGTCGTCACGCCGACGAGCCGCACGAGCGCGCCGATCAGGATGCGCATCGCCGGGCCGCCCGGGACGTGCGCGCTCGCCAGCGCGAGCGGCATGCCGCGCAGGCCCCGCGGCACGGCCGCGTGGAACTGCCACAGGTGGTAGCCGCCCCACAGGCTGCCGATCACCGACGGCGCGAGCGCCAGCCCCGGGAATGCCCCGTGCACGCCCCAGCCGAGGCTGGGATCGCCGACCAGCAGCGCGCCGAGCAGCGCGCCGATCGCGCCGGCCGCGAGCGCGCGGCTGAGGCGCCCCAGCGCCTGCGGCTCCGCGCCGCGCGAGGTCGCGATCGCAACGCCGCACCCGACCAGGACGATGCCGCCGAGCAGCCCGAGCGACGCGCGCGCGGGTGCGTCCGCGCCGAGCGCAAGCGCCTCGCCGAGCACGAGCGCGGCGTATGCGAGCCCCCATCCGCGGCGCGCGAGCACGGCGCCGCCGACCCATATCAGCACGAACAGGGCCACGAGCGGACCGGCTGCCGGGATCAGGATCAGCGCGCTCGCGATCGCGGCCGTCGCGAGCAGCAGCGGCACGCGCTCCTCGGTGAGGCAGCGCAGGTCGCCTCTGCGGCCGAGGTAGCGGCTGCGCAGCGTCCACTGCAGCGCGAGTGTCAGCGGCAACGCGACGCGCAGCGACTGCTCGAGCGTCGCGGCGCCGAGCTGCCGGCTGAGCGGACCGGCCCACGCGGCGACGGCGATGA
Organism: Conexibacter sp.; assembly: GCA_036009645.1. Classification (GTDB taxonomy): domain Bacteria; phylum Actinomycetota; class Thermoleophilia; order Solirubrobacterales; family Solirubrobacteraceae; genus Conexibacter. The sequence goes on from DASYLH010000042.1 coordinate 75,378, forward strand.
TCGCGATGAGCAGCGCGATGCCCTCGGCGACGATCCCCTCGCGCTCCTCGTCGTCGCGCTCCTCGCGGGGAGTCGGTGCGGGCGGCGGCCTGGCGGTGTCGGGCTGCACGACCGCGTCGAGCGCGAGCGCCGACTCGCTCACGACGCCGCCCCACGCCTCGAGCACGACGACGGCCTCCAGCAGATCCTGCGCCGGCCGGCCCAGACGCGCATGCACGATCCCGCCGGCCTGCTCGCCGGTCAGCACCGGTCTCATGCGGCGGCCGCGAGCTCGTGCCCGGTCAGCTCGGCCAGCAGGTCGCGATAGCCGGCGACGCACGCTCTTTGCGTGTAGCGATCCCGCACGCGCCTGTACCCCCGGCGCCCGAGCCGCTCGGCGAAGCCGGGGTTGCGCAGCAGCGTCGCGACGCCGGTCGCGAGCCGCGCGACGTCGCCGGAGGGCACGACGACCCCGCAGCCGCGCAGCACCTCCGGCACGCCGCCGACGCCCGTCGAGACGACCGGCCGTCCCTGCGCCATCGCCTCCAGCACGGCCATCGGCAGTCCCTCGGAGATGCTCGTCATCAGCACCACGTCGGCCTCGCGCATGACCTTCAGCGGCTCTCTCGTCGTACCCATGAAGCGGAAGGCGTCGCCGAGCCCGAGCCGCACGCGCAGCTCCTCGCAGGCGGCCGCGTAGCGCTCCTGCCCTCTCGTCGGCGGGCCCCAGTACTCGAAGCGCGCGCCGGGCACCTGGCGCGTCACGGCGGCGGCAACGTGCAGCATCGTCTGGACGTCCTTCAGCGGGTCGATCCGCCCGACGGTGGCGACCGTGCCGTTGCGCGGCGGCGGCGTCAGGTCTCCGGACGGTTCGATGCCGTTGGGGATCACGCGGATGCGCTCGGGCGGCACGCCGAGCTTGCGCTCCCAGTGCGCGTTTGCGGCCGTCACGGGCGAGACCACGTCGGCGGACGCGTACGCGGCGAGGCTCAGCCCGCGCCCGAGCCGGGTCGCGACGAACCGCTCGGCGGGGCCCGCGGGGCTGCGAGCAGCGGCGAGGTACGCCTCGCGCACGTAGACGCCGTGCTCGGTCAGCAGCAGCGGCGTGCCGTGCAGGCGCTGGTGCACGAGCGCAGGGATCGCCGCCCAACCGGCGGCGGTCGTGTGCAGCAGGTCGACCTGCGGCGTCGCGACGGCGGCCGTGCGCGCGATCCAGTAGAGCTGCTGGTAGATCCTCGCCGCGTCGACGGCGTCGAGCTCCGGCGTGGCGCCCATCTCGGGATGGGACTCCTCGAGCACGTCACGCAGCGCTTCCAAGAACGGCCGCCAGGCGTGCAGCGAGCGGAACGTCGCGCGCAGCTCGCCGGGATGGTGCCGACACCACACGAGCGCGTCGAGCAGCGCCTCGTGATCGGGGCGCCAGCCGATCAGTGTGCGCACCAGCTCCGCCGGCAGCGTCGGGCGCCCGCCCTGCAGGCGGTCGCGCACCCAGCGCCGCCGCGGCAGCTGCTCGCCCCACACCTCGATCCGCCCCGCCATCGAGACGTGAGCGGGAAGCTCGAACAGCTGTCGTGGCCGGCGACCGCCCGCGTGGATGGGAAGGACATACCACGCGAACTCCGGAAGGCCGCCGACCACGAGATGACACCACGAGCTGACCCCACCGACGGCGTATGGATAGGTGGCCTCCGTCGTCAGCAGGATCGAGGGCGCGCTCACGCAACGCCCTCGAAGTCGTCGCTCGAGCGCGCGACGGGGGCCTCGCCTTCGGCGTTCGGGAGCAGCGTCTCGAGCCGTCCGCGCAGCTCGCGCGCGCCCCGCTCCAGCTCGCGGCAAGCGTCGACGAGACCGTCGCGCAGCAGCATGCACTCGGTCAGGATCTCCCACGGCTCGTCTGCGTCGAGGCCTCCTTCGCCGGGCGTCGCCGACAACATCGCCCGCACCCGCTCGTTCACCGGCGGATCCGCTCGCTCGCGCGCCACCTTGAGGCGCGCGTTCTCCTCACGCAGCAGCGTGACCTCGCGCTCGAGCTGTTCCGCCGCCTCGCCCGACGCCGCGTCCTCCACGACCCCGGAACCGCGCAGCCAACCCCGCAGCCCCATCCTGGTGGTCCCCATCGCTCCCCCGAGCAAATGTCGTCGTAATGACCTTGCGCGAGCAGTCTGGCGAGCAGTGCCACCGATCCCAATGGGTCGCCTTGCTCATCCTCACGTTCAATTGATTGAACGTCGACGGGAACGCGCCAATTATAGGTCGATCCGGACATAGTGCCGCGACCCGGCCAAAAGAAATGCTAGAGTCCGGCCCGCCATCAACCCGGATATCGGGGCGATGGTGGGCTTGAAGGGCGTGACCACAACGTGGGAGGGACGTTGACCGAGTCGCGAGGCCCTGAGCGCACAAGACGTGCGCTGAGCGGGGACAAAGGACAGGGACAGCAGCACGCGCGCGGCGACGCCGCGTCGGCGAACGCACGCCCATGCGCGGTGCTCGCGGATGCGCGGCCGGTCGCGCGGCTCGCGATGCGCCGCGCGTTCGAGCGCGAGGGCGTCTCCGTCGTCGACGAGCTGGTCGACACGGCCGGAGCAGTGCGCGCGGCGCAGGCCCGGCACCCCGACATCTGCCTGATGGACGCGCGGCTCCCGGGGGCGATCGCCGCCGTCCGTGAGATCACTGCGGCGGCACCGACGACGCGCGTCATCGTCCTGCTCGAGACGAGCGACGACGTGCTGCTCGTCGAGGCACTGCGCGCCGGGGCCGCCGGATGTCTCTACCGAGAGACCGGCCCTGAGGCGCTGGGCCGCGCCGTGCGCGCCACGCTTGACGGCGAGGCGCCGCTCCCGCGGGGAGCCGCGAGACGCGTGATCGAGGAGCTGCGGCTGCGCGCGAGCGAGCGACGCATCCGCACCGTCGCCGGTACGTGGACCCGCCTCTCACAGCGCGAGTCGCAGGTGCTCGAACTGATGAGCCAGCAGCTGACGACGAGCGAGATCGCCGAGCAGCTCGGCATCTCCGCCGTCACAGTGCGGCGGCACGTCTCCGGCACGCTGCGTCGCCTCGGCGCGCGCGACCGGGACACCGCACTGCAGCTCGCCGCCGGACACGTGATCGCCGAGCCAGCGTAAGTCACCGAGGACGATCGGAGATCGCCATGCCGCAACTCACTGCCGTCCTCGTCGACAGTCACCCGCTGTTCCGCACCGGCCTGCGGCAGCTGCTCGAGGCCGACGACATCGCCGTGGTCGGCGAGGCGACTACCGCAGAGGCGGGCGTTCACCTCGTCGAGCTGCATGGCCCCGACGTGGCGATCGTGGATCCCGACACGCCGTCGCCGTCCGGCCTGCGGCAGCTCCACGCGATCCGCCTGATGCTGGAGCGTGCACCGAGCACCCAGCTGCTCGTGCTCGCGCGCGCGAACGCCGCCCACAACGCGGTCGACGTCGTCCGCCTTGGCGGCTCCTGCTACCTGTCGAAGGACGCCGCGGCCAAGACGATCCTCGCGGGCGTGCGAGCCGCCGCCGCCGGCGAGACGCTGATCGCGCCGACGGTCGCGACCGCGCTCGTGCGGCGGCTGCGCGCGATCGGCAGCGGCGAAGGCCCGCCGCCGCACTCGGTGTTGACCGGGCGCGAGCAGGAGGTCCTGCGCCTGATCGCCGCCGGGAGGGACAACGACCAGATCGCCCAGGACCTGTTCATCAGCCGGCACACGGTCAAGAACCACATCTCGAGCATCCTGCTCAAGCTCGAGGTCACCAACCGCGTGCAGGCGGCGGTGCGGGCCACGCAGGAAGCGATGATGTAGTCGATCTCAGCGACCGGCGGCGATCGCGGCCAGCTCGGCCGGTCGCAGGAACACGTGCAGCTCGCCATCGGCGATGCCGGCGAGCGCGCCCTTCTTCATCCGCACGCGCGCGCCGGTGCAGTCGAGCACGGCTTGGGCGACGTCGGGGTTATGGCCGACAAGCAGCACGTGCTCGCCGAAGCCGGCCGCGACCCGTTCGGGATCGAAGCGCCCGCCGGCCAGCTCCGGTGCGATCTGCACCTCCAGACCGAGCGCCTCGCACGCCAGCAGTGCCGTGTCCCGCGCGCGCACGCGCGGGCTCGCGAGGCACGCGTCGAGCGGGACGCCGAGCGCGGCCAGCGCCGCCCCGGCCGCGCGCGCCTGCGCCCTGCCCTTCTCCGTCAGCGGCCGCTCGGCGTCGGGCCGGGCGTCCGGGTCCTCCGCGTCCGCGTGCCGCAGCAGCCAGATCATCGGGCAGTGGCGGCGGCAGCCTCGGTGGTCAGCTCGGCGCGCCGCGCCGGCTCTTGGAACGGCGCCGGGTCGCGCAGGTAGGCAGCGATCACGTCGAGCTCCCGGTCGCTCGCGGGGCCGCGCAGTGCCTCGACACTGCGGTCGTCGAGCACGAGCAGCGAGACGAGCCGCACGCCGGCGGCGTCGGCGCGGCGGCGTGCCTCGGCGCCGCGCTCGAGGAACACGACGACCGCCTCGGTGCGCACATCGTCGAGCCCGCGGCGCTCCAGCTCCAGCTCCAGCTGGCGCAGCGCGATCTCCTTCGAGTCGAAGCCGGTCACGAGGTCGTCGACGAGCGCGACGCGGTCCCCGGTGCGGAAGTCCCCCTCGACGAGGCGATGGCTGCCATACGACTCCACCGCCGCGCCGTCCCCGAGATCCTCGACGCGGCGCACGCCCGGCAGCTTGCGCGTGTAGCCGAGCGGCAGCCCGAGCTTGTACGCGAACCCGGCCGCGAACGGCACGCCGGCAGCGGCGAGCCCGACGAGCTGCGTCGCATGCGGCAGCTCCTCGCGCACCAGCTCCGCGCCCGCCTCAACGAGGAAGCGGAACAGCTCGGGATCGGCCGGCGCGTCACGGAAGTTGACGTAGAAGGGACTCCACGCGCCGGACATCAGTTCCCAGCCGTCGGGCTGGTCGCGCAGCCACGTGCGGATCACGCCGGCGCCGTAGAGGCGGCGCACAAGCTCCCCGGCCAGCTCCTGCTTGCGTGCGTCCCAGCTCACGCCGCGAGCGTATCGCGCGCGGCGACGTGGCAGCATCCACGCCGTGCTGTGGATCGTGCTGACGGTGATCGTCGCGACCGCCGTCGGCGTGGCCGTCGAGCGGCGCGACAACGCGCGCGCACACACGCTGCGTCAGGCGATCCTGCAGACGATGCTGTGGGTGCTCGTCCCGTTCGTGGCCTACGTCAACATCGCGCGCGCGCACCTGACGCTCGACGCGACGCTTTCGATCGCAGTCGCGGCCGCCTCGATCATCGTCGCCGGCGCGATCATGTGGCGGCTCGCGCGCAGCTCCTTCGCGCTGCCAAACGCGGGGACCGGTGCGGCGATCGTGACGACTATCCAGGCGAACACCGCCTACTTCGGCCTGCCGCTGATCGCCGCGCTGTTCTCGCACGCGGAGCTGTCGCAGGCGGTCGTCTACGACGGGCTCGTGTCGCTGCCGATGTTCGTGATCGGCAGCTACAGCGTCGGCGCGCGACTGGGGCACGCGCGCGAGGGAGGCGTACGCGAGCAGCTGCGCACGGGACTGCTACGCAACCCGGTGCTGTGGGCGGTCGTGGCGGCGCTGCTCGTACCGGAGGCATGGGCGCCCGAGGCGCTCGTGACGCCCTCGCATGTAGCGATCTACGCGCTGCTGCCACTCGGCTTCCTCGTCGTCGGCGTCACGCTCGGCGACGAAGCGAAAGACCGTGCGCTGCGGATCCCGCCGCCTCTGACGCCGCCGATCGCGGCCGTCGTGCTGCTGCGGATGGCGTTCGTCCCGCTCGTGCTCCTCGTCGTCGGGCTCACCCTGATCGACGTCCCAGCGCCGTTCTACGTGATGGCGGCGATGCCGGTCGGGATCAACACGGTGCTCGTCGGGCACGCGACCGGGCTGGACCTGCGCCTCACGTCGTCAGCGATCGCATGGTCAACCGTCGTCGCGCTCGTCGGCATCGCGGTGCTGACACTCGTGCGCGCGATCACCTGAGTTGGACCGGCGGCCAAGGTCCGCCGCGCGCTTCTCCTCCCTCTGGCGATACCGGGCGCGGCGCAGCTGCCGCACCCTCCGTGCATGGACTTCCTCCCGCCCGCGCCGCCCACCGAGACAGGACCGCTCCTGCTTACGGGGGCGACCGGCTTCCTCGGGATGGAGCTGCTCGCGCGCTACCTCGAGCGCACCGACCGGACCGTCTACGCGCTTGTGCGGGCGCGCGACGACGAGGAGGCGCAGGCGCGGCTGCGCGCCGCGGTGGCCCGCGTGGTTGACGCGCCGGGCCGCTTCGACCACCGCCTGCTGGCGGTCCGCGGCGACGTGGCGCTGCCCGGCCTCGGCATCTCCCGCAGTCGCCGCCTCGCGCTCGCCGAATCGGTCACGGAGATCGTCCACTCGGCCGCGTCCGTCTCCTTCACGCTGCCGCTCGCAGAGGCGCGCGAGATCAACGTCGAGGGCACGCGGCGAATGCTGAAGCTGGCCGAGCTGTGCACGGCGCACGGCAGCCTGCGGCGCTTCGGGTACGTCTCGACGGCGTACATCGCCGGCGACGCGACGGGGACGTTCGGCGAGGATGACCACGATGTCGGGCAGGGCTTTCGCAACACCTACGAGCGCACGAAGTGGGAGGCGGAGCGGCTCGTCCGCACGCAGGCCGAGCGGCTGCCGGTGCAGATCTTCCGTCCGAGCATCGTCGTCGGCGAGCAGGAGACCGGCTGGACGGCGGCCTTCAACGTCATCTATGCGCCGCTGCGTGCGTTCGCGAAGGGCGCGTCGGTCCCGCTGATCCCGGGGCGGCGCTCGGCGCCGGTCGACGTCGTGCCGGTCGACTACGTCGCCGACGCGATCGTCGCGCTGTCGAGCCGTGAGGAGGGCGCGGGCGCCACGTACAGCCTCGCGGCCGGACCGCAGGCGAGCAATGTCGGCGAGCTCGTGTCGCTGTCAGCGCGGACGTTCGAGCGCTCGCGCCCGCTGATCGTGCCGCCCGGGCTGTACGGCCGCACGATCCACCCGCTCGCGCTGCGGCGCGCCCGCGGCGCGCGACAGGCGTGGCTGCGGCAGGCGCCCGTCTTCTTCCCCTACTTCGCGCTGCGTGTGCGCCACGACACGTCGCGCACACGAGCGGCGCTGGCGGCGGATGGGCTCGGACCCCCGCCGCTGGCGACCTACTTCGATCGCCTCGTCGACTTCGCAGAGGCAGCGAGATGGGGCCGCCGGACCCTGTCTCGCCTCGATGCTGCGGGCGCGGTGCGGCGGCGGGCGGCGTTGGCGGCGCCGCCCGCTCCGCTCCGTGGCGTCGAGGCCCTGCGACCAGGATGAGCGACAGCGCGCCCGCGAGCCGCGGTCGGGTAGCACTCGTGCTGCCGGGCGGCGGCGCGCGCGGCGCCTACGAGGTCGGCGCCCTGTCAGTGCTGCTGCCGGCGCTGGAGGCGCGCGGCGAGCGCGTCTCGCTCGTGTGCGGGACGAGCGTCGGCGCGATCAACGCTGCGCTGCTCGGCTCGCTCGCGCACCTGCCGGCGGAGGCGCAGGCTGAGCTGGCGTTGGAGCGCTGGCGCTCGCTGCGGCGCGAGGACGTCGTCGCGCCGCTGCTCGGCACCGGGCTGCCCATGCAGCTCGCGCGCCTCGCCGGCGACGCGCTGCGGCTGCCGGGCGTGCGGCGCGGCAGCCTGCTCGACCCGCGCCCGCTGCGGCGCTTCCTCGAGCGGCGGCTCGACTGGGACGGCCTGCACCGCAACGTCGCCGACGGCTTCCTCGATGCCGTCTGCGTGATGGCAACGCAGCTCGCAAGCGGCTCGCCCGTGGCGTTCGTGGAGGCGGCCGGGCCGACGCGCCTGCCCGACGCCGGCGCCGACTTCCCGTACGTACGCGTGAGACTGGCCCACGAGCATGTGCGGGCGTCAGCCGCGATGCCGCTCGTGTTCCCAGCCGTCGAGGTGCATGCGCCCGAGGAGGCGCGCGGCTTCTACACCGACGGCGCGACGCGATTGAACAGCCCGATCAAGCCGGCCGTCGAGCTGGGCGCGGACCGCGTCGTCGTGATCGGCTTCGAGCCGCTGCGCAGACCGGCCGGCCCGCTGCCCGAGCACGTCTCCCCCCACCTCGTCGACGTGCTCGCGAACATGCTCGACGGGCTGCTCGTCGACCAGGTCGCGGACGACGTTCATCGCCTGGTGGCGATCAACGCCTTCTTCGCCGAGTCGATCGGCACCGGCACGGTGCCCGCGGCGCGCGCGTACCGGGCGGCGCGCGGCCGGCGTCCGTACCGGCGGATCTCCTACGCGCTCGTGACGCCCGAGCGCCCGCGCGAGCTCGGCCGCCTCGCGTTGGAGACGTTCGCCAACCGCTACGGCGGCGTGCGCGCAGCGACCGCGCCGCCGGACCTGCTGCTGCTTGGACGGCTGCTGCGTGGGCGCACGGACGCAGGCGGCGACCTGCTGTCCTTCCTGTTCTTCGACGAGGCGTACGTCGAAGCGCTGATCGAGGCCGGCCGCCGCGACGCGCACCGCTGGCTCGCCCGCCATCCGGCCTTCTGGTGCAGCGACGGCAGCCACGACTTCGACATCGCGCCGGTCGTGGACGCGAGCGCCCAAGAGGCCGCGTCGCTCGACGAGTGGCGGAGCTTGCGGCGGGGGTAGAGACAGGCGCCCACATAGTGGGTAAACTACCCACTATGTACGCGACAGCGCGAAGAAACGGCACGTGGGAGCTGCGCGAGTCGGTCAGCACGCCCACCGGCCCCCGCAGCCGCACGCTCGCGAGCTTCCGCACGCTTACGCCCGACGTGATCGAGCGCGCGCGCGAGCGCGCGACCCAGCCGGTCGACGTCGCGGCCGTCCGTCATGCGGCCGTGCGTGCCGGCGCACCCGTCGCCCCGAGCGATGCCGACCGCGCCGCCGGCGAGCTGCTCGCGGCACTCGCCCACGGTCGCGCGCCGCGAGCGTCGCTGCGCGCCCTGCTGACCGACGCGCTCGGAGGCGGCGAGCGCCGGCCGGAGCCGAGCGACAGCGCCCGCGCGGCAGCGCCCTGGGTGGCGGCGAGCGCGCGCGAGCGGAGCGACGCGCTGCGCGACCTGCTGCTGCTGGCGGATCATCTGCCGCAACGACGCACCGCCGCCGCGGCGCGGCCCGCGTTCCCGCGCATCGCCTCAGGCCGCGCATGACCGAGCCATCACTGCCCGACAAGGTCCTCGCGATCCACGGCGGCCTGCGCAGAGCGCGCATCGGCCACGCGTTCGGCGGCGCGCTCGCGCTCGCCTACTACGCCGAGCCGCGCGCGACGATCGACATCGACCTCAACGTCTTCGTCGCTCCCGACGAGCACGCCGCCGTCCACGCAGCGCTCGCGCCCCTCGGCGTCGCGGACGAGGTCGACGAGGCCGCGCTCACGCGCGACGGCCAGTGTCGCTGGTGGTGGGGCCGCACGCCCGTCGACCTCTTCTTCGCCTACGACGAGCTGCACGACGCGATGCGGCGCGCCGCCCGCACCGTCCCGTTCGGCGAGGAGACGATCACCGTCCTCTCACCCGAGCACCTGACGGTCTGCAAGGCCGTCTTCGACCGCCCAAAGGACTGGCTCGACATCGAGCAGATCCTCGTCTGCGAGGCCGGCCTCGACGTCGCCGAGATCGAGCGCTGGCTCACCCGCATCGCCGGTGCGGCCGACCGGCGCACGCAGCGCTTCGGCGAGCTCGCCGCCGCATCGCGCTGACGGCAGCCGTCAGCGGCGCCGTCTCGCTCTTCTTCTCGCCGCCGGCTTCGCCTTCATCGTCAGCGCGACCTTCGTGCCCGCGGCGCCTCTGCTGCCGATCGCGGGGCTCGAGGACTTGACGACGAGCGCCGGCAGTCTTCTGCCTCTTCTCGCTCTCGGCTTCGTCACTCTGCCGAGCGCACAGTGAGCTGCCGTCAGCGCGGCCTTTGCCTTCGCGAGCGAAAGACCGGCGAGTCTCGGGACGACGCAGACGACGGTCGCGGTCGTTGCTCTACCGCCCCCTCCACCGCTCGGCGGGTTGACGACCGGCGGTGCCGGCGGCGACGGTGGCGGCGGCACGAGCGTGTCGAGCGCGTCGGCCACGTTCAGGCGCCCACCGGTCGTCGTTCTGCCCGTAAGCGACGCGACTGGGTTGGCTGAGGCGAGCAGCGCGCTCTTGACCTCGGTCACAGTGGCCGACGGCTTGAGCGAGAACAGCAGGCCGGCCGCGCCCGTGACGTGCGGCGCCGCCATCGAGGTGCCGTCGAGGAAGCCGTACGTCGGCGCGGTTGCCAGCGGCGCATAGCACGTCAACTTCAGATCGTCGAGCCAGAGCCCATCGGCGGAGGTCGGCGACGAGCCGGCGGTGAAGCCGAAGTGCAGTCTCACCGTGGTCCCCCCAAGCCCGGTGATCGGGATGGTCGAGAAACCTGTCATCCCGGACCCGGCCGTGTTCGTCGCCGTGCTGTTGAAGAACGCCGAGCCGCCGTTGCTCAGCACCTCGTAGAAGAACGAGCCGCCGCTCCCGCGCGCGATGCGACGCCGGCCGCTGAGGATGCACGAGCCCGTGCCGGCGGGAAGCGCCGCCCCCGTCGTCATCGTCACCTCGCGCGCCGTGCTCGCCGTCGGCGTCACCCCCGGGGAGTCGTTCATCCCGAATGACGTGAGCGGGCCGTCGCCGGCGCTCGCACGCCCGAAGCCGGCGCCACCGTTCGACCACACGCTGCCGAAGTTGTTCGTCTCGAAGCCGTCGGAGATGTGCGTTCTCAGGACCGGGTAGGCGCTGTAGACCTCTGTCCCCGGCGCGCCGAGGTCGACCGACGTCGCGCCCCAGTCGGAGAAGCTCGCGAGGCCGTCCGCCTGGTCGGTCGCCGCGACGCAGACGATGTTGTCGATCGCGCCGCCGATGCCGGACGTCGTCGGGTCGTACGCACACGGGTAGTGCGGCGTGCCACCCGGATCGTTGTTCTGCGCGTCGTTGCCGGCAGAGATCACGAACAGCGTTCTCGGGTTCGAGGCGATCGCGTCGCGGGTCAGAGTGCTGAACGTCGTGCCGCCGAGCGACATGTTCGCCGCGCGCGCGCCCATCGCACCGGCGTAGTTGATCGCGCTGATCTGCGAGGAGGTCGGGCAGCGCCCATCGTGGCTGTTGGCGGCAGAGTCCGCGCACACGCGCAGCGCCATGATCCGCACGTCCTGCGCGACGCCGCTTATGCCGAGGCCGTTGTTGCCCGCGGCGCCCATCGTCCCCGCGGTGTGCACACCGTGGCCGCCGCTGATGATGTTGTCGTCGGTCGGGTCGGCGTCGCTCGTGGGGCTGTCGGCGCTCGGGCCGACGAAGTCGTAGCCGTGCACGTCGTCTCTGAAGCCGTTGCCGTCGTCGTCGACGTTGTTGCCCGCGATCTCGCCCGGGTTCGTCCACGCGACCGGCGCGAGGTCGGGCGCGTCGTAGCGGTAGCCCGTGTCGATGTCGGCGATCACGACCGAGGACGAGCCGCGCGTGCGGTCCCATGCGCGCTCGACGTCGACGTCGGCGTCGGGGAGCGCTCCCGCGAAGCCGTCGATCCCGAGCCCGAGGTTCTGCAGGCCCCACAGCTGACCGAACAGCGGGTCGTTCGTCGTCGCGTTCAGCGTGCTGGAGCCGTCGCGTGTGGCGGCCCGCACAGACGGATCGTCGCGCAGTGCCTCAAGCGCGTCCACGACCGTCTGCCCCGCCTGCGGCGCCACCAGCTGGAACTGCGGCTTGCCGAGCGTGTACACGAGGTTCGTGTCCGCATCGTCCCGGCCGCTCGCCCGCTCAGCGCTTGTCGCGCCCGGCTCCCACTCGACGATGATGCGGCTCGAGATTGGGGCTGACGCGCCGACCTGCGGCGTGCCGCGATTCGACTGCTCCGGCGCGGCCAGCACGGCGGACGGCAATGCGAGGAGCACGGCGCCGACCGCAAGGGCGCGCGCGGCGGCACGGACGGGATGGGTGAAGGCGCGCTGCGACACGGCGTCGGTCTCCTGGCTCGGCGGCGAAGGTCGGGCCGCGAGGCTATTGCATCGGCGCCGAGGTACGAACGCCATACGGCATGCGGCGTATCAGCGGCGGCGTCTGCCGTGTCTTCTGTGTCTCGGCGCCGATCTGCCGAGCGTCAGTCTGACCTTCGTGCCGTCGGCGCGGAGCGCACCGGCTCTCGGCTTTGACTTCGTCACGACGAGTCTGCCGGCTCTCGCACCTCTCGGCTTCTTCACTCTGCCGAGCTTGCAGTGGGCCGCTCTGAGCGCGCGCTTGGCTCTTCTGAGCGACTTGCCTTTGAGTCTCGGGACCTTGCACTGCACGCGCGTCCAGGTCGCGGTCGCGGGCGAGGGATCGGCGACGATCGCGCGCGGTGACAGCGCGCGCACGGCGAACGTGTGTCTCCCGCCTCTCACCGTGACGGTCGCCGGGCTCGCGCAGGCGGCGAAGGCGCCACCGTCGAGTTGGCATTCGAAGCCGCCGGCCAGCGGGGCATCGGAGCGCGCGAAGGCGAACGTCGCTCTGCTCGATCTCGTCGATCTTCTCGGGCCGGCCGAGATCGCGGTGTCCGGCTGGCGGATCTCGTCGAGCGCGGCGGCCGCGTCGATCCGGCCGCCGGTCGTCGTCCTGCCGGCGAGCGCTGCAACCGGATGGACGGTCGCCATCAGCGCCGAGCGCACCTGCGCCACCGAGGCGGACGGGTTGAGCGAGAACAGCAGTGCCGCAGCGCCGGTGACGTGCGGTGCGGCCATCGAGGTGCCGTCGAGGAAGCCGTAGCTCGTCCCCTGTCCGACCGCCTGGATGCATGTGAAGCTGATGCCGTCGAGCCACACGCCGTCTGATGCGCTCGGAGCGGGCCCCGCTGTGTAGCGGAAGGCGAGCTGCAGTCTGCCGCCCGGGGCGACGTCGGCGTCGTCGACATCGAGGAAGAACGTCCCGGATCTCGTCGCACCGGTGGAGGAGGTGATCTCTCTCCCGTCCAGCAGCGCTCTATAGGAGTAGATCCCGCCGCCGACGGACAGCACGCGCGTCTGGTTGATTCTGCACCCCTGGAGGCCCGCCGGCAGGGTCACGCCCACGGACGTCGACTCGCGCACGCTGTTCGCCACGGGCGTCGCGCCCGGCGAGTCGCTGATGCCGAAGGACGTCAGCGGTGCCTCGTTCGTGCGCGCGAAGCCGCCCTGCGCGCCGGTTGCCGTCCAGCGCGTCCCGAAGTCGGCGGCCTCGAAGTTGTCCTCGAACGGCCGCACACCCGGGAACGTGCTGAGGATCTCGGTCCCGGGCGCGCCGACGTCCACGGAAGCGGCGCCGAAGTTGGAGAAGTCTGCGAGGCCGTCAGCCTGATTCAGCGCGGCGACGCAGACGATGTTGTCAAGCGGATAGGAGCAGGGGTATGTCGGGATGACGTCGTTGTCATCACCGATCCCGTCTCTTCTGATCGGGTCCTCGCCGTTGCCGGCGGAGATGACAAACAGCACCTGCGGATTGGCGGCCAGCGCTGCCTGAACGGCCGGGTTGGCCGTCGTGCCGCCGAGTGACATGTTCGCTGCGCGCGCGCCGTGCGCGCCCGCGTAGTTGATCGCGGCGATCTGGGACGACGAGGGGCAACTGGGGTCGCAGACGCGCAGCGGCATGATCCGCACGTCCTGCGCAACGCCGCTCATGCCGATCCCGTTGTTGCCGGCCGCGCCGATCGTGCCCGCCGTGTGCACGCCGTGGCCGCCCTCGACCACGTCGTCGTCCGTCGGGTCGCCGTCCGTCGTCGGCAAGCTGTCGTCGCCGCCGACGAAGTCGGCGCCGTGGGTGTCGTCGACGATCCCATTTCTGTCGTCGTCGATGCCGTTGGCCGGGTCGGCAGGGTTGCTCCAGGCGACCGGCGCCAGGTCGGGATGCTCGAAGCGATAGCCCGAGTCGATGTCCGCGACGACGATCGAGGCTGAGCCGCGCGTGCGGTCCCAGGCGGCGAGCGCATTGATGTCCACGCCGGGGATCGCGCCGCTGAAGCCGTCGATGTTCGCGCCGACGTTCTGCAGCCCCCACAGCTGGTTGAAGAGCGGGTCGTTCGTCGTCGCGTGCGGGACGTCGTACGTGTCGTGCGTCACCGTCTGCACGTTCGGGTCGTCGCGCAGGGCGGCGACCGCGTCCGCCACGCTCTGCCCCGCCTGCGGGCGCAGCAGCTGGAACTGTGGGTCCCCGAGCGTGCCGACGAAGCTGGCATCCGCGTCGTCGCGCGCCGCGAGCCGCTCGTCGCGTGTGACGCCCTGCTTCCAGACTACGATCACGTGGCCGGGCACGGCGCCAGCGGTAGCGGGCGGCGCCAGGGGTCCGCCGTTCGCCGACTCCTCCTGCGCGGCAAGCGCGACAGACGGGAGCGCCAGCGCGACAAGGCCGAGCAGCACGGCGCAGGCGATGCGAACGGACGAGATGCGAACGGGCACGGGGGATCTCCCGGGTCGACGGCGGGACGCAGGGGCAGGCTATTGCATCAACACACCGGCGTTCGGCCAATACGACAGCTGTCGTACGACGGAGGCAGACGCGCTGCCGGCCCGCGCCGCAGCCCGTTAGGTTGTTTTCGCATGCGCCGCCCCGCTCGCCTGCTCGCGCTCGCCGCCACCCTCGGCCTCTCGCTCGCCGCTCCGGCCGCCGCCCCCGCGATCCCGTTCGGCGCGAACCTCAACCTGCCCGCGAACGTCGCCTTCGACTGCACGGCGTCGCCACTCCCAAACGCGTTCGGCACGGGCTTCGTGCTCGTGCCGGTGCCGAACGGCGCGCAGACGTGCAGTTGGATGGCCGTCGGGACTGCGAATCAGCCGGCGGAGGGGTCGTTCCTGGCGCCGGTGGCCGGGACGGTCACGCAGGTGAGCGCGCGCGTCGGTCCGGTCACCGGCCCGATGCAGGTGATCGTGCTGCGCAGCTTCCGCGACTTCTTCTCGACCGCCTCCCCGGTCTGCTGCACGGAGGTCGCGCGTACGCCCGTCTTCACGCCGGCGCCGAACGCAGTCACGACGATCCAGACGGCACTGCCGGTGCGCAAGGACACGGTGCCGGACCCGGTCAACCGCACCGTCACGTTCGACGCGCTCGCGCTGTCGGTGCTCGCCCCCGGGGTTCCGGTCCCCGCGTTCGACAGCGGCCGCCACAACCCGGCCGACTTCGGCGCGCCCTCCGCGATCGCCTACCACCCCGCCGTCGGACCGGGTCAGGAGGCGTTCGCGAGCGGCTCGGGCGTCGGTGGCTTCCAGGTGCTGCTGGCCGCCGACGTGACGCCGTCGGCCACTGGGCAGGGACCCGCGGGCGGCGGCCCGACCGGCACTGCGCCGGCCGCGATCCGGCTCGTGCAGCCAGCCGCGACGGTGCGCGACGGGCGGGCGCCCGTGGTGATCACATGCGGGCTGGCAGCCGGTCGCTGCGTCGGTGTGCTGCGGCTGCAGTCGCGCGCCGGGGCCGCGGGCGGACGCGCTGCGGCGGTCGCGGCGAAACGCAGGAGAACCGTCACATACGGCAGCGCGCGCATCAGCGTGAGCGCCGGCAGACGCGCGACCGTCAGCGTCGCGCTGACCAGAGCGGGACGCGCACTGTTGCGCCGCCACGCCAGACGCACGGTCTGGCTCAACGCGACGGTCGGCAGACGCGCGGTCCCCGCGGTCAGGCTGACGCTGCGCCGGCCGGACGCCGGTCGATAGAGCCGACCGAGCAGTCGCGCCCGCCACCCTCTGACACCACCGGCGCGAATCAGAAACGCGCTCGTCTAACCTCGGTGGATGCGAATCGAGCGGACGGTCAAACTCCTCCTTCTCGCCCTCGCCGGCATGGCGCTCGCAGCGCCCGCCGTCGCGCAGGCCGAGCCGGTCAACCAGTTCAACTTCCAGGTGACGGACATCAAGCCGGGCGGGCGCTTCACGCTCCTGTTCCACGCGACCACGTTCGACACCACCGGCGGCGTGCCCCCCACGCCGACGGCCAACTACCTGCGCATCCCGAAGGGTGCGACGCTGCGCAGAGAGTTCCTCAACAGAAGATATTTCTGCGACGGGCCGAAGCTGCGCACCGACATCGACACGATGGACTTCAGCGGCACGCCGTTCACGAAGAACGTGCAGAACCTCAAGCCGTTCATCAGACGGCTCTCGCACAACGCCAGAAGCACGCGTGCGAAGAAGGCGCTCGCGAACGCGCAGACGTGCGACCGCGCCCGCATCGGCGGCGGCACGGTCAGAGTCGACGCCCGCGGCTTCTCGCCGAAGCTCGACGACTTGATCCGCGGCACGTTCGCGGTCTTCTTCAGCAAAGGGAGCAGACCGGGCGCAGTCGCTGGGTTCACCGTCCTCGGCGCAGCCGACGAGGACCAGGAGATCGTCAAGCGCAGAACGTTCGAGGTGCTCACCGGCGTGCACGTCGCGCTGAACGCGGACTTCTTCAACGACCCCACGCCGGACGGCCTCTTCGGCTACCGCCTCGATCTGCCGCCCGGCGACGTCAACGGCATCAAGGTCAGCCTCGCCGAGCTCAACGTGACGACGAGAGGCCTCACGCTGCTCAAGGGCACGTGCCTGAAGCAGAACGCCAGAGGCAGATGCGTGAAGAGACAGGGAAGATCGCTCTTCTGGTTCACGATCCCGCCGTGCCCGGCCTCCGGCAAGTTCAGCTTCCAGGAGTTCTTCGGCTACGAGCCGCCGATCCCGAACAGCACGAACACCGTGCAGTTCGCCTGCCCGAGATTTATCCAGTAGACGGCCAGTTCCCCCGCGCGTCGCGTCAGCGTCAGTGCGACGCGATGCGCGGGAGGATCCGGTCGAGCCATCTGGGCACGTGCCAGGTGCGCTCGCCGAACAGGCGGATCAGCGCCGGCAGCAGGATCAGCCGCACGATCGTCGCGTCGAGCAGCACCGCGACCGTCAGGCCCACGCCGAACTGGCGGATGTTCGAGACCGCCGAGGACGCGAACGAGAGGAAGACGGCGGCCATGATGAAGGCCGCGCCGGTGATGATCGTGCCGGTCTTCTCGAGCGCGTAGTGGATCGCACCCTCGGTCGTGCCGGTGCGCTCGCGGCCCTCGAGCAGGCGCGTGATGAGGAACACCTCGTAGTCGATCGCGAGCCCGAAGATGATCGCGAACAGTCCTGAGAGCGCGATCGCGTCGAGGTAGCCGGGGCCGCCGAGCAGCGGCGTGTCACCCTGGAAGCAGATCACGAGCACGCCGACCGCGGCGCCGACGGTGACGAGGTTCAGGATCACCGCGCAGAACGCAAGCACCGGCGAGCGGAACAGCACGAGCAGCACGAGGAACGTAATCAGCACGAGCGCCACGACGAGGTAGGGAAAGCGCGACGTCGTGTTCGTGTCGAAGTCGTGGAGCAGGACGGCCGGACCGCCGACGACCGCCGTCGTCGCGTCCATCTGGCGCGCGGTGATGGCGGTCTCGCGCCGCAGCTGTCTCGCCATGTCGACGCTGGCGGCGTCGAACGGCCCTGCGCTGCCGATCACGACGACGCGCGCGGTGCCGCCGCCGCCCGCGACGTTCGTCACGAAGCCGGCGTTCGACTGGAGCTGCGGGTCGGCGCCCTGGATCGCCGCCAACACGAAGTAGCCGGAGCCGAGCGCTCTGCTGACGTCGGTGCCCCCCTGCCGCAGCGCCGCCTGCTGCTCGTCGGCCTGCGCGCGCACGCGCACGACGCCGCCGAGGATCCGCTTCACGCCTTGCCCGAGCTGCGTCGTGCCGCCGACGGCAGCCTGCAGCCCGTCGGCGAGCGCCCGCGCGCCGTCGTTGCCGTTGGGCCCGTTCAGCAGCACGTGCGTGCCGGCGTCGAGCTGGGTGAGGCCGCTGCTGAGCTGGCCGCTGCCTCTCGCCAGGCGCTGGGCGCCGTTTGCGGCGCGGCCGAGGCCGTCGGAGAGTCTGCCGGTGGCGTCCTCGAACTGCGAGAGCGCTCTCTGGAGCTGCACGGTGCCCCTCGCCAGCGTGCGCGCGGCGAGCGCGTTCGCGGTCTGGTTTGTCGCGGCCGAGGAGAGGTTCCCCTGAAGCGTGTTGATCTGCCGGAGCGCGTCGTTCGTCGCCGCGAGCGCTCTCTGCACGTTCGGATCGGCCGCGGCCGCGGGGTTGGTGGTGTTGGCCGTGCCCAGCGAGCGCAGCACGTCCGTCATGCTCGACGTCAAGGCGTTGAGCGGGGCGAACAGCTGTCTGCTGGAGGTGCGATCCGCGTCGGTAAGCGAGTCGCTCAGCACCTCCACGTTGTCGACGAGTCGTCTCACCTGCGGTTGGGCTCTCACGAGCGCGCGGTTCAAGCGGGTGGAGCCGTCGCTCGCCTGCCCGATGCCGTCGGCGAGCGCGTGAGTGGCAGGCGCCGCACGCCGCGCGCCGGCGGCCAGCTGTCCGGTGCCGCCGGCGAGCTGGTCAATCCCGACGGCGAGCTGGCTCGCGCCGGTCGCGCCCGCGGCGAGCCCATCGCGCAGCTGCGAGGTGCCGTCGCTCGCGCCTCTCAGGCCGTTTTCCAGCCGCGCGAGCAGCCCGCCGATGCCGAGCGCCTGCGTCGTCACTCTGCGCAGCTGTCTCGTGCTGTTCAGCAGGACGGCCGGGCCGAGCACGGACTCGACGCCCGGGAGACTGCTGACGCGCTCCTGGAAGTCGTCGAGCGCCTGCAGCCGGTCGGTCGAGGTGATCGGACCGCGCGTCTGAAAGTCGACCTCGAACGGCGCCGCGAACCCCGCCCCACGCAGTCTCTGGAAGCGCTCGAAGCTGACGCGCGCGGGGTTGTCCGGCGGCAGGTTCGCAAGGTTCGGCGGTCCGGTGTTCATCCCGAGCACGGGGACCGACAGCAGCAGCAGCGGCAGCAGCACGAAGAAGGCAGCGGCGCCGGGCCGCCTGAGCGCGCGCTCGGCGATCGCGACCCACGGGCTGGCGCCGCGAGCGCCGCCGAACTGCCAGCGGTTCACGTTCGTGCCGAGCACCATCAGCAGCGCCGGCATCATCAGCAACGCCACCGAGACCGCCACGATCGTCGCGACGAGCAGGCCGATCGAGGAGGAGACGAGCAGCGAGCCGGGCGCGAGCGCGAGCGCGGTCAGCATCCCGATCGCGAGCGCCGAGCCCGCGAACAGGACCGTGCGACCGGCGCGCGCGGTCACCTCCTCGACCGCGTCCGGAACGCTGCGCCCGTTCGCCAGCTCCTCGCGGAAGCGCGAGACGACGAGCAGCGAGTAGTCGACCCCGAGCGCGAGTCCCATCATCGCAACGAGGTTCAGCGCGAGCGCGTCGATCTCGATCCCGCGCCCGATCAAGCCCATCAGCGCGGTGCCGAGTCTCGTCACGAGCAGGCCGCTGATGGCCGGCACGAGCGCTGCGATCGGGCTGCGGAAGATCGCCAGCAGCATGATGATCAGAACCGGGAGCGCGATCAGCTCGCCCGAGTCGAGCGCGTCGAGCGCGACGCCGTTGATCGCACGCATCAGCGGCGACTGGCCGGTCAGCTCGATTCTGAGGCCGCCTCTGTCTCTGTATCTCGCGAGCAGCCGCTCGACCGCGGGTGTCGTCTCGTCGAAGATCTCGCGCAGCGACTTGCGCACCTGCAACGTCACCAGCCCCTGCCCCGGCTGCTCCGTCAGCACGCGTCTGCCTCTGGCGTCCCAGGGACTGAGGACCTCGACGCCGTCGATCTGCCCGAGCTGGCGGACGATCACCGGCCCCTCGCGCTCGACGACTCTCTGCGGGCCCACCAGCAGCACCGCCAGCGCGATCGAGCTGCCGAACTGCGACTCCGTCAGCTCGGCGGCGCGCGCCGAGTCGCTGCCGGGGATCCGCAGGTCCGTCTCGTGGATCTGCTCACGGGCGTTGGAGGCCGTCAGCAGCGCGACGATGAAGATGGCCGCCCAGGCACCAAGGATCCATCCTGGTCGCCGCGTGGCAAAGCGTCCGAGCTTCCTCACGCCGACAGCGCCTCTCCAACCGTCACCCGATGGCTTATACCTGGGGCGGGGTTGGCGCCGCGCAGCTACCCACCCTGAGGATCACCCTGAACTTCCATGACGGCGACCTGCGCGGCGGGGCGCACGTTCGGGAAAGATCCGAGCATGCCCACGCCCCCGATCCTCTGGCAGCCCTCGCCGGAGCGCGTCGAGCGCGCGTGGCTGACGCAGTACCAGCGCTGGCTGGAGCCCCGACTTGGCCGCACGTTCGGCTCCTACCACGAGCTGTGGCAGTGGTCGGTCGACGACATCGACGCCTTCTGGCGCTCAATCTGGGACTTCTTCGACGTACAGGCCGACGGCTCGCCCGAGCGCGTGCTGGGCCGCCGCGAGATGCCGGGCGCCGAATGGTTCCCGGACGTCGCGCTCAACTATGCCGAGCACGTCTTTCGTGGCAAGCGCGACGAGGACGTCGCGATCCGCCACGCCGGTGAGGGTCGCGAGCTGGCGGCGATGACGTGGGGCGAGCTGCGCACGTTGACCGCCCGCATTGCGGCGGGCCTGCGGGCGCAGGGCGTCACGCGGGGAGACCGCGTCGTCGCGTACCTGCCGAACATCCCGGAGGCGATCGCGGCGATGCTCGCGTGCGCGTCGATCGGAGCGGTGTGGTCGAGCTGCTCGCCGGACTTCGGCGCGCGGTCGGTCGTCGACCGCTTCGCGCAGATCAAGCCGACCGTCCTGCTTGCGGTCGACGGCTACCGCTACAACGGCCGCGCGTTCGACCGCCGCGAGGTCGTCTCCGGGCTGGTGACGGAGATGCCGACGCTGCGCGCAACCGTCCTGCTCCCCTACCTCGACACGGACGCGACGCTGGAGGGCACGGTCGTCTGGGACGACTTCCTCGGGCCTGCCGACGCAACGCTCACCTTCGACCGCGCGCCGTTCGACCACCCGCTGTGGGTCCTCTACTCCTCCGGAACGACGGGACTCCCCAAGGCGATCGTCCAGGGCCAGGGCGGCATCCTGTTGGAGCAGCTCAAGAAGCAGCACCTGCATCTCGACGGGCACGCCGAGGATCGCGTCTTCTGGTTCACGACGACCGGCTGGATGATGTGGAACTTCCTGCTCGGCGTGCTGCTGACGCCGGCCTCCGTCGTCCTCTATGACGGCTCGCCTGGCCATCCCGACATGGACGTGCTGTGGGAGCTGGCGGCGCAAGCCGGCGTCACCGTCTTCGGCACGAGCGCGAGCTACATCGCGCAGTGCATGAAAGACGGCGTCGAGCCGGCCGGTGGCGGGCGCGACCTGAGCGCGCTGCACGCAGTCGGCTCGACCGGCTCGCCGCTCGCGCCCGAGGGCTTCCAGTGGGTCGCGGACCATCTCGGCAGCGACACGTGGCTGTTCTCGACGAGTGGCGGCACCGACGTCTGCACCGCGTTCGTCGGCGGCGTCCCCCTGCTGCCCGTCTATCGCGGCGAGCTGCAGGGTGCCTCGCTCGGCTGCAAGGTCGAGTCGTGGGACCCCGACGGCAGACCGCTCACCGGCGCAGTCGGCGAGCTGGTGATCACGGAGCCGATGCCGTCGATGCCGGTGCAGCTGTGGGGCGACCCGTCAGGCGAGCGGTACCGCGACTCCTACTTCGACATGTTCCCCGGCATCTGGCGCCACGGCGACTGGATCGAGCTGACCGAGCGCGGCACCGCGATCATCAGCGGCCGTTCCGACGCGACGATCAACCGCGGCGGGATCCGCATGGGCACCGCCGAGATCTACCGTGCCGTGCTCGCGCTGCCCGAGACCCTCGATGCGCTCGTCGTCGACGTCGACGGCTGGATGCCGCTGTTCGTGGTGCTGCGCGAGGGCGCCACGCTCGACGACGACCTGACCAAACGGATCGCCACGCGCGTGCGCGAGGACTGCTCCCCGCGCCACGTCCCGAACGAGGTCCACGCCATCGCCGAGATTCCCCGCACATTGTCCGGCAAGGTGCTGGAGATCCCCGTCAAGCGGATCCTCCAAGGCACCGACCCGGCGCAGGCAGCGAGCCGCGACTCGCTGAGAAACCCCGCCGCGCTCGATTGGTTCGCGCAGTTCGCGGCTCAGCGCGCCGCAAGCTGAGCCGCGAAGCGCAGCGCGTCCGCGTAGATCGGCAGCATCCCGAACGTCGCTGCGCCGGGCACGACCTCGACGGGCGCGTCGCCGAGGCGCGCGGCCAGCCAGCGCGAGTGGGTCGTCGGATGTACGGCGTCGCGCTCGCCGCTCCACAGTGCGACGGGCGCTGCGACAGCGTCGAGCTCGATCCCCCATGGCCGCGCCAGCAGCGAGAGCTCGTGCGCGATCGCGTCAGGGCGAGCGAGGATCTCTGCCGTCGCGCGCTCGTGGATCGCCCACAGCGCCGGGTCCTCCAACACGGCAGCGTCGGCCGGCGGCAGGTCCTTCGCCGCCCGACGCGCGGCCCGCTCGGGGTCCTTGCGCGCGCCGCGCGCGGCCGCCCGCAGCCCGACGCGCAGCAGCCACGACGCGCGACGCGCGAGCGCGGTCGCGGTGCGCAGCTGTCGCCCTGCCGTGGCGTGCGGCTCCGGCTCGTCGAGCGGGGCGAGCGCGCCGATCAGCGCGACCGCGACGGTGCGATCCGGCAGCGCGCCGGCAACGGCGAGCGCGTAGGGCGTCCCGCCGGACTGGCCGAGCAGGCCGGCACGCTCCGCGCCGAGCGCGTCGAGCAGTGCTGCGTGATCGGCCGGCCAGTCGGCGATGCCGCGCCCCGACGCGGGGCTGGTGGTCCCGAAGCCGGCGCGGTCCGGCGCTGTGAGGCGCACGCCGAGCGTCGCGGCGATCGGCCCGGCGGCGCGTGCGAGGCCGCGCGAGCCGGGCCCGTCGAGCACGACGACGAGCGGGCCGTCAGCGGCGCCGGACGTCGCGTACGAGAGCGAGCGGCCGTCGGGAAGCGTGAGCACCGCCTCGCGCTCGGTGGCAGCGAAGTCGGTGGAGCTGTTTGCGGACATGGTGGACCTCTGGGTCTCGCGCGCACGGTCTTCTACCGGCACTACACCGATCTCCCCCAACTCGCCCCCGACCTGCTGCCTGACACGGACGACCCGATCATCGAGCGCGTCGAGGCCGAGCAGCCCGAGGCCGTCGTGGAGGCGATGGTCGCCGCGCTCGTCGACGTGTACGCCAAGCACGGCCCGCTGCTGCGCGCGATCGACGACGCAGCGCGCCAGGACCGCGACGTCGCCGAGCAGCTCGAGGCCGCGCTCGTCGGGCCACGCAGGCTGATCGCGCGCCTGCTGAGCGGCGCTCCGCATCCGCCCCCGAACGCGCAGGAGGCGGCGCGCGTGCTGATGGCCGCGCACCGCGCCTACCTGCTCGACACCTTCGGCGACGGCAGAGCGAGTCGCCGTGCCAGACCCGCCGCACGCGCCGCGCTCGGCGCCATCTGGGCACGGCTGCTGGCGTAGCGCCCGCCTGCGCCGCTCTGTCACGCACGCGACACAACGAGCGTCACGCGCGCGAACGACCGGGCGGCCCCGCCGCAAGACGATGGACCCATCAAGCACGCGTCCACCGTCTTCCCAGGAGGAACCGCCATGACCAGTCCCGCCCGCACCGCCAGCCTCGCCTCAGTCGTCTCCGCCGCGCTCGCCCTGCTCGCACTGCTGCTGATGCCGGCGATCGGCCACGCGAAGACCTCGACGTTCGGGATCCGGCTCGACCACGAGCCGTCCAACTCCGCTCCGGGCCACAACTGCAAGGAGGACGGCAGCGACGACCCGACGCCGGCCTGCACGCGCGTCGCGATCGACATGGGCGACGCCGTCCCCGGCGGGCTGACCGCGCCGATGAACGGCACGATCGTGAAGTTCCGCGTCCGCGCCGGCGCCCCCGGCCAGCTCACCTTCCGCCTCGCGCAACTGCGCAACCTCGGCTTCGACCCGTCGATCGGCGACTACCTCGGCTATGGCAAGGGCGTCGGGACCGGGCCGACCGTGCAGGTCGCCGGCCGCGGCTTCGACGAAGCGAACCCGGTCGAGGAGTTCCCCGCGCACCTGAAGGTCCATAAGGGCGACTACCTCGGGATCGACTCGACCTCGACGTCCGTCCTCTACTGCACCGGCGGCGGCAACAACCAGCTGATCTTCTCCAACCCGCTCGGCCGCTCGTTCAGCTCCAGCACCCAGACCGAGGGCTGCGACCTGCTCGTGCAGGCGGTCATGAAGCCGGCCGCGAGAAGACATCACCGCCGCCACCACCGCTGATCTCACACCCTGCGCACGGATGCGCCAGGCGCGGCACGGGAGCCGCGCGCGCACGGACGCGCTGCGCAAGGAGGCGCTGACGAGGCCCCGCCGGCATGGATCGCCGGCGGGGCCTCGTGCGTTTCAGCGGGGCCGTGTGCGCAGCCGCAGCGCGCAGCCGGTCAGCAACAGCCCGGCGCCGATCGCCGCCACGCCCGCCGGATCCCAGCCGGTGCGGGGCAGCGTGCCGGGCGCCGAGGCGGCAGACGGCGTGGGTGCGGGCGACGGCGTCGCCGTCGTGCCGGAGCCGCCGCTCGACGCTGCGGCCACCACCGTCACGGTCCCATGCATCGACGGATGGATCGCGCAGTGATAGGCGAACGTGCCGGCGGTCGTGAAGGTGTGCGAGCCGCTCGCGCCCTTGGCGAGCTGGCCGGTGTCGAATGAGCCGTCGTCCGCCGTGGCGGTGTGCGGCGCCGCGTCGTCGTTCGTCCAGCTGATCGTGTCGCCGGCCGTGACCGCGATCGATCCGGGCTGGAAGGCGAAGTCGGAGATCGTGTCGGTGTGGGCAGCGGCGCTGTGCGCGCGTGGGGCGGTCGCCGCGACGGCGGCTCTCGGTGGTGGCGCTTCGTCCATCGCGGCCGCGCCACCGGCGGCGGGCCTGCGCGCCGTGGCCGCACCCGCGACAGGCGGTGCAACCGGCGCGGGCGGCACCGCTTGCGCACTCACGACGCGGCCGGACGCAGCAGCCACGACGGGCGCCGCGCGCGCCCCACCGGCACCGAGCGCCAGCGCGAGCGCAGCGGCGAGAGCAACGACGATCGATCTCGGTCGCGCGTCCATCTCCACCCCAGGACGCCCAGTCGGCTCGATCCTTCCTCGACATGGCGCTCAAACCCGGCTCCTGATCGCCCGATGTTGCGTCCTGAATGGGCGCGACGACCGTTGAAGCCGAGCTGTCCTTCTGGGCCCGCGACGGCGTTCTACCCGATCGCGCTGGTGGCGATGCTGCTGTGCGGGACGCTGTGGGACGTGCTGTTCGTGGAGTCGCTGACGGCGATGCAGACGGAGGCGGGCGAGCACGGCGCGCTTTTCACCGGCCTCTTCTTCGCCATCAGCCTGCTTGGCGTGACGGCCGGGACGCTGCTCGTCGGACTGCTGTTCGACGCCGCCGGCATCGGGATCGGCCTCGCTGCCTGTGCGGCGACGCTGTGGGCGTATGCGCTCGCGAGAGTACGCTGGACGTATGCGCGAGCCCCTGCGTGACGGTCACGGACGGCTGATCGGCGACGTACGCGTCTCCGTCACCGACCGCTGCAACTTCCGCTGCCAGTACTGCATGCCGGCGGAGGGATTGCCGTGGCTGGAGCGCGACGGGGTGCTGCGCTTCGAGGAGATCGCACGACTGGTCGCGCTGCTCGCCTCGATGGGCGTGCACGACGTGCGGCTGACCGGCGGCGAGCCGCTCGTGCGGCGCGACTTTCCGCAGTTGGTGGAGATGCTCGCGGGGATCGAGCAGGTGCACGACCTGTCTGTCACGACGAACGGCTTCCTGCTCGAGCGCGACGCGGCCGCGCTCGTCGCCGCCGGCGCAAACCGCTTCAACGTCTCGATCGACTCGCTCCAGCAGGATCGCTTCTTCGCGATGACCCGCCGTGACGCGCTGCCGCAGGTCCTGCGTGGACTGGAAGCGCTCGCCGCGTTTCCGGAGGCGCACCCGATCAAGGTGAACGCCGTCGCGATCCGCGACTTCACCGAGCACGAGCTGCCTGCCTTCGTCGCGTTCGCGCGCGAGCACCCGTACGAGGTCCGCTTCATCGAGTTCATGCCACTCGACGGTGACCATGCGTGGAGACCGGAGCAGGTCCTCACCGGCAAGGAGATCCACGCGGCGATCGACGCCATCCATCCGCTGGAGCCGACGCCGCGCGACCCGCACGCGACCGCGCGCGTCTACCGCTTCGCTGACGGCCAGGGCACGATCGGCTTCATCAACCCCGTCAGTGAGCCGTTCTGCGGCGATTGCAACCGCATCCGCCTGACCGCCGACGGCCGCCTGCGCACCTGCCTCTTCTCACTCAACGAGACGGACCTGCGCGGGCCGCTGCGCGGGGGCGCATCCGACGACGAGCTCGAGCGGATCGTCCGTGACGCCGTCTGGCGCAAGGAGCTCAAGCACCACGTCAACGAGCCGGGCTTCGTGCAACCGGCGCGCACGATGTCCGCCATCGGCGGCTAGCGAAGTTCGCGTGCGTGCGCCACCAGGGCTCCACAAGCGGGAGCGCCGCCATCCCCGCGGGCACCCCAAAGCCGTCCAGCCACGTGTGGGCCATCACCGCGCACAGGCCGCCGTCACGCACCTGCGCGTGCAGCGTCGAGATCGAGTTCGTCTCCACGGCAGGCTCCGGATGCGTGCCGGCGCGCGCGAACAGCGCGTCGACGATACGGCGGTGCTGCATGTCGGGTGAGAGCAGGCACAGCGGCGCCGTCGCGGCATCGCGCCAGCGCACACTCGCGCCAGCCGCCCAGCGGCTCTCGCCCGGCGCGACGAACAGGTAGCGCTCGTCGTAGAGCGGCTGCTGACGCACGCCGCGCAGCGGCTCGTTCTCCAGGTAGGTAAGACCGGCGTCGAGCTCGCCCTCTGGCAAGCCGCGCTCGATCTCGCGCGAGCTGAGCGAGCGGATCGCGAGCTGCGGCGCGGGATGGCGCTCGCGCAGCGGACCGGTCAGTACCGAGACGACCGGCAGCGACGTGGGGATCGCACCCAGCCGCAGGTGCCCGCCGATGCCGTCGCGCATGGCGGCCAGATCGGCGCGCATGCCGTCAGTGTCGGCGAGGATACGGTGCGTCCATTCAAGCGCTCGCTGGCCCTCCGACGTGAGGCCTTGGAAGCGATAGCCACGCTCCACGAGCGGAACACCGAGCTCCGCCTCGAGCCGGCGGATCGCCTCCGACACCGTCGCCTGGGAGACGTGGCACGCCTCCGCCGCCCGGCCGAAGTGCCGCTCTCTGGCGAGCGCGGCGAGATAGACCAGGTGCTTGAGAACCACGAGGACGACAGGCGCATCCACCAAGGCCGGGTCCGAGATGTCGCACCAGTGCTACATTCCTCCCATGCCACCCCGTGAGCTGACGCAGCGGGAGCTGCGCAACAGAAGCGGCGAGATCATGCGCGCCCTCGATCGCGGCGAGAGCTTCATCGTCACGCGGCGCGGCGTGCCCGTCGGCGAGCTGAAGCCGATCGCGCGCCGCCGACAGTCCGTCAACACAGAGGCACTGCTCAAGAGCTTCGCGAAGCTTCCCCCGATCGACAGCAAACGGTTCTTCGCCGATCTCGACGCCGTCGCCGACCAGGACCCGACTCCTCGTGGCTGAGCTTAAGCCTGACAAGGGCCTGCTTGATACGTCGGTCCTGATCGACCTCGACGCGGCGACGTCACTTCCTGGAGAAGCGTTGATCTCCACCCTGAGTGTGGCGGAGCTGGCCGCCGGACCTCATGCTGTGAGAGACGCCGCTGAGCGTGCGCGCCGTCAGCAGCGGATCCAGTGGGCCGAGTCCTCGTTCGAGGCCCTGCCGTTCGACGAAGACTGTGCCCGCGCGTACGGCGGCGTGTTCGCGGCCGCCGCCAGCATCGGACGCAAGCCACGAGGCAGCCGCGCGCTCGATCTGCTGATCGCGGCAACCGCGATCGCGCATGACCTTCCCCTCTACACGTTCAACGTGCGCGACCTTGCCGGGCTTGACAGCCTGCTTGAGGTCGTGGACGTCGGCACCCGCTGAACCCACGCGCGCTGACGCTTCGGCGTCACCAGATGCAGCTCGGGATCGTTTCCAATCTCCTCCCCGGGCCGCTCAGGGCACCCACTCGCTGTCGAGCCGCACGAGCGCGATGCCGGCTTGGACGAGCACCACCGCGCCGGGCTCGAGTGGCCTGACCAGTGCCGTCTCGACGGTGACCGGGATGCCGTCGGTGCCCGCGCAGCGCGCGAGCGTGCCGCCGGCGGGGTCGAGTGCGAGCACGCGCATCGGCATGCCGCCCTCTTCGCGCACGACACGGGTACGGATGCTGAGGCCTCGGGCGGTGCCCGCAAGCCGGCCTGGCTCCCTCGCGCTCACACCCATGGTCTCTCCGAACGCACCGCTCCCGAACTGCCCACGGTTCGCGCGCGAACCCGGCGGCGCTCTCGCGGTCAGCTCGCGGCGCGCAGGTCGAGCCACAGCTCGCTGCGCGTGGGGAAGGCGGGGATCGCGTGCTGGAGCGTCGCGAGCGGCACCTCGCCGACGATCGCGACCGTCGCGGCGTGCAGCAGCTCGGCGACCTCGGGACCGACGAACGTCGCGCCGACGAGCAGCTCGCGGTCCGTGTCCAGCACGAAGCGCGTCGTGCCGGGCGCGTTACGGCCGTGGAAGCTGGCGCCGGCGTTCGCGGACGTGTCGCGATCCACCGCGTGCGCCGCAATCCCCGCCTCCTGCGCGCTCGCGAGCGTGTGGCCGACGGCGGCAACGCCCGGGTCGGTGAAGATCGCGCGCGGCGACAGCAGCCCGTCGCCTCTAACGCGCAGCGACCCGCCGCAGATCGCGTCGACCGCGACGCGCGCCTGGTACTTGCCCATGTGCGTCAACTGCGCGCGGCCGTTGACGTCGCCGATCGCGTAGAGCCACGGCTGTCCGGGGACGCGCAGCGCGTCGTCGACTTCGATCGGTTTGCCCGGCTCCAGTCCGACCGCCTCCAGCCCGAGCCCGTCAGTGCGCACGCGGCGGCCGATCGCGACGAGCAGCCGGTCGCCGGTCAGCTCCTCGCCGTCCTCCAGCGTCACCGTCGTGCGGCCGTCGTCGCCGCGCGCCACGGTGCTCGCTCTCGCGCCGATGCGCAGCTCGACTCCATGCCGCTGCAGTCCCTCCGCCACCTGCATGCTGGCGAACGGCTCCTCGCGTGCGATCAGCCGGTCGGCTGCCTCGATCAGCGTGACGCGCGCGCCAAGCGAGGACCACGCCTGCGCCAGCTCCACGCCGACGACGCCGCCGCCGAGCACGAGGAGCTCGGCGGGGACCTCGTCCGCCGTCGTCGCCTCGCGGTTCGTCCACGGCTCGGCCTCCGCGAGGCCGGGGATCGGCGGCAGCAGCGCGCCCGAGCCGGTCGCGACGACCACCGCCTCCCGCGCTTCGCACACGACGGGCTCGCCACCATCGGCGCCGGCCACCGCCACTCGCCGCTCGCCGACGAACTGCGCCTGCCCGCGCAGCAGCGTCACGCCGCGCTTCTCAAGCCACGGCATCTGCGAGGCGTCGCTCAGGTTGTGGATCACCTCGTCGCGCCGGCGCAGCGCGACGCGTGCATCGATCCCGCGCTCCGGGGCGTCGTCCGCCACGCCGGGGACGCGCTCGATCTCGTCGAGCAGCTCGCCCGGCCGCAGCAGCGCCTTCGAGGGCATGCACGCCCAGTAGCTGCACTCGCCGCCGACCAGCTCGCGCTCCACGAGCGCGACCGCCTTGCCATGCTCGGCGAGCCTCCCCGCCGCAACCTCGCCGGCGGGGCCGGCCCCGATCACGATCACGTCGAACTGCTGCCCCATCTCGGTCCTTCCGGTCGCGGTCGTGGTCGTCGCGGAGCCTTCCCGCCCGCCGCGCTGCTCAGACGTCGGCGAGCCCGGCGTCCAGTGCGGCGGCGATCAGGTCGGGGCGCTCGAGCTGCGGATAGTGTCCGATCCCCGGCAGTTCCATCACGGGGATGCCGGGCCGCAGCTCGCGCAGCCCGTCGAGCACCGCGGTCGTCGCGACCGGGTCCTCCAGCCCCCACGTCAGCGAGAGCCTGCCCGGCCAGTCACGGAAGGCGCCATGCCAGCGCTCGACGTAGCGCTCGCGCTCGGCCATGTAGTTGACAAGCAGGTGGCCGATGCGGTGGCCCTGGTTATGCGCGAGCAGTGCCCACTGGTCGTCCGCCTCCGCGCGCGAGAGTGGATGCGCGTCAGAGAAGATCCGCCCGAACTGGAGGCGGAAGGAGCGCTGCGTGGTGAGCCGCGCGAACAGCGAGCCGAGCGGGCTGCGCAGCAGCTTCTGCCCGGTCGTCGGGCTCGCGCGGTCGAGCAGGATCGAGCCGTTGAACAGCAGCGCGCCGCGGATGTCGAGTGCGCCGTTGCCGCGCAGCTCGCGCGCGAACAGCTCGGTCGCGACCGACGTGCCCATGTCGTGCGCGACGACGTAGACCGGCGGGGAGCCCGCCCGCCGCACCAGCTCCTCAGCGGCGTCGGCCTGCCAGGCGAGCGTGTACTCCACGTCCGCAGGCTTGTCGGACAGCCCGAAGCCGAGGAAGTCGAACAGGAGCGCCGCGCGGTCCGGACGGAGCGCGAGCAGCTCACGCCAGTCGTACGAACTGGACGGGAAGCCGTGCAGGAACAGCAGCAACGGCCCCTCCCCCTGGCGCCGCTGCACGTACAAACGGCGACCGTCGACCTCCTCGAAGCTGCCCGCATCGCGCCAGCGCTCGACGTTCGCCGTGAGCATGCGGCGCAGCCTATGCCGACTGCGCGCGCCCGCGAGCCGGTTCAGAGCACGCCCGACGCGATCGCGTGGCCGGCGACCACGCCGGCCGCGCCGCCGAGCACGGTCAGCACGAGCCAGCCGAGTCCGCCGTTGAGGCTCATGGCGCTCTCCAGTCGCGTCTGGGGATGTTCAGCCGCTTGGGCAATTGCGCGGTTGCCGGCGGTGAAGCCGGATCCCCGGCGTCGATGTCCGCGACGCGTGTGCCGCTCGACGGCTCGACCTCGCGGCCCGTCGCGTCGCGCGCGGTGTACGCGATCCCCGGCACCCCTTCGTAGACGAGCCCCTCGTTCACCTTCGCGCGCACCCGCGGACCTCTGAACAGCGGCGGCTCGGGCGCGCCGCCGCGGGCCTGCCACTCGCGCGCGCTCCACACGAGCGGCACCACGCCGCCGAGCGCCATCAGCTCGAAGATCACGCCCGCGACGATCCAGCCGCCGGCACCGCTCATGTTCTCCGGCGGGTCGAATCCGAGTGAGAGGAAGTTGAACCCGAGCGCACCGAACAGCGCGGCCCACATGAGGAAGCCAGCGTCCATGCCGGAGCCCGGCCCGCCACCCGCGCTCGTCGCGGCGGCGAACACGGCGCCGAAGATCAGCAGCGCGAAGATGCCAGCGATCAGCAAGCCGGCCTCGCTGCCGCACTCGTGTCCCGCGGCGACTTGGTAGGGACCGCCGCTCGCACACGACCCGCCGGAGTTGACCATCAGGTCGCGCATCGCAAGATAGGTGCAGGTGAGGCTGGCGGCGAAGCCGGCCGCACCGGCGAACACGCCGAGCGGGGCGAGCCAGCGGCGCGGACTCGATCCCCGCCCGCCCGGCTCGCCTTGCGGCGGCTCGCCGACGATGCCGAAGGCTGCCTCCATTGGAATCGGCTCCGAGCCGCGGCCTACGCCGCGGCCCAGTTGATCCAGATCGAGCCGGGGTTCTCGGGATCGACCTTGATCGGCACCGAGGCGCCTGCGACGGCCTTGCCCAGGAACACCTGCTCGACGACCTGCGTGACGGTCGCCGGGTACGGCGGCAGGCCGTCCGGCATCACGGTGAGGTCAATCTGCAGCGTTGGCTGGAAGTTCACCATCGCGCCCATCTGTGTGACGCCGCTAATCATCGCGGTCGCGTCGACGCCGGTGGCAGCGATGTTCGCGGCCTGCGTCTGCTGCGCCATGAACGCCTGCGCGTCTCTCATGCGCTCCATGCCGTCCGCCATCTGCTGGCCCGGATCCCACGTCTTCTGGATCTCGTTGGCCTGCTTCTGCATCTGGCGCACGCTTCTGAACATGCCCATGCCGCGTCAGCGCCCCATGTAGAGCTTGTTGAACTGCTGGCCGACGGCGGGGTTCGTCTTCATGCGGCCGTTCCAGCCGTCCATCGCGGCCTGCCAGTTCTCGGCGGAGACGCCCTTCGAGCCGGCGACCTCGACGGCCTGCGACTGGTCATAGCCGCGGTTTGCGAGCTCTCTGCTGATCTCGGCGTAGAGGTCCAACGAGACACCGTTGATCGGCTCGAAGTCCGGCCCGCCCGCAGCGAACTGCTGGTTGGCGCCCGCCTGCGCGGCAGCCTGCGCCTGCATCGCGGCCGCCTGCTGTGCGGCGGCCATCTCCTGCGCCTGCGCGCCGAGCTGCTGCGCCTGGTCGATCATGCCCGGCGCGGCGTTGACGACGTTCTTCATGTCCTTCATCTGCTTGAACAGACCCACGGCCATGCTCCCTTCGGGGGATGGGGGATTCCCTGGCAGAAACGCTCCCGCGTCTTGTGCGAACGCGACGCTACATCTGCGCGCGGCGTGCGTCCAGCGTTGTAAACCGAAGGACTACGACCGTTGCCCGCGACAGCTGACCGGCGGTCGGGCGCCGAGGTGCCTCGTTCAGCGCAGGGCGAGCATCAACACGAGCGCGTCATCGAGTGCTCGCTGCTCGCTCGCACTCAACCGGCCTGCGTGTGCCCCGAGCCGCTCGAGGTCGAGCGCGCGCATCTGCTCCACCATCACACGCGTCCGCTCGCCGGCGATCTCGACTTCCGGCCGGAAGCTCGCGGGCCGAGCGCTACGCGACGTCGGCGCGACGAGGACGGTCGAAAGTCCGAGCAGCTCGTCGGCCTGCACGAGAACGGCGTAGCGGGGAGCGTGTTGCTCGCGTCCGCGGCGCACGGGTAGGTTGATGCGGAAGACATCGCCGCGCGTCACTCGGGCCAGTCGGTCGCGACAGCGTCCATGTCCGCCATCAGCTCGGCGCGCGCCGTGCGGTCCTGCTCGTCCCTCGCGAGGCGCGCCACCTCCTCGGCGAGCGCGGAGCGCCGCCGGCGATGATCGCCGGCCTCCACGAGTGCCGCCCGAACGGCCTCGGACTCGTTAAGGCCCTCGCGCATGAGCAGCTCGAGGCTCAGCTCCGATGGCTGGTCGAGACGAGCGCGGACGACACGTGACGCCATTCGGCAAATGTAGCACCCGTTGTGCCACACATATGGGGATCCGTCAGGCCAGGAGCGCGAACGGCGTCTGCAGCAGCTCCCGCACGCGCGCGAGGAACTGGGCGGCGTCGGCGCCGTAGAGGATGCGGTGGTCGCAGGAGAGCGAGAGGTCCATCAGCGCGCGCGGGGCGAGCGAGCCGTCGGCGGCCACCGTGGGCCGCTCGACCGCGGCGCCGACGGCGAGGATCGCTGCCTGCCCAGGATTGACGACGGCGGTGAACGAGGTCACGCCGAACATCCCGAGGTTGGAGACGGTGAACGTGCCGCCGCTCAGCTCGGGCGGGAGGATCTTCCCGTCGCGAACTCTCGCCGCGAGTGCGCGCGTGGTCTGCGCGATCGCGGTGACGGGCTGCGTGTCGGCGTCGAAGATCGTCGGGACGATCAGCGTCCCCTCCGCCGCGACGGCGACGCCGACGTTCGCGCGGCCGTACAGCTCGAAGGCGCCGTCTCTGTAGGCGCCGTTCGCGCGCGGGTGCTCGCGCAGCGCGAGCCCGCAGGCCTTCACGACGAAGTCGTTGACCGACGGCGCCGTCTCCTGCGCGGCCTTGATCTGCTTGCGCAGCGCGAGCAGGTCGGTCACGTCGGCCTCGGTGCGGACCTGAAAGTCCGGAACGGTCGCCTTCGACTCGGCCATCCGCCGCGCGATCGTCTTCTGTGTCGAGGTCAGCTCGACCACCGTCACCTCCCCCTTGCCCGTTCCGCCGACGGCCGGCACCGCTGAGGGCACCGGACCGCCGGCGGCGGGGGGCGGGGAAGTCTGGGAGATAGGTGCGGCTTGCGGCTCGGCGGCAGCGGCCTCGACGTCCGCCTTCACGATCCGGCCCGACGGCCCGCTCCCGGCGAGCGACGCCAGCTCGACGCCCAGCTCACGCGCCAGCCGACGCGCGACCGGAGAGACCTTGACGCGTGTACTTGGTTCGGAGCCGTCGCCCACGGCGGGCATCGAGGTAGAAGCGCTGGGGCTGGCGCCCTCGTCTGCGCTCTCGCTCGAAGTGTCCTGTCCTGTACTCGTGTCGGCGGTGCCGGGCAGGACACTTGGGGAGACAGAGCCGCTGCTGGCGGGCGCCTCCTCTCCGTCCCCGAGCACATGCGCGATCACGGCGCCGACCAACAGCGCATCGCCCTCGGCGGCGACGGCTCTGAAGACGCCGGCCGCGTCGGCCTCGTACGTCATGTTCGCTTTGTCCGTCTCGATCTCGGCGATCTCGTCGCCGCGAGCAACCGCGGCGCCG
Source organism: Conexibacter sp. (assembly GCA_036009645.1). Lineage (GTDB taxonomy): Bacteria > Actinomycetota > Thermoleophilia > Solirubrobacterales > Solirubrobacteraceae > Conexibacter. The sequence continues at coordinate 109,689 of DASYLH010000042.1, forward strand.
TCGGCGACGAGCCATCTGAGGATCGTCCCCTCCTCCATCGAGTCGGAGAGGCGCGGCATCGTGATCTCGGACATCCCTAGTTCTTTCGGCTCAGGGAGGCGAGCACGGCGCCCGCGATCCGCTCGTCGTTCGGCATCGCAGCAAGCTCGAGGTTCTTCGCGTACGGCAGCGGCACCTCGGCCATGCCGACGCGCTCGACTGGCGCGTCGAGGTCGTCGAAGCAGGCGTGCTGGATGCGCGCGGCCAGCTCGGCGGTGACGCCGTAGGTGGGCCAACCCTCCTCGACGCAGACGGCGTGGTTCGTCTTCGCGACCGACGCGGCAACCGTCTCGACGTCGAGCGGGCGCAGCGAGCGCAGGTCCACGACCTCGGCCGAGATGCCGTGCTGCGAGGCGATCTGCTCGGCGACGGCCAGCGCACGTACCGTCGCGTAGGAGTGCGTCACGAGCGTGACGTCGGTCCCCTCGCGCACCACCTGCGCGCGCCCGATCGGCACGACGAACTCCGGGTCCAGCGGCACCTCGCCTCTCTGCTTGTAGATCGGCAGGTTCTCGATCACGAGGACGGGATCGTCGTCGCGGATCGCCGCCTTCAGCAGTCCCTTTGCGTCGGCGGGCGTGGCGGGCGAGACGACCTTCAGCCCAGGCGTCGACGCGAACCACTGATCGAAGCTCTGCGAGTGCTGGGCGGTCAGCTGGTTGCCGGCGCCGTTGGGCGTGCGGATCACGAGCGGGCAGCGCACCTCGCCGCCGAACATTGCGCCGATCTTCGCGGCGTGGTTGACGACCTGATCCATCGCGACCAACAGGAAGTTGATCGTCATGATCTCGACGACCGGACGCTCGCCGAGCATCGCCGCGCCGACGCCGGCGCCGACGAAGCCCTCCTCGGCGATCGGCGTGTCGCGCACACGGTCCTCGCCGAACTCCTGCATCAGGCCGGCGGAGACCTTGTAGGCCCCCTCGAAGACGCCGACCTCCTCGCCCATCAGGAAGACACGCTCGTCGCGTGTCATCTCCTCGCGCAGTGCGAGGCGCAGCGCCTCGCGGTAGGTCATGACCTCGGTCTCGCCTGCGACCGCCACACCCTCGGCGCGCTCCACGACGGCACTCATGCGCCCAGCCCCGCATCGAACGTCAGCGCCAGCTCGCCGAAGGCCGACCCTGGCCGCATCCGCGCGAACTGCTCTGCGCTGCCGGCAGCGTGCATGCCCGCGGCGAGCTGCCCGACATCCGGCTCCGCACTGGCCAGCGCGAACTCGACGGCCGCCGCAACGCGCTCGTCGGCACGCGCGTCGACCGCGTCCAGCTCGGCGTCAGCGACGCCCGCTTCGCGCAGCTGCGTCCGCACGCGGCGGATCGGGTCGTGCACCTTGTGCTCGGCGATCTCGTCCTTCGTGCGGTAGGCGAGGCCGGCGTCAGCGACCGAGTGGCCGCGGTAGCGGTAGGTCATCGCCTCCAGCACGGCGGGGGCGCGATCCTCGCGCGCGGCGCGCAGCAGGCGGTCCGACGCCTCGATCACGGCATCGAGATCGTCGCCGTCGACCCGCTCGCCGTGCATCCGGTACGAGCTCGCGCGCTTGTACAGCTCCGGCTCCGCGGACGCGCGGCCAACGGCGGTCCCCATCCCGTACTCGTTGTTGACGACGAGGAAGACGATCGGCAGGCGCCACAGCGCGGCGAGGTTGAGCGACTCGTGCCAGGCGCCCATGTTCACGGCGCCGTCGCCCAGCTCGCAGACGACCGCCTGCGGCTTGCCCTGACGCACGAGCGCAAGCGCGAGGCCGGTCGCGACCGGCAGCTGGCCGGCGACGATGCCCCAGCCGCCGTAGTAGCCGCGGGTGACGTCGAGGATGTGCATCGAGCCACCGCGACCGTGCGCGCAACCGTCCTCACGGCCGAACAGCTCGGCCATCACGGCCTCGGGCGAGGTGCCGCGCGCGAGCGCGAAACCGTGCGAGCGGTAGCCGGTGACGAGCAGGTCGTCGGGCTGGAGCGCGTGCAGGACGCCGACGGTCGTCGCCTCCTGCCCGGAGGAGAGGTGACAGTAGCCGCCGATGCGGGCGGCCTTGTACTGGCGCTCGGCCTCCGTCTCGAAGACGCGGCTGAGGACCATCGTCTCGTACAGCTCGCGCCGCGTCTCCGGCGCGAGCGCGGCTACGTCGGTTACATCAGGGGCGGGTGCGGCTGCGACCGACATCAGGACTCCTCGAAGTACTCCGGGTGGACCGCTTGGATGTGCGGCACACTGGAAAGGACCATGCGCAGGTGGTGGCGCATCGCCGCCTCGGCGCGGTCGGCGTCGCCGGCGGCGATCGCGGCGACCAGCTCACGATGCTCGGCGGCCATCTCGCCGAGGTAGCCGGGCTCGGGCAGGCTGAGCCCGCGGATACGGTCGAGGTGGCCGTTCGCGCGCCGCGCGAGCGTCCAGGCGATCTCGTGCCCGCTCAGTCCGGCGAGCAGGCGGTGCAGCGCGTCGTCGAGCGTGTCGAACGCGTCGGTATCGCCCTGCTGCTCGGCGCGCTCCTGCGCGGCGAGATTCGTCTGCAGCTCGGCGAGGCCGGCGTCGGTCGCGCGCTCGACGGCACGGCGGATCGCCGCGCACTCGAGCGCCTCGCGCACGAACGCCGCGTCTTCGACCGCCGCGGGGCTGATCAGCGTGACGAACGTGCCGAGCTGCGGCACGATCGCGACCAGCCGCTCGTCGCGCAGCCGCGCGAGCGCTTCGCGCACCGGCGTGCGGCTCACGCCGAGCAAATCCGCCAGCTCGTTCTCCGACAGCCGCCGGCCCGGCTCCAGCTCCGCGTTGACGATCGCCGCGCGCAGCGCGGCATACACCTGGTCGCCGGTGGAGAGGCCGTTTACTCGATCGTGCAGGGCAATCCGCATGGTTGCGGACTAGTATACAAGTGCACCGCAACCCCAAAAGGGGGGTAGTGGGTCAGTTTGAACCTTCGGGGTTCTTCCGCCGCGTCGTCGGGCACCAAGCAGGCAGCACGACCGACGAAGGGCGGTGAGGCATGGGCGCTCTGTTGCGACGCCTCGACTACTACCTCCGGCCGAGGTGGCGCCGCGAGACGTGCAAGCGCTGCTGGCGTGAGAACCCGGTGGGGTTTTCAGTGCCGGACGACGTGTGGCGCGCCGTTGTGCCGGCGCGCCACACTGGGCACGTCCTCTGCCTGATGTGCTTCGACCGCTACGCGACTGCGCGTGCGGTCGATTGGGGGCAGGCGGTAAAGCTCTACCCCGTGGCGGGTGCTACGAGCAGTTGCCGGCCGACTTCTTCGCCCGGCACTCGTTGCACAGCTCGCCGGTGGTCGGTCTCGTAGAGCGCTCGTCGTAGCCGCTCCGAGGCCAGTTCTGGCAGTTCGTGCAGAAGTGCCACGTGTCATAGCCTCTGCGCCTGCGCCATGTGCTTGCCATTGGGGGAAGCTCCTCTCCTCGTTGCTTATGGCGAGGAAAAGAATACGGTGTATCAGCGCACTCAGTAAAAGTCGTTGACGCTACGTGCGGGGTTGCGTGCTAGTCGAGCAGCGCTGCGATATCGCGCAAACTCCAGCGTCTGTCGGTCACGCCCGCGGCCTGCGCAGGCGTGCATCTGAGGGTCTGGTGGACCCGCGAAAAGTTGTAGAAGCAGTAATGGAGCGACACCGCGTGCGCGAGGTTCTCGACCTTCTTCGAGAACCCGTTTGTGAGGCGCGTGAAGCGCCGCATACCCATCCGCATCGTCAGGTTCTGCCGCTCGACATAGCTCGTGCTGATCTCGCCGGGATCGGGGTCGCCGGAGACGACGGTTACCTGGGTGCTGGTGACCATCGGCGGGCTGTAGCGGCGCTGCGCGCCTCTGACCTTCGGGTCGAGCCCGTAGACCTTGTGCAGCTGCGCGAAGTCAACGGCCTCGTCGCCGCCGAAGGCGTCGCCGACCGCTTCCCGGTACGCCTTCAACCCGTCCGTCGTGATCTGCACGCGCGGCTCGGCGAGCCGGCTGCGAAGGTCGTGCATGAACGTGATGCCGTCCTCGGTCGTGCGCTCCCCGACGAGCCATGACGGCACGAGCTTGGTGTCGGCGCAGAGCGCTACCCAGGTCCACACGTCCCCGTAGCCCGGCGTTCCGCGGAACTGCTCGGGCACGTTCTTCTGCTTCGCGTAGGCGAAGCTCCAGATCTCGTCGCACTCGACGGTTCTGCACGGCAGGTTCCGCAACGTGGAGTCCTGGTACTCCGCGCACGCGGCGCCGAGATCGACCAGGAGTCTCGTGACGGTGTTCTTCGCCGCGCCGGTGATCCGGACGGTGCTGCGGATCGAGTTCCCCTCGACCAGGCAGCCGACGATGGCGGCGCGTCTTTCCGTGCTCAACCGGTTCATGCTGACCATTATGCGTAGAGCATCGGACGGAACTTCTTGAGTCTTCGGCGAGGGCTTCGGGGCTAGCTCCTGTTGTCGTGCGGCGATGGATAGAGGCGCGGTACACCGAACAGGGTTCTAGCAATGCGACGCAAGGCGTTCCCGTTGCGGCGTCGAAAGGACCGGTGTCGGGGGATGGCCTCCGCCGCTACGGTTCCGGTGCGCGCATGTCTAGAGTCGTCTTGGATCTCCACGGTGCCCGCGCCCCAAGAGGCGTGGACATCGACGCGCTCGAAACCTTCTTCAGACATTTCCGCACTGCGTTGCGCGAGTACGCGCGCGCCAGAGCGAGCGAGATCTCGCACAAGGGCGGACGTCCAACGGGACGTGACCAAGCGGCTACCGCCTTCCGGCTGGTGGACTTCAGAACTGGGAGCGGAATCGCCACCCTCGACCCAACCATGTCGCCGGACGACGACATGAGGGTGCCAATGGCGCCGGGGGAGGAGACGCTGTCTGAGACCAGCCTGCGTGCGTTGCTCGACGACGTTCATGCCGAGCGGGCGGTGTCAGCCCCGGTCGTTGCTGCGCTTAGCAACGCGCGGAAGGCGATGGGCGACGACGGCAACTTCGGCGTAACGGTGCTGGGTGACCGCCCTATCCCGAAGGTGGTGATTGACGCGGCTCGCATCGAACGACTTGAACGCACCCCGCCCACCGCCACGCCCACTCAGCAGACGATCGCCGGGCGACTGCACATGGTCGAGACAGACCTGCCCAATCGGCGAGTTGCAGTACGCGCGCAAGACGGCATCGACTGGACTTGCACCTACTCCGACGACCTGCGGCCGCTTGTCGCGAGACTTGTCGAGCGGTTGGTGCGGATCACAGGGACCGGGCGGATCATGTCATCCGCGTCCGGCCGACTCGAAATCTCGACAATCGAGCCGATTGTCGAGCCTGTGCAGGACCCCCTCTTCACGGCTGAGACGATTCCGCTTGAAGAACTTCGGGCGGCGCAAGGAATCGCCGGCCCGCAGGGACTCGATGCGCTCATCGATCCGGAGTGGTCGGATGACGAGGAGAGTCGACGCTTCATCGAAGCCACGCTCGGTGCAGTCGAGTAGCCCATGTCAGAGACCATCTTGTGCGACACCTCCTTCGTGAGCGCGCTCCAGCGTGGGGATTCCGCGAGTTGGCCTGTCGAGGTTCGCGACCGGCTCAGCAATGCCACGCTCGCCATGAGCGTGATCACCCTTGCCGAGCTTCGTGCCGGCCACGTCTACGCTGGCTGGGGCGAGGCGCGGCGGGCGCGCGCCGAGCAGCTCATGGCCTCCTATGTGTGGATCCCTCTCGACATCGCGATCCTGGACGAGTGGGCACGAATGAGCGCTGACTGCCGTAGACGCGGCGTGAAGGTTCCTCACAACGACATGTGGATTGCAGCATCTGCCATGACGCGCAGATGGCCGCTCGTCTCGTGTGACAGAGATTTCGACGCGTTGCCGGTCGAACACATTCGGCTCGATGTTCCGGGCGCACGTCCAGCACCACTCCAGCAGCCGTAGGAAGCTGCTCAGGAACTCGACCAGCGCGCCTCCGCGGCCCGTCTCGCCGCTGCACTGCGCTGCTCAGGCGTCATCCGCTGCGCGCGTGTTCTGCCGCCCTTCTGACCGCGCTCGACTGCGGCAGGATCTGGCCGGGCCTCGCGCGCGTCAGGGTCCGTGGACTCCTTGACAATCTTGGCGGCGAGCTTGTTCAGGTCCACGGCCTCATCCTACCCGCCGCCTCAGCAGCTTCCGCCGGAGCGCTCTGGCCTGCATCTCGGCCCACTCGGCGTTCAGCTCGTGCAGGTGCGCGAGCGCTTCCGGCGTCGGGCACACGGGCGCGACCTGGCCGGCCTGCGAGTCGATGCCGGCCAGCTTGTGTTCGTAGACCGCGATCAGGTCGCCGAGCGTGAAGCCCAGCGTCCGCGTGATCGCCACGAGCGTCAGGAACGCGGGGTTCGTGCGGCCCAGCTCGAGATCCGACAGGTAGCCGTCGCCGAGCCCGGCGTCGAAGCAGACCGCGTTCTGCGGCACCCAGCCGTGACGCTCGCGCAGGCGTCGCACCGCCTTGCCGAGCGCGACCAGCTCCGCAGTGCGGCCGTCAGCGTCCTTGAGGCCCATCGGCAAGCTGCCGTTCGTAGACGCCGATCAGCTCCGAGAGCGGGACCTGCAAGCCCGCGACGAGCGCGAGCAGCGTCTTGAGCGTCGGGTTGATCGCGCCCCGTTCGACCGACCCGACGTAGTTGCGGTGCAACCCGGCCGCGAAGCCGAGGAACTCTTGCGACCAGCCACGCCGTGCGCGGATCTCGCGCACAGCCCTTCCAAGCGCCCGCTGCTCGCGTGCGCCTACACGGATACCCTCCGCATGCATTCGGACTCAACCTCCGGGTGCCAGGCCCCGGGGTGTTCACGCACCGCCGGGGCCACCTCGTCTATGGACGGGCGGCAACGTAGAGCACCCGACGGGTCGATACCAAACTGACCCACTACCAAAAGGGGGGGGACCTGCCACTTCTAGCCGCGGCGGCATACCTAACGGTGACGCTGTCGGAGGCGAGTCGCCTCTGACAGCGTCAACGACATCCGCAGGGCGGTTGGTGACTGGATGGCTGCCAGATAACTATTCGGCGGCTCCCTCGATTACATCGTCATCGCCTCGGCACGCGCCCGCCGCAGCGACTCCTCCAGCCGCGCGAAACGATGGTCGTCAGCGGCGAACATCGTCTGCAGGATCTCACGGACGGTGTCGAGGTCGAGGCTGTCGGCGACGAGCATCGCCTCGATGTCCGCCCAGTCGCGCGTGCGATCGAACATCGCCTTGAAGACGGCGAGCTCCAGCGGACCGAGCACGGGGATCTGTGTTCTGCCGAACGCGACGCGTCTGCGATGGCGTGCGGCGTCGTCGTGGACCGGGATCGTGTCGAAGAACAGATCGATCGGCGTCTCGTCCCACCACAGCCGGATCTGACCATCGCGCGTGATGGCCTCCGCCGATCCCTCGGGCTGTGCGACCTCGGGCGGCAGCGCCCGCAGCGCTCTTGTCGCGTCGTCTGCCGGCAGGAAGACGTTGACATCGATGTCACTCGTGGCGCGTGGATCGAGAGTCCAGTACGCGAGCGCGATGGCGCCTCCGAACGCGTGTGGAATGCGACGTCGCGCGAGCGCGCGATGGAGCGCGACGAGCCGCTCCGGGAGCGTCATGACAGGGTGGCGTCCAGCGGTCTCGGCCAGCGCGTGAGCGGTGGGAAGCGCAGCTCAGGCGTGTGACGCGTCGGCAGCGCCTCGGCAAGCAGCATCACGTCGATGAGCGCGCGCCCGGCGCGCGCCACTTGCGCCTTCGTCGGACGGAGGACCGTCGTCGACGCCGGCTCGGCCTTCAAGCGAACGCCGCTTGCGGCCAGCAGGCGGCTGAGCGTCTCCAACGACGGCTCCTTGCGGCCGTGCTCATACGCAGAGATCGTCGCCTGAGACGTGCCGGCGCGCCGTGCAAGCTCGGCCTGCGTCAGGCCGGCGCGTCGTCGCGCATCGCGGAGGCTCGCAGCCGCATCCATGCCAGAAGTATATCCAGCTGGATATGCATAGCAAAACCTCACTTCTAACAACAGAAGGGCCCCCGACTGGGAGCCCTTCGACGGTGCTGCTGCTGGTCACTCCCGGCCGCGCGGCGCCGGGGCGGATGGGTCAGGCCGCGAGCGAGCCTTCATGACGGTCGACGGCGACGCGGGTCGTGGCGACGGCAGCCTGCACGTGCGCGTACTCGGTCGAGCCCGGGCCGTACATCAGGCCGCGCAGGATCTTCGTCGCGTCGTCGTGCGAGACGCCCTCGAGCGTCGTCGCGGGGTGATCGTCGGTGGCGGTCAGTTTCAGGTTCCAGGTGCGAGTGTTCATGCTCATCGGCTCCAATTGGAGATGCATCTCAGCGATGCCTCGCGATTGAAGGTAGGCGCGCCCATGTGCCACGTGTGTGACCCGCCGCACAGGACCGGCTTTTGTGATGGATCGCACAGCCGACCGGACAGTCGCCTGGCAGGCGTCAGCCGCCGCTGATCGCGGCAATCAGGTCAAGCCGCGCACTGGCCGCGAGTGGCGTGTCGAGCTCCGCGCGCTCGCCGTCGACGAACGCGCGGATGTGCGGGCGCAGCGTCACGCCGTCGGTTCCGGCGTCGGCTGGCTCGCAGACGCGGTCGCGCAGCCCGGGCCAGCGCACGTCGAGCTGCGCGAGCACCTCCCCCACGCTCGCCGCCTCCACCTCGAGCTGCCGCGGCAACCCCTCGAACAGCGGCGGAAGCGTCGCGGGCAGGTGGACGTCGGCCATCGCGAATCACCTCCCTCAGTCGAGGACCGCGGCCTCGACGGACGCGATCCCCGGCAGGTAGCCCGCGATCTCCCGCCATGAGTCGCCCTCGTCGGCGCTCGCGAACAGCTGGCCGGTGCTCGTGCCGACGTAGAGGCCGGGCTGCTCCAGTGTGTCGATCGCCATCCCCTCGCGCAGCACGCCGACGTACGCGCCCGTCTCGGGCAGCCCGCGCGAGAGCCGTTCCCACGACGCGCCCGCGTCGCGCGTACGCCAGACCGCCGCGCGGCCCTCAGGCATCACGCGGCCGTGGCCGCCGTCGAGCGGCACGACGTAGAAGCCGTCGCGATCGTGCGGGTGCGCTGCCGCCGCGAAGCCGAACTCGCTCGGCAGCCCGTCGGTGATCTCCGTCCACGAGCGACCGGCGTCGTCGCTGCGATGCACGCCGACGTGGTTCTGCTGGTAGAGCCGCTCGTGATCGACGGGCGACATCACGAGCTTGTGCACGCAGAAGCCGACTTCCTCGTGCTCGAGCGGCCAGTCGGCTCGCAGCCCGCGGTTGCGTGGCGTCCACGAGCTGCCGCCATCGGTCGTCTCGAACGCGCCGAAACCCTGCACGATCACCCAGAAGCGGTCAGGATCGTCCGGGTGTTGCAGCAGCCCGGGCATGCCGAGGTGGCCGGGCGGCTGGTTGCCGGAGATGTTCCAGTCGTCGCGGCCCGGCTGGTCGTCGAGCGTCGACAGCAACGACCACGTGACGCCGCCGTCGCGGCTCTCGAACACGCCGGCCGCCTCCGCGCCGGCGAGCACGCGCCCGTGTCCGGCGGCGAGACCGGAGACCTTCGACAGTCTGAGATCGCCGTTCTCGCCGTAGGAAAGCCCCTCGCTGGAGTGCTCCCAGCTCGCGCCGAGATCGGGGCTGCGCCACACCGCCGGGCCGTGCCAGTCGCTCGCCGCCGCGGCGTAGATCGTGCCGCTGTCGGCGTCGTGGACGACGTGGTAGACCGACCAGCCCTCGCAGAAGGGACCGCGCAGCTGCCACTCCTGCCGGCGCTCGTCGCTCTCCAGCAGGAATGCTCCCTTGCGGGTCCCGACCATCAGCAGCACACGAGACACGTCGATCACCTACCCGTTCGGATTGCGCAACCGGTCGCGATCCTCGGACTCGCCGACCAGCAGGAACACGAGCGACAGCAGCACCACCCCGCCGACCCCGAACAGGCCCCAGCCGATGGCCGACAGCAGGATCGGGTTCGCAGCGAGCCCGAGCACGGTGCCGCCGACGAGCAGCAACACACCAACGGCGAGGATTCGCGGATGAGCCATCCGCGAAGTCATACCCGCTCGACCGGCGTGGAAGCGCCAGGGCGGTCCGACGCGCGCGGATGGAATGCTTGCGCCACGATGACGGCCGCCGGGCGCGCAGACGATCGAGATCGACGGGCGGCAGGAGGCGGCGATGGTCGCCTGGCATCTGGAGGAGCAGCCGCGCCCCGCCGACGACGCCCCGCCGGTGCTCGTCGCCCACGGCAGCGAGGACGTCGTGATCCCGCCTGGCAATGCCGACGCGCTCGCAGCGCGCTGGCCGGGCGCGCGGGTCGAGCGCTTCGCCGGCGGCGGGCACGCCTTCATGGCGCAGGAGCCGCTGCGGCTGGCGGACCTGATCGCTGCGTTCGTGCGCGGCTGAGCGACTTCGCTCAGCCGGCGATCGACAGCGCCGCCGCAAGCGCGAAGCCGAGCACAGTGACGAGCCCGGCCTGACGGCCGGAGTCCTGCGTCGCGTCGGGGATCATCGAGTCGACGAGCATCACGAGCAGTGCGCCGGCGGCGAAGCCGTCGATCGCCGCGCGCAACTCGCCGGAGACGGCGTCGCCGAGCGCGTACCCGCCGACGGTCGCAAGCGCGCAGCAGATCGCCACGCCTGCCCACAGGCCGACGATCGCGCGCGCGGGGCGGCCTGCGTCGCGCATCGCGCTCGCCGAGCCGATCGCCTCCGGCAGGTTTGAGACGAAGATCGCGCACAGCAGCCCGACGCTGACCGCCTCGCCGCCGGCGAGGCCGATGCCGAGCACGAGTTGCTCGGGGATCCCGTCGAGGAACGCGCCCAGGGCAAGCGCCCCGCCGGCGCCCTCCCCGCTCGAATGGCGCTCGCGGGCACGGCCCGGTGCGCCCATCCGCTCCACCACCCCGTCCATCAGGTAGTAGGTCAAGCCGCCGAGCGCGAGCCCGCCGGCGAGCGCCGCGAAGCTCCCCACCCGCGTCCCCTCCAGCGCCAGCTCGAACGAGACCGCGCTGATCAGCGCCCCCGCGCCGAATGCGAGCACAAGCCCGATCAGCCGTCTCGACCAGCCGCGCGCGAGCGCTGCGAGCGTGCCGATCAGCAGCGACGACGCTGCGAGCCCACCCCATCCGATCGCGGCGGCCATGCCGCGGAGGCTATCCGCGTCAGCGGCGCTCGGCGATGCGCGTGAAGTAGCGGTTGGCCGCGCGCATCGTCCACTCGTACGGCTTCGCCCACTTGCCCTGCAGCCAGAAGGCCCAGCGGATGTCAGGTGAGGTGAAGACGAGGTAGCGGTTGCGCACGACGCCGTCGAGGATGCAATCCGCGACGTGCTCGGGCGAGACGGCGCGGCGCTCGAAGCGCTTGATCAGCGCTCTGATGTCGGGCCGCTCGCGGTCGACGCCGACGATCGTGACGGTGCCGGTGAGCGGCGTATGCACCGCGCCGGGACAGACGAGCGTGACGCCGATGCGATGCCGCTCGAGGTCGAAGCGCAGCACCTCCGAGACGCCGCGCAGGCCGAACTTCGTCGCGCTGTAAGGCGCGTGCCACGGCAGCCCGAACAGCCCGGCCGCCGAGGAAACATTGACGATCTGCCCACCGTGGCCGGCAGCGATCATCGGCGGGACGAAGCACTCCAGCACGCTGATCGGTCCCATCAGGTTGACGTCGACCACGCGCCGCCAGTGGCGGTGCTCGAGCCGGTCGATCGTCCCCCACGTCGCGATCCCAGCGACGTTCATGACAACGTCCATCGCGCCGTGCGCCGCGTGGATCGCGACGCCGAGCGCAACGATCGCCTCGTGGTCGGCGACGTCGGCCGGCGCGGCGTAGGCGACCGTGCCGCCGGCGGCGCGGATCTCGTCCACTACGCGCGCCAGTGGCTCCTCGTGCAGGTCAGTGAGGAACAGCTCGGCGCCCTGGGCGGCCGCGGCGAGCGCGGTCGCGCGGCCGATGCCGCTGGCCGCGCCGGTGATCAGGCAGCGCTTCCCACGCAGCTCGCGGACCGGAACGCGGCGGCGCCTCATGCCCCGCGCCTCGCAGCGGCCCGCTGCACCAGCCGCGTCAGCGGCGAGCCCGCGCCCGGTGCAGTGTGCGGATCAGGGACCGGGTCGAGCTGCACCTCCAGCGAGCGAAGCGTCATCGCGAGCATCTCGTAGTTCCCGATCAGCAGGCACAGCTCGATCAGCCCGCGCTCGTCGTACTCGCGCGCGAGCTCCACCCACAGCTCGTCGCCGATGCGCCGCTCGGCGTGCAGCTCATCGGCCGCGCGCAGCAGGAGCGTCTGACGCGGCGACCAGCCGGGCGCCGCCGCTCCGTTGCGCACACGCGCGACCTCGTCCGCGCTCAGCCCCGCCCGCTGCGCGAGTCGCTCGTGCTGGACCCACTCGTAGTCGCAGCCCGTGTTGTGCGCCACGCGCAAGATCACCAGCTCCGCCTCCTCGCGCGGCAGCGTGCCGCCCGGCATCAGCCCGCCGGCAAACCACAGCCAGCGCCGGAACAGTCCGCGGTGCCGCGCGAGCGTCGTGAAGATCCGCGGCGGCTCGCCACCGACCGCCGCGCCCAGCACGCGCACGATCGCGGTGTTGACGAGTCCGATCTCACGAGAGGTGCCCGGAGCGATCCGCGGTCCTGAGGGCATCCGCGGACCGTACCGACCGCGGTGCGCTCCCACGCCGGCTGACGAAGCGCTGTCCAGTTCAGCCGCGCCCGCACGACCGCGAGCTGATGCTCCAGGCGCTCGTGCTCGTCCGGCTCCACCGGCAGCGCCAGGCATAGCTCCGCCGCGCGCAGCTCGGCGACGAGCAGGCCGAGCTGCCGCGTGCGCTCGAGCAACAGTCGCAGCAGCAGCGAGGCGGCCTCGTGCGCGCACTGCCACGCGAGTGACCGCTCGTCGAGGTCGCGCGCGTCGAGCAGGTGCCAGTCGGGCGCGGCCGCGATCCGCGCGACGGCGGCGTCGAGCGCGACCGCGTCGGGCGTCGCGAACTCCGCGCCGAGGGCGATCGCCAGCTCGCCCAGCGCAGGCCTGTCGGCATTCGAGAGCGTCTGGAACGGGATGACGCCGGGCATCGTCAGACGCGGCTGTAGAACTCGACGATGAGCTGCTCGGCGACCGGCGCGTCGATCTCGTTGCGCGTCGGCGGGCGCAGCAGCTTTCCGGCGAGCGTGTCGAAGTCGGCCTCCAGCCATGTCCCCACGCGTCCCATCTGCTCGGTCGCGGCGGTCGCGGCCGGCCGCACCGCGGCCTGCGGGGCGATCATCACGATGTCGCCCGTGACAACCCGGCGCGAGGCGATGTCGCAGCGCACGCCGTTGACGAGCACGTGCCCGTGGGAGACGAACTGCCGCGTCTGCGGCCGCGTCGAGGCGAGCCCGAGCCGGTAGACGACGTTGTCGAGGCGCTGCTCGAGCAGTCGCCGACGACGACGCCTTCGCGCCGGCGCGAGGCCTCCTCGACGTAGCGGCGGAACTGCCGCTCGCGCACGCCGTAGTAGCGCTTGAGCTTCTGCTTCTCGCGCAGCTGCTCGGAGTAGACGGACGGTCTGCGACGGCGTGCGTGACCGTGCTCGCCGGGCGGCACCTGTCCACGGCGCTCGAGCGCGCCCTTGCCGTTCAGCCGCCGCTCGCCCTTCAGGCAGAGATCGACGCCCTGACGCCGCGAGAGCCGCTCGACCGGCCCGGTGTATCGCCCCATGATGTCGCTCCTTCAAGAGTTAGGGTACCCAAATTAGGGTACCCTAACTCCGGTCGGAGCGTCAGTCAGAGCGTGGCGAGGTCCCCCACCACCTGCGTCAGGCGCAGCGCGTTGCCGGACGGGTCGCGGAAGCCGCAGTCGATTCCGTAGGGGCGCTTCTCGGGCGCATCGGTGAACTCGACGCCGCGCGCCTTGAGCTCCTCGTAGGAGGCCTCGCAGTCGTCGGTCGTGAGGAAGACCGTGCCGGCGAAGCCCTTCGCCATCAGGGCCTTGACCTGCGCGGCCGTCTCCGCGTCCATCACGGGCGGGCCGGGGATCGCCATCAGCACGACGGCGAAGTCCTCCAGCTGGCCGGCGGGGCCGACGGTGAGCCAGCGGAAGTTGCCGAGCTCCGGGACGGTGACGTCGACGCCGACCTCCCAGCCGAGCTTCTGCGTGTAGAAGGCGAGCGCCTCGTCCTGGTCGTGGACCCACAGCTGGGCGTTGGCGATTCTGATCATGGTGAACCTCCGGGTGAAGTGGAACATGATGCGGGCAGCCTAGGACTGGTCTCCGCTGCTGTCTTCTCGAAACGTGCGGCGTTCGGGACGGCCGTAGACGCGCACGACGCACCCCGGCACGACCATGTGCGCGGAGGCCGGCGGATGCGCCGCGCGGTAGGCGGTCGGCGACATCCCGAACGTGCGCGTGAAGCTCGTCGTGAACGAGCCGAGCGACTGCAGCCCGACCGACAGGCAGATGTCGGCGACCGAGCGGTCGGTCATGCGCAGCAGCGTGGCCGCGCGCTCCAGCCGGCGCGTCAACAGGTAGGCCCGCGGCGACTCGCCGAACGCGCTCTTGAACGCGCGACTGAAGTGCGCGCGCGAGAGTCCAGCCGCCTGCGCCATGTCCTCGACACCGATCGGGTCGGCGTAGCGCGCGTCAGCGAGGTCCTTCGCTCTGAGCAGATGACGGGCGGGCGGGACGAAGGCCATGCCACCGGCAGTATCGCGCGACGCCGAAGGCGAACACGAGCGGCCCCGGCGACTGCGTGGGGGAACGGGGTCGCCGGGGTCGCTACGTGTACAGATGACCCGTCATGTCTCGCCTAGATGGGGGATCGGACGAGACGGCACGCGCGGCGGGAGATCGCAAGATCGGCCGGACGCGAAGCCGACGTAGGGCCATCGGTCGGAGATCCTGGCTGAGCGGTCAGAATTCCGGTAGTCGGCTTTCCGAACGTTCTAATCGCGAGTATCGAACGCGACACGTTCTGGAGACACCCCTTCAGGTTGCCTAAGGAAGCGTTTCTTCATTACTCTCGGTAGACAACAGCATTTTTGTCGGGTGCGGGGGGTGCCGTGCCCCGTGAGGCGGAGGAGAACGTCGCATGACGGGGAGTGGTGAAGCCATGCAAGCACTGGGTCTCGCCCAATGAGCGAGATGCCCGTGGTCGCGCTGGACCGCGTCACACGGAGCCATCGCGTCGGACGTGAGCAGACCGCCGTGCTGGATGGCGTCTCCTTCGAGGTTTGGCCAGGCGAGATCGTCGCGATCCTCGGCCAGCGCCGTGCCGGAAAGACGACACTGCTGCGCGTCATCGCCGGGATCGAGGCAGCCGACGCCGGCACGGTCCGGCTCGACGGCGAGGCACTCAGCGCTCTCCCCGCTTCGGCGCGGACGCGCCGGCTGCGCGCCGTGGGGTTCGCGCCGAAGACGTGGCGCGTCGCGCGCGGCAAGCCGGTGCTCGACCACGTCGCGCTGCCGCTGCTCGCCGAGGGCCGTCCACTCGTGACCGCATTGGCGAAAGCGCACGAGGCGCTCGAACGCGCCGGCGCCGCCCATTGCGCGGGTGCGATGGCAGAGGAGCTCGCGCCCGGGGACGAGACGCGCGTCGCGCTTGCGCAGGCGCTCGTGCGCGAGCCGCGCCTGCTGCTGGCCGACGAGCCGGGCGTGATGGCCGCCCCCGACGAGCGCGAAGAGCTGCTGCGCCTGATGCGCGACCTCGCCGCCAAGGACCCGCGGCTCGCGCTCGTCATGACGGCCCGCGACGTCGCCGGCGTGGCGGGCGCCGGACGCGTGCTGACGCTCGACGACGGCGTGCTGCGCGGCGCAAGCGCGCCGCCAAACGCCGATGTCCTCGCGTTCCCCGGCGGCATCGCCGCCGAAGCAGCACCGATCCGATGAGCACGCTCGAGCTGGAGGATGTCGTCAAGCACTACGCGAGCGGCGGCGAAGTCGTGCGCGCGGCCGACGGCGTCTCGCTGACGATCGCTCCGGGCGAGATCGTCGCGCTCTACGGCCCGAGCGGCTCCGGCAAGACAACGCTGCTGCTGCTCGCCGCCGGCCTGCTCACGCCCGACGCGGGCGACGTGCGCTTCGGCGGGCGCAGCATCGCCCACCTGTCCCGCGACGAGGGCGCGCACTACCGCCGCTCGCTCGGCTTCGTGTTCCAGTCCTTCCACCTGATGCCGTCCGTCGCGGCGATCGACAACGCGACGCTCAAGCTGCTGGCGGACGGGATGAGCCCGGCACGTGCGCGCAAGCAGGCGACGACGTGGCTGGCGCGCCTCGGCCTCGCCGACCGCGCCCACCACCCGCCGGAGCGGCTGTCGATGGGCGAGCGCCAGCGCGTCGCGATCGCCCGCGCACTCGCGAACGATCCGCAGCTGATCCTCGCCGACGAGCCGACGGGGAACCTCGACAGCGTGCGCAGCCGCGAGACGCTCGGGATGCTGTCGCGTCTGTGCCGCGAGCGCGCGGTCGGGATGCTGCTCGTCACGCACGACCGCGACGCCGCCCACTTCGCCGACCGCGTGTTCGACCTGCGCGACGGCCGTCTTGCCCAACGCGAGGATCACGTCGGCATCGCGCTGAGTGGCTTGTCCTCGAGCGACGAACCGACCCCCGCGTGAGGCTTCGGACACTCCTGTACCTGTACGGCTGGCGCCTGCGCGCGCACCCGCTTCAGGAGTTGCTCGCCGGCGCCGGCATCGCCATCGGCGTCGCGCTGCTGTTCGCGGTGCAGGTGGCGAACACGAGCATGACCGGCTCCGCCGCGCAGACCGTCGATGCGATCACCGGTCGGGCACAGCTCGAGCTCGCGGCACGCGACGATCAGGGCTTCGACGAGCGCATCACGCGCGCGGTGCGCGCGCTCGGCGGCGTGCGCGTGGCGGCGCCCGTGCTCGACCGCCGGAGCGTCATCGCCGGTCCGAGCGGCGAGCGCGCCGTGATGCTCGTCGGCGTAGACCCGACGCTCGCGGCGCTCGGCGGACCGATCACCCACGACTTCGGTCCGAGCGGGCTGCAGCTGCCGACGGTCGGGGTGATCGCACCAGATCAGATCGCTCGCCAGATCGGCGCGATGCCGGGAGAGACGGTGCAGATGCTCGTCGGCGGCCGTGCTCGCACGACGCCCTTGTCGGCGGCGCTCGACCGCGGCGAGATCGGCTCGCTCGTCGGCAGTCAGGTTGCGATCTCCTCGTTGCCGTATGTCCAGCAGCTCACCGGCATGCCCGGGCGCGTGTCGCGCATCTTCGTCGAGACCTCGCCCGGGCAGGAGCAGCGCGTTCGCGCCGAGCTGCGACAGCTCGCCGGCGGCCGCCTCGACGTCGGCCCGGCAGACGCGATCGTGCGCCGCCTGCGCATCGCCGCCGCGCCGAGCGATCAGTCGTCAGCGCTGTTCTCAGCCATCAGCGCGATGGTCGGGCTGCTGTTCGCGTTCAACGCGATGCTGCTGACGATGCCCGACCGGCGTGCCTTCATCGCCGAGCTGCGCATGCAGGGCTTCACCGGAAGACAGGTGGTCGCGGCGATCGCCGTCCAGGCACTCCTGCTCGGGGTCGCCGCCTCCGCCGCCGGCCTCGCGCTCGGGGACCTGCTGTCACGCACCGTGTTCGACTCGCTGCCGACGTACCTCGCGTTCACGTTCCCGATCGGCACGCAGCGAATCGTCACGCCCGCGACGATCGCGATCGCCTTCGGTGCGGGCATCGGCGCGTCGCTGCTCGCGACCAGCCGGCCGCTGCTCGACCTCGTTTCGAGACGACCTCTCGATGCGGTGAACGAGGAGCGCGGCGAGCTCGGCGAGGGGATCGGCGCGACGATGCGGCGGCGGATGCTGCTGGTCGCAGCCGCGCTTGTGCTCGCGACGACGGTGGCTGTCGTACTGGCCCCTCGGCTGACGATCGTTGGGCTGCTCGCCCTGTCGCTCGCGGCGCTGCTCGCGATGCCGGCGACGTTCGCGACCGCGATGCCTCTGACCGACCGTTTGGCGCGCCGACTGCATCGCAACATGCTGCTCGTGGCGGTCATGGGCACGCGCTCGGCGATGACGCGCTCCGTCGCGGTGGCGGCGATCGCGGCGATCGCCGTCTACGGCAATGTCGCGATCGGCGGTGCGCGTGACGACCTGATCCACGGCCTCGAGGCCGGCTACGCGGATCACCTCAGCACGGCGGACGTGTGGGTGACGACCGCGGGCCAGAGCCTGACGACCGACGGCTTCAGCGTGAGCGCGGACCGCCTTGCGCGCGTCCGGCGCGCGCCGGAGGTCGCTGAGGTGCGCAAGTACCAAGGCGGCATGCTCGACGCGGGCGACCAGCGCACATGGATCATCGCCCGTCCGCGCGGCGACCGGTACATGATCCCGACGACGCAGCTCGTCGACGGGGACCTCGCTGCGGCGGAACGCCACCTGCGCGAGGGCGGCTGGGGGGCCGTCTCACGCACGATCGCGGATCGGCAGGGACTCCACATCGGGGACCCGTTCGAGGTGCCGGCCCCGGCCGGCCCGCTGCGCCTGCGGCTTGCCGCGGTCGTAACGAACCTCAGCTGGGGACCCGGGGCGATCATCATGAATACGACCGACTACCGTCGCGGGTGGCGCACCAGTGAGGTGACGGCGCTGGAGGTCGATCTGCATCGCGGCGTCACGCCCGCAGATGGACGGCGCGCCGTGGCCGCGGCGCTCGGCCACAACCTCGCGCTCGACGTCCAGACACGCGCGCAGCTGGAGGACGAGTTCCGCGGCCTGCTGCATCAGGGGCTTGCGCGGTTGAGTGAGATCTCGACACTCCTGCTGGTCGCAGCGATCCTGGCGCTGGCGGCGGCGATGAGCGCCGCGGTGTGGCAACGCCGTCGTCGTCTCGCCGCTTACAAGGTGCAGGGCTTCAAGGAGCACCAGCTGCGGCGCATCTTGCTGCTCGAGACGGTGGTCGTGCTCACACTTGGCTGCCTGCTCGGTGTCGTCGCCGGGGTTTACGCTCACCTGCTCGGTAATCGCTGGCTCGAGCTCCACACCGGGTTCCCCGCACCGTTCACGGCCCAGGCCGGCCAAGCAGTCACCACGCTGCTGCTGATCACCGTCGGCGCGGCTGTTGTGGTCGCGATCACCGGGTATCTGGCGTCCCGGGTCTCGGCACGATTCAGCTTCGGCGAATGACGCAAACGAACTCCTAGGGTGGGCACCGCCTAAGGGTGGTGCGTATCCGTGCCGAGACGTGCTGGCATGGATGGGGTCGTCGGACAAATGCTGTGGCGTCTGCGCGTCGGTGGGGCGTTCGCCTGGGCGGTACCCCTGTACTGGCTCGCCGTCTTTCCGCAGGCACGTCGTGATCTGCGCAGATGGGAGCAGCGTGCGAGCCGCATCCCCGATCCGGTGTTGCGTGCTCATGCGCTCCGCAAGCTGCAAACGGAGTCGATGACGGCCGAGGGGGCCGCCGCCTTCGCAATCCTTGCCACGGCACGCTCGGGCCGCCACGTTGTGCGCGCCTGTATCGCCTTCGAGGTCATGTACGACTACGTCGACGCGCTTGCGGAGGAGCCGGTTGCGGACGTGCTGGACAACAACCAGCGGCTGTATGGCGCGCTCGTCGCGGCGTTCGAGGTCGGTGCGCCCGTCGAGGACTGGTATGCGAGCCACCCCCACGGCGACGACGGCGGCTACCTAGCGGCGCTGATCGAGGCGTGTAGGGACGCGCTCCTGCGTCTTCCGGCGCGGGAGTGCGTTCGCGCCGGGCTGCTGCGGATGGCCCAACGTGCTCGGGTGGCCCAGAGCCTCCATCACGCCGCCGTGGACACGACCGGAGAGCTCGCACTCGCGCGCTGGGCAGAGACGCAGCAGCCGCAGGGCTGCACCCTCCACTGGTGGGAGCTGGCGGCCGGCGGCGGTTCGCCGCTCGGCTTCTTCGCGCTGCTGGCAGCGGCCGCACATCGCCGTACGGACGGTGCCGCTTCCGGCGCGATCGAGCACGCGTACTTCCCCTGGATCGCCTCGCTCTCCTGGTTATTGGAGAGTCTGGTGGACCAGGAGGAGGACGCCGGAGCCGACGAGCACAGCTACATCGCGCACTACGGTCCTCCGCAGAGCGCCGCCCGCCGTCTCGCGACGATCGCACAGCACGCAGCGACGGACGCCCGGCGACTGCCTCAGGCCGGACGCCACACGCTGCTGCTCGCGGGGATGACGGGCATGTACCTCTCGCACGCCGGCGCTGAGACACTCGCGGCGCACGCGGCGACCGAGGCGGTCCGACAGGCGATCGGCGGCCCTCTCGTACCGCTCTTGTGGACTCTGCGCCTGCGCCGCCGGCTCACGCGCCAGCGAGGTCCTATCGCCGATCGGCGCCGCCACGACGGGAGCGGTGCAGAGCGACGACGTTGGCAGGCTCGGCGCTCGCCTCCGCGCGCAGGATCCCGCCGCTGATCGTCAGCGCACGGTCGACGCCGGAGACGCCCATCGCTTCGCCGGTCGTCATCAGGACGGCGACGTTCCCGTCGGCGATCGAGCGGACGAGCAGCAGGACCGCCTCGCGCTCCAGCAGGTCGACGTGGGACGTCGGATCGTCGACGAGCAGCAGCTGCGGGCCGGTCACGAGCGCCTGGGCGATCGCGACGCGCACGCGCTCGGTCGGTTCCAGCTCGCGCGGCTGCAGATTGGCGCAGCCGGCAGCGCCGACGCGCTCCAGCTGCAGCAGTGCACGAGCGCGTGCGACCTCGGGCGCCGTCCCGCGCGCGAGCAGCGGCATCGCGACGTGGTCGGCGATCGACTCCCCGCCGGCCCCACCGAGTCCGACCTGCATGTAACCGATCCCCGCCGGAAGCCCGTCCTCATGACGGCCGCGGACCGCCTCGCCGCAAAAGCGCACCGATCCGCCGTCCGGCTGCTCGAGCCCGGCCGCGATTCGCAGCAGCGTGGTCCGGCCCGAGCGTGGCATGCCCCAGATCGCGACGAGCTCGCCGGGCGCGATCGCGAGCGAGACGTCGTCGAGGGCGGTCACCTCCCGGCGGCCGCGGCGGAAGCGCTTGCTGACCCGCTCAAGCGTCAGCAGGCTCATCGGCTCGCCCCGTACGCGTCTGCTCGAACGCGTCGATCTCCTTGCGCGCGTAAGCGATCCACGCGAAGTGCGCGTCGAGCAGGCCGCGGCGCGCCGCCAATACGAGTCGCTCGACGAGCTCGCCTGCGGCGACGGCCGGCGTCGCGCCGTCGCGCGCCGGTGGGAGCGGCAGCTGGCTCGCCTCCTCGACGCAGGCGCGCTCGTAAGCGTCGACGAGCGCGCGCATCGTGCCGGCGCGATCGACGCCGGCGGCCGCGGTTCCCGCGATGCGCCGCAGCATCTCGACATGGCGCGGGTCCTCGCGCATCTGGTCGGCGACCCATTCTCGGAACGCGCGCGCACCGCTCGCGGTGGCGCGGTAGTGGACCTTCGGCTGGCGCCTGGCGGGCGCGCGCAGCCGCTCCTCGGGATCGGCGGCCGCGGGCAGCTCCTCCAGCAGCGGCTCGATCAGCGAGGCTCGCTCGAGCGCGTTGAGCGCTGCGTATATCTGCGAGATCGGCGGGTCGAGCACGCCGCCGTAGCGACGTTCGAGGCGCTGGAACAGCTCGTAGCCATAGCTGGGTCGCTCGATCACCAGCCCGAGCACCGCCCAGTTGACAGCCGACCTCATCCTCACCGCACCAGCCACCCAGTCCCCATCCGTTGCTTTGAGAAACGGCAAAGGGGACGCTATTCCACTTGACGGTCCGAAGGCAACCGTTCAACTCGCTACTCAGCGCATGGAACGTTCGAAGTAGGGTTCGTCGGCATGACCGAGCCAGCCGTTCTGACCGAGGTGCGCGACGGGGTTCTGCTCGTCACGCTTAACCGTCCTGAGCAGCGCAATGCCGTAAACCGTGCGGTGGCGGAGGGGATCGCCGACGCGTTGGATCGCCTGGACGCGGAGCCGGAGCTGCGCGTCGGTGTGCTCACCGGCGCCGGCAAGGGCTTCTGTGCGGGAATGGACCTGAAGGCGTTCGTCGCGGGCGAGCGGGTTGCCGTCGAGGGACGCGGGTTTGCGGGGATCGTGCAGCGCGCGTCGGCGAAACCGCTTATCGCAGCGGTCGAGGGCTTCGCGGTCGCGGGCGGCTTCGAGATCGCGTTGGCGTGCGACTTGATCGTCGCGGCGCACGGCGCGCGGTTCGGGATCCCGGAGGTGAAGCGCGGGCTGGTCGCGGCGGGCGGTGCGCTGCTGCGGCTGCCGGAGCGGATCCCGTACCACCTGGCGATGGAACTGGCGTTGACGGGTGACTTCGTGGATGCGGATCGCGCGTATGAGGTTGGGCTCGTGACTCGGGTGGTCGAGCCGGGCTTGGCGGTGGAGGGCGCGATGTCGCTCGCGGAGACGATCGCCGCCAACGGACCGCTCGCGCTCGCCGCCTCGAAGCGGATCTTGGTGGAGGCGCCTGGGTGGCCTGCGGATTCGGTGTGGGCGCGGCAGGCAGAGATCACCGACCCGGTGAGAGCGTCGGCCGACGCGCGCGAGGGTTCGGTGGCGTTTGCCGAGAAGCGGGCGCCGCGATGGGTGGGGCGTTGAGCGGCGCTCCGCTCACGTCGCCCCAGTAGCGCGACGCGTTCGTCGGTCGGCTGGGGAGCCGGCGAACGAGCGGTGCCCCGCGCGCGGTCAAACCACGTACGCTTGACATGTGACCAAACAGTCACCTATTCTCTTCGCCATGGACGAGGTCTTCAGAGCGCTGGCGGATCCGACCCGCCGCAGCCTGCTCGACGAACTGTTCCGTGAGGACGGGCAGACGTTGAGTGCGCTCGAGCAGCGCCTGCCGATGACGCGCTTCGGCGTGATGAAGCACCTGAGAGTGCTGGAGCAGGCGGGCCTCGTCGTGACGCGGCGACGGGGCCGCGAGAAGCTGCACTTCCTCAACCCCGTCCCGATTCGGCTCGTCCACGACCGCTGGGTGAGCAAGTACGCGGAGCCGTGGGCCGCCGGCCTGAGCGAGCTCAAGCACGACCTGGAGGGCAGGACCATGGAGAAGGTCTTCGAGATCTACATCAAGACGACGCCGGAGCAGCTGTGGGAGGCGATCACGAACCCCGAGCTGCGGGCGAAGTACAACTTCGGCGTCGGCGTGACGTCGGACTGGACGCCCGGCTCGCGCTACACGTCGGTCCACACCGGCGCTGGCATGCCGATCGCCGAGGGCGTCAACGTCGAGGTCGACGCACCGCGTCGGCTCGTGCAGAGCTTCACCGCGCTGTGGGGCGAGGACGTGAAGGCGGAGGGCGAGTCGCGCGTCACGTGGGAGATCGAGCAAGTCGCCGACTCCTGCCGACTGACCGTCGTCCATGACCAGCTGCGCGAGGGCGCCAACGACCAACTGTTCGGCGGCTGGCCGATGATCCTCTCGGGCCTCAAGACGTTGCTGGAGACGGGCGAGCTGCTCACCACGCCCGGCTCGCTGCAGTACGCGAGCGCCGATTCCTAAACGTCGGATCGGACGGCCCGGCAGCAGCCGGACCCCTCCGCGAGCGGGCGCGTGGTCCGCTCGCGGACCGGGTAGTGCTCTGCTCACACCAACGCGGCGCACGGTCGCCGCGCTGACGAGAGGAGACGGAATGCTTTGGCTGCTGATCGGAATCGTCCTGTTGATCCTCGCCATCGGTGGTGGCGTAATCGTCAACCCGATCCTGTTCGTGCTCGCGATCCTCGCGCTCGCCGCGTTCTTCTTCGGCGGCTCGCGCGGTCGCACCGTCTGACCTTGCCACGCCGCGCGGGCGCCGCGCTCAGCGGCGTCTGGGCGGCAGCTTGAACGTCACCTTCGCCTGCTTCACGCGCTTCCCGGGCTTGCCTCTGACCGCGCTGGCCTGCGTCGCGGTGAAGTAGGCCGTCAGCTTGCCGCCTCTGGCTCTCGCGAGCAGTCTGCGGCCGGTCGCGTTCAGTCTGATCGTCACAAGCTTTCTCTGGCCGCCGTGGAGCGTGACCAGCTTTCTGCCGAGGATCACCGGCTTGGGCTTGGCCGGCTTTCTGTGCTTTCTCGCCGCCGACGCTCTTGAGCCGGGGAAGCCGGCGACGTACTCGTTCGTGGCGATCAGGTAGACGAGCGAGCAGATGTCTCTCGGCGGCCCGACGCAGACCTGATTGGCGCGCATCGATCTGCCGTCCGGCGCCACCGAAGGCGTTCCGATTCTCGGGACGCCGACGCTCGTCGCTCTCACGACTCTGCCGCCGCCACCGCCGCCGGTGTCGCCACCGCCACCGCCGGGCACCGCGCCCACGACGCCGGCCAGCCGGCCGATCAGGCCGGGTGCCGGGTTGGTGGCGAGGCTGAACCAGACGTTGCCCTTCGTGTCGGGTGCGACCGCCAGCGGGAACTTGCCGGTGCCGAGGTGGAAGACCGACGCGGTCAGGTGTGTTTGGCGCGTTTCCGCGCTGACGGTGCGGCGTTTGGCGTAGACGCGCGGGGCGGCCGCTCAGCCGTGCACGCGAGCGAGGCTCGCCTCGAGCGCGGCCAGCAGATCGGGGACCGGGTCGGGCTCGGGCTCGACGTCGGGGATCGCGATCTCGCCGCCGCGGCGTTTCTTCTGGATCAGTCTCAGCAGCCGGCTGCGGTGGCAGTCCTCGTAGCGACCCGGGTCGAAGTCGCGCGTCATCGCCTCGATCACTCTCAGTGCCTCGTCGACCTCAGCTCTTCTCGGCGAGCCTCTACGCCCCGACGGCACCGCGTCGATCGCTCTCGGGGCGCGGATCTCGTTCGCGAACAGCATCGTCGAGAGCGCGAGCAGTCCGTCGCGCTCGCGCACCGCCACGAGCTGCTCGCGCGAGCGCATCACGATCCGCCCGATCGCGACCTGCTCGCGGGTCGCCATCGTGTCGCGCAGCAGCCGGTAGGCGCGCGTGACGCCCTCCGCCCCGCCCTGCGGCAGCAGGTAGTAGGGATGGTCGAAGTGGGCCGGGTCGATCTGCTCGAGCGGAACGAACTCCTCCACCTCGATCGTGCGCGTGCGCTCGGGCGCAGCGGCCGCCAGCTCCTCATCGGACAGGACGACGAGCCTGCCGTCCAGCTCGTAGCCGTGGCCGACCTCGTCCCATGGGACCTCCTTGCCGTCCTTCGCGCACGTGCGCTTGACCTCGACGCGTTGGCCTCTGTCGTCGACTTCGTGGAAGTGCACGTCGCGGTCGCGCACCGCGCTCACCAGCTCGACCGGGACGGCGACGAGCCCGAACGCGAGTGTCCCGCTCCACAGGCCGCGGGCCATCAGCGCGCCGCCCTTCTTCTGCCATGCCCGTTGCCGCGCGAGCGGGCTCTGCCGGCGGTGCGTCTTCTGTGCTGCGCGCCGCGCGCCCGTCTTCTGCGTCTACCGCTCAGGCTCGCCTCCAGCGCGGCCGAGAGGTCGTCGGGCGCCTCGCGCTCCTCCGGCTCCGGCGCCTCGATCTCCTCCCCCTTCGCCTTGCGTCTGATGAGGGCGAGTACGTCAGCCGTGTATCTGTCTCTGTGCTTTGCCGCTCTCCAGCCGGTCGCGAGCGTGTCGACGAGCCGCTGCGCCATCTCGACCTCCTTGGCCGACGGCTCTCTGCGCAGCGGCGGGACTCGGAGGTCTCTGCGATCGACGACCTCGTCGGCGAAGCGCATCGTGTGCAGCACGAGCGCTCTGCCGCGCGGGCGCAGCGCGACGAGCTGCTCCCGCGTGCGCAGCACGAAGCGGCCGATCCCGACCTTGCCACTGCGCTCCAGCGCCGCGAGCAGGACGCGGTAGCCGCGCTCGCCGCCGTCCTGCGTGCCGACGAGGTAGGGCTTGTCGTAGTAGACGGGGTCGATCTGCTCGACGGCGACGAAGTGCTCCAGCTCGATCACCTTCGGCCGCGAGCCGCGCGCGGCGGCGATCTCCTCGTCGGTGAGGATCACCTGCTTTCCCCCGCTCGTCTCGTATGCCCTCTGCGTGTTCTCGCGTCTGATCGCGCGGCCCGAGTCGGCGCCGAGGAGGCGGTGCTCGATGCGGCAACCGTCGCTCAGGCGCACCTCGCGGAAGTGAATGCGGTGGTCCTCGGTCGCGGCGAACAGCTTGACCGGGATCGCGACCTCGCCGAACGCGATCGTCCCGTTCCACAGCGAGCGGGGTCTGGTCATCCGGTCAGGCCTCTCAGCGCGGGCAGCGACTGCCTGAGTCTCAGCACCTCGGCGAACAGGTCGCCGTGCTCGGCGACGCGCGCGAGCACCGCGTCGTGCTCGAAGCGCAGCAGGTCGGGATCGCCCTTGGCCTGGCACCTCTCGACCTCGTCCCAGCCGATCGGCGTCGAGACGGTCGGGCGCTCCTTCGCGCGCAGTGAGTAGACGGAGATCGTGGTCTTGTGCTCGTCGTTCTGCGACCAGTCGATCAGCACCTTGCCCTCGCGCTCGCCGCCCTTCTTTCTCATGTCCGAGACGACCAGCTCCGGGCGCTGCTGCTCGAACAGCGCGGCGACGGCGTGCGCGAACGGCTTCGTGTGCTCGTAGCGCGCGTCGGGATCGTTGAGCGGGAGGTAGATCTGCATCCCCTTCGAGCCCGACGTCTTCGGGAACGCCTGCAGGCCGAGCTGCTCGAACATGTCGCGCAGCGCCAGCGCGACCTCGCAGCACTCGACGATCGTCGCCGGCGGCCCGGGGTCGAGGTCGAACGCGAGCGTCGCCGGCCGCTCGATCTCGTCCTCCTTCGAGAGCGACGGGTGCAGCTCGATGTCGGCGAGGTTCGCGAGCCAGACGAGCGTCGGCAGGTCCTGGCAGAGCGTGTAGTGGATGTCGCGTCTGCTGTGGCGGCTGTAGACGGTGACCGTCTCGACCCAGTCGGGCCGGTGTCTCGGCGACTGCTTCTCGTAGAAGAACTTGCCGTCGACGCCGTCGGGGTAGCGCTTGAGCGTGAGCGGGTGGTCGTGCAGGTGCGGCAGCAGCACCGGTGCGACGCGCATGTAGAAGCGGATCAGGTCGCCCTTCGTGAAGCCGGCGCCCGGGTAGAGGAGCTTGTCGAGGTTGGTGACTCTGAGCGTGCGTCCCTCAAGCTCGACCTCGACGCCGTTGCGGATCTTGCGGCCGGCGGCGACGAGCGCATCGAGGTCGGGGGCGTCGCCGGCGGCCTCGGCGGCCGGCGCGACCGGCGACGGCGTCGCTCTCGGCGGGGTCTCCACGCGCTCGCGCACGACCTCCTCCGCCGGCTTGTCGTCGCGCAGGCCCTCGTAGCGCGGGTGGCGCAGGCGGCCGTCTCTCGTCCATTCGCCGAACTCGATCTCGGCGACGAGCTGCGGCTCGACGAAGTGCGCCCCTCTCGCCGGCTGGCGCCCGCTGAACGGGGATCTTCTGCGCGCGAGCGGTCTCAGCAGCTCGGCGAGCCTGTCCAGCTCCGCTTCGTCGAAGCCGGTGCCGACGCGGCCGGCGTACTTCAGCTCGCCGCTCTCTGGATCGTGATGGCCGAGCTCGAGCGCGCCGAGACGACCCTGGCGCGCTCTTCTCCCCTCCGTCCAGCCGCCGATCACGAGCTCCTGGCGCTGAGAGTGCTTGATCTTCAGCCAGCTGCCCTCGCGGCGGCCGGGCGCGTAGCGCGAGTCGAGCCGCTTGGCGACGACGCCCTCCAGCCCCTGCTCGCGCGTGGCGGCGAGCAACGCGGAGCCCTGTCCCTCGTGGTGGTCGGGCACGCGCCAGTGCTCGCCGTCGAGCTCGAGCGCGACGAGCTGCTTGCGCCGCTCGGTGTAGGGGAGGTCGAGCAGCGAGTGGCCGTCCAGCCACAGCAGGTCGAAGATGACGTAGGTGACCGGGTGCTCGGCGGCGCGGCGTCTGACGGCCGCCTCGCCGCGCAGGTGGATGCGCGGCTGCAGCGCCTGGAAGCTGGGCTTGCCGTCCTCGTCGAACGCGACGATCTCACCGTCGAGCATCGCGCTGTGCGAGCCGAGCGCGCGGTTGAGCGCACGCAGCTCGGGATAGGCGGCCGAGACGTCGTTGCCGTTGCGGGTGACGAGGTGGATGCGGCCGGGCTCGGAGCGGGCGATCGCGCGCACGCCGTCCCACTTGACCTCGAACGCCCAGCTCTCCTCGTCCTTCGGCATCGTCGAGAGGCGCGCGAGCATCGGCTCGACGAGCTCCGGCATCTCTTCGGCGGTCGCGTCCGCAGGCGGGTCCATGCGGTGGATCATCCAGTCCTTCTCGGATCTTCCGGCGTGGAAGAGCGCGTAGCGGCCGTTGAGCTGCTCGCCGTCGAACGTCACGACGACTCTGTCGGGCAGCCACTTCTCGCACGTGTACGTGCCGCTGTCCCAGATCATCACCTCACCGGCGCCGTAGCTCCCCTCCGGGATCGTGCCGTGGAAGTCGATGTAGTCGAGCGGGTGGTCCTCGACGTGCACCGCCTTGCGGTTGTGTCTTGGGTCCTCCGGGATCCCGTTCGGGATCGCCCACGAGACGAGCACGCCGTCGCGCTCGAGCCGCAGGTCCCAGTGCAGGCGGCGGGCGTGGTGCTCGTGCACGACGAAGCGGCCGCTCGCGGCGGGCGCCGCGCGTCTTCTCGCGCTGTGTCTTCTGCCGGCGCGTCTGCGCGCCCCGTGCGGCTCCGGCGTCTCATCGAAGCGTCGTTTGCGGCGGTACTCGGTGAGTCCCCTCATCCTGGAGACACGTACCCCGGTTCGGCGCGGGGCGCACGCCGGACTGGCGGGTCCAGGCTGTGCGTGACGGTAGCCTCGCCCGATGCGCGTGCTGGTGACCGGAGCGAGCGGCTTCCTCGGCGGGTTCGCGTGCACCGAGCTGCGGGTGCGCGACCACGCGGTGACGGCGCTCGTGCGGCGGCCGGGCTCAGCGCCGGCCGGCTGCGAGGAGGTCCACGGCGACCTCACCGGCGAGCCGGCGACGCTCGCGGACGCAGTCGCCGCCGCGCGCCCCGACTGCGTCCTGCACCTCGCCGCCGAGATCGCGACGCAGCGTGACGTCGCGCGAATCGCGGCGGTGAACATCGTCGGCACCAGGCATCTGCTGGAGGCGTGCGCCGCCGCCGGCTCGCCGAAGGTCGTCTTCGCCTCGACGTCGTGACCGGCGACGCGCACGGTGCGCTGCTCGACGAGGACAGCGCGCTGCCGGTCGAGACCGCCTACGGGAGATCGAAGCAGGAGGGCGAGCGGCTGCTGCGCGCGTCGGGCCTGCCCGGCGTGGTCGTGCGGCCCTCGCACGTGTACGGGCCCGGCGGGTGGTTCGCCGCGGAGCTCGTCACGCGGCTGCGTCAGCCGGGCCGCTTCGCCGTCGTCGGGCGTGGCGAGAACTGGTGGGACGTCGTGCACGTGGAGGACGTCGCGCGGGCGCTGTGCGACGCGGCTGAGTCCGCGCCAGCCGGCTCCACCTTCCACGTCGTGGACGACGCGCCGATCCGGCTTGCCGACTTCGTCGCCACGATCGCGAGAGCGTTGGGCATCGGCGCACCGAGGCACGTGCCCGTCTGGCTCGCGCGGCTCGCTGCGGGCGGCGATCCGGTCGCCGCTGTCACGCGCTCGGCGCGCTCCAGCAACGCGCGTGTCAAGCGTGAGCTGGGTTGGGCGCCGCGGTATGCGACGGCCGCCGAGGGCGTGCCGGCGGCGGTTGCGGCGCTCGGCGCCGCGCGCTGACGGACGGTCCGCTCGGCGCGTCAACGCGGTCGCGGGGAGCGAGGCGCTCTCGCTTAGCAACAGCCCACTCAGCTCGGCGCCGCGAGCACGAAGAGCTCAATCTCGAGGTCCGGGCCGACGTGGTGGTTGGAGATGAAGGCGAGCACGCCGACCGCTCAGGCGCTCGACCTCGGCGATGAACTTGTGCTGCATCGCGCCCTGGAACGCGCTGCGGGTCTCCTGGACGATCGCGCTGCGCTCCAGCTCGATCATCGTCTTCTCGACGTCGTTGTAGACCCCGCCGAGCACGCACGCCAGCAGGTCGTCTCCCATCATGCGGCTCTTCGTGTTCGCGGGAGCACGACCGTAGTACCGCTCGTGCAACACGGACATCGATGCGCTCACCGCGTCGAGCAGCTCCTCGCCGTCCAAACAGCTGTCAATCACCATCGTGGCCTGCGCGTTTCCCACCCTCGGGTCGGTGGAGTACGTGCGCGCGGCGGAGAGCGAGGGCCATGCGGACGCCGGTCAGAGACCGGACCTGTCAGACGATAGTAGGGCTACGTTGAGCGGATGAACGATCACGGTCACGATGCTTTGACCACCGCAGGCCACGAGAGCACCCGTGTGGCGCGCGGCGAGATCCTCACCGCCGTCTCCGACGGCATCGTCGCGCTCTTCAAGGAGTACTACGGCAAGGGCCCGACGCGCACGAAGACCTACTACGAGGACGACCTCGTCATCTGCCTGTTGCGCGGCGGCTTCACGCGCGTCGAGGAGACGCTGCGCGACGCCGGCCGCGGCCACGAGGTGATCCTCCAGCGGATGGCCTTCCAGGACGTCATGCGCGACCGCTTCGAGGCCGTCATCGAGGACGCCACCGGACGGCGTGATCGGCTTCATGAGCGGTAACCAGCAGGACCCCGACATGCTGTGCGAGATCTTCGTGCTGGCGCCGAGCGATCTCGTCGACGAGGACGTGCCGGGAGCTCCCTGACCGACGTCTGTTGCAGGCCGACGGCCACGCGCGTAGGCTGGTTCACCAGAGGAGGGCATCCGCGACGGGGCGCGGTCCACACAGAGGGACTGCGCGGCGCTGCGTGACTTCCGAGCTTCGCCAACCACAGCGACTCGAGGAGTCTCGGCATGACCGAGCATGCCGCCCCGGCCAACGCACCTCCACCACTCGTCGACCACGGGTCCACGGTCGATCTACGGGCCGACCCGGTCGGATTCGCGGTGCTCGCCCGGCATTCGTCGAGGCGTTCAACGATCGCGATGTCGATGCGCTCGTGGACCTGGCGCATCCGCGCATTGTGTTCCGCCCCACCTCGCTGATCGGTCGCCGCCGCATCTACCACGGGCACGCGGGGCTGCGGAAATGGGTCGCCGACCTCGATGCGCTGCCGTTGGACGTCCAGCTGCAGGTCCGCGATATCCGTCCGCAGCGACCCGAAGGCTTTCTCGTGTTGTCCACGCTGCGCATCGGCACGATCCCGTCGCCGACGCAGCAGTGATCGCCACCGTGCAGGCGGACAAGATCGTCGAGGCGCACGGCTATCTCAGCGACGAGTCGACGCTCGTCAAGCTCGGTTTGATCATGGATGCACCATCCGCGCTGGCCTGATCCGCGGCCAGGAATACGCGTGCGATGACGACACCAGACGAGGCGGGCACACGGCGCGCCACCAACGGCGACGGGCCGTGGGATCAACCGGACGCACCCGCGGATCCGTTCGCAGACGATCCGCGTGAAGCTCCGCCGCGCGCGAGCGAAGCGGCCGGCGACGAGCGAATGCTCACGACGCTGGCGCATGCGCGGACTGCGGCGCAGCGCATCGAGACGGCGACACGCCGCGACGGGGCCGCGCGGATGCGCGACCTGACCGCGGACGTTCGCGACCAGATTGCGGCGGCGCGCGACGACGCTGCGACCGCCCGCGACAAAGAAGACCAGGCGCATGAGCTCCTCCTCGCTGCGTCCGCGACGCTCGACGAGGCGCTGCTGTCTCTGCGGCATCTGAGGAACGCCGCTGCCATCGCGCGCCGACAGGCGGCAGAGGCGCGAGCCGCGGCGGCAGCGGATCGTCGTGCCGCGGCGGCCGATCGGGCGAACGCGCAGAGCGACCGCCGCTTCGGCGGCCTGGACGAGCTGACCGGCGTATTCCGTCGCGGCGCAGGTCAGCTGGCCTTGATGCACGAGATCGACCGCGCGCGCCGGCTGAGACGCCGCTTCGCGTTCGCGGTGCTCGACGTCGACGACCTCAAGCTGGTCAACGACCACGACGGGCACGCCGCCGGTGATGCGCTCCTCTTCGACGTGGCGACGGCGATCGTCCAAACGCTGCGCTCCTACGACGTCACCGTCCGCTGGGGCGGCGACGAGTTCGTCTGCGCGATGTCCGACGTGAGCCTCGACATCGCGATCGAACGCACCGGCGAGATCCAGCGCCTGCTGGGCGAACGCGTTCCTGCCGCATCGATCAGCGCCGGGCACGCCGAGCTGCTGCCCACCGACACGCTCGACTCCGTCATAGCGTGGGCTGACGCGAAGCTCTACCTCGCCAAGCGACGCCGCCGCAGCTGACGGCCGCGGGGCTCTTCGCGGGGCCGGGGACGTCTATCTGAGGTAGCGGCTGGGGCGGTCGGTCGGCATCGAGCGCTGCCGTCTGACGGAGAAGCTCGCCGCGCGCTGTTCTTCTTCGCGGGCGGCCGCTTTGCGGCGGGCCGCTGCCGCTGCCTTCAGTCGCTGCTGCTCCGCGCCGTAGCCCGCAATCCGTTCGGCAGCGACCTGCTGCCGGCTCGGCGTGAGTGGCTTGTCGATAGCTGCCATGACTGCACGTCCTCAACCCGCTCCGCGAGGAGGTCGGCCATACGTCGACTGGGAGCGGTGCGCCGGCGCGACGGAACCTCAGGTGGGATGGTAGTCGCTTTTGCTTGTGGCGTGGCGATGGGTGTCTCGGGTTGGCTCGGAGCCATTGCAGTTTCCAGCTTTATTACACCAATTTTTGGTAGTATATTAGAGTCCGCGTTCGGCAGCCGATACGAGTGGCCGCTATCGACCTCGATCCGCGGGGCCAGCGAACGTGAAAGGGGGACGTTCGACACGCACGCACCTTCAGCGTGCCCCAGCGCACGCACGGCAGGTCACACCCGGCTCGGCCACCCGGGCACAGACCCGCCCAATAACCCGCACGCATTTCGTGCAAACGCAAAGGATTACTCAATGCGCAGATACACCAAGGCGCTGCTCACAGGCACGCTCGCAGCGTTGATCTTGACCACCGCCATGGGAGTCGCCTCCGCCAGGAACTTCTCCATCAGCAACCAGAACATAAGAATAGTCTGGAGGGAAGTGATCCTCTCCGGCGGCATCGAAAACAGGTGTGACCTTACGCTCGAAGGAAGCTTCCACTACAGGACAATAATCAAGGCACAGAACCTAATTGGCTACATCACGAGGGCAGACTTCAACCGCTGCGACTTTCCGACAAGAGCCCTAATTCTGCCCTGGCACATCAGATACAGGTCGTTCAGAGGCAACCTACCCAACATAACCTCTATCCGCTTCGACCTTATCGAAGCGGCGGTACTAATTCAAATTGCCGGCATCGCGAACTGTCTATACAAGTCCACTGCGGCAAGGCCAATCTTAGGCGAAGCACTCATTGGGGCCGGCGGTGTTGGCACCGGAATAAGAGTTGACGAAACCGCCCAATTGCCACTGTTCAGAGACCTAAGCGGAGGCATCATCGCCTGCCCAGCTGAAAGCTTCTTGCGCGGGACCGGGACGGTCACGCTACTAAACTCCTCCACCAGAATCACTATAACACTAATATAGCCGCATTACCCACGAGTGGGGCCGTCACACAGACGGCCCCACTGAGAAACTCGCCGAGATCCTCGCCCAGCTTGGCTTGTCGTTAGAGATAATCCAGGATGTGGCACCGAGACTTGGGCCTTCTCCTAACTGCGACGATCGCCGTCGCGCATTCGGAAGAAGGCTGGCGCTCTCGAGAGCGCCAGCCCATCTCCGCGTCCCCGACCGTGTCAGTGCCTGCGTCTGGCGGCCTTGTGCTTCGCGCAGCCAGCGACCTTCAGCGCCTGATCGACCTGCAGCACCTTGCCGTTCTGGCCGATGTAGTCGACCTCTGCCTTGGCATGTCTGCTCGCTCTCGAGCAGAGGTTCGCCGCCGCACCGATCGATGCCGTTCTCGGACCGCCTAGCAGTCTCAGCGTGAACGATCTGATCGGCACATCGGGCGCCGCGTCAAACGTCGTCGCGAGGTGCTTCCCACCCGGAATCGTGACGCGCCCGATCAGGTCGAAGTCGACCTGGCCGCGCAACGCCACGAACAGGTCCGGAATCGGATGCCCGTTCTTGACGAAGTACACGGTGCCCTTCAACGGACCTCTCAACAGCGGCGTAACCGCCGTCGCCGAGCCCGCCTTGGCATGCGCACACTTGCTGACCTCGGACTCGAACTCGGCCCGCGTGCATGCATCGTTGATCGTATTCAGACGCGCGTTAATCGTCGTGGGCAGCGAAACCCGCACGAATCTCAGGTTCGCCTGGTTCCTCGACGGCATTGTCAGCGTCGTCGTGAACGACGACGTCTGGCCTCTGCGCGTGTGCCCTCTCCCGCCGACCCGCATCACCATTCTCGGCTTGAAGCTGAGCGAGGCGCAGTTGGCCGCCTGGAAGCGATCCGACACGTTTGCCGTCGCGCCCTCCGTGGACTTGAGCGTCGCGCTGATTGTCTTCTTGGCGCAACTGGTCGGATTGATGAAGAAGTCCGGCTTGTTCACGTTCACGCGAACGTCGCGGACGTCGAGCGGGATGCCCTGCAGGATCGTCGGCAGCGGATCACTGACCACTCTCACCGTCGCGTCGTGCTTGTCGACGAACAGTGCCGACCGCACGATCACGTTGCCGAGATCGAACGGGCCTGCGACCGCCGGAACGACGATCGAGAGCCCGTACGGAGCGCCCTTGTACGGACCCGTGAGGTACACACGCCCGTTCGTGATGAAGAACGGGTTCGGTCCGGCGCCGGCACCGACCGTGACGTCGCCGACCTTCGCGCCCGCCGGACACGCGTCGGACTTCGCCTGCATGTCCGTGCACAGATCCGCGTTGGCGATCTTGCCCGTCAGCCCTCTCGGCATGTTCACCGTGAGCGCACTCAGGTCCTGGTCCTCGTCGTCCCGCGTGAGACGCAGCAGGAACGAGGAACTCGACCCAGCGCTGTTGCTCTCCGTCCCGGCGCTGAAGCCGGGCGTGAACTCGGGCGGACACGGCTTGCCCTTCGCGTTCTGGGTCATCGTGAAGCTGCTGTCCGAGGACACCGTTCTACCGCTCCAGCCCGTCATCTCGGCGTGCGTCGTGTACGTGCCGCATCTGTTCGGGACGGACAGCGGCGCACGGGGTCCGCTCTTGAAGTCCACGTGGACCTTCGAGAACGGGAGCTGCGGGAGGTCGTCGAACGTGGCCGTGATCTGACCGGTCACCGGATCCATCGACGCCTGACCCGGCAGCTTGACGACGACGCCGGGACCTCTCGCGACGAGGTACAGCGCGACCAGCGAGTTGAACGGGTTGTTGAACGGCGTCGCGAGGTACGCCGCTCCCTCCAGCTGCTGGTCGAGCAACGGCGTGTCGATCGTGACCGAGGCGATCTTCGACCCGGCCGGGCACGTCGGCGTCGCATCGCTTCTGAGGGCGATCTGCGCCGGGTTGCAGGCCGCCAGCCCGTCCGCGGACGACGGCGAGACGCGCACGCCCTCGGGGAGCGTGACGACCGTCCTTCTCACATCGGACTGCCCGATGGGCGTGAGCTCCTCGGGAACCGGCACGTTGACGTCAACCGAGAAATGCACCGGGGCGGCCGCGGTCGAACCCTCGACCGGTCTCGCCGTAATCGACGGTCCGAACGGCACTCCGTCACAGTTCTCGGTTCCTCGCGGCCCGCCCCACAGATTCGTCGGGAACGGGTAGCCGGGGAGATCGTGGCTCACAAACGTCTTCGATCTGAAGTCGCCCGGATGCGTCCACGAGTCCGCACCGAGCGTCGTCGGGAGGCCTGTCCCGAGGGCAGTGCACGACGTGGGGTTGCGCAGGAACTGCGCGTGCGGTGCGCCACTGGCGCAGGTGGGTCCGCCAACGTACGGCCCGGGTTCGCCGGAGCACGCACGCTCCCGGTCATGACTTCTGTCGGCCGGGTCGCCCCAGATCGTGAGGCTCGTGCCGACGACGGCAATACCCTCCGGAATGTCGCGGGCGACAATCGAGAGGCCGTAGTCGCCGTCACTGCGCAGTTGGGCGTCGAAGACGACAACCGAGCCGAGAAGGGCAAACCCGAATCGCGCGGGAACATCCGGCGGAGGGGTGATGTTGAACACCGGCACCGGCCCGAGCGTGTTCCCGTTCCCTCCGTTCACTCGCACGGTCGCGGATCCGATCTGCGACGCAGGCACGCACAGCGGCTGGGATCTGACGTTCGCAGGCGCGTTTGCGAGGTCGGGAAGCGAGCACTGCTCCACGCTCGTGGGATCCCCCACGAACCCGGGCGGCAAGTCGACCTGCACGTCCTTCGCAGGCTCTGCCGGCCAGATGGCAGGGTCGATGTTGGCAGGGAGGCCTCTCGGCGCATCGACGATGTTGAAGTCGATCGCCGTTCCCGCCGAATAGGGATGGCCGCCGGCTTGCGCCTCGACGTCACCCGCCGCGTTCGCGGCGAGCGCGTCGAAGGCGTCGATCCCAAAGCCGGCGGGCGCCGGCGAGATCGTGACCGGGTCCGCCGATATCGCGTTCTCTGCCCCACCGCCCGAGAGGGCGAATGTGGCGTTGGCTATCGGTCCGGACACGCCAGGATCGACACTCGCTCTCAGCACGAGGGTCTGCTTGTCCGAGGGCGCGAGCATGGCGACGTTGGAGCAGCCGATCGTCGTCTCGCCCGCGACGTTGGGGCACGTGAACGGGCCGGTCGCGTCGATGCCCGTGAAACCCGGCGGCAACGTTGCGACGAGGTCGAACTCGCTGCCGTCGGTCGGATCGGCGCCCACGTTGGTGACCTGGACGTAGTAGGTCATCGTCCCGCCCGCCGCCACCGTGCTGTTCGAGACGGAGTCGATTCGCCAGAGGGGGCTTGCCCCCGCCGTCGAGCTCATGACCGCCAGAATCGCCGCCGCAAGCAGGACCAGCCGTGCGAAGCGCAGGCCGCGTGCACCGTTCTTCATCGTTCGCTTCTCCATGACGATCACTTGGCCCTCCTCGAGCGAACCTGCGGCCGCTTGTGCTTGCGCACGCACGTCGCCTTGCCTCTGCGCACGACCCGGTGCGTCCCGTGTCTGCAACGTCTTGCGCCATGCCGCGGTCTCAGCCTCGGAGCCGGGTCCTCAGTTCCTCTGAAGAGCTGGCTCGCGCTCCCGAGCACGGCCGGCGCGGCAGACGGCGGTGCCTGGCACGCATCGTCTGAGCACTCAGCGGGTGCTGTGACCGGATCGGGGAGTCCGCCGCCCACGCGCGCGTCGTACACGTCGTAGTTGTCGTCGACGTCCCAGCCGACGAGTCGCTCGCGTGTCAGGAAGAAGGCGTCGCGGCCCGACGCACTCGCGTCCATCAGGTACGAGTCACTCGAGCTCGTACCGCTGGTCAGGAGGTGCTGCGTCTCGGTAGCAGCGTCGTATACGTAGACGTCACGCTTGCCGTTGACGTCCTGCGGGACCAACGGATCCTCCGTCGCGAAGAACACATATCGTCCGTCGTCGGACAGCGCGTGGCTCTGGTGAGAGGTGAGGAGGGAGCCGCCGCTATTCGAGCGATGCGCCGTAAGGGCATCGCCGGTTGCGGATCCGCCGATGTGGCACGACGCACACCGCAGGCTTCCCGTGTCCGCGTCGTACAGGTACAGCTCGCGACAGGCGCCCGCCGCCTCAGGGTCGAAGGAGCACGTGGTGCCGTGGTCGGCTCCGGCAAAGCCACCCTGCCCTCTCAAGCCGACATCCGTGTGTGACCCGAACATGAGATGGCGCCCATCCGGGGTGACCCGGACCGTCAGCGCGTTCTTCACCGTAGTGCTCCATGTCAGCACCGGACTGTTCCGGTCGACATCATCGAGTCTGAGCAGCCATCCGATGTATCTCAGCGCACCGTCGTGCCACAGATACATGCCCGCCCCGTCCGGAAACTCATCGAATGAGCCGGCACCGGCGAGCAGCTCCCCCGACGCGGTGAAGTAGACATACCGGCCGTCCTCGCTCACGCCCATGAGATTGCGCGTGACGGGAGCGTCGGCACCCGAAGTGTCTCGGGAGATCAGCGTGAGGTTCTGCACCGGCTGCGTCGTCTCGACTGTTGCGCTCGCACCAACGGGGAGACCGCTCGCGTCGGCCGACAGCTCGCTGACGTTCGCTCCGCCGAAAGACCCTATGAATCTCACGACGTATGGGGCCGCGCCTCCGCCGCCGGGTCCCCCAGTGACCGCGACGTTTCCGCTGCCGATGTTCGACAGCGCCTCGAGCGCCGTTCTGACAGTGTCGGCTGCCGCATCGAACACGATCGCGGAGGTGGCCTGGCCGTCGAAGCTGAGCGTGAACGTCCCGCTCGTCGCGTCGACCGCCACTCCCTGCGTCTCGTCGCTATCCGCCTTCTTCCACATGTACAGGTCGTTGTCGCCGTTCGCGTCGCCTTCGACGAGCCCCTCTGTCGTGGTGAAGAACACCCGCGTGCCATCCGTGCTCGCGGACCAGTACGTCGCAGTGGACGGGCTCTCAGGGCTCGCCTTCTCCGAGGCGTTCATCTGTGTCGTGACGGCGCCGTCGATCCGCGCGTAGAGGTTGCCGGTCCCCGGGTCGGTGAAGAAGATCCGCGAGCCGTCGCTGGAAATCGTGCGAGGCGTGTGGTGCGAAATCGATGCGCCGAGCCCGGCCACGGATCCCGCTGCGACCGTCCCGTCGAGTCCCACCCCCACGGGACGGACCAGCCCGTCATGCCACTCGTACAGCTTGGTGCTCCCCCCGCTGGCGCCGGGAGTTAGGTTGAGGTTGCTCTCGAAGATCACGTGCGAGAAGTCGGCGGACGCTCCGGCGAGCATCGGTCGTCTGGTGATGGCGAAACCCGAGGGCGGCGGCTGGACGGTGACCGAGTCGGTGAGCAATTGGTAGTGGCCTGCCCCCGGGGCGCGCAGATCGTCTCGCATGTACAGATTCGGGACGTTCTGCACGTTGACGTCGCTGGGGAATGCGCCAAACGCTCGGTATACCGCGTGTGACAGGTCCGGCGAAAACTCTCCGTCGAACAGCGGGCCGAGACTGAACACCGCTCCCGTCGCCGCAAGCGGCCCCTGCTGCGGCGTGATCCCATGCGTGCTCCATCCCGGTGTACCGGGCACCGCGGCCCGCTCGCTGATGTACTCGGTCTCGATGCCGGTGCCGCGCGTATCGGCGAACGCCGTGAGTGAGGCGAAGCCGATCGCGTCCCCAGCAGATGCCGCTCGTGCGTGCGACGTATCTGCAAGCACGTCGCCTCCATTCTTGTCCGGCGGCGATACGAGCTCGTATCCGCGGCCAGCCGGCAACGCCCAGGCGCTGGCGCTCAGCATGCCCACCACCGAAGCGCACAGAACCCCGACGGCGAGTGCGCGCACGCGTGCGCGCCGCTTCCCACTTGACAGCACCAGATCCACTCCTCTTTCCCGTGTTTCGACGCCCTGATATTAGGTGCACTGGCCCGGTCTTGCAACCACGGCAGTTTTTCGAGCCATTGCCCTATTTTTTGGTAGACTGTCGGGAGTCCGCGTTCGGCAGTCGATCCGAGTGGCCGCTATCGACGTCTCGAACCGCGGAGCCAGCGCACGCGAAAGGGGGGCTTCTACGCACGCAAATTCCGTGCGCTCCGGCGCACGCACGGCAGGTCAAGCCGGGGACGGCCACCCAGGCGCAGACCGCCCATTAACCAGCACGTACTTCGTCTAACCCAAAGGACCACTCGATGCGCAGATACACCAAGGCGTTGCTCACTGGCGCGCTCGCGGCGTTGATCTTGACCACGGCCGTGGGAGTCGCGTCCGCCAGAAACCTCTCCGTCAGCAACCAAAGAATAAGAATAGTCTGGAGGGAACTCATACTGTCGGGCGGCCTCGAAAACACATGCGAAGTCACGCTCGAAGGCAGCTTCCACTACAGGACCATAATCAAGGAACCAAGACTAATCGGCTATATCACAAGGGCCGACCTCAACAGGTGCACTGTCCCAACGAGGGTCCTAGGACTTCCGTGGCACATCACATACAGGTCATTCAGAGGCGTACTACCCAACATAACAGCAGTCCGTCTCGACCTCATAGGCGCGGGGTTCCTAGTTGAATTCAGAGGCCTCGCGAACTGCCTATTCCTGTCCGAAGCAGCAAGGCCCGCCTTAGGCGAAGCAACCATCGGCGCTGGCGGAGTCGTCACCGGCCTCAGAGTAGACGAAGCAGCCCCGATCAGACTGTTTAGAGACCTAGGCGGAGGCATCGTCAGATGCCCGTCGGAAGGCTTCTTGAGGGGCACGGGCACCGTCACACTACTAGGCAACAACACCTCGATCACCATCACACTAATATAGCCATATATATGAAACACAGGTGGGACCGTCACACGACGGTCCCACTTCGTTCGGGGAGGCGCGCCATGACAACAAAGCTCAAAGCCTTGCTCGCAACCGCGACAATCGCCGCCGCGCTCGCTACCGCCGTCAACGCGGCATCCGCGAGGAACCTTTCCACCAGCAACCAAAACATAAGAGTCGTCTGGAGGGAGTTTAGTCTCACAGGCGGCATCGAAAACAGATGTGACCTCACGCTCGAAGGTAGCTTCCACTACAGGACGATAATCAAGGCGGTGTTGCTAGTCGGATTGATCACAAGAGCAGATCTTAACCGCTGCAGCTTCCCGACGAGATTCCTAAGCCTTCCCTGGAGAGTCGGATACGGGCTGTTTAGAGGCGTCTACCGAATATAACGTCTATCCGTCTTGACTTCATAGGTATTGGACTCCTACTCGAAGTCACGGGCATCGCGAACTGCCTATTCAGTTCCACAGCGGAGAGACCCTTCTTAGGTGAAGCACTCGTCAGCGCGGGCGGAGTCGTCACCGGCTCCAGGGTTGACGAAGCGGCGCAAATAGGTCTGTTCAGAGACCTAGGAGGAGGCATCGTCAGATGCCCAACCGAAGCGAGCTTTAGAGGCATAGGTACAGTCACGCTACTAAACTCCTCCGCCAGGATCACCGTCACCCTAATATAGGTGCCTCGGTCGGAGCTGGGCTGGATCATCCTGTTATGAGCATCCGCGCTTTGGCTGCCGATCTCGCACCCGGCGGCTCAAGTCAGCGCACACCCTAGAAATGCCCCACCACCCCACTCGCCGAGACCACGCGCCTATCCCGCGGTGCTGGCCGCAGGATCATCACCTCGGCGTTGGCATGGTGGATCGCCCACAGCAGGTCGTCGCCGGAGAGGCCGGTGCGGGGGTCGGCGGCGGCAGAGATGATCACGCGGTCGAACTGCTCGGGTTCGAGCAGGCGGCTGAGCGCATGGCGGTAGGAGCGGCCGCATTCGACGCGGGCGTCGACAGGGATCTCCTGTGCGGCGGCGCGCTGCTCGATCGCCTCCAGAAGCGGCATCCCGATCTCGCACTGCTTCGGTAAGGGACTCTCCAGCGACTGGTGCAGCGGCACGGTCGCGAGGAACGCCGGCATCAGCGTGGCGTCGTCGACCTTCGCCAGCCGCATCGCGGCCTCCAGCGCCCGCCGCGACAGAGTCGTGCCGGTGAAGGGCAGCAGGATCTGGCGGGTGGCGGTTGGGTGCGGCTCACGTGACGCCGGACGTGCGCGGAGGCGCGGCCGGGCGGCGATGCCGACGACAAGCCCCCCCAGCACACCCACGGCAAGCAACAGCAACCCGATCATGGCGTCGCCTCGTGGCGCAGCGCACGGTCCGCGACGATGCGGACGTCCACGCCCGGCAGCCGTCGCATCAGCTGCTGCGGCTTCGGCGTGCGAACCCGTGCGAGGCCGCGCGGCTCGCGGGAGCGGCCGAGCAGGATGTACGTCGTGCCGCGCTCGGCGGCGACGCGTGCCACGGTGTCGGCGAGCATGTCGGACTCCTCGATCAGCAGGTTGGCGCCGAGCACGGAACAGAGCCTGCGCAGCGCAGACAGCGCGGACTCCTGCTCGGCCGTCAGCCGCTGGCCGGGCTGCTGCATCCACAGGACGTCGAGCTGGGAGCCGAGCCGCTGAGCCGAGCGCCACGCGCGCCGCACGAGCCGCTGCGCGCCCGGGTACGGCTCCACCAGCGCCATCAGCCGCTCCCCCACCGCCTGCGGCGCGGCTTCCTGCAGCAGATCGTTCCGCGTCCCCACGTGCTCGGTGACGATGCGCTTGGCCTCGACCTCTTCGGCGACCTGGCGCAGCGCGACCTCGCGCAGCGCGGCGAGGTTCTCGATGCGGAAGAAGTTGTTCAACGCCGCGTCGATGCGCGCGGCCGGATACACCTTCCCGGCGCGCAGGCGGTCGAGCAGCGCTTCCGGCGAGACGTCGATCAGCACGATCTCGTCGGCGCGGCCGAGCACGCCGTCCGGAATCGTCTCGCGCACGGTCACGCCCGTCAGCTCGGCGATGCGGTCGTTGAGCGACTCGAGGTGCTGGACGTTCACCGTCGAGATCACGTGGATCCCGGCCGCCAGAATCGCTTCGATGTCCTCGTAGCGCTTCCCGTGCTCGAGGCCGGGGACGTTCGTGTGCGCGAGCTCGTCGACGAGCGCGACCTCCGGCGCGCGCTGCAACACGCCCGGCAGGTCCATCTCCTCCAGCACCTGATCGCGATACTCGACGCGGCGGCGCGGCACGAGCTCGAGCCCGTCGGCCAGCGCCGCCGTCTCTGCGCGGCCGTGGGACTCCAGCAGGCCGACGACGACGTCGCGGCCGTTCTCCAGCTCGGCATGACCCTCCTGCAGCATGCGGTACGTCTTGCCGACGCCCGCGGCCATGCCGAGGAAGATCTTGTAGTGGCCTCGCTCGGGGACCATCTAGGCCCCCAGCACGTTGTGCACGATCAGGTCGATCAGCTTGATCCCGACGAACGGGACGATCAGGCCGCCGAGCCCGTACAGCAGCATGTTGCGCCGCAGCAGCGCGGTCGCGCCGACCGGCCGGTAGCGCACGCCGCGCAGCGCGAGCGGCACGAGCAGCGGGATCACCAGCGCGTTGAAGACGATCGCCGAGATGATCGCCGACTGCGGGGTCCCCAGGTTCATCACGTTGAGCTTGTCGAGCGGCCCGTGGGACTCGCCCGCCGCCGCATACGTCGCGACGAAGATCGCCGGGAGGATCGCGAAGTACTTCGCGACGTCGTTTGCGATCGAGAACGTCGTCAGCGCGCCGCGCGTGATCAGCAGCTGCTTGCCGACCTCGACGATCTCGATGAGCTTCGTCGGGTTCGAGTCGAGATCGACCATGTTGCCGGCCTCGCGCGCCGCCTGGGTGCCGGTGTTCATCGCGACGCCAACGTCGGCCTGCGCCAGCGCGGGCGCGTCGTTGGTGCCGTCGCCGGTCATCGCGACCATCCGCCCGGAGGCCTGCTCCTCCTTGATCAGCTCTAGCTTGCGCTCCGGCGTCGCCTGCGCGAGGAAGTCGTCGACGCCGGCCTCCTGCGCGATCTTCGCCGCCGTCAGCGGATTGTCGCCGGTCACCATCACCGTCCGGATCCCCATCGCGCGCAGGTGGTCGAAGCGCTCGCGCATCCCCTCCTTGACGGTGTCCTTGAGGTAGACGACGCCGAGGATCTGGCTGTCCTTCGCAACCGCCAGCGGCGTGCCGCCGTCGCGCGCGATGCGGTCGGTGACGCTCTGCAGCTCGGCGGGCGCCCGGCCGCCCTC
Source organism: Conexibacter sp. (assembly GCA_036009645.1). Classification (GTDB taxonomy): domain Bacteria; phylum Actinomycetota; class Thermoleophilia; order Solirubrobacterales; family Solirubrobacteraceae; genus Conexibacter. Next base: position 153,108 of record DASYLH010000042.1, read on the forward strand.
CGCCGTCGCGAACGCGAGGATCGCGTCGCCGGCGCCCTTGCGCAGGCGCGTGCCGTTGTAGTCGACGCCGCTCATGCGCGTCTGCGCGGTGAACGGGACGAAGCGGGCGTCGTGGGGCTGGAGCTCATGCTCACGGACCCCGTACTGCTTCGCGAGCACGACGATCGAGCGGCCCTCTGGCGTCTCGTCGGCGAGCGAGGAGAGCTGTGCCGCCTCGGCCAGCTCGGCCTCGGTCACGCCCGGCATCGGGATCAGCTCCGCCGCCTGGCGGTTGCCGAGCGTGATCGTGCCGGTCTTGTCGAGCAGCAGCACGTCCACGTCCCCGCTTGCCTCGACCGCGCGGCCCGACAGCGCGAGCACGTTGCGGCGCACGAGGCGGTCCATGCCGGCGATGCCGATCGCGCTCAGCAGCGCGCCGATCGTCGTCGGGATCAGCGCGACGAGCAGCGCGATTAGCGTCGTGACGGAGATGTCGGTGTTCGCGAACAGCGCGAACGGGCGCAGCGAGACGATCACCACGAGGAACACGAGCGTCAGCCCCGCCAGCAGGATGTTGAGCGCGATCTCGTTCGGCGTCTTGCGCCGCTCCGCGCCCTCCACCAGCGCGATCATGCGGTCGAGGAACGACTGCCCGGGATCCTGCGTGATCTCCACGACCAGCCGGTCGCTCAGCACGCGCGTGCCGCCGGTGACTGCGCTGCGGTCGCCGCCGGACTCGCGGATCACCGGCGCGGACTCGCCCGTGATCGCCGACTCGTCGACGGAGGCGATCCCCTCGATCACGGTGCCGTCGCCGGGGATGACCTCGCCGGCCTCGACGATCACCACGTCGCCGCGGCGCAGCTCGGCCGCCGGCCGCGTCGAGCCGTCGCGCAGGCGCGCGACCGTGTCGGTGCGCATCGCGCGCAGCGCGTCGGCCTGCGCCTTGCCGCGGCCCTCGGCGAGCGCCTCCGCGAGGTTCGCGAAGACGACCGTCAGCCACAGCCAGATCGCGACCGTGACGGTGAACCAGGCGGGCTCGTCGCCGCCGCCGAGCGGACCGCCGCCGCCGAGCTGGATCGCCCACGCGATCGTCGTGATGACGGCGCCGAGCTCGACGACGAACATCACCGGGTTGCGGACCTGCACGCGCGGGTCGAGCTTGACGAGCGAGCCGCGCAGCGCCGGCCACAGCAGAGCGGCGCTGAACATCGAAGCGGATGAGTCGGTTCGAGGGCTCACGTGACCGGGGCTTCCTTGTCGAGGGCGATGTTGAGCTCGACGACGTTCACGCCCGGCTCGCCGAGCAGGCCGGCGAAGCGGCCGTCGGTGTGGTCGTCGATCAGCTGGTGCACGCGGCCGACCGGCAGCCGCCGGACAGCGGCGATGCGGTGCGCCTGGATCAGCGCATTGGCCTTGGAGATGTGCGGGTCGACGCCCGACGCGGACGCGGTGACGGCGTCGACCGGCACCTGCGCCTTGGTCAGGCCGCGGGCGTAGGGGCGCTCGAGCGCGAGGTAGCCCGCGAGGTTGTCCTTGTAGAACGCGACCGTCGAAGCCTGGTTCGGCCCGTGGTTGGCGAAGTACGTCGCGGACGGGCTGTAGCCGGTCGCCGACGGCCGCCCTTGAAACCACTGCGGATCGGGCTCGATGATGGGATTGCCGTCTTCGTCCTGCTTCGGTTTGCCGCTTCTGTCGAGCACCGGCCGGGAGAAATCCTGGCCGATCAGGCTCGAGCCGACCAGCCTGCCGTCCATGTGGATCTGCGAGCCGTCCGCCTTGCCGGGGAACGCAACCTGGCCGATCCCCCACACCGCGAACGGGTAGAGGACGCCGAGCAGCACGGTGAAGACGACGACGGCCAGGATCGAGGTGGTGAGATCGCGGCGCACTAGAACACCTGGTTTGTCAGGCCCTGGACGATCGGTCCGAGCAAGAGGGCGGGGAAGAACGTCAACGCGCCGACGAGCACGACCACGCCGCCGAGCAGGACGGCGAACGTCGGCGTGTCGGTGCGCATCGTGCCGAGCCCGGCGGGCGCGGCCTTCTTGCGCACGAGCGAGCCGGCGACCGCGAGCACGACGAGAATTGGCACGTAGCGCGCGCCCATCATCGTCAGCCCGCCGAGCAGGTCGGCGAACGAAATGCCGTGCGCGCCGAGGTTGCCGGGGTTCGGTTGGTAGTAGCCGGTGTAGCCCGCGAACGCCGAGCCGTTGTTGTTCGCCTGCGACATGTAGGCGTAGATCGACTCGGAGAAGCCTTGGGGACCGGAGGCGTAGACCGACGGCCCGCCGTACTTGGTGCCGGTCGCGAGCGCTGTTGCGATGAGCGCGGCGATCGGCGTGAACAGCACGCCGATCGAGACGAGCTTGATCTCGCGCGCCTCGATCTTCTTGCCGAGGTACTCCGGCGTACGCCCGACCATCAGCCCGCCGATGAAGACGGCGAGGATGACGAACAGCAGCATCGAGTAGAGGCCCGTGCCGACGCCGCCGAAGATCGTCTCGCTGGCGCTCAGGTTCGCGAACGGGACGAGCCCGCCGATGCCGGTCAGCGACTCGAACGCCGCGTTGACGGCACCGCACGAGGTGACGGTCGTGACCGCCGCCCACAGGCCTGAGTTGGCGATCCCGAAGCGCTGGTCCTTGCCCTCCATGTTGCCGCCGGTCGAGCCGGCGACGTGGTGGGTGTTGACGCCGGCGAGGTGCTGCGCCGGCGTGCCGTGCTGCTCGGCGAGATAGACGACGACCACGCCCGCGACGAACAGCGCCGACATCACGCCGAAGATCGCCCAGCCCTGCCGGCGGCTGCCGACCATGCGCCCGAACGTGTAGGTGAGCGAGGCCGGGATCAACAGGATCAGGAACAGCTCGACGAAGTTGGAGAGGGTCGTCGGGTTCTCGAACGGGAAGGCGGAGTTGACGTTGAAGAAGCCGCCGCCGTTCGTGCCGAGCTCCTTGATGACCTCCTGCGAGGCGACCGGCCCCATCGCGAGCGAGCCGCTCGTGCCGTTGAGCGAGCTGAACGGCAGGGAGTGCGAGAAGCTCTGGATGACGCCCTGCGACATCAGCAGCACCGCGCCGATGACCGAGATCGGCAGCAGGACGTAGAGGACCGTGCGGGTGAGGTCCTGCCAGAAGTTGCCGAGGCCGCTGTTGCCCTCGCGGCGCGCGACGATCCCGCGGATCAGCGCGACCACGACGACGATCCCGACCGCCGCCGAGACGAAGTTCTGCACCGCCAGCCCGGCCATCTGGCTGAAGTACGACATCGTCGTCTCGCCGCCGTAGTACTGCCAGTTCGTGTTCGTCAGGAACGACGAGACAGTGTTGAACGAGACATCCCACGTGCCGGAGTGGAAGCCCTCCGGGTTGAGCGGGTGGATCGTCTGCGTGCGCAGGATCACGTAGAGCGCGAGCCAGAACAGCAGCGAGACGGTGATCAGGCTCGTGCCGTAGGCCTTCCAGTCCTGCTCGCGCGTGACGTCGACGCGCAGCAGGCGGTAGATCCCGCGCTCCACCGACCCGAGCGCGCGGGTGAGGAAGACGGTCTCGTTGCGGAAGACGCGCGCCATGTAGCCGCCCAGCAGCGGCACGCATGCGACCAGCACGGCGCAGAAGAAGGCGATCTGAAGCCAGCCCTGCGTCATCAGAGGCGCTCCCCGCGCAGCAGCGCGAACAGCAGATAGGCGAAGACCAGGACCGAGATAACCAGCCCGAACAGGTTCGAGGCGCTCATACCCAGTCCAGGAACTTGATGGTGGCGAGGAGCGCGATGAACGTCAGCACCCCGAGCGCGATAGCGACGATGTCCATGACCGCCACGCTATGACCGCGCTCGTCAAGCGAATGTGGGGATTCGGCGGGGCGGTGTGGAGATTTCGTCAAGAGCTGGAAGCGGGTCCGCGCACCGACAGCTTCATCCTGATGCTCTGATTGGCGCATCATGATGCGCTACACTCGCCCCATGCGCACCACCCTCACCTTGGCCGACGACGTCGCCGCCGCTGTCGAGAAGGTCCGCCGCGAACGTTCGGTCGGCCTCAGCGAGGCGGTCAACGATCTCGTCCGCGCCGGCCTCCTCCACCAGCGGCGACCGTCGACGCCGTTCCAGCAGAAGACCCACGACCTCGGCGACGGGATCGACTACTCCAACGTCGCGGATGCGATCGAGACGCTCGACGGGCCCGCCGCTCGCTGATGCTGGTCGACGCGAACCTGCTCCTCTACGCCGTTCACAGAGGAGCCGATCGACACGACGCCGCTCGCGCGTGGCTCACCGAGCAGCTCAACGGCTCGCGACGCGTCGGCATCCCGTGGTCCAGCCTCGGCGCGTTCCTGCGCATCTCGACGCACCCTCGCGCGTTCCCCCGCCCGCTCTCCCCCGCCGCAGCCTGGGAGCGCGTGGCTGAGTGGCTTGCCGCCCCCGTGGCCTGGGTCCCCGAGCCCGGCCCCGAGTACCCGCGCATCCTCGGCCAGCTCATCCCGGAACACGAGGTCCGCGGGAACCTCGTCCCTGACGCCATGCTCGCCGCACTCGCGATCGAGCATGGCCTGACGCTCCACTCCACCGACACCGACTTCGCGCGCTTCCCCGACCTTCGCTGGGAAGACCCGCTGCGCTGACGGCGAGCCGTGACGCCGGCGCCGCGTTACCCGGTGAAGCGGTAGCCGATCCCGGAGTCGGTGCGGATCAGGCGGCGGGTGCGGTCGGGGTGGGCGGGACCCTCTATCTTCGCGCGCAGGTTGGCGATGTGGGTGCGCAGGAGGCCGGTCGCGTCGGCGTACTCCGGTCCCCACACCTCGCCCAGCAGCGCGCGGTGGGTGAGCAGCCGGCCGCTGTTCGCCATCAGCGTGCGCAGCAGCGCGAACTCGATCGGCGTGAGGTGGACCACCTCGCCGGCGACGGTGAGCTGATGGGCGCGCACGTCGAGCGCGAGGTCGCCCGCGCTGAGCACCGGCTCATCCGCCTGCGGGCCGGCACGGCGCAGCAGCGCCTCCAGTCGCGCGAGCAGCTCGCCGGGCGCGAACGGCTTGGTGACGTAGTCGTCGGCGCCGAGCTTCAGCGCGCGGATCTTCTCCGACTCCTCGTCGACAGCGGACAGCACGAGGATCGGCATGTCGCTCCAGTCCCGCAGCCGCTGGCAGACCTCAACGCCGTCGATCCCCGGCAGCATCAGGTCGAGGATCGCCGCCTGCGGCGGGCGCACAGCCGCGCGATCGAGCGCCTCCTCCCCCGTCTCGCTCGGCACGACCTCGTAGCCGGCGTCGCGCAGAATCACGCGCAGCGCGCGCAGGATCTGCGGATCGTCGTCGCAGATCAGGATGCGCTCGCCGCCGCTCACGACGCACCCGCCGGCGCGTCCGCGAACGCCGCACCGTCCGCGACCAGCTCGACTGGGAACTCGACCACGAAGCTCGTCCCTTGCCCCGGCAGCGACTCGACCGAGATGCGCCCGCCGTTGGCCTCGATGAACTGCTTGGCGATCGTCAGCCCGAGGCCGGAGCCGCGCTCGTCGCCGCTCGTGCGCGGCGACCGATAGAAGGGGCTGAAGATGCGCTCGTGCTCGGCCGGCGCGATGCCCGGGCCCTGGTCGACCACGCGCACGAGCAGCCGACCACCGGCTTTGCCGGCGGTGCCCCTGCCGACGACGCGCGCCCGCAGCGAGACCGGTTTGCCCGCCGCGTAGCGGGCCGCGTTCTCGACCAGGTTCGCGAACGCGCGCTCCAGCTGAGTGGCGTCCGCGCGCACGAGCGGCAGGTCGGGGTCGAGCGCGAAGGTGAACGTGGCCGGATCGCCCTCAACGTGCGCGACCGCCTCGTGCAGGACCTCGTCGATCGCGCACCACGTCGGGTGCGGTTCGGCCGTCCCGGCCTGCAGGCGCGAGAGGTCGAGCAGCTTCTCGATCAGCCGCGAGAGGCGCGTCGCGTCGCTGATGATCCCCAGCTCGACCTCGTCGCGCTCCTGCTCGCTGAGCCCCGGCGAGCGCAGCGCGCTCGCACCCGCGCGGATCGCCGTGACCGGCGTGCGCAAGTCGTGCGAGACGGAGCGCAGCACCGCCGTCTTGATCTCGTCGCTGCGCCGCAGCGAGGCCGTCTCGACGACCTCCGCCTGCAGCCGCTCGCGCGCAAGCGCGGCCGCGAGGATCGACTCGAGCGCCGGCACGATCCGCGTCCGCAGCCGCTCAGCCTGCGCCGGCTCCAGCTCCGCCGGCACGACGAGCGTGCCGATCTGCACAGTGCCGTCGTGCAGCGGGATCGCGGTGTGGCGCGCGTCGCTCTCGACGGCGTCGAGCTCGATCGACGCCGACGCCGCGCCGATCGCCTCCGCCAGCCGCCGCGTGGCGAGCGCAAGCGCATCGTGCAGGACACCGCCACCGAGCAGCAGCCGCGCCAGCTCAACCGCGAGGTCGGCCTCGCGGCGACGATCGATCGCCTCCGCGGCGCGCGTGCGCGCGACCTCCGCCAGCGAGCTGGCCGCGAGCGCCACGCCGAGGAAGATCAGCAACCCCACCCAATCGCGGCTATCGGCGATCGCGAAGCGCCCGACCGGCGGCAGGTGGAAGAAGTTGAACGCCGCCGCGCTCAGCAGCGCCGTCAGCAGCCCGAGTCCGAGGCCCCAGTAGATCGACAGCACGAGCACCGGCAGCACGTACACGACGCCGAGCGAGTCGACCGGCGCAATCTGCTTGAGCCCGTAGACGACGGCGGTCGCCGCCGCCACCGACCCGGCCGCCGCCACGAGCCCAAGCGGCCAGCCCGGCCGCCCGCCGCGCAGCAGGATCGGATCGATGCCACGACGCACGCTCTGGAGCCTAGTGTCCGCGCGGCGCGGCGCCGCCCGCCCGGATGGGCAGGCAGCGCCGGTGAAGCAGCGGCAGAGCCGCTCAGTACGTCAGGACCGCCGCAGCCGAGTCCTCGTTGCCGCCCGAGACGGCGAGCACTCTCGCGGGGATCGTGACTCTGCGCGCGGCCTTGCCTCTGCCCTTGCCCTTGCCCTTCGTCGCCTTCGCGCTTCTGGCGATGTCGGCGGCGAGCGCGTCCAGCACGTCCTGGTCGGGCTTGAGCGTCAGCAGCGCAGCGCCGTCGGCGTTGAGTTCGCCGTTGACCTCGGCAATCACGTTCGACGTCAGGCCGAGCTTGCGCGCCTTTCTTCTGGCGATCACGAGCGTCACGTTGACCGGGTCGGTCGGTGAGCCGGTGACCATCACGACGCCGCTACCCAGCGCGAAGCGCTTGGCAGCCAGCGTGAGCGCAATCGGCTTCGTGAAGAGCGCCTGGTAGGCGGCCTCCGCGAGTCTCTGCGCGTCTCTGGCGGTCGCGGCAGCTCTGTCGGACGTCGCTCTCGCTCTCGTCAGCGTCGCGACCTGGCCCTGCAGCGTCGTGATCTGTCTCTGCAGCGGCGCGGTCGCGTTGGCGATCAGCGCGTCCGCAACCGACGATGCCGTGTCGGCGGCGTTGTAGGTGCCGCCGAGGTCGGTGCAGGCTCTTCTGAGGTCGGCGGCCGTCGACAGGTCGACTCTGGTCGCCGTTCTCACGACGGGGATCCACTTGGTCGGATCGTCGCCGAGCCCAGCCGTCGTCTTCTGCCACGGCACGTAGGCGAACGACGGGTCTCTCCCCTGCCACGCGAGAACGTTCGCGGGGTCGGTCAGCGCCGCCACGCCGGAGCAGGTCGCGTGCGGCTGCACGTCGGTCTGCGCCGCCGGGTAGGCGAGCTTCTCCGCGGCCGTCGCCGGCGCGCGGTAGTCGGTCGGCAGCACGGAGTAGTCGAGCACGCCGCCGCCCGTCACGCCGTTGGTCTCGGCGTAGCCGGCCGTCCAGCCGTCGGCCGAGACGACGTAGCGCGCCTGGGTCGTGAGTCCGGCGCCGGTCGCATCGGTCAAGAACGTCACGCTCGGCGTGTCGAGCTTCGCCTCGACGGTCGTGACGCTCGGCACGGCCGAGGCGCTCGCGGGCAGCGCGAGCGCGAGCGCGGCAAGCGCTCCGGCCGCGCGGATGCAGGTCGTTCGCTTCAACGTTGGTCCCTTCTCGTGGGTTGCGCGCTTCACCATACATATTCTCCACAAACTTGGTAGGGTTAAGGGAGTTCTGGAGTTCACAACTGCGAAAGGGACCGATGGCAAGACGAAGCAAGGCGATCCTCGGCGGGCTGATGCTGCTCGCCGTCCTGATCGCGGGACCCGCGAGCGCACAGGCGGCGACGGTCTTCGGCTCGGGCTCGAGCGCGATGCAGCCGTACTTCGAGGTGCTCGCGGCTGCCTACAAGAAGGTCGACCCGTCGACGAAGCTCGTCTACACAGCGAACAACGGCAACGCGGGCGCAAAGGACGTGCAGGACGGCAAGAGCGCGTTCGCGTTCCAGACGCGGCCGCCGCTTCCGTCGGACTCGGGTCTCAGCTACTCGAAGCTGTTCCTCGACGGCCTCTGCGTCGCGGTCAACCCGGCGAACTCGGTCAACAACCTCACGATCGCGCAGGTGAGAGACGTCTTCCTCGCCAACGTGACCGAGTGGGGCGCGGTCCCCGGCTCAAATCAGCGTTCGCCGATCTCGGCGTTCGGGCGTAACTCGACCGCCGGGCTCTACACGTTCTTCCAGAGCGCGGTGCTCGGTGGCCTCACGCAGGCGACGAACGTTACCCAGCTCGACAAGGACGGCGAGGTCGCGGTCGCGCTGTCGAGAAACAACGGGGGGATCGGCTACGTCGGGCTCGCCAACTCCGGCCCGGGCAGCGGCGTCAAGCGCCTCAAGCTTGAGGGCCAGCCGTGCCAGGCGAGCGCGATCAAGACGCTGAAGTACCCGCTCTCGCGCTATGGCTGGATCGTGCTGCCGGCGAGCAAGCCGAACAAGGCGGCGACGAGATTCGGTGACTGGATCCGCACGAGCTACGCGGCCGGCGTGATCATCGCGAGAGCGGGCGCGGTGCCCGCGTTCAACGCGAGAAGCCCGCCGAAGAAGAAGCCCAAGAAGAAGGCGAAGAAGAAGTAGTCGTGGCCCGATGGCGCTAAGTCGTCCACATCGAGCGTCACGCGGGCTGCTGCCCGACCAGCGCGCCGAGCTGATGCTCGGCGCGCTGGTCTGCGCGGTGCTGCTGTTCGTGCTGCTGCTGGTCGTCTTCGTGTTCAAGGAGGCGTGGCCGTCGTTCTCGCACAACGGCCTCGGCTGGTTCGGCCCCGGCGGCAATCCGGACCAGCAGGTGCAGGAGATCTACACCTCGGCCAACCTGCTGAGAGAGCCCGTCTACACGTTCCACGCGTGGCCGATCATCTGGGGGACGCTGCTGACAACGCTCGGCGCCGTGACGCTCAGCTTCGTCAGCGCGCTGTTCGTCTCGGTGTTCGTCGTCGAGTTCGCACCGGAGGCGATCAAGCGCATCCTCGAGCCGGTCGTGCGGCTGCTCGCGAGCGTGCCATCGGTGATCTTCGGACTGCTCGGCGTGCTCATCCTGGTGCCGTTCATCGGCCAGCACGTGATCACCGACGGCAACCGCCGCTCGGTCGCGTACATCGTCTCGCTGAGCGGCTATAGCCTGCTCGCGGGCATCCTGATCCTTAGCCTGATGATCGCGCCGCTGATGATCGCGGTCTTCAGCGACGGGCTGCGCGCGGTGCCGCGCGGCTGGCTGGAGGGCTCGCTCGGGCTCGGCATCAACCGCTGGCGTACGTTCTGGAAGATCGGCGTGCGCACCGCGCGACCGGCGCTGGTCGCCGGCACGGTGCTGGCGACGGCGCGTGCTTTGGGTGAGACGGTGATGCTCGCGATGGTCACCGGCGGAGTGTCGTTCGCACCGAACCCGGCCGACGGGCTGATCTTCTTCGTCGAGCCGACGCGCCCGCTGGCGGCGACGATCCTGCAGACGGCGGAGGAGCTCACGTCGGAGCCGATGCGCCACACGATCTTCGCGATGGCGGCGGTGCTGTTGTTCAGCGCCGCGATGCTGTCGCTCGCCGGCTGGGCGGCGAAGCAGCCGATGAAGCGGTATGGGGTGCGGGCATGAGTGCCGTGGCGCCTCCGGCGCCGTCGGCGGCCCCGCCCTCGCCGCCGCGCCGCTCCGCCCGGGATTCGAGCGCCTCGTGGCGCTGGACCGACCGCCTCGGGCTTGCGTTCGCGTGGCTGCTCGGCCTGACTTTCCTCGCCGTCACGGCGGGAATCGTCCTCTACATGATGGTCCAGGGGATCCGCTTCGTGCGCCCCGAGTTGTTCGTCACGCACCCGGCCGCAGGCGTGACCGAGGGCGAGTCCGGCGGCTTCCTCGACCCGCTGCTGGGGACGGTCATCGTCGCGCTGATGGCGATGGCGATCGCGTTCCCGCTGGGCCTGAGCATCGGCGTCTGGCTGAGCGAGTTCGGCCGCCCGTCGTGGCTCGCGCGTGTAACAGAGTCGACGATCGAGATGCTCGCCGGTTCGCCGTCGATCGTGTTCGCGCTGTTCGGCACGCTGATCTTCGAGCAGGGTGCGCTGGCGTTCCTGTCCCGCACGAACGACGGCGTCGTCTACGGCCGCTCGTTCTTCGCCGCCGCCGCGATGCTGTCGCTGATCGCGCTGCCGCTGATCGTCGCGAACGTGCGCGAGGGGCTGCAGGCGATCCCCGGGCACGTGCGCGAGGCGTCCTACGCCGTCGGCAAGACGCGCATCGCGACGACGCGGCGCGTGCTGCTGCCGGCAGCGCGGCCGTCTGTCGTGACCGGCGCGATGCTCGGCGTCGGCCGCATCATCGGCGACACGGCGATCATCGTGATCCTGCTCGGCGCGACGCTGCGCTTCACCGAGGCCGGCGACGTGCCGCTGCTGGGAACGCTGAAGGGGACCGGCTCCACGCTGACAACGTTCGTCTACGCGAACGCGCCGACCGGCGAGATCAACCAGCCGGAGAAGGCGTTCGCGGCCGGCTTCGTGCTGCTTTCGATGGTCCTTGCACTGAACTTCGCGGTGGACATCGCCGCACGACGCGGGAGGCGCTGGAGATGAGCACTGCAACCCCGCCGCCCGTGCGGCGGCTGCCACTGACGGGTGCCGAGGCGCAGGTGATCGAACCGGCCGAGCAACCGACGGTCGTGATGCCGGCCGGTAGCGCCGCGCCAGGTGTCGGTGCGCCGAACTTCGTCAGCGCGCCGCGCCGGCGGATCGACTCCTCGCCGCTGTCGGTCGACCGCATGCACGTCGACCAGCTGTCGATCGCTTACGGCTCGAAGCTCGCCGTCAAGGAGGTCTCGCTGCCGATCCGCCAGGGCGAGGTGCTCGCACTGATCGGGCCGTCCGGCTGCGGCAAGACCACGCTGCTGCGCTCGCTCAACCGCCTCACCGAGCTGACGAAGACAGCCTCGATGAAGGGCCGCATCACGCTCGACGGCGAAGACATCGCGACGCTCGAGCCGACTGCTCTGCGACGGCGCGTGACGATGGTCTTCCAGCAGCCGAATCCGTTCCCGATGAGCGTGTTCGACAACGTCGCCTACGTCCTGCGCGAGCAGGCCTCACGGCGGCCGCGCAAGGCCGCCTTGCAGGGAGCGGTGCGCAGCGCGCTGGAGCGAGCGGGCCTCTACGACGAGGTCGCAGGCGATCTCGCCCACCCCGCGCTGCGCCTCTCGGGCGGCCAGCAGCAGCGGCTCTGCATCGCCCGCGCGCTCGCGGCCGACCCCGAGGTGCTGCTGCTCGACGAGCCGTGCTCGGCTTTGGATCCGCAGTCGACCCAGGTGATCGAGCAGTTGATCGTGGCGCTGCGCGAGCAGGTCGCGGTCGTGATCGTCACGCACAATCTGCAGCAGGCCTACCGCATCGCCGACCGCGTCGCGTTCATGTACCTCGGCGAGCTGGTCGAGTTCGGGCCGGCGGAGCAGGTCTTCGGATCGCCGCGCGAGGCGCGCACGAAGGAGTACGTCAGTGGCGGGTTCGGGTAAACGCGTGATGACCACTGCGGTCGTACTCGCGATCGGGAGCGGCGGCCTGAGCGGCTGCGTCTCGACGCAGGACAAGAACGCGCGCGCGAAGCTCGTCGCCGACCGCACGATCGAGGGCCGCAAGCCGCTGTGGCTCGGCGGGCGCAGCCGTGACCTGCGCGTGCTGCACGTCGACCGTGTGCGCGGCCGCCACGGCGGCGCGCTCGTCGTGACGCTGCGCAACCGCGGCACGAGCGCGCTGACCGACGTGCCGATCGTCGTCGGCGTGCGCAGCGCCGGCGACCGCCGCACAGAGCTGAACGGCGGCCGCGGGCTGGCGTGGTTCCAAACGCACCTGCCGGCGATCGGCGCCGGTGAGACGACGACGTGGATCTACACGACGCGGCGCGCACTTCCCCCCGGCCGGCCCTACGCGGTCGCGGGCCGGGCGAGCTCGGCCGGAACGCTGCCGCGGATCGCGGCGACGGTCGAGCGGGCGCCAGCGGCAAGGCGCGCCGGCGCCAGACGGCGCTCGACGCCGGCGGCTGTGCGCGTCGCGCTCGCCAACGACTCGGACGTCCCCCAGTACGGGTTGCAGGTCTACGCGGTCGTGCGCGCTCACGGACGCGTGATCGCCGCCGGCACGGCGACGGTCAGACACCTCGGCTCGCGCGGGCGCGCGAGCGCGCGCGTCGCGCTGTTCGGCGCACCGGGCAGACACGCAGCGCGCGTCCACGCGCTGCCGACGATCTTCGAGTGAGGAGAGCACGACGATGACGTTCACGGATCCGACACCACCGCCGACCGCAGCCCACGCGACGTCGTGGGAGCTGTGCGACCACTGCCAGGCGCCGCTCGCCGAGCGCCAGCGCTACTGCGTCGTCTGCGGGGCGCGGCGCGCCCACGCCGACGACCCGGCCGCGCGCTACTTCGTCGAGTCCGCGCGCCGTGCGCGAGCCACGGAGGCCGCGCCGGCGCCCGGCAGCGGCCAGGCCACGGCCGCCGGGTCCGCGTCGCGCACAAGGTTCGCGCTCGTGTTCGCGCTGCTGCCGCTCGTCGCCGCGCTCGGGATCGTCGTCGGCCGCGGCAGCGGGAACGACCAGCAGCTCGTCGACGCGCTCAAGGCGCAGAAGGCGCCGATCGTGAACGTGATGGGCGGCGGCGCGAGCACCGCAAGCGACACGTCCAGCGGCGACGCCGGCTCGGGCTCCGGCTCGAAGGGCGACAGCAGTGACCCGGCCAAGGGCGACGTGATCGCCAGAACGAGATACGGCAGCGCGCGCAGCCTGACGGACTCGAGAGTGACGCCGCAGCAGCTCGAGGAGAGCAGAAGAGCGCTCGATCACATCGTCAACTCGAAGGGCAGAGCGTACGTGGATCAGCAGCGCAACCTGCCCGACCAGATCATCATTCCGTGAGTCTGTTCGACCGCATCCGCGGCTGGTCGCCGCGCACACGCCGTCAGCGCGACGCCCCGCCCGCGGGCATGGTCCCGGCCGACAAGCTCGCCGCGCAAGCGTGGCGCGATGCCGCGCGCGCGCCGGCGGCCGGCGAGCAGGGCGACCGCGAGCTGCTCGCGCGGCGCGAGCGCCTGACGGAGCGCTTCGCGCTGCTGCAGGCCGACCTGGGCGGCGTCTTCTACGAGATGGCGATCCGCGACCACGTGAGGATGGACGTGCTGACGCGCAAGGCAGCAGAGCTGCAGCGCGTCGACGCCGACCTCGCGCAGGTCGAGCGCGAGCTGCGCGGGACCCCGCTGCCCCCCGCCCTGCCCACCGGGGCCTGTCCCGCCTGCGGCACCCCACACGCCGCGCAGTCGCGCTTCTGCCACAGCTGCGGGCAGCCGCTCACCGCCGCGGACGCAACGGCGCAGACCGTCATCGCGCGCACGAACGGATCGAGCGGAGCCGCGCCGTGACGCACTTCCAGCTGCGCATCGTCGTCGCGCTGTCGCTGCTGTGCACGCTCGTCGTGCTCGGCGCCGGCCTGCGCGAGGGCAGCGGAGCGGAAGCCTCCCCCACGCTAGTCGCGCAGCGCAAGCCGATCACGGTCGACGCGCCGGGGCTCGGCGCGCAAGACACGGCGGACACTGGCTCGACCGACGACTCCTCAGACGAAGGCGCGGCCGACTCGCCGGCGGACGAGGTCGGCACGCTCGACGACACGGCCGCCAGCGACGCGACCGACACCGCGCCATCCGACACGGGCGACGAAGACGGTGGCGGAGGCGGCAGGAGCGGCTCGGGCAGCGACCCGAGAGCCGCAGCCGAGCCGCAGCCGACGAAGATCAGACACGTCTTCCTGATCGTGCTCGCCGGTCACGGCTACGACGCGACATTCGGCGGTGGCTCACCGGCGAACTACCTGAACACAACGCTGCGCCCGAAGGGGACCCTGCTGACCGGCTACAGCTCGCTCGGACGCGCCGGCCTGGCGGACGAGCTGGCGATGATCGGCGGCCAGCCGCCGAACGCCGACACGCGCACGGACTGCCCCGTGTACAGAGAGATCCCCCCGACGAGCGCGCCGTCGAGAACTGGCGAGATCACGGCCGACGGCTGCGTCTACCCGAACACCGTCACGACGCTCGCCGACCAGCTCAGCGCGAGCAGACGCGAGTGGCGCGCCTACGTCGAGGACCTCGACAGAGGACCTGCGCCCGCCCCCGGCGTCGCGCCGAAGACGACCTGCCGCCGCCCGGCGTCGAACGCGGCCGACGACACGCTGAGAGCGCGCGTCGGCGACGGCTACGCCACGCGCCACAACCCGTTCGTCTACTACCACTCGCTGCTCGACCTCGGCGACTGCGACGCGAACGACGGCTCGCTCGCCGCGCTGGAGGACGACCTGCGATCGGCGAAGGACACGCCCAGCCTGGCCTACATCGCGCCCAACCTCTGCAACGACGGGACCGAGTCCCCGTGCATCGACGGCACGCCCGGCGGCCTCGCCGCCGCCGACGCGTTCCTCGCGACGTGGGTCCCGAAGATCCTCGACTCCCCTGCGTACAGAGCCGACGGCCTGCTGATCGTCGCCTTCACCGGCGACGTCACCCCGCCCGCCGACCCGGCCGCACCACCGCCCAACGACCAGCCGGTGAGAAACGGCGCCCTGCTCGTCTCCAAGTACGCGCAAGCCGGCGGCACCGCGGGCACCGCCTACGACCCCTACGCCCTGCTCCGCTCGCTCGAGGACCTCTTCGCCCTCAGACCACTGGTCCGCGCCGCGCAGGCCGGTTCCTTCGCCCCCACCGTGCTCGGCAAGGCGTACGTCACGCCGCCGAGCGATGGCTGATCCAAACGGGCAACGGATCACAGCTAGTTGGGGTGGTGCTCGTAACCGCGGGTCGCGATGCTTCTGCGATGCGTTTCAGCCGTCACGCGAGGAACGAGATGCGGCTTACAAGATCACGCCGGCTGATGTCGGCGCTGTCGTCTCGGCCCCGACCACGACCGGCTTGGATGCGCGTGGCAATTCGCGGCTGACTGGACCGGACGCCAACGGCCGTGCGATCATCGTCGTAGTCGCCGACGACGATCCCGATTTCGTCATCACAACCTTCCCGGACGACTGACATGCGCGCCGACTACGACAGCAAGGCCAACGCCATCTCGATCACCCTCTCGCCGGTCGAGCACGCCGAGCGGGCCGATGAGGTCCACGAGCGAGCGATCGTCGCGCTGCACAACGGTCACCCGGTCGAGCTGCAGCTCCTCTACCCTGACCTCGGGATCGAGGAGCCGATCAAGGCCGTCGCCGGCCGCTATGACCTCGACCGCGGTGCGCTCGAAGCCGCGGCCCGATCCGCGCTCGCCGTGCCCGACCGCGTCGTCGTGCTCGACGTCCTTGCGCCGGCCGCCTGAGCGGCGGGCCACGCCAAACGCCTCGTCGCGTCGCGACCTACATCCCCGGCGCGACGCTCATCACGCTGCCCAGCGACGGGTGAGGTCGGCGCACTCCCGGCAGACGCGCTCGGGTACGAGTCCGGCGCGCATGCCGAGCGCGAACAGACGGCAGCCGAGGCACAGCGCGACGGCCGCCTCCAGGAAGGCTGCGACGAGCAGCACCGCAAGCAGCACGTCAGCGGGGGTGTCCGCGCCGAAGCCGAGCGCGAAGACGGCGGCGCTCGTGGAGAGCAGCGCGCCGATCGCCTGCGCGAAGCGCTTCGGCGGCCCGGGCACGTAGCGCGGCGGGCCGAGGCGCGGCGCGGCGACCTGCGTCGCGAAGCGGCCGAGCGGGCTGAGCGTGGGCCCGGCGAGCGTGCGCGCGAGGAACCCGTAGGCGAGCGGGGCCAGCAGCCAGTAGGCGGAGGTCAGGAGCGTCAGCGCCGCGAGCGCGACCACCCCCGCCGCGACGACGCGCGCCGCCTTCTCGTTGACGGGGTTGGGAAAGGTGAGGAGGGGCGAGCCCATGGAACTGACTGTAGAAACGCCGCCACGGCCCCGAGACGGGCCGTGGCGGGCGGGCCCTCGCTAGACCCAGGCCACCCGCTCCGCCGCCAGTAGCTCGCGCGCGACGCCGAGCGGGCGGGGGTCGATCCAGGCGCCGAGGTCGAGGGCGCGCGGGAGGAAGCCGTGGGTGACGAGAAAGTCAGCTTGGGCTCTGAGCGCGTCGAGCTTGCGGTGGGAGAGGTCGACGTGGAGCTGGTCGGGCCAGTTGGCGCCGTACGCGGTCTTGACGTCCCTCACCGTGGTACCGGTCTCGAGTGCGAGCAGCTGCGTCGCGTCGGGCCCATTGAGCTGCGCCCAGGCGCCCGCCCGCATCAGCACCGCGAGCAGCCGCACGACGAGATTCGGCTGCTGTTCGAGCAGTTCGGCGTCGACGACGATCGCCGCCGGCGTCGTGCCGCTCGTGCGCACCGCCGGGTCGAGATGGCGGCCGATGCTGGCGACCGTCACGGCGCCGATGCGCGCCGCCGCCGCGGCGCCGGCGGCGCCCGCGACGAAGACGGCGTCGACGTCGCCGCTGGTCAGCGCGGCGAGCTCGGCCGCGTACGGATCGCCGAGCTCGTCCGAGGCGTCGACGTCCACGTGCGCGACTTCGCCGGGGAAGATCCCGGCGAGCCCGAGCGCCGCGTGCAGCCCGCGGCTGGCGGCGGCGCGGTGCACGTCGATCGACGCACTGCCGTCGAACGGCAGCGCGAGGCGGCGGCCGGCCAGGTGCTCGGGACCGGCGATGCCCGCGTCGGGCATGGCGACGACGGCCTGGAACGTCTCGACCCAGGTGAGGCCGATCAGCCGCGTCGCGCGTCCTTCGCTGCGTTCCCACAGCGCGCGTGTGCTGTCGCCCTCCCACAGGTGGTCCGAGTGCGCCGCCGCGTGGAGGAGAGTTTCACGCGGCGGCGCCTCGGTCCGGCCCCCGCCGACGTACAGCGGCGTTCCGTCAAGCGCCGCCTCGCGCTCGAGCCAGCCGAGCTGGTGGGCGATGCCCGTCGCCGTAGGGATGGGGCCGCGATCGACCCGGATCGGGGAGTGGTCGATCGCTGCGATCGTGCGGCCGGGAGACGCCGCCGCACGGTCGGTCTTCGCGGGGGCGTGCGTGCGCGCTGCACGGGCCCGCGTACTAAACCTGTTTTTCCTGACCGGCTTTACAGAATTTGCCATGGCCGGAACTGTAGCGCATTCTCCACTGAGTTTGTAGGGAAAGTCGAAATCCTGCCTTTCTGGCACTCTTACGGCGATGACGTTCGCCGTCCCGCCGGAGGGCTACGACAGCTTCATGGGCCGCTACTCGCGGCAGCTCGCTCCCCTGCTCGCGCACTTCGCCGGTGTCCGCCCCGGCGTCCGGGCGCTCGACGTCGGCTGCGGCCCCGGCGCGCTCACCGAGGTGCTGGCGGGACTGATCGGCCCCGCACAGGTCGGCGCCGCCGACCCGTCGCCCGGCTTCGCGGCCGCGTGCGCAGCGCGCGTGCCCGGCGCGGACGTGCGCACGGCGGCGGCCGAGACGCTCCCCTGGGAGGACGCGGCCTTCGACGTCGCGCTCGCGCAGCTGGTGGTCGAGTTCATGGGCGATCCGGGCGCCGGCGTGCGCGAGATGCGGCGCACCGTCAAGCCGGGCGGCACCGTCGCCGCCTGCACCTGGGAGGCGGACGGCGGGATGACGATGCTGCACGCCTTCTGGGAGGCGGCCGTGGCGGTCGACCCCGCGGCGCCGGCCGAGCCGATGCGCCTCGGCCGACCGGGCCCGCTGCGCGAGCTGTGGGCCAGCGCCGGCTTCGGCGACGTCGCCGTCGAGCCGCTCGACGTCGAGTGCGCCTACGAGGACTTCGACAGCTTCTGGCGACCGTTCACTGGCGGTGTCGGGCCCGCCGGCGCCTACCTTGCCTCGCTCGCGCCCGACACACAGGCCGCGCTGCGCGAGGAGGGCCGGCGGCGCCTCGGCGACCCGCAGTCGGCGTTCCGCCTGTCCGCGCGCGCCTGGGCCGTGCGCGGACGCGTGCCCGGATAGGCGCCGGCCACCGCACGTCAGGCGCGCGCGGTGTCGAGCGGCTTCAGCTCATCCTCGTAGGAGATCGCGTGGCGGCGCAGCTGCCCGTCCGACTCGACGACGTACGCCCCCATCCGCACGAGCGGCGGCGAGTAGGCGTGGATCGTCACGGCCGGCTCGTCGCCGGCGTGCAGCACGCGGTGGATGTCGCTCGCACCGAACGCGAACGAGGAGCCGGCGGACACCGTCCGCGCGATTGGGGCGCTCGCCGGGCGGCCGAGTGCAAGCCGCTCCTCGCGCACCGCGCCCTTGATCACGGCGACGGCCCCTGCCGAGAGGTCGTGGTCGTGGAAGCCGGTGTCGTGGTCCTCCGACCAGCAGATCAGCCACACGTCGAGGTGCTCGTCGCGCAGCAACTGCTCGTACGTGCGCTGCGCAGCGTAGTGGTGCACGTGCGCGGCCCAACGCTGCGGCTGCGCGGCGAGCTGCGACGCGACGGTGCGCAGCTCGTCGCCCGTCAGCTCGCGGCCGGCCGGCCGTACAAGCGGCGCACTCATGCGGCCGCCCGTTCGCGCTTGCCGGTCAGCAGTCGGTGCGGGTTCACGCGCAGCAGCGCGTGGCCGAGCGCCGTGTCGGCTGACGGGACGAGCGGCTCGACGACCGGCCGGTCCGAGCCGTGCACGAGCTGCCGAGCGCCGACGACGGCGATCGCCGCCCGCAGCGCGCGCGGCCCGTACGACGACGTGTCGTAGAAGATCAGCGGGTCAACCGCGGCACCGGCCGGCCCGCCGCGCGCGGCGAGGCGTTCGAGCTGCAGCGGGGCGCCGCCCGCCAGCATCGCGAACAGCACGCGCAGGCGCGGGTGCGCGGAGCGCCCAACGTGGAGGAAGGCAAACCAGGCGGCGTGCATCTGGGCGACGTAGTCGGTCAGCGCCGGCCACCACTCCGGCAGTGCCTCCCCCGCGCCGCGCCCGTCCGCCGCGACCGGGCCGGGATGGACAAACAGCGGCGCGTCGAGCTGCTCGAGGCGCTCCAGCAGCGGCCCGACGCGCTCGAGCGCGGCCGGGGTCGCGAGCGCCGTGGCGGGCAGCGAGAGCCCGACCGCACCGCGCGCGACGAGCGCGTCAACGGCGTCCGGATCGGGCTCGTCGAGCTGCACCGCGCCCCACGCGCCGAAGCGCGCCGGAAGCGCGTCGACACCGTGCTGGTAGGCGTCGATCAGCGGGAGCGCCTCCTCGGCCGGGAGCGTCTCGATCCCGAGTGCGGTGGACAGCGCCACGAGCGCGCGGTCGACGCCGTCGCGGCGCAGCACCGCCTGCCGCGCCTGTGCGTCGATTGCTGCGCGAGAGAGCACGCTGTCTGGCTCGCCTGCCAACCGGAACGTCCATCCGCCGCGGCGACGGATCAGCGCCGGTGCCTGCCGGCGGCGCGCGAGCTCGGCGATCAGCGGCTCGCCGAGCAGATGTTGGTGGACGTCGGTGCGCTGCATGGGCACATACTATACAATCTCTACTAACTTTATAGAGATTCATCGACCAGCACGACTCCAGGAGGACGGGATGAGCGTCACCGACGAGCTCGTCGAGAGCAGCAGGACCTACGCAAACGACTTCACGAAGGGCGACCTGGCGCTGGATCAAGACAAGCCCCTTCATCCCCCGAGTCGACCGCGTGCGCGGCTTCGTCTACGAGGTCGAGAGCGGCCGCCTGCGCGAGGTCGCGTGACGATGCGACAGCCCGCACGCGCCATGCGCCGATGTAGGCCCCGCGCCTGAGGCCCGGCCTCGGGCGCGGCCCACGTCGACCTTCCGGCCGGGCTCTTCCCGGCCCACACGAACGGAGCCTCTCCCCATGTACGCCAAGCAGTGCATTTGCGCGCGGTGGCCCCGAGATCGACCAGCAGATCGCGATCTTCGACGCGAAGTCCACCTACGTGTTCTGGCGGCCGGTGACGGCGATCCGCTCCGGCACGGTCGACCCGCCCCGACCTGGACGCCGCTGCTTGCGACACCCCGCCACCCCGAGTACCCGAGCGGCCACGCCGGCTACGCCGGCACCGCGGAGGCCGTGCTGCGCGCGCTCGTCGGCCCGCGGCCGATCAAGCCGATCGCGGTCACGAGCACGACGGACCCGGGCGTGACGCACACCTATGCGCGCTGGTCCACGCCGACGCAGGAGACGGTCGACGGCCGCGTGTGGGAGGGCGTCCACTTCCGCTTCTCGGACGAGACGGCCGTGCAGGTGGGCAAGGACGTCGCGCGCCACGACCTGCCGCGGCTCTCGCGGCTGGGGCTGTATCCACGGGCACATTTGCAGGATTGGTGCGCGTGATGCACTACACTGCGCATCATGCGCACCACCCTGTCGATCTCCGACGAGCTGCTCACAGCCGCCAAGCGCCGCGCGCGTGAGCGCGGGCAGACGCTCGGCGCCTTCGTCGACGCCGCGCTGCAGCGCGAGCTGAGCGACGACCGCACGCCTGCGGCGGCGCCCCCGGTGCCGGTGTTCCGGGGCGGCACCGGGCCGCGGCCGGGCATCGACCTCAGCTCGAACCGGGCCCTGCTCGAGGCGCTTGACGAGGGCGTCGAGCTCGACGCCCGACGCTGACCGACGTGCTGCTGCTCGACGTCAACGTCGTCCTCGCCGCCCACCGCGGCGACCATCCCCATCACGCGCCGGTGCGCGCCTGGTTCGATGCGATGCTCGCCGGCGAGGAACGCTTCACCGTCCCGGCGTTCGTGTGGGGCTCCTTCCTGCGCCTCGCCACCAACCGCAGGATCTTCGAAGTCCCGACGCCGCGCCCGGAAGCGTTCGCGTTCGTCGAGGCGACGTGCGCGCAGCCGCTCCACCTGTCCGTGGGACCCGGCCCCCGTCACCTCACGCTGCTGCGTCAGCTGTGCGACGAAGCCGACGCCTCCGGCGACCTCGTCGCCGACGCCGCGATCGCAGCCGTTGCCGCCGAGCACGGCTGCGAGATCGTCACGCTCGACCGCGACTTCGCGCGCTTCGACTCCGTGCCTCACCGTCGTCCGACGGCAGTCTGAGCCCGCCGCCCGCTACACCTCGATCCGCGAGCCCATGATCACCGTGCGTTCGCGCGGGAGGCCGAAGTACCCGGCAGCGTCGGCGGTGATGTGGGCGGTGGCGACGAACAGGCGCTTGCGCCAGCGCGTCATGCCGGGCGCGTCGCCGGCGGTGAGCTCGATCGTCGAGAGGAAGTAGGAGGCCTCGTCGACCTCGAGCGGGCACTCGAGCCCGGCGTCGGCGGCGAGCCGCAGCACGCGCGGCACGTTCGGCTCGTCCATGTAGCCGAAGCGCGCCTCGACGTGGGTGATGCCGTCGTCGGCGTAGCCGAGGTCGTCGAGCGAGAGCCGCTCCTCCACCGGGACGTGGGGAAGCGGCAGCGTCTCGATCGTGAGGATCACGACGTGCTCGTGGAGGATGCGGTTGTGCTCGACGTTGGCACGCATGGCCAGCGGCGTCGTCTCCTTCGTGCGGTTGAGGAAGACGGCCGTGCCGGGGACGCGCTGCAACGGCGTCGGCCGTGCGTGCAGCTCGTCGACGAACGCGCGCAGCGAGCCCTCGGCGTGCCGGCGCTGAGCGCTTACCAGCTCGCGGCCGCGCTGCCACGTCGTCATGACGGTGAAGACGGCGATGCCGATCAGCAGCGGCAGCCAGGCGCCGTGCCCGATCTTCGTCAGGTTGGCGGCGAGGAACAGCAGGTCGAACAGCAGGAACGCGCCACCCGCGACCAACACGAGCCACAGCCGCTTTCTCCACTGCTCGCGCGCGATGTAGAAGAACAGCAGCGTCGTGATCGTGATCGTGCCGGTGACCGCGACGCCATAGGCGAACGCGAGCGCAGCCGAGGACTCGAACGCCAGCACCAGCCCGAGCACCGAGATCATCAGCGCCCAGTTGATCCACGGCACGTAGATCTGGCCGACCGCGTGCTCGGAGGTGTGCGCGATCCGCAGCCGCGGCAGGTAGCCGAGCTGGACCGCCTGGTAGGCGACCGAGAAGGCGCCGGTGATGACGGCCTGCGAGGCGATCACCGTCGCCGCCGTCGCGAGGAACACCATCGGCAGCCGGCCCCAGTGCGGCACGAGCAGGAAGAACGGGCTCGCGATGTTCTCGGCCGGGTTGCCCAGGATCAGCGCCCCCTGCCCCATGTAGTTGAGGATCAGCGCCGGGAACACGAGCAGCAGCCACGCGCGCGTGATCGGGGCGCGGCCGAAGTGACCCATGTCGGCGTACAGCGCCTCCGCGCCCGTGATCGCCAGCACGATTGCTGCAAGAGAGAAGAACGCGACCGAGAAGTGGCCGCCCAGGAAGCCGAGCGCGTACGTCGGCGAGAGCGCCTTGAGGATCTCGGGGTGCGTCGCGATGCCTGAGATCCCGCAGGCGCCGATCACGACGAACCAGACGATCATCACCGGCCCGAACAGCCGCCCGACCGACGCCGTACCGACCCGCTGCGCCGCGAACAGCACGACGATGATCGCCGCGGTGATCGGCACGACCAGCTCCTCCAGCGAAGGCGAGACGACCTTCAGGCCCTCGACCGCCGACAGCACCGAGACCGCCGGCGTGATCATGCTGTCGCCGAAGAACAGCGAGGCGCCGAAGATCCCCAGCGCGGCGAGTATGAGCTTGGTGCGCGGGGTGGTGGGGATGGCATCTCTTCGCCGGCGGATCAGCGTGATCAGCGCCATGATGCCGCCCTCGCCGTCGTTGTCGGCGCGCATCACGAGCAGCACGTACAGCAGCGTGACGACGATCGTCACGCTCCAGAAGATCAGCGAGATGACGCCGTAGACGAAGTCCGTCGTGGCCGCGACCGGATGCGGATCGCTCGGGTTGAAGACCGTCTGCACGGCGTACAGCGGGCTCGTGCCGATGTCGCCGAAGACGACGCCGAGCGCGCCGACGATCAGCGCTGTCTGTGCGGGGGTGCGTGCACTGCGGGTATCGGCGGAGCGGCTCACGGTTGGCGGGCGGGACCGTACACGCCGCCGCACACGTCGCCTCCCCCGAACGGGTGGTGCAGGCGGTATTGCGGTCGGTCTTTTGCGGCCGCGGAGCGACCGATTGTGATCGTCGGACCCACGATAGTTAGACGTTCAACGAATCTCTCAGGAGCAGCCAGATGACAGTGGAGCCCGTCGGGACGGTAGGCGTGGCCGGAGCCGGCTTCATGGGCTCGGGCATCGCCGAGACGGTCGCGCGCGCCGGCGTGCGCGTCGCGATCTACGAGCCGGGCGAGCGGGCGCTGGCGCGTTCGCGCGAGCGCGTCGACCAGTCGGTCGCGCGCGCGGTGCGCGGCGGGAAGCTGACCCCTCAGGAGGGGGTCCAGCTCGTCGAGCGGATCGTGTGGACCACCGACCTCGCCGACCTGGCGGACGCCGACGTCGTGATCGAGGCCGTCGTGGAGGACCTCGCGGTCAAGCGCGAGCTGTTCGCGCGCCTCGACGAGGCAGCGCCCGACGCACGGATCCTCGCGTCCAACACGTCCTCGATCCCGATTGCGTCGCTGGCCGCGGCCACGCGCCGGCCCGAGCGCGTCTGCGGGCTGCACTTCTTCAGCCCCGTGCCGGTGATGGGCCTTGTGGAGCTGGTCGTCGGCCTCGACACGAGCCTCACGACGATCGCCGCAGCGGAGGCGTTTGCGGCGCAGATCGACAAGCACGCGGTGCGCACGAAGGACCGCGCCGGCTTCGTCGTCAACTTCCTGCTCGTCCCCTACCTGATGAGCGCCGTGCGGATGCTGGAGGACGGCTTCGCCACGCGCGAGGACATCGACGAGGGGATGAAGCGCGGCTGCGGACACCCGATGGGACCCCTCACGCTGTGCGACTTCGTCGGCCTCGACGTGCTGGAGGCCGTCTGCGACTCGCTCTACGACGAGTTCAAGCGTCCCGAGTACGCGCCGCCTGCGCTGCTGCGGCGGATGGTCGCCGCGGGCCGTCTCGGCCACAAGAGCGGCCGCGGCTTCTACGACTACGACCCCGCGCGGGAGCGCACCGCGGCATGAGCGCGGACCCCGCCTGCCCCGACCTCTACGAGATCCAGCGCGTCGTCGTCGCCCGCGCGATGGCGCGCTAGCAGGGACCTCAGCGCCCGCATGGGCCCGGCCGCTGTGGCTTATCCTGGCGGCCGTGTCCGGTGCCCCGCTCAGCTTCGATCCGATCGAGGAGGCCACGCGTCAATGGCGTGAGCATTGGGGAGCGGCGTCGGCGCCGCCGATGGCGGCGGTCACGTCGATCATGCGCGCGCACCAGATCCTCGTCGCGCGCTTGAACGAGACGCTCACGCCGCACGAGCTGAGCTTCGCGCGCTACGAGGCGCTGATGCTGCTGTTCCTGAGTCGGCGCGGGTCGCTGCCGCTGGGCAAGATGGGCGCGCGGCTGCAGGTGCATCCGGCGAGCGTCACGAACCTGATCGACGGGCTGGAGCGGGTCGGCTACGCGACGCGCACCCCCCACCCGAGCGACCGCCGCACCACGCTCGCGGCGATCACCGCGCGCGGGCGCGAGGTCGCCGCCGCGGCGACCGAGGCGCTCAACGAGATGCGCTTCGGCACCGCGCCGCTGAGACGCGCGGACCTCGTCGCGGTCACGGACGTCCTGCGCGAGCTGCGCTCCGGCGCCGACGACTTCACGCCCTAGCCAGCCCGCCTCAGCGAAACGCCTGGATGCCCGTGAGCGCGCCGCCGATCACGAGTGCGTGGACGTCGGCGGTGCCCTCGTACGTGACGACGGACTCGAGGTTGTTCATGTGGCGCATCACCGGGTACTCGAGGCTGACGCCGTTGGCGCCGAGCACCTGGCGCGCGGCGCGGGCGACGTCGAGTGCGCCGTTGACGTTGCCCAGCTTGCCCATGCTGACGTGCTCGGGACGCAGCGTGCCGGCGTCCTTCATGCGCCCGAGATGCAGCGCGACCAGGCTGGCGCGGTTGACCTCCAGCGCCATGAACGCGAGCTTCTGCTGCTGGATCTGCGTCGCCGCGATCGGCTTGTCGAAGACGATCCGCTCCTTCGCGTACGCCAGCGCGGCTTCGAAGCATGCGCGACCCGCGCCCGCCGCGCCCCAGACGATCCCGTAGCGCGCCTCGTTCAGACAAGAGAGCGGCCCGCGCAGGCTGGAGACCTCCGGCAGCCGGGCGCTGTCCGGCAGACGCACGTCGTCGAGCACCAGCTCGGATGTCACGCTCGCGCGCAACGACAGCTTCTTGTGGATCTCCGGCGCGCTGAAGCCGGGCGTCCCCTTCGGCACGAGGAACCCGCTGATCCCGTCATCGGTCGCCGCCCACACGACCGCCACGTCCGCGATCGACCCGTTAGTGATCCACATCTTCGCGCCGTTGAGGATCCAGTCCGCACCGTCGCGCCGCGCGCGCGTGCGCATCGAGCCCGGATCCGATCCGGCGTCGGGCTCGGTCAGCCCAAAACAGCCGATCGCCTCCCCCGCCGCCATCCGCGGCAGCCACTCCTGCTTCTGCTCCTCCGACCCCCACCGCCAGATCGCGAACATCGCCAGCGACCCCTGCACCGATACCAGCGACCGCACGCCCGAGTCGGCCGCCTCCAGCTCCATGCACGCGAGCCCGTAGGCGGTGGCGCTCGCACCCGCGCAGCCGTAGCCCGTCAGATGCATCCCCAGCAGGCCGAGTCTCCCCAGCGCCGGCGCCAGCTCACGCGGGATCGTCGCCTGCTCGAACCAGTCGCCGACGTTCGGGACGACTTCCTTCGCGACGAACGCTCGCACCGTGTCGCGGATGTCGCGCTCCTCGTCGGACAGCAGCGCGTCGAGCTCGAGGAAGTCGTGCGGCTTGATCGGCGTGGTCGCGGTGTCGGACATGGCGTGCTCGGGGCTCCCTTGATCCTGGATCTGCGTAGGTCTGGACCCTTTCAGATGCCGCCCTCGCCCGATGCCGCCTGTGCGGTCGCGCGCCGGAGACCGCAACGGGGGTTGCGCCGGTCGAGGCCGACCCCGTGAGGGCCGATGCGCTGGAATGCGCGATCGATCGAAGCTCTCCCTGGCCTGTTTGACCATCCTCACGGCAGCCGTCTGCATGGCGCCTGCGGCCAGTGCGGAGGGCCCACGAGCGGCTTACGCGACGACCGTCAACGGCGACGAGCTGCTTCCGTTCGACGCCTTCACCGGCGTGGCCGGCTCGCCGCTCGCGCTCGGCGGCCGTCTCTGGGGTGTGGCGATCACGCCTGACGGCGCGACCGCCTACGTCGCCGGCGAGGGGACGAACGACGTGATCCCGGTGGACACCGCGACGGACACCGCCGGCACGCCGATCCCGGTCGGCTCCATGCCGCGCACGATCGGCATTACGCCGGACGGCTCAACGGCCTACGTCGCCAACTACGGCAGCAACACCGTCACCCCGATCGACACGGCCACGAACACCGCGGGCGCCCCGATCGCGGTCGGCCTCTCGCCCCACGGGATCGCGATCGCACCGGACGGCGCGACCGTCTACGTCACCAACCTCGACTCCGGCAGCATCAGCGCGATCGACACCGCGACCGACGCCGTCGTAGCCACGATCCCGGCGGGCATCCTCCCATACACGCTCGCGATCACCCCCGATGGCGCGACCGTCTACGTGACCGACCTCGCCGGCTCGAACGTCTTCCCGATCGACACCGCGACGAACACCGCCGGCACGCCGATCCCGATCGGCGCCTCCACCTTCGGCATCGCCGTCTCGCCCGACGGCGCCACCGTGTACGTCAGCCCGTCCTCCACCGGTACCGTCGTCCCGATCGACACGGCAACCAACACCCCGGGCACGCCGATCCCAGCCGGCGCGTCCCCCGAGGGACTCGCGATCACCCCCGACGGGAGCACGATGTACGTGACCGACGTCGTCACCGACACCGTCACGCCGCTCGACCTCTCGGACGGGACCACCGGCACCCCGATGCCCACCGCCCAGGACCCGATGACCGTCGCGATCACGCCGAACCAGTCGCCCACGGCCGCGTTCGCCGCGAGCGCCGGTGGCCTGACCGCGACGCTCGACGCGTCCGCCGCCAGCGACGCGGACGGCACGATCGCCGGCTACGCCTGGGACTTCGGCGACGGCCAGACCGCGACCGGCTCGCAGCCGACGGTCAGCCACGCTTATGCACAGCCGGGCAGCTACACCGTCACGCTCACGGTCACCGACGACGAAGGTTGCTCCGAGGCGCTCGTCTACACCGGCCAGACGGCGTCCTGCACCGGCTCGCCGGGCGCGCGCGTCGCGCACACCGTGACCGTCGCCGCTCCGGCCCTGCCAGTCGCGCCGTCTCCCCCGGCTGCGCCGGCCGCGTCAACGCTGCCGGCTCACCCGACGTCCCGCCAGGCAATCGAGCGCTTCACGCTCGACAGCCCCTGCGTCCGCCCCGCGCGCGACGGCAAGGCGCGCATCGGTCTGCGCCTGCGCCTCGCCCAGCCCGGATCGGTGGCGGTCCTGGTGTACCGCGCGGTGACGGCGACGAACACCGAGCGCTGCCCCGCCCGCAACCCCGCCCGCCACTACGGCGGCACGCTTCGCGGCGTCGCGGCGCTCGAGAACGTCGCCACCCAGCCCGTCGTCGTCGCGTCAGTGCAGCGCCGGCTGACGCGCAGCTTCGACCTGCGCCCCGGGCTCTACCGGATCAGCGTGCGCGCACACGGCTCCGATGGCCGGCTGACACGCGCCGCCCACCGCTGGGTCCGCGTGCTTGCACGCTCGCTGCCGAGCTGATCCCGCCGCAGCTGGAGCGACGTGTGCGGACTGGGGTCCCTCAGGGGGACCCGGATCCGCACACCTTGCCGCTGGTCGTCGACTTGCTCAGACGAACGCCACCGCGACGCCCGCCGCGACTGCGAGCGCCAGCGCGACCAGGCGCGTCGTGCGGCGCGGTCTGTCCGCGAGCTTCTCGGTCGTGATGAGCGCGGTCAGCGCGACCATGGCGGGCAGCATCGCACCAGCGCTCGCGACGCCCATCACGAGCATCGCCGCCCAGCAGGAGCCGACGCAGGCGCTACCGTTGCGCACGCCGAAGCGCACGACAGCCGCGTCCGCGCGACGGCCGTACGGCGGCAGCGGGACGGCGCGGTGGCAGGCACGCAGCGCGACCAGCTTCCAGCGCGTGAGCTGCCACGCGGCCGCCACCCCCAACGCCACCGCCAGCGCGAGTGCCTCGTCGAGCGGCGCCCACAGCGGCGACAGCGCGAGCACGAGCCCGCCGAACGCGAGCCAAATGCCGAGGTACACAGCGGCGAACAGCGCCATCGCGCGCCGGCGGCGGCGGCGCAGGCTGTTGACGCCGACGTGAGCGAGCGCCGGCAGCGCCGCTGGAAGCATCATCGCGGCGCTCATCGCCGCCCACATGCCGACGTGGTGCGGCGCCGTCATCGCGTGCGGCCCCGACGCCTGGTGCTCGCCCGGATCGGCGAGCAGGTGCACGGCCAGCGCGACCCACGCGACGACGACGGCCAGCTCGTAGGGGAGCGTGACGCGCCGCCGCAGCAGTCGCGGTGCGCGCGCCTCCCAGCGAAGGAGGCGCGCGCCGACAGTCGCCGTCGCCGCCATCAGCCGTAGAAGACGCTCACACGGCCGACCTGTACGGGCGAATGCTCGCTCAACGACTCGGGCACCGCATGCTGCTCTTCCTCGGGCGCCTCGGGATCGACCGGCTCGATCGGCCGGAACGTGACGTGCAACGCATCCTCGTTCCAGCTGCCCTGCGCGGCCAACTCGCGTGCGAGGTCGCTGATGTCGACCGTGTAGCGCAACCCGTGCGCTTGCTCGTCGCCGCGCGGCTCGCGCAGCTGCTCGATGCCGAAGAACGACAGGTTGCCGACGTGGTGACTCGCCGCCTGCGCAGCGGAGGCTCCCTCCGGCAGGTTCACGTAGATGCCGTAGGCCGTGCCGGGGTTGCGCTCGCCCTCGATGTCCTCGAGGTTGAGGTAGACGTGGCGCTCGCTCAGGGCCTCGGGCGCATTCCCGCCGCCGGCGAGCGACTCGACCGTCGCGCGGTCGATCGGCACCGTCACGTCGGCGGGGGCGCCCGCGAGCTCGGTCGGCTGCTCGCTGGCACCGACCATCTCGGCCTGCTCGGGATCCGGTGGGTTCGGCGTGCTCATCGTGACGGCCTCCGGCCTCGACGTCGGGGCTCCGCTCGTCGGCGCCGACTCGTAGGTGTACCCGAGCTGACCGGAGATGTCACCGATCTCAGCGCCCGTCAGCTGCACCTGCTGCCCGGCCTCGTCGAAGAACGAGAACGTCTGGTCGGTCCAGCGCGAGTCGCTCGGATCGGCGTGCGGCGGTTCGCCGGCCCAGTCGAACCAGATGCGGTCGATGTTCGCATGGTGCAACCAGAAGATCGGATCGAGCGCCGCCGTGAGCGGGTTGCTCATCAGGCCGTCGTCGCCACCGACGAGGCCGTGAAGAATGTTGTGCGGCGTCTGCTCCAGCACGCCCGGGGAGCGCCAGAACTGGCCGACGCGCGTCACGTCCCCTCCGAACTGCGTGCGCCCGATGAACAGCGGTCGTTCCAGCGCCGCCGCCGGCGAGCCCGCCGACAGCGGGATCGCGCCTCTGCCGCTGTTGACGCGCGGATCGCGCTCGGCCACGAACAGCGGGTTGTCGCCCCCGGGCGAGTCGCGGAAGGCGAGCGGCAGCGTCGCTTGCACGCCGCCAGCGCCGTAGTCCCAGAAGGGCAGCGCCCAGTCGGCCGGCCCGCCCGTCTCCTGCACCGCCGCCCGCACGATGCGCTCGAAGAAGTAGACGTACATGCGATGCCACGGCAGGAAGAACCAGCTGCCGTGCTGGCAGCCGTTCCACAGCGGCTCCGGCGGTTCGGCGCTCGTGCCGTGCATCGCGGCTTGGTAGGCCCAACTCGTGGGGTTGTCCGCGTCCCGTTCTCTCATCGCTCTCACCGCCGCCGCGTAGGCGGCGAGCGTCTCGTCGCCATTGGGCAACGTCCACGCGTTGCGGCGCACCAGCACCGCCGTCTCGATGCTCATCGTTCGGCCTCCCGACCGTCCCCGCCCGGGCCCCCGTGGCCCGATGCTCACTAATCGAGAGGAACCTAACGAGAAGTGGCGCCGGCCGCAAAGGGCAAGCGCAGCCTGGCGCAACCGAAGCATCTGCGGACGCGTTCCCGATCCTGGCGGGCTGACGCTCGCACAGCGGCGCCGACGATCAGGCGCCCAGTTAGATTGGCCACGACGTTCCGGTAAGCGGTGCGTCATTCGATCGATCGGCGGTCCGCTCGTGGGCCGCCCAAGCGCAGGGGAGCGCATGCAATGAGCAACGGTGATCTCACCGATAGAGCGGCGCTCGAGGCCGCGGTGCGACAGGTGGCCGACGAGTACTTGAAGGATCCGAACATCAACTCCGTCGGCCTCGGCTACAAGGTCGTCGGCGGCAGACGGACGGATGAGCTGGCGCTGCAGTTCACGGTCGACGAGAAGCTCGCGCCGGAGGCGCTGGAGAGCGCAACGACGACGGCGATCCCGGACCAGATCACGACGCCGAGCGGCATCACGCTGCCGACCGACGTGGTCCGGCGCGCGTTCGAGACGCATCCGGTGCTCGTCGAGCCAGGCGTGAAGCCGGACCGCAAGCGCCGCCTCGACCCGATGCAACCGGGAGTGAGCATCGGCAACGCGCGCACGCAGGACGCCGGCACGCTCGGCTGCCTCGTCGCCGACCGCGCCTCGGGCGCCGTCCGCATGCTCTCCAACTGGCACGTCTTTCACGGCCCGGAGGGACAGCTCGGCGACCCGATCGCCCAGCCGGGGCCGTTCGACGACAACCGCGCCGCGGGAAACGCGTGTGGCAAGCTCGAGCGCAGCTTCCTGGGTGTCGCGGGCGACTGCGCGATCGCCAGCATCGCCGGCCGGCCGGCGATCGACGAGACGCTCGAGCTCGGCGTGGCAGTGCGGCAGATCGCCGACCCCGCGCTCGGTGACCGCCTCGTCAAGTCCGGCCGCACGACGGCGGTCACGTACGGCGTGGTGATCCGCATCCACACCGTCTCGAAGTTGCGCTACGGGACTGAGCTGCACGAGATCGGCGGCTTCGAGATCGGCCCCGATGACGCACATCCGGCGGAGAACGGCGAGATCTCGATGGGCGGCGACTCCGGCTCGGCGTGGATGGCGGTCAACGACGACGGCGACGCGACCGACGTGATGGTCGGCCTGCACTTCGCGGGCGAGACGGGCGGGGAGCCCGAGCACGCGCTCGCCTGCAGAACCTCGTCCGTCTTCGAGAAGCTCGAGATCCGGCCGCTGGCGCCGCAGGTGGAGGGCGTGATCGAGGTCGCGCCGCAGATCGGCGGCGGCTACGACGCGGGCTTCCTCGTCGATCACCCGGTCCCGCTGCCGGTGGCGATCGAGCCGGCGATCGAGCTCGACTACGCGCCCACGAGAGCGGGCGAGCACGTGCGCCACTGCACGCACTTCTCGCTCGCGATGAGCGCCAGCCGCCGCTTCTGCCGCTGGGTCGCCTGGAACATCGACGGCGGGGCGATCAAGAGACTGTCGCGCGAGGGCCTCGACTTCGTCGTCGATCCCGCCTACGACCGCAGATTCCAGGTCGACAACGACCTCTACAAGAACGACCCGCTCGACCGCGGGCACATCGCGCGCCGCGCCGACCTGCTGTGGGGCACCCTGCCGGAGGCCGAAGCTGCGAACAGAGACTCGTTCTTCTACTCGAACATCACGCCGCAGCTCGAAAACTTCAACA
The DNA here is from genome assembly GCA_036009645.1 of Conexibacter sp. Classification (GTDB taxonomy): domain Bacteria; phylum Actinomycetota; class Thermoleophilia; order Solirubrobacterales; family Solirubrobacteraceae; genus Conexibacter. The sequence continues at coordinate 185,136 of DASYLH010000042.1, forward strand.
GATCGAGCGAGAACGGCCTCTGGGGCAACGTCGAGGAGAGAATCTACGACGAGGTCAGCGTCGACCACCTGCGCGTCAGCGTGTTCGGCGGGCCGATCCTCGGTGACGCCGACTTCCTCTACCGCGGGGTGCTCGTGCCGCGCTCGTTCTGGAAGCTGATCGCCTATGCGGACAACGGGGCGCTCGCCGCGAAGGCCTACCTGCTGACGCAGGAGGACCTGGAGAACCAGCTGGAGACGCTCGGGCTCGAGGCGTTCAAGCTGTTCCAGATCCCGGTGGGCGAGCTGACGAGACGGACGGGTCTCGATTTCGGCCCGCTCCTGCAGGCCGACACCGCGGCCGTGAGCGCGCCCGAGGCGGTCGCCGCGACGGCGGGACCGCGCGTGCCCGGTGCGCGCCGGATCCGCTCGGAGGACGAGATCGTGGCGTAGGGAGTCGACGCCGGTCGGCCTCGGTCAGGCGCCGACGTAAGCCGCGAGGTGCTCGCCCGTGAGCGTGGAGCGAGCGGCGACGAGGTCCGCCGGCGTGCCCTCGAAGACGATCCGTCCGCCGTCGTGGCCGGCGCCGGGTCCGAGGTCGACGATCCAGTCGGCATGCGCCATGACCGCCTGGTGGTGCTCGATGACCACGACCGACTTGCCGGCATCGACGAGTCGGTCGAGCAGGCCGAGCAGCTGCTCGACGTCGGCGAGGTGGAGGCCGGCGGTCGGCTCGTCGAGGACGTAGACCCCGCCTCTCTCGGCCATGCGGGTGGCCAGCTTGAGCCGTTGGCGCTCGCCGCCGGACAGCGTCGTGAGCGGCTGGCCGAGGCTGACGTAGCCGAGCCCGACGTCGGCGAGCCGCTCGAGGATCTTGTGCGCAGCCGGCAGCTCCGCCTCGCCGGCGCCGAAGAACGCCTCGGCCTCGGCGACCGGCATCGCGAGCACCTCGCTGATGTCCTTGCCGCCGAACGTGTAATCCAGCACCTCGGCCTGGAAGCGCTTCCCCTCGCATTCCTCGCAGACAGTCGCGACGCCGGCCATCATCGCCAGGTCGGTGTAGATCACGCCCGCGCCGTTGCAGACGGGGCAGGCGCCCTCGGAGTTGGCGCTAAACAGAGCAGGCCTTACGCCGTTGGCCTTCGCGAACGCCTTGCGGATCGGGTCGAGCAGGCCGGTGTACGTCGCCGGGTTGCTGCGCCGCGAGCCCTTGATCGCCGCCTGGTCGACTGACACGACCCCGTCGCGTCCAGCGACCGAGCCTTGGATCAGCGAGCTCTTGCCGGAGCCGGCCACGCCGGTCAACACGACCAGCACGCCGAGCGGGATGTCGACGTCGACGCCCTGCAGGTTGTGGGTGCTGGCGCCGCGGACCTCCAGGACCCCGCTCGGCTTCCGGGTCTTGGCCTTGAGCTGCGCGCGGTCGTCCAGATGCCGCCCGGTGACCGTGCCGCTGGCCCGCAGCTCCTCGACGGCGCCCTCGAAGACCACCTCCCCGCCGGCGGTGCCGGCGCCGGGGCCGAGGTCGACGACGTGGTCGGCGATCGCGATCGCCTCCGGCTTGTGCTCCACGACGAGCACGGTGTTGCCCTTGTCGCGCAGCCGCAGCAGCAGCTCGTTCATCCGCTGGATGTCGTGCGGGTGCAGGCCGATCGTCGGCTCGTCGAAGACGTAGGTGACGTCGGTGAGCGAGGAGCCGAGCTGGCGGATCATCTTGACGCGCTGCGCCTCGCCGCCCGACAGCGTGCCCGACGGCCGCTCGAGCGAGAGGTAGCCGAGCCCGATCTCCACGAACGAGTCGAGCGTCTCCCCCAGCGCCTCGAGCAGCGGCGCCACGGACGGCTCGTCGAGACCGCGGACCCAGTCGGCGAGGTCGCTGATCTGCAGCGCGCAGGCGTCGGCGATGCTGATTCTCCCGATCTTCGACGAGCGGGCCTCCTGGCTGAGCCGCGTGCCCTCGCACTCGGGGCAGACGGTGAAGGTGACGGCGCGCTCCACAAACGCGCGGATGTGCGGCTGCAGCGCGTCGACGTCCTTGGACAACATCGACTTCTGGATCTTCGGGATCAGGCCCTCGTACGTGAGGTTGATCCCCTCGACCTTGATTCTCGTCGGGTCCTTGTAGAGCAGGTCGTGCAGCTGTCTCTTGTTGAACTTCGCGATCGGCTTGTCCGGGTCGAAGAAACCGCAGCCGCGGAAGATGCGGCCGTACCAGCCGTCCATGCTGTAGCCGGGGATCGTGATCGCGCCCTCGTCGAGCGACTTGCTGTCGTCGTACAGCGCAGAGAGGTCGAAGTCCGTGACCGAGCCGCGGCCCTCGCAGCGCGGGCACATGCCGCCGAGACGGTTGAACGTGGCCTTCTTGGTCTGCGTCTTACCGGCCCCCCGCTCGACAGTGATGGCACCGCTCGCCCTAACCGAGGGGACGTTGAACGCGTACGCGCTGGGAGAGCCGATGTGTGGCTTCCCGAGCCGGCTGAAGAGGATCCGCAGCATCGCGTTCGCGTCGGTCGCGGTGCCGACCGTGGAGCGCGGGTCGGCGCCCAGCCGCTCCTGGTCGACGGTGATCGCGGTCGTCAGCCCGTCGAGCACGTCGACCTCGGGCCGCGCCAGCGTCGGCATGAAGCCCTGCACGAAGGCGCTGTAGGTCTCGTTGATCAGCCGCTGTGACTCCGCGGCGATCGTGCCGAACACCAGCGAGCTCTTGCCCGACCCGGAGACGCCGGTGAACACCGTCAGCCGGCGCTTCGGCAGCTCGACGCTGACGTCCTTGAGGTTGTTCACGCGCGCGCCATGCACGCGGATCAGATCGTGGCTGTCGGCGTCGCGCTCGCTCATCGTGTCGCTACGGGGCGGGCGGCTGATCGATGCGCACCAGGTTGCCGGACGGATCGCGCACGGCACAGTCCCGCGTGCCCCACGGCTGGTCGGTCGGCTCCTGCACGATCTCGGCGTCCGCGGCACGCAGCCGCTCGAAGGTGGCGTCGAGGTCATCGGTGTGGAAGTGAACGCCATTGAGCGCGCCCTTGGCGACGAGCGCCGCCAGCGCGTCTCTGTCGGCGGGGCTGCCGTTGAGATAGTTCGTGACGACGATCGCGACGCCGGGCTGGGACGCCGCGCCGACGGTGATCCAGCGGAAGTCCTCGCGGGCCACGTCGTTGCGCAGCTCGAGGCCCAGCGTGTCGCGGTAGAAGGTCAGGGCGAGGTCCGGATCATGGACCAGGACGAAGCATTGGGAGAGCGTGAGGTTCATGCCAGCAAGGCTAGGCAGTCAGCGCCTTGGGCGCTTCTCCATTCCTGCTCGGTACGCGGCTCGGGCGGGTGAGGTCCTTGGCGATGCAGCCCGGCACGCTCGCGAGCGCGCCGTGATCGCGGGCGCGGTGGGCCGTCGGCGTCTCGCCCACCAGCTCGGTGAAGCGGGCGCTGAACGAGCCGAGCGAGGTACAGCCGACCGCCAGGCAGACCTCGGTGACCGATAGGTCGCCGCGGCGCAGCAGCGCCTTTGCCCGCTCGATGCGCCGCGTCATCAGGTACGCGTAGGGCGTCTCCCCGTACGTCGCGCGGAACTGCCGCGAGAAGTGCGCAGTCGACATCAACGCGGCGCGGGCGAGCGCGGCGACGTCAAGCGGGCGCGCATATTCGCGGTCCATCAGGTCGCGCGCGCGGCGCAGGTGCGCCAGGTTGGCGAGCTCTTCCGGCGTCACGCTGCGAGGGTAGCGGCCTGCTGGCAGCGACACGCGACGCTGCGCTGAAGAGCCGGTCTGCACCACTTTCCGGTGTGGTAAGCTGTGCGTGTTTCACCGGCGGATGAGCAGGGGGTGATGCCGCTCGACGATCCACGATGGGCCGGCGCAAGACGCGCCGCTCGGCGATGAGGTCACCACACCGTGCACCGGGCACGGACGTCCTCGAACGCCGATTAATAACCATCTCGATCCAGAGGTGCAACTCATGCACATGAGAGCACGGCTCTTTGCGGTGGCGCTTGTCGCGACCGTGGCCCTCGCCACCGCAGTCGGCGCGGCATCCGCGGGTCGCTTCTCGTTGAGCGATCAAACGTTTAGAGCGGTTTGGGCGCCGATCTCGTTTACCACAGGCGGCGTCACCGTCACATGCAACCTCACGCTTGAAGGGAGCTACCACTCGAGAACGTTTGCCAAGGTCATCAACGCGCTAATCGGCTACGTCACGAGAGTCAGGGTGGCGCGCCCCTGCACCAACGGCACGCTCTGGGCCTACAACGGCAGCGAAGTAAACGAAGCGCTAGGGGGCACCCTCGCCAATAGCCTCCCGTGGCACATCACCTACAAGGCCTTCGCGGGGAGACTACCGTCCATAAACCAGATGCGAATCTTACTCATGGGTGTGAGATTTCTCGCGCGCATAGGCGGCGTGCTATGCAACTTCGCGTCCACTGGCGAAGGCATGGACCTCCTGATCAACATGACCATAGGGAGGGTGACGAGCGTGTCAGCGGAACCGACGCCTTCGCTCGCTCAAGAAGGCGGACTGTGCTTCGAAGTGGGCAGATTCTCCGGCAACGGTAGTTACACGGTGCTAAACACCACGACGGGCATTACGGTGACCCTAATATAGGCCGCGATGCATGACTGATCCGTGGGCCGTCGTCGCAGGCGGTCCACGCGTTGGAGCATGTATCAGCGCTGGGTTGGCGTCGTGTCAGGCGGGCAGCCATCTCCGCCGTTGGCACGGAGCGGAGGTTCCTAGGCGTACCGGAGCGCGCGGCCATGAGTCGTGCCTCCGCTCAGCGGGTAGTGGTCTTCGATGGACGACGCGGTGGATGGAGGACTGTCGATGTTCGATCGAATGCAAACCAGCACAGGCCAAGCGCAATCGAAGCGCGGGCCCCGCGCCCGGGCGTGAGCTCGTCACTCTGGCTCGCCGCGGCAAGCCCAAGCGCGTGGCCGTCGCTGGCGCAGGATCTCGACGTGGACGTCGCGGTCGTCGGGGGCGGGATCTCAGGGATCGTGACCGCGTTGCTGTGCAAACGCGACGGCGCGCGGGTGGCGGTGCTGGAGCGCGGCCAGATCGCAGGAGGCGCGACTGGGTTCACGACGGCGAAGGCGAGCGCGTTGCAGCAGACGAAGCTTGCCGAGATCGAGCGGCTGCACGGTGCGGAGGCGACGGCGATCTACGCGCGCGCGTCGCTGGAGGCGATCGAGCTGCTGGACCGGTTCGTGCACGAGTACGAGATCGACTGCGGATGGGAACGACTGCCGGACTGGACGTATGCGCTTGACGACACCCAAGTCGAGGCGATCGGCGAGCAGGCGCGCGCGGCGCGCGCGGCCGGTCTCGACGTGGTGGAGCATGCGGCGACGCCGCTGCCGTTTCCCGTCAGTGCGGCGGTGAGGCTGAGGCATCAAGCGCAGTTCAACCCGGTGCGGCTCGTGCGGACGCTGGCACAGGTCGTCGTCGGCGACGACTGTCAAGTGTTCGAGCGCACGCCGGTCCTCGACGCCGAGGAGGGCTCGCCGTGCACCGTCACGACCGAGCAGGGACACCGCGTCTCGGCCGGCGCGGTCGTCGTCTGCACGAACTATCCGCTGCTGGACCGCGGCTTGTTCTTCACGCGCACCGAGGCGACGCGCTCCTACCTCATCGCCGCGCGCGTCTACGACCCGGTCGAGCAGGCGATGGCGATCAGCGCCGGTGCCCCGGTGCGGTCGTTCCGGTCCTACACCGATCCGGACGGGCAGCCGTGGGTGCTCGTCGGCGGCGAGGGCCACACGACCGGCTCCGAAGACGCGCAGCCGGAGCGCTACGAGCTGTTGGAGCGCTTCGCGCGCGAGCACTTCGACGTGGCCCGCGTCGACTACCGGTGGTCGACGCAGGACGGGATGCCCGTCGACCGGCTCCCCTACGCCGGCCGCTACACCGCACGCTCGCGGCACCTATTCGTCAACGGCGGCCATCAGAAGTGGGGCATGACCAACGGCGTCGCCGGCGCCCGTATCGTCGCGGACCTGATCGCCGGGCGCGAGAATGCCGCGGCCGCGACGTTCGATCCGCATCGGCACTCGCTGCGCGCCGTCCCGGAGCGTGCGAAGGCGCAGGCGTGGGTCGGTGCGCACATGCTCGGCGACCGCCTCGCGCCCGCGCAGGCGTCCTCCGCCGACGATGTGCCGGCGGCCGAGGCACGGGTCGTACGTGACGGGTTCGGCAAGGTCGGCGTCTACCGCGACGAGCACGAGCGCCTGCACGCGGTCTCGCTGCGCTGCACCCATCTCGGCTGCCTGGTGCACTGGAACGCGGCCGAGCGCAGCTGGGACTGCCCCTGCCACGGCTCGCGGTTCGACATCGACGGACAGGTGCTCGCCGGGCCGGCAACCGCTCCGCTGCAGCGCCGCGAGCCGCCGACGTGAGCCTCGCCGCTCCAACGTCATTGGCGACTCATCGAGGCATATGAGCGTGGCTGAGCGGGAACGACGGTTCCGTGCCGCGCACCCGCCATGTCGACTGCTCCGGACCGGGGATCGCCCGCCGCAGACGCGGCCGCGGCTTCACGTACCTCAACGCAGAAGGAACGCCGGTACGCGACGAGGCGACGATCGACCGCATCCGCGCGCTCGCTATTCCGCCCGCGTGGAGCGACGTGTGGATCTGCTCCGATGCACGCGGGCACATTCAGGCGACCGGGACCGACGCCGCCGGGCGCAAGCAGTACCGCTACCACGACGACTGGCGCAGACGACGGGACCAGGCGAAGTTCGACGCGATGATCGCCTTCGCGCGGGCGCTACCGGCGCTGCGGCGGCGCGTCGCGCGCGACCTCGCCGGCGAGGGCGACGGCGCCGGTGACGGCGGGCTCGGCGAGGCGCGCGTGCTCGCGTGCGCGGTGCGGCTGCTCGACGTCGGCCTGTTCCGCATCGGGGGCGAGGATTACGCCGCGCAGAACGACACCTACGGGCTCACGACGCTGCGCAGATCGCACGTCCGCGTGCAGCGTGACGGCCTGCTGTTCGACTTCCCCGCCAAGCACGGCCAGCGGCGCGTGCAGCATGTTGCGGATTCCGACGTGCGTCCCGTGATCGCGGCCCTCAAGCGGCGCCGCGGCGGCGGCGAGGAGCTGCTGGCATTCCGCCGCAGCCGCCGGTGGGTCGACGTCAAGGCCGAGGACGTCAACGCCTACCTGAAGGACGCCGCCGACGGCGACTTCAGCGCAAAGGACTTCCGCACCTGGAACGCGACCGCGCTGTGCGCGGTCGCGCTCGCGGAGCGCGCGGAGTCAGCCGGGGCGTCCCGCTCGCGCACGTCCAGCAGACGGCTCGTGAAGGCAGCTATTGACGAGGTCGCGACGTTCCTCGGCAACACGCCGGCCGTCGCGCGCACCTCCTACGTCGACCCACGCGTGATCGACCGCTTCGAAGAGGGACTGACGGTCGCCGCCGCGCTCGCCGCCGATCACGAGACGATCGAGGAGGACGAGCCGATCCCCGAGCAGAACGTCAGCGAGCGCGTGCGCCGCGCCGTGCTCGACCTGATCGCCGGCGAGGAGGACGCCCGCGACGTCGACAAGATCGCCGCCTAGAGGCTGAATGGGGATCAGCGTTCGTCGTAGGCAGCCAGCAGGTCCCTCTTCGACACCATGTAACTGACCTTGCACAGCTGCTGACGCACCACCTGCCAGCCTGTTTACAAGAGTACTTATTTCCTTGACTACGGTAAGGCGAGACCCTACGCTGCTCTCTCGCGTTCAGTCGGAATTCCCAGCATGCGCGGAGCCGACTGGAGCGCCCAATCCGTCCGTGAGCAAAAGGGGGTGCGGTCGACCTTTCACACACGTGCGTATGCACGTCCGTCCATCGTTATTACGAAACGCGAGTCACTGCCATGAAACTCAGCAAACTGCTCCTCGCCGTCGTGGGCGCCACCGTCCTGCTTGGCGCCGTTGCATCATCCGCATCCGCGGGCAGGCTTTCCTTCTCGAGCAATTCCCTGAATGCCACCTGGACCAGAATGATATTCACCGGTGGCATTGACAGCGTTGAATGCGAAGTCATAATCAATAAATCCCTGCACTCGCGAAACATCACCAAGATTAGACTAGCCCTAATAGGCTACGTCACTGCAGCAAACGTCATAAGGTGCGCCAGGGGCGGCGCGACAATCCTAAGGGAACGCCTTCCGTGGCACATACGGTACGACTCGTTCGTCGAAGCGCTACCGAACATAGCCGGCATCAGGACGATACTCGTGGGCTCTGCCATCAAGATACGGGAACCATTCGGCTTCGAATGCCTAACGACATCGACTCCGGAAGAACCGATCGTTCTAACGTACAACCTCTCTGCCGGCGTGATCCAGAGCGCTGCGATCAGCTGGTCGGCAAGATGCGGTGGCTTTACCGGGACGCTCAGCGGCACCACCAGCAGCATCACTCAAGTCGGCGGCGCCAGGGTCACTGTCACCCTAATATAGGTTCCGCGTACTCGACGCTGCGGCTCGAAGCCAGCTAACTGACGCCCGGCGGCTCGGTGTCGGGCTCGGGGGGCTGCGGGTCGGGGATCTCGGGTCCGGTCGGGTCCGGCGACGGCACGTCCGGCGCGCCGGGCTCGGGCTCGACCGGCGGCTCGGGATCGGGCACCTCCGGCGCCGGCGGGGTCTCGGCCGGCTGCTCGGGGGGCGTCGGGTCGGGCGGGATCTCCGGGCCGCCCGGAGGGCCGGTGGGGGCCTCCGGCGGAGCGGGATCGGGGACCTCGGCGACGGGGGTCGGGAGCGCGGACATGCCCATTCGCTACCCCCCTGGCAGCCGGGTAAACGGAAACGGCGGTCGGCGCGCGAACGAGCGTGCGTGGCAAGCGCGTGACGCGGGGTAGTGCTCGGGGACCCGCCCAACCAACGCGAGAGGAGTGTCCGGCGATGAAGGCCGTCACGTTCCACGGCAGACGCGACGTACGCGTCGACACCGTGCCCGACCCGAGCATCGAGCAACCCACAGACGCGATCGTGAGAATCACCTCGACGGCGATCTGCGGCTCGGACCTGCACCTCTACGAGGTGCTCGCGCCGTTCCTCGACGAGGGCGACATCCTCGGCCACGAGCCGATGGGCGTCGTCGAGGAGGTCGGCTCCGAGGTCGAGCACATTGCAAGAGGCGACCGCGTCGTGATCCCGTTCAACATCTCCTGCGGCAGATGCTGGATGTGCGAGCAGGGGTTGATGACGCAGTGCGAGACGACCCAGGTCCGCGATCAGCACAAGGGCGCCGCGCTGTTCGGATACACCAAGCTCTACGGGCAGGTCCCCGGTGGGCAGGCCGAGTACCTGCGCGTGCCGCAGGCGCACTACGGCCCCGTGAAGGTTCCGGACGGTCCGCCGGACGAGCGCTTTCTGTACCTCTCCGACGTGCTCCCGACCGCGTGGCAGGCGGTCGAGTACGCGGCGATCCCCAGAGGCGGAACGGTCGCCGTCTACGGCCTCGGGCCGATCGGGCAGATGGCCTGCCGGATCGCGCTGCACCGCGGTGCAGGCACCGTGTTCGGGATCGACCTCGTGCCCGAGCGGCTCGAGATGGCCGCCCGGCACGGCGTCGAGGCAATCGACAGCGGCAGCGCGAACGGGAACGTCGCCGATCTGTTGCGCGAGAAGACCGAAGGTCGCGGCCCGGACGCGGTCATCGACGCGGTCGGGATGGAGGCGCACGGCGCCCCGTTCGGCAAGCTCGCCCACACGCTCGCCGGCCTGCTGCCGGATCAGGTCGCGGCGAAGCTGATCGAGAAGGGCGGCATCGACCGGCTGAGCGTCGTCTACAGCGCGATCGACGCGGTCCGCCGCGGCGGCACGATCAGCCTCAGCGGCGTCTACGGCGGCCAGCTCGACCCGCTGCCGATGATGGACCTGTTCGACAAGCAGATCCAGCTGCGCATGGGCCAGGCCAACGTCAAGCGCTGGATCGACGACTTGCTGCCGCTGGTGACTGGCGACGACGACCCGCTCGACGTCGAGGGGCTCGCCACGCACAAGGTCCCGCTCGACGAGGCCCCGCACATGTACGACGTCTTCCAGAGAAAGCAGGACGGCGCGATCAAGGTCGTGCTGCAGCCGTAGCCGCCGATTCTCCCGCGGCGACGCCGGGTATCGCTCAGGCCGTGTCTGCGCACGCCGCCGAGTTGAGAACGATCGAGACGCAGATCCCCGCGCGGCTCGACCGGCTGCCGTGGGCGCGCTTTCACTGGCTGATCGTCATTGGCCTCGGCACCGTCTGGATCCTCGACGGGCTCGAGGTGACGATCGTCGGTGCGCTTGCGAGCCGCCTGACCGAGAGCGGCAGCGGCATCGAGCTCGATGCCAGCCAGATCGGCACGGCCGCCGCCTTCTACGTCGCCGGCGCCTGCATCGGCGCGCTGTTCTTCGGCCAGCTGACGGACCGCTTCGGCCGCAAGCGGCTGTTCATGGTCTCGCTCGGGCTGTACCTCGTCGCGACGGCAGGCACCGCCTTCTCCTTCGATGCCTGGTACTTCTTCCTCTTCCGCTTCCTTACGGGCGCCGGCATCGGCGGCGAGTACGCCGCGATCAACTCGGCGATCGACGAGCTGATCCCAGCGCGCGTGCGCGGACGCGTCGACCTGATCATCAACGGCAGCTACTGGCTGGGCGCGGCGTTCGGCTCGGTCGCGGCGCTGTTCTTCCTCGACACGAACATCTTCGCGACGGACCTCGGCTGGCGGCTCGCGTTCGCCGTCGGCGTCGTGTTCGGCCTGACGATCCTGCTGGTGCGCCGGCACGTGCCGGAGAGCCCGCGCTGGCTCTTCATCCACGGGCGCGACGAGGAGGCCGAGCGGATCGTCGCCGAGATCGAGCAGGCCGTGCAGGAGGAGACCGGGCAGGAGCTGGAGGAGCCACAGGACTCGATCAAGGTGCGCCAACGCACGCGCATCCCGTTCCGCGAGATCGCCGCCACCGCGTATCGCGATCATCCGCACCGCACCGTGCTCGGGCTGGCGCTGTTCGTCGGACAGGCGTTCATCTACAACGCCGTCACGTTCGACCTCGGCACGCTGATCTCCGAGTTCTTCGGCGTGGCATCTGGCAGCGTGCCGTACTGGTACGCGGTCTTCGCGATCGGCAACTTCCTCGGGCCGCTGACGCTCGGACGCCTGTTCGACACGGTCGGGCGCAAGCCGATGGTGTCCTTCTGCTACCTCGGATCGGCCGCGATGCTGGTGCTGACGGCGGCGCTGTTCCAGGCCGACGCGCTCGCGATCGGCTCCTTCATGGCGTTGATCGGCGTGACGTTCTTCATCGCGAGCGCGGGCGCCAGCTCGGCGTATCTGACGGTCAGCGAGATCTTCCCGATGGAGACGCGCGCGCTGTCGATCGCGTTCTTCTACGCGGTCGGCACGGCCGTCGGCGGCATCACCGGCCCGCTGCTGTTCGGCCACCTGATCGACTCCGGCAGCCTCGGCCAGGTCGCCTTCGGGCTGTACCTCGGCGCGGCCGTGATGGCGATCGGCGGCGTCGCCGAGATCGCGTTCGGCGTGAGAGCCGAGCAGCAATCGCTCGAGGACATTGCGACGCCGCTCACGGCACAGGAGGCGGAGGCCTCGGAGGAGGACACGGACGTGAAGGCCCCGGCGCCCGCCGGGGCGCCGCCACGGCGCTCGCGACGTGACCGCTACCGCTTCGGCCCAGGGACGGTCCGCTCCTCGCCGGGCATGTGGGCGAGCGTGCCGGTCGCGCCCGTGCCGTTCGACCACGAGGTCGAGGCGATCGTGGGCGCGCTGCGCGAGCACGGCCCGACCGACCGCACCACGCTCGCACGGCTCGTGGGTGCGCGCTGGTGGGGGCCTGGCCGCTTCCGCGGAGCGCTCGTCGACGCGGTCGTCAAGCAGCGCGTGCGGCGCGTCGGACGCGAGCGCTTCGACGTGGCGCAGGCGCCCTGACGCGCCACCGAGGTCGCAGCGATCACGAGGTTGCAGCGATCGCTACGCCGCGACGTGCTGCTCGTGGCGACCCTCGGCGAACTCCTCGATCGCCTTGGCACAGAACGCCGGCAGGTCGTCCGGCTTGCGCGACGAGACGAGGCCGTTGTCGACGTGGACCTCCTCGTCGACCCACGTCGCGCCGGCGTTGCGGATGTCGGTTCTGAGGCTCGGCCACGACGTGATCGTGCGTCCTCTCAGGACGCCGGCCTCGACGAGCGTCCATGGGCCGTGGCAGATCACTGCGACCGGCTTGTCCTGCTCGAAGAAGGCTCGCGCGAACGCGACCGCCTGCTCGTCGCCGCGCAGGAAATCGGGGTTCGCGACCCCGCCCGGCAGCAGCAGCCCGTCGTAGTCGTCCGCGCGCGCGTCGGCGACGGTCCGGTCGACGGGGAACGTGTCGCCCTTGTCGAGGTGGTCGAACGCCTGCACCTCGCCGTCCTCGATCGAGACGAGCTCTACGTCGGCGCCCGCGTCGCGCACGGCCGCCCACGGGTGCTCGAGCTCGACCTGCTCTACGCCGTCCGCCGCGAGGATCGCGATGCGCTTGCCCTTCAACTCGTCAGCCATGTCGTCCTCCTCTGGCGGGTCGTGGTCTTCCCTGGCGCTACCACGCCCCCGGCCGGCGAAAACGGCCGGCGTCAGCCTTCGTGCAACAGCTGGCGCGCAGCGACGGCGAGGTCCGCGACGAACGCCGCGTGCGCCTTCCGGCGCGCAGCGTCGTCGGGCGCGCGCAGGATCGACGAGGGATGCACGGTCGCCATCACGCACGGCGCGAGCGGGGAGTCCAGCGGCCGCCCGCGATCACGTGTGACGCGCACCGCGCGCCCCACCAACGCCTGCGCGGCGACCGCGCCGAGACACACGAGCACGCGCGGCCGCACGACCGCCAGCTCCGCGTCGAGCCAGGGACGGCATGCTGCGACGTGGGCTGCGTCGGGACGCTGGTGGATGCGCCGCTTCCCGCGTGCCTCATAGCGAAAGTGCTTGACCACGTTGGTGAGGTACGCGTCGCGACGGGCGATGCCGGCCTGCTCCAGCGCACGGTCCAGCTCATGGCCGGCGGGACCGACGAAGGGCGCTCCCTCTTGATCCTCGCGATCGCCCGGCTGCTCGCCGACGAGCATCAGCTCGGCGCGGCGCAGCCCCGCGCCGAAGACGGCCTGCGTCGCACCCTCCCAGAGCTCGCACGCGCGACAACCCTGAACCGCCTCGCGCAGGCGCGGCAACGTCGGGCGGGGCGGCACCGGCGCGGCAGGCGCGTTCGTCTCGCTCGCCATGCCGGTCACCGCCGCCGTGCGCTCCAGCCGCGCCCGTCTCAGCTCGCGCCGCCGAGCGGCTTGCGCTCGAGCCGGTGGACGGCCGGTCCCTCCAGCACCGTGCCGTCGACGCCGAAGCGCGAGCCGTGGCAGGGACAGTCCCAGCTGCGCTCGGCGGCGTTCCAGGCGACGAGGCAGCCGAGGTGCGTGCAGCGCGCGGAGACGGCGTGGAGCGTGCCGTCGTCGTCGCGCGCGGCCGCCACCGGCGTGCCGTCGCGCTCGAGGATCGCGGCCTCACCTGGGCTCAGGTCCTCGATCGGGCGCCGCTCCGCGTGCCGCAGCCGGTCGCCGAGGAAGCGCGCCGCCACCTGCGCGTTCTCCTTCGCGAGCTTCGGCAGTGACTGGCGCACCGTCAGGCGGTTGGGGTCGAACAGATCGGCCCACATCGCCTTGCGGCCGAGGCACAGGTCGGCGAGCAACAACGCGGCGGCGGTGCCGTTCGTGAGTCCCCACTTCGCGAAGCCGGTCGCCATCAAGAGCTTGTCGCTGCGCGGCGTCATGCGGCCGACGTACGGCAGCAGGTCCGGCGTGGACGGGTCCTGCGCCGACCAGCGGTACTCGACCGCGCGCACGTCCCAGTGCTCGCGCGCGAACGCCTCAAGGCGCTCGTAGCGCAGCTCGGTGTCCGACTCGGTGCCGGTCTTGTGGCCCTCGCCGCCGACGAGCAGCAGCTCCTCGCCGGTGCCGTCGGACAGCGGGGCCCCGCGGATCGAGCGCGTCGGCCCTGCGCCGCTGAGGTGCATCCCTTCCGGCGCCGAGCCCGCGATGCGGCAGGCGATCGCGTACGAGCGCGCCGGGCTCAGCCGCGCGAACGCGAGCGAGCGGTCGAGGAACGGATAGTGCGTCGCGACGACCACGCGCTCGGCGAGCACCCGCCCACCCGGCCCTTTCACGACCTGACGGCCCTCGTGGCCGCCGACCTCGACCGCGTGCGAGCGCTCGAAGATGCGGGCGCCGTCGAGCGCCTCCAGCCTGTCGGCAAGCGCGAACAGGTACTTGCGCGGGTGCAGCTCGGCCTGGTACTCGAAGCGCACGGCCGCCTCGACCGCGTAGGGCAGCGGTGTCTGCTCGACAAGCGTCGCCGGCAGCCCGGCGTCGATCGCCGCCTCCGCCTCGCGCTCGGCCCGCCCGCGGTCGCTCGCATCGGTCACGTAGACGTACGACGGCTGTCGGCGGAAGTCGCAGTCGATCCCGTCTCTCGCAACGCGTGTCCCGACCCACGCGAGCGCCGCCTCGTTGGCCTCGCCGTAGCGACGCGCCGTCTCGGCGCCGTGCTTGGAGCGCAGCGCGTCGTAGATCAGCCCGTGCTGCGACGAGACCTTCGCGGTCGTGTTGCCGCTCGTGCCGCCGGCGAGCCGTCCGGCCTCGAGCAGCACGACGCTCGCCCCCGCCTCGGCCAGCAGCAGCGCGGTCGTGATCCCCACGATCCCGCCGCCGATCACCGCGACGTCGGCGCGTACGTCGCCGTCGAGCTGCGGGCGCAGCGGCGGCGCGGGCGCCGTGTCGATCCAGATGGAGGTCTGCTTAGCGGTAGGGACGCCCGTGCTCACGAGGCGGATCTCCCCGCCTGGCGCAGCGCCAGCTCCTCCAGACGCATCAGCGACTCAGCGTTGCGGCCCTTCGTGAGCAGCTGCATCAGCGGGTTGAGCGTGAGCCAGGACGTGAGCCCGTCCGGGTTCTCGGTCATTCGCACGCGCGTGCCGCCGTTCAGCGGGGTCATCGTCAGCGTCACCTTCGCGGTGCCGAGCGGCCGCGCCTTCGCTCTGATGCGCAGAAGGCGCGGGCGCTGCGCCTCGAGCGACTCGGTGTGGTCGCTGACCTTCAACGGGCCGACGCCGACGGTGTGGTGGAAGCGGGAGCCGGGCTCCGGCCAGTTCGCGTCCGCGTCGCGGATCTCACGCGAGCCGACGACCCAGTAGCCGTAGCCGCCGGCGTCCGCGAGCGCGTCCCAGACCGCTTCCGGCGGCACCGGCATGAAGCGTTCGTTCGTGGCCATGCGCCCAGGGCTACCCGCCGATCGCTCACGCGCAAACAGCTCGGCGCGCACCCTGACGGGTCTGCGTCCTCGCAGCCGTCCTACGCGATGCCCCGCCTACGGCCCGACCGGTCTGCTCGGGTCCTGCGACGGCGTGACGGACGAGCGCTGCTCGGCGGTCGCCTGGGCGGGATCCTCGTGCGGGGCGGTCGCGCGCTCCCCGCCGCGGCGGTCGTCGGGGGCGTACTCCTCGACGAGGTCGCTCAGGACGGCGTCGGGATCCTCGACGCCCTCGTCCGCCAGGCGCGCGGCGGCGCCCGGGGACATGTGCTCGGTCTGCGTCGTCATCGCGAGCACGATCGCCACGACAGCGAGCATGCCCAGCACGTCGAGGCCGAGCGCCAGCAGCAGGAACCACCACGAGCCGGTCGCGAGCGAGACGATCGCTCCGACCACGAGTGCGGTGAGGAGCGTCAGCGCGACGATCAGCCGGTTCTGGCTGAGCGCCACCGCGATCCCGGGCCGGCCGCCGTGCGACTCGTGCTCCACGTGTGCCCGCGTGCGCGGGACCTCCACCTCGTCGCGTCCCACCGCCGCGCGCAGCTCCTGCGTGAGGATGCGATTCGCCTCCGGCGTCAGGGACGGATCCTGCGAGCGGACCTCGCGTCGCTCGCTTCTGCTGCTGTCTCGATCTCGATCGGTCATGCGCATCGGCTACCCGCCGCCGGCCCGCTCCACGCCTCCTAGCTGCCGCCATTGGTTGCGACGAACAGGATCGGCGCGGCGATCGCGAGCAGGCAGATGAGGCCGAAGTAGGTCCAGCCCAGCGTGCGTGCGAGCGGGCCGTTGACGTATCTGCCCATGACCGCACGGTCGTTGCCGACGAGCAGGATCGGCAGGTAGGTGAGCGGCAGGACGGGGATCGAGAAGATGACCGCGTACTCGGTCA
This sequence comes from Conexibacter sp., assembly GCA_036009645.1. Classification (GTDB taxonomy): domain Bacteria; phylum Actinomycetota; class Thermoleophilia; order Solirubrobacterales; family Solirubrobacteraceae; genus Conexibacter. The sequence goes on from DASYLH010000042.1 coordinate 201,302, forward strand.
GCTCGACGGGGTCGACGCCGGTCTGCACGATTGCGAAGCCGAGCAGCAGGAAGCCGGCGAGCGAGAGCGTGAAGCGGGGCTCGTCGAGCAGCTTGAAGCGCTTGCCCCATCTCCAGCCCTGGTGCTGGGCGAGGTTGTAGGCGGCGGAGAAGGCGGTGTCGATCGTCGCGCCCCCGACGGCGAAGAGGATGCCGACGAAGGCGAGCAGCAGCCCAGTCTCGCCGAACGCGCTCTGTGCCACGAGCGCGCTGGTGCCCAGGCTGTCGGGTGTGATGCCGGCGGGTCTGAGGACCTGTGCGGAGGCGATCAGCAGGCCCGCGGCCAGCAGGCCGCCGAGGCTGAAGCCGATGATCGAGTTCGCGCGGTTGACTGCCATGTCGCCCTCGTCCCATCTCTCCTCGACGGCGCCGCTGGAGTAGAAGTAGATCTCGTAGGGCATCAGCGCAGCCGCGATCAGGCCCACGATGAAGTACCAGTAGATCGCGCCGGACTGCGCCTTGGGAACGAACCCGCGGCCGACGTCGGCCCAACTCGGGTCGAGCTTGATCGCGGCCGCGACGTAGACGAGCAGCGCGAGGCCGAGGTAGCCGAAGATGCGCTCGATGCCGCCGAACGGCAGGAAGTAGATCGCCGACGCGACGACCAGCAGCGCGACGAGCACGAAGAAGTTGACGCTGACGTCGAAGAAGTAGTTCAGGACGAACCCGAGCCCGCCGAGCTCGGCGGCGAGCGTGAGGCACGTCAGCACGAGCGAGGCAATGAGGGTGGCGAGGGAGAGCCGCGAGCTGTAGCGCTCGCGGACCAGCTCGAAGTTCGGCTTCTTCGCGACGGCCACGATGCGGCCGCTCATCTCTGCGAAGACGACGATCCCGAGCACGCCGACGGGGATCGCCCACAGCACCGAGGTGCCGACGACCGCGCCGGCCTGCGAGTTGAAGACGATGTCGCCGATGTCGAGGTACCCGCCGATCGCGGCGATCACCCCGAGCGCGATCTTGAGGATCCCTCTCATGCTTGCTCCGCGGCGAGTCGGCTCGCGCGGTCGGCGAGCGCTCGGAGCGTCCGCTCGGCTCTGCGCGCCTCGGCCACGTCCGCCGGCGCGGTCTGCAGGTCGCCGAGCGCCTGCGAGATGCTGCCGGCGAGCTCGACGGCCCGGTCCTTCGCGAGCGCGACCGCGCCCTGCGCGCTCGCGTCGCTGAGCTTCTCGGCCTCGTGCTCCACCGTCTCGCCCAGCTCACGAGCGCGCACGCGCACGAACGTCGTCTTCGTGCGGTCCTGCACGACGCCCTGCGCGAGCAGCGATCCCTCGCTCGCGGCCGACCCGAGCGATCCGACGCTGCGTCCCAGCTCGTCGGCACGCATGTTCCCGCCGCACCCGCAGAGCAGCAGCGTCAGGACGATGAGAGCGGCGATCACTACGAGGGACGATGGCGATCTCACAGCGGGCGGCAGCCTACCCCGCCAACGCGGCATCGCGAACTCGTCCCGTGCCCCCGCCGGTGGGACGCATGCGTGTGCTGCGACGCGGGTAGCGATCAGATCGCTCCAAATTGACCCCCCTGAGAGGAGGACCCCCGAATGGCGGACCTGACGAAGTTCGAGAGCAAGCTGTCCGAGGTGCTCGGCCTGGCGATGGCGGCGCAGGGTGCGACCAGACACGTCGGCGGCCTGCTCGGCGACGAGAACGCGGAGCTGCGCTCGCGCCTGGAGCGGATGCACGACGAGGCCAAGGAGACCGAGGAGCGCTGCACCGAGGTCGCCGGCAGCTTCAACGGCAAGAAGACCGCGATCCTCGAGTCCGCGCGCGAGACGCGCGACGAGGGCACGCAGATGATGGAGACCTACCTCGGCGGCGAGGACGATCCGCTGGAGGGCTTCGAGTTCCTCACAATGGCCGAGGCCGGCGAGGTCGGCCACTGGTCGATCGTCGAGAAGCTCAACGAGCGCGCCGCCAACGAGCAGGTCGGCGAGCTGGTGGCGTGGGCGCTGCCGATCCAGCGACGTCACTTCGACGAAGTGCTCGCGAGCTCGCTCGAGCTCGCCGCCGACGAGGACCCCGACGAGATCGACGATTGAGGTCCGCAGCCGGCCGCTCGTGCCCGACGCGGGCGCGAGCGGCCGGAGCGTCTCGCCTGGTTACGAGCTGATCGAGCCCGCGTGCTCCTTGGCGCTGTCGGCAAGCTGCTGACCGTGGCCCTGCGCCTCGTCCTTGACGGTCTCGGCTGCGCTCTGCGCGACTTGCTTGCCGTGCTCGAGCGCCTCGTGTCCGGTCTCTTTCGCCTGGTCCTTGATCTGGTCAGCGACGGGGCCGAGCTTCTCGTCCTCGATGCGTGAGCTAGGAGTCAGCATCCCGGCGAGGAAGCCGATCGCGGCGGCGCCGGCGACGAGACCGAGCGGGTTCTCCTGTGCGATGCCGGCGGCCTTGCGGGCCTGCTGCTTGACCTCGTCGGCGTCCGGCGTCATCTCACCGGCGCGCTGGACGGGCAGTCCGAGCTTCTCCTTCATGGTGTCGACCTTTCCGGTGACGTTCTCCTTGGCGCGCGACTTGACGTCGGCCTTGTAGCCGAGGGCGTCGATCGTCTCGCCCATGCGCTCACGTGTCTGCTCTATGCCTGCGCGGATCTCGTCTGGGTCTTGACCCATGCGACGTCCTCCTTCACGTTCTCGATGGTCTCCTGCGGTGCCGGCGGCATCGCGTCCTTCAGGGCCTTGCGTCCTGCCAGCGCGAGCACTGCGGCGATCGCGCCGTAGGCGACGGTCACGATCAGCGCCGCCAGCCAGACATGCGTCACGGCCGTGCTCAGCAGCGCGATCAGGCTCGCCGTCAGCGCGCCCAGCATCAGCAGCGCCACGACGCCCGCGGCTGCGAGCATGCCGGCGCCCTTGCCGGCGGCCTTGCCCTTCTGCGTCAGCTCTGCTCTGGCGAACGCGAGCTCCTGGCGCACGAGCGTGCTGGTCTCGGTCGTGAGGTCCTTCAGCAGCTCGCCGATCGACTCGTCGCGCGCGCCGTGCATGGTGCCGCCGCTCATGGCGCGGACCCGACGGCGCCGACCGGGGGCGTTTCGAACTGCTCGGCCGCCGCGCGGTCGCGCGGATCGGCCGTGGGCGATGGCGCCGACGGGGGCGTCAGCGCCGGCGGAGACGCCGGAGCGCTCGTCTGCCGGCTCTCGTAGCGACGGCTGCTCGACGCCTTGAGCAGGCGCGAGGCCGCGATGCCGGCGACGAGGCCGAGGCCGATCGCCGCGAGCGGCTGGCGACGGCCGAAGTCCTCCGCGTCGTGCAGCAGCTGCTCGCCGTCGGTTCTCGTGAGGTAGTCGCCGATGCGCTCTGCGTAGCCGGCGAGCTGCTCCGCCGCTCTCGCGGGCGCGTCCTGGCCCTCGTCGTGCAGCGAGCTGCCCGTCGTGCGCAGCGCCTGCGCCGTCGCCGAGACCTGCTCGCCGGCCTGCGTCGAACGGGTGTCGACCTGCTCGCGGACTCTCTCCCGCGCGGTCTGCGTCACCTGCTGCTGGGCCTCCTGGGCTCTGTCCTTGATGCCGTTGTCGGTCATGTGTGATCTCCTTGGGGTTGGGGCGGTCAGGTGGTTCTCTGGGCCTTCGGGTCCGAGCGGGGCTCGAGCTGGATCTCCTTCTCGGCGCCGTGCACGCCCGCGTCGAGCTCGCGGCTGCGCTCCCGCTCGGCGTTCAGCTCCAGCCCCAGCAGCAGCGCGACGTTGGTGATCCAGAACCAGACGAGCAGGCAGACGAAGCCGCCGAGCGTTCCGTAGGTCTTGTCGTAGGAGCCGAAGGTCGCGACGTAGAACGCGAACGCGGCGGAGGCGATCAGCCATACGACGATCGCGAGCAGCGCACCTGGGGTGACGAACTTGAAGCCGGGCAGCTTCACGTTGGGCGCCGCGTAGTAGAGGACGGCGAACATCAGGATCATCACGAGCAGCAGGACCGGCCACTTCGCGATGTCCCAGATCGAGATGGCCGTCGACCCGATCCCGAGCGGTTCGGCGACCGCCGAGACGACCGGTCCGGTCATCACGACCGCGATCGCGACGACGGCGAGCATGATCACCATCACGACCGTCACGAGGATCTGCAGCGGCCGCAGCTTCCAGATCGGCCGTCCCTCGGGCGTCTCGTAGACGACGTTTGCGGCGCGCATGAACGCGCCGATGTAGCCAGAGGCCGACCACAGCGCTGCGCCGAGGCCGACGACGAACAGGACGCCCGCCGCGCTTCTGTTCGAGGAGATCGATCTGATCGGGCCGGCGAACGTGTCTGCCGCTGAGCTCGGGCCGATCTTCGTGACGATGTCGGTCAGCGTTCTCGTCGTCGAAGCGGGATCGCCGACGAGCCCGACGATCGAGACGAGCGCGATCAGCGCGGGGAACAGCGACAGCAGCCCGTAGTACGTCAGGGCCGCCGCCCAGTCGCTCATGTTGTCCTCGCTGAACTCCGTGAACGTCCGCTTGACGGTCGCGAACAGGCCCGTCTTGCCGTCGGTCCCGACGGGCGCGTAGTCCGCCCGCCGGCGCGGTGCGGCGCCGGCCTGGGGCCCTGAAATACCCGTCATCTCGACTCCTCGTAAGTGGAACAGAAATCTGTCCTGTTTGTACCGGCTTACGTCCTGTTTACCCGCTTGGCTGCTCTGAAAACGGCGTCACAGGCGTCATCGCGCCAACAACTGAGGCATAAGACGGGACTATCTGGCCATTCTGTCTCACAAAATGTCCCAGTGGGTAGGTTGAGGGACACATGCGGCGGCCAACTGCCTCAGGGCTCCCCCCGGGGGACGAGGCGTCGAGTAGGTTGCGCGACGTGGCGTCCAGCGAGCAGAGCCCACCCATGCCGGACGCGCCGAAGCCCGAGCCGCTGCAGCTGCGTGCCGACGCGATCGTGCGTCGCGAACGCATCCTCGACGCGGCCGCCAGCCTGCTGGGCGACCGCCGCGCGAGCATGGCGCAGGTCGCAGCGGCCGCCGACGTCAGCCGCTCCACGCTCTACCGGCACTTCCCGACCCGCGGCAATCTCGCCGACGCGCTCGCGAAGCGCCCCCAGACTCACGACGGCTCGCGGTCGCCCTTGTCGGAGGCGGCCACGCCGCTGCCGTTCCAGCCGCCCGGGCGGCTGGGCCGCTCGCATCCGCTCGCGCTCGAGGTCACGCACGTGCTCGACGAGGTCCCCCCGCACCTGATCGCCGACCAGCTCGTCGCCGAGGCACGCCGCACGGCGGGCGTCGCCGTCGCCCTCTACGTGGTCGACATCGACGGATCGGAGCTCGTCCGCCTCGCCGGCTCGGAGGACTTCCCCGAGCGGCTCGAGGCGCCACCCGCGCTCGGTCCCGAGATCGTTCCCGAGGGCCTTCCGCTGTTCTACGAGCGCCTCGAGCGAGAGCTGCCGCGCTGCGTCGCCGAGCCGTTGTGGCTGCGCGGCCGTGTCCTCGGGTTGCTGCTCTGCGTCGGGCAGCCGCTTGTCGGACTGGAGGACATCGCCAAGCAGGGCGCCGCCGCACTGGAGCTGGCCAACGACTACACCGACCTGGTCGAGTCGGCGCGTCGGCGCAAGCCGACCACCGCTGCCGCAGAGGTCCAGCACCACCTGCTGCCGCCCCGCATCGCGCGCGTCACCGGCGCGCAGATCGCCGGCGGGCTGCTGCCGACCTACGCCGTCGGCGGCGACTGGTTCGACTTCGTCGAGAACCGCGACGGCTCGTGGCTCGTGATCGCCGACGCCGCCGGCCACGGAGCGACCGCGGCAGGGCTCAGCGCCGCAGCGCTCGGGGCGCTGCGCGCGGCACGCCGCAGCGGACGAGATCTCGTCGGCGCGGCGGAGGCGATGGACGAGGTCGTCCGCACGCTCGGCGACCCCGACTTCCACGTCACTGCGATCCTCGCCCGCTGGCACGCCCCGACCGCGACGCTCGCGTGGCTCAACTGCGGGCACCCGCCGGGGCACCTCGTCAGCCCCGACAGCGCGTTCACCGAGCTCGACGGGCCGTCCCACGCACCGCTCGGAAGCGGACGGGGATCACGCCGCTTCGAGATCAGCGAGGTCCGGCTCGACCCGGGCGAGCGGCTCGTGCTCGTCACCGACGGCATCACCGAACGCACCGTGAGAGGCGGCGGGACGTTCGGCCTCGACGGCGTCCGCGGCGCCGTCGAGGCAGCGACCGCGCCGACGGCGGCAGCGACGGCGATGGCGATCCTCCAAGCCGTCTCCGCATCGTGGACCAAGCCCTTGCAGGACGACGCCACGGTCGTCGTCCTGGCCGTCGACTGATCAGAGAGGTCGCGGACGGGTTGCACGCACCTCGGCGAGGATCGCGGCCCCCTCGTCGATGCGCCGCACGGCCTCGGCCAAGCTGCTGACCGCTCCTGCTCGTTCCGGCGGCGCGCCGTCAGAACGAGCAGGAGCACGCGACTGGGTGCCGTCGATCGTATGCGTGGGAGCCGTCACCTCGGCGGGAACGACCACGACGGTCGCCTCGAGCGTCAGCAGCCGCAGACCCAGAAGCCGCGCGACGATCCTGGCCTCAACGACGAGACCGTCGGACGGGCGCCTCCCGCGATCAGGGATCGCGGTCAGCGCGGCCGGAGTCCTCATCGTGCCTCTTCGGTGCATGGCGTGAGCTGAATGTGTCAAGCCGCTGGGACGTCCGCTCCACGGCGCCGACGAGCTGCGCATAGCGCTCCTTCCCGGCCCTGGCGCCGAGGACGTATCCGGCCGCGAAGATCGCCACCGTCGTGAGCTTCACGAATCGTCCTCCGCCCCCTCGCTGCGACGCCGGAGCGAGGAGATGCCGGCGCTCCCGGCGGTCAGGCCGGTGAGCCCCCCGGCGGCGATCAGGCCGGCCTTCGCCGTCTTGCCCGACGGCCGGGACAGCAGGTGGATCCGCCTTGCGAGCGGTGCCGCGAGCGAGTCCTCGACGGTCGCGCGAAGCCGCTGCAGCCGGCTCTTTCTCCTGATGATTCGCATCGTGGATCATCTCCCCTCACCGCGCTGTACGCGACGCGTTCGCGATCGCGTCGATCAGCTCGTCCTTGGTCATGCTCGTGCGTCCTTCGACCCCGATGCTGGCCGCGAGTGCGATCAGCTCCGGCTTCTTGTAGGACTCCAGCCCGCCATTGGTCGGATTGCGGTCGAGCTCACGCACGGCGTGCTTCGCACGCTCCTCTGAGTGCTCGCGCAGGTGCTCGGCCTCGGCGATGCGAGCGTCGGCCTCGCTCGCCTGCTGGTCGGCTTCGTCGGCGAGGAGCTGCGCTTGGTGGTGCGCCTCCTCGGCGACGGCGCGCGCGGACTCGGTCGCCTCGTCGGCGAGCCGTCTTGCCGCGGCCAGCTTCTCGGTCGCGTCGGCGACGAGCTCCTCGGCTCGACGTTGGGACTCCTCGGCGTCGCGCTGAGCGTCCTCGATCTCCTCGTCGACCTCGGCCTGGATCCCCTCGCGCTCCTCCTGGGCGTCCGCCTGAGCGGCTTGGCGCTCGCGCTTCACGAATTCGTCGGCATCCTTCTGTGCTGCGGCGACCCGCTGTCTCACGACCCGGCTCGCCTCCTGATCGGCCTCCGTCAAGCGCGCGCGGCCGCGCTCGGCGACTTGCCGAGCATGGTTGGAGCGATCCTTCGACTCCTGCGCGGCCTCCACGGCCCGCTCCTCGGCCTCCCGAGCGCGCTCCGCAGCCTCCCTCGCGCGCTTCATCCGGGCGTCGACCGAGCTCTCACCGCCCGGAGCGGCGTGAACCGCGGATCTGACCGCCTCGGCTGGTCGGACCGCTCGCGACAACATCCACGCCGCATTCGAGGGCATCTCTCTAAGCCCGGTGCGCAGCCATCCGCCAAGAGCTGTGCGCGGCATCTCTACCTCCTTCGCTGGTGTCGAACTCGTGATACCCGTCTGTGGAACGAGGAGACGAGCACACGAGTGCGCAGACGCCATCCTCGATCTCCCGTGACGCATACCGCCTTGACCTGGGAGCGTCACCGCCAGGGACGCAGGCGTTGGTCGCGCAGCAGTGCGCGCGCCGCACCGCGGCCGCTCATGCCGTGCACGGCACCGCCGGGATGCGTCGAGGCGCCGGCGACGTAGAGGCCGCGCAACGGCGCGCGGTAGCGCGCGAGCGCGGGCGACGGCCGGAAGACGAGCTGCTGGTCGAGCTCGTAGGAGCCGCCGCCGATGTCGCCGCCGACGATGCTGGGGTTCTCGCGCTCGGCCTGCGCCGGCGAGCGCGCGGCGCGCGCGAGCACGAGCGAGCCGAAGCCCGGCGCGAAGCGCTCGAGCTGCGCCTCGATCAGCTCGGCCACCTGCTCGTCGGGCTCCTCGTAGCGACTCGGCACGTGGCCGTAGACATAGAGCGTGTGGTTGCCGCCGGGCGCGCGCGAGCGGTCGAACAGCGACTGCTGCCCTACTACGAGCGCGGGTCTGTCCGGGAGCTGACCGCGGTGCGCGGCCTGCGCCGCGGCGGTCAGCTCGTCGAGCGCGCCCGCGACGTGCACGACCGCTGCGCTGCGCGGCGCCGACGCCGTCCACGGGACCGGGCCGGCGAGCGCGTAGTCGAGCTTGAACGCACCGGTGCCGTAGCGCCAGCGCTCCAAGCGGCGCTGCAACGCACCCGGCAGGGCGTCGTCGGGCAGCAGGCGCGCCAGCACGCCCGCGCTGACGGTCGAGACGACCGCGTCGGCGGAGACCTGCTCGCCGTCCGCGAGCCCGACGCCGGTCACGCGTCCCCGGCTCACGTTCACGCCCACGACCGTCGACGAGCAGCGGATCGTCGCGCCCTCGCGCTCGGCACGCCGCACGAGCGCCGCCGCCAGCTCGCCCATCCCGCCGCGCGGGAACGGCCACCCGTGGCTGTGGCCGAGCAGTTGCAGCAGGAAGCCGAACGCGCCGCTGACCGTCGTGGAGGGCGGCAGGCCGGAGTGCTGCGCGGAGCCGGCGAGCCATGCGGTGGCGCGTCGGTCGCCGTCGAACAGGTCGAGCCCGAGCGCCTCGACCGAGCCGAGCATCCGGCGCGTCCACTCGACCAGATCGCTCCGCAGCGCCCCGGCGAGCCGCAGCCCCGACCCGACCGGCGGCAACGGCGACAGCACGCTTTCGACCAGCGGCGCCGCCAGCGGCAGCATCCGCCGCATCGCCGCCTCCCAGCCTGCGCCGGCAGGGCCGAGCGAGGCCACGGTCGCCGCCACGTCGCGATGCAGCGCGATCGCGCTGCCGTCCTCGAACGGGTGGGCGAGCACCGTCGGGGGGTCGACCCACTCCACCCCCTCGCGCTCGAGCCGCAGCTCGCGCATCGCGGGGGACGCCGCCGTCATCGGCACGAACGCCGCGCAGTGGTCGTGCACGAAGCCCGGGAGCGTCGCCTGCGTCGACGAGGAGGCGCCGCCCGGATGCGGCGCGTGGTCGAGCACGGTCACGTCAAGGCCGTGCGCGGCCAGGTGGATCGCCGCGACCAGCCCGTTGTGCCCGGCGCCGATGACCACGATTCGCGTCACGAGTCCGCGATACCCAGACCGCGAGCGCCATACCCGCCCGACTGGGTGACCTGCCCGGCTTGGGCCCCAGCGCACCGGGTACAGCCTGGAGTCCATGAAAGGACGCACATGCCGACTCCACTGCACCGCCTCTCGGCGCTCGGGCAGAGCGTCTGGATCGACAGTCTCTCGCGTAGCTCGGTACACGACGGTCGTCTCGCGGCGCTGATCGCCGACGACGCCGTCGTCGGCGCGACGAGCAACCCGACGATCTTCGGGAAGGCGATCTCCGAAGGCGACGCCTACGACGAGCAGCTGCGCGAGCTCGGGGAGATCGAGGACCCGAAGGAGGTCTTCTGGGCGCTCGCGACCCGCGACGTGCGCGAGGCGTGCGACCTCTTCCGCCCGGTCTGGGACGAAGGCTCCGGACGCGACGGCTACGTCTCGCTGGAGGTCGACCCGGGGCTCGCCTACGACGCCGACGCGACCCTCCGACAGGTGCGGCGGCTCCACGCCGAGGTCGATCGACCGAACCTGCTGGTCAAGATCCCGGCGACCGAGCCGGGCCTTGCGGCGATCGAGGATGCGATCGCCGCGGGCCTCTCGATCAACGTCACGCTCGTCTTCTCGCTCGCTCGCTACCGGCAGGTCGTCGAGGCGTATGTCCGTGGGCTCGAGCGGTTCGTGGCCGATGGTGGAGATCCCCGGTCGGTCGTGTCGGTCGCGAGCTTCTTCGTCTCGCGCATCGACAGCGAGACCGACCACCGTCTCGTGCAGGTCGGCGGCCACGACGAGCTCAAGGGCAGACTCGCGATCGCGAACGCGCGCCTTGCCTACCAGCACTACCAGCAGACGTTCACGGGCGCTCGCTGGCTGCTGCTCGCCGCGCAGGACGCAACGCCTCAACGCTTGTTGTGGGCGTCGACGTCGGTCAAGGACCCGGCCTATCCCGACACGCTCTACGTCGAGCAGCTGATCGGTCCGGAGACCGTGGACACGATGCCGGAGGAGACGATCCGCGCCTACCAGGACCACGGCCAGCCCGCAGCACGGCTCGAGCTCGACCTCGACGAGGCGCGAGAGGTGCTCGCAGCGCTGGCCCAGGCAGGGGTCGACTACGACGACGTCACCGCGACGCTCGAGCGCGAGGGGGTCGAGAAGTTCGCAGCCTCGTTCGCCGCGATGCTGGACGTCCTGCGCGAGAAGCACGCGGCCACCGCCGGCGCCTGAGCACCTACGCAGCGCCGTCGACGCGTAATCGCCGCAGATGCGCTGACGCGCGGAACCGCCGCAGATGCGCTGACGCGCGGAACCGATCCGCCACGGTCAGCGACTCGTCGACGCGAGCCGGCGCGAGCGGCGGGCGCGAAGACGGCTCTGGGTCTGGCGCACCTGCTCCACGAGTCGCGTGCGGGAGGTCCAGCTGGACCGTCGTCGCGCGGAGGCTGCGGCGGTGGGGCTGTTCGACGTGCGGGCGCGGTCACGGTCCATGACGACCTCCTCTCGGGTTGCAGATGCGGGCAGAGCGCTACCCGGTCGGCGCGAGGGAAAAACGGTCGTGACGCGGTGCCGGGTTCGCGCATGAGACCCCCGCACAGCCGGGTAAGAGTCGCGACGTGCCGGCGCTCGCGCTCACGTTCGATGACGGCCCAGACCCGGTGTGGACGCCGCGGATCCTGGACGCGCTCGTCGCTGCTCGCGCGCACGCGACCTTCTTCCCGATCGCAACGCATGCGGCGCAGCAGCCGGAACTGGTCGCGCGGATGCTCGCCGAGGGACATGCCCTCGGACTGCACTGCGACGCGCACGTCCGTCACACCGATCGCGACGAGGCGTGGCTGCGACACGACACCGAGAGCGCGCTTGATCGTCTCGCGTCGGTCGGCGCGCGGCCGACGCTGTGGCGGACGCCGTGGGGCGTCCTCGCGCCCTGGACGGCGACGGTTGCCGCCGAGCACGGGCTGCGGCTCGTGCCGTGGACGGCCGACACGCACGACTGGCGCGGAGACGGCGCGCTGGCGATGATCGAGCGGGTCCGCGAGCGCCTGGTCCCGGGCGCGATCGTGCTCGCTCACGACGGCATCGGGCCCGGCGCGCGGCGCACGGACTGCGCGCAGACGCTGGCGTTGATCCCACGCATCGCGGCGCTCGCCGGCGCACGCGGCCTGGATCTCGTCGCGCTCGGTCCGGCGCGCAGCCGCGAGCGGGTGGAGGCCGCAGCGTGAGCGTGCTCGCCGAGGCCGCGCTCGCCGAGGTCCTGCACGAGATCGCCCTGGGCGCCGGGGAGCGTGAGCAGGCACCGGTCCCGGCCTTCCCTCACCGGGCGTTCGACGCACTGGGACATGCGGGTGTGCTGGCGTGGGGCGTGCAGGCGGGGGCGCACCGGCCCCCGGCGGGCGAGGAGCTGGCGCTCGTGCGGCGCGTCGCGGCGGCCGACGGGTCGGTCGGCCGGATCCTCGACGGTCATCTCAACGCGCTCGAGCGGCTCGCCGTCCAAGCGCCTCCGGAGGTGCGCGAGCGCGAGCTCGACGCGGTCCTGCGGCGCGGACTGCGGGCCGGCGTCTGGGGGGCCGACCCGGTCGGCGAGGAGGGCGAGCCGGCTGCCGTGCACGCCGCGCCGGGCGGGCTCGTGCTGCGCGGCGTGAAGGTCTTCTGCTCCGGCGCCGGCGGGCTGCAGCGCGCGCTGGTGCTGGCGCGCGACGCGGCGAGCGACGGGCCGCCGCTGGCGGCGTGGGTCGATGTCGGCGATCGCGACCTCGTCGAGGTCGACCCGACGTGGTTCCGTGGTGCGGGGCTGCGCGCCTCGGTCTCGCATCGCGTCGTCTTCCACGACGCGTCGGTCATCGCATTGCTGGGCGGGCCGGGCGCGCTGTCCGAGCAGCCGTGGTTCGCGCGCGATGCGCTGCGCACTGCCGCGAGCTGGGCGGGGATGGCCGACACCGCAGCCGCCGCAGCGCTCCACGAGCTGGCCGCGCGTCCGCCACGCGGGCAGCTGGAGGAGCTGGCGGCCGGCCGGATCGCGACCGCGCAGCGCACGATCGACCTGTGGGTCCGCGAGGCCGCACGAGCGATGGACGCAGCCCGCGACGACGACGCGATCCGACCGCTGCGTGCGATTTCGGTCCACGCGCGGGATGCGATCGCGAGCGCCTGCCGAGCGCTGCTCGACGAGGCCGCGCGCGCCTGCGGCTCGCGTCCATTCGCGACCGCTGGATCGCTGGACCGCGCGCGTCGCGACCTCGAGCTGTTCCTGCTGCAGCACCGCCTCGACCCGCTGCTCGCGCGCGCCGGCGCCGAGCGGCTCGACGGACGATGAGCGTCATCCACGTCGACTTCGAGGCGCGCTATCGCGCCGACCGCGACCCCTGGCGCTACGAGACGAGCGCGTACGAGCGGAGCAAGTACGCGGCCACCTTGGAGGCGTGCGGATCCGGTCCGTTCGGGCACGCGCTCGAGCTGGGCGGCTCGATCGGCGTCTTCAGCGCGCTTCTGGCTCCGCGCTGTACCCGCCTCGAGACGCTCGACGGCGCGCCGACCGCGGTTACAGCCGCGCGCGAGCGGCTGGTCCCGTTCCCGGGCGCACACGCAGCGCTCGGGACGATCCCCGCGGACGTCCCCGACGGGCCGTTTGACCTCGTCGTCGCCTCCGAGGTCGTCTACTACCTGGAGCCGCCGCGGTTCGAAGAAACGCTCGCGCGGCTCGCGGACGTGCTCGCGCTGGGCGGTCGGCTCGTCGCGGTCCACTGGCGCCGGCCCGATCCCGAGCGTCGACAGAGCGCCGACCTGGTCCACCGCACACTGCGCTCCTGCGCGTGGCTGCGCCCGCTGCGGATCTGCCGGCGCGGCGCGTATCTCCTCGACGTGCTTGAGCGGCGATGAGCGAGCGCTTCGAACTGCTCGCGATCGGTGCCGGCCCGGCCGGCTTCGCGGCCGTCGAGGCATACCGCGACGCCGGCGGCGACGGCGCAGTCGCGCTCGTCGCCGGAGAGGAGCGGATGCCGTACCGGCGCCCGCCGCTGACGAAGGAATTGCTGCGCGGCGAGATTCCCGAGGCGGAGCTGCCGCTCAAGCAGGAGACGTGGCTCGCCGAGCACGGCGTGCGGCTGATCGGCGGCCGCGCCGTGGCGCTCGACGCCGACGCTCGCACCGTCGAGCTCGAGGGCGGGCGCACCCTCCCCTACGCCCGCTGCGTGCTCGCCACCGGCGCCGAGCCGACGCGCTTGCCGGTGCCGGGCGCCGACGACCCGGGCGTTCGCGTGCTGCGCAGCCTCGACCACCTGCGAGCTGAGAGCCCGCTTGCCGCCGAGCGCCCCGGTCGTCGTGATCGGCTCCGGCTTCATCGGCTGCGAGATCGCCGCCTCGCTGCGCGCCTGCGCGCACCCGGTGACGCTCGTCAGCGATGAGCCGACACCAAACGCCGAACGCGTCGGCGGCGCCGTCGCCGCACGGATCAGCGGCTGGCTGGAGGATGACGGCGTCGAGCTGGCGCTCGGGACGGCGGTCGAGCGATCGAGCGCGACGGCGACCGCCTGCGGGTGCATGCCGGCCCGATGCGCGCCGAGGGCGCGCTGGTCGTGATGCCGACCGGCGTCGCGCCGCGCGCCGAGCTCGCCGCAGCAGCCGGCGCTCGTCGCGCCGAGAGCGGCGCGATCGCAGTCGACGCCGCGATGCGAACCTCCCGAGACGACCTGCTGGCAGCCGGCGACGTCACGTTCGCGCACAACGCCGCCGCGGAGCGCTCGCTGCGCGTCGAGCACTGGGGCGACGCGCTCGGGCAGGGCGCCGTCGCCGGGCGCACCGCTGCGGGCAGAGACGCCGCCTGGGACGCGGTGCCGGGCTTCTGGTCGACGATCGGCACCCGCACGCTCAAGCATGCCGCCTGGGGCGACGGCTTCGACGCCGTGCGTCTCGACGAGCACGCGGACGGCGGCTTCACCGCCTGGTATGGGCGCGACGGCCGGGTCGTCGGCGTGCTCGCCCACCGCGCCGACGACGACTACGAGCGCGGCCGCGAGCTGATCGCGGCGGGAGCGAGCTGGTGAGCGGCGACCTCGACGCCATCGTCGTCGTACCCGCCCGCGACGAGGCCGCGCGGATCGGCTCGTGCCTCCGCGCCCTTGCGGCGCAGCGCCTCGGCGACGCGACGCGCTTCGCAGTCGTCGTCGTGCTCGACGCGTGCCGAGACGCGACCGGCGAGATCGCCGCGCGCATCGCCTCCGCGCACGGCCTCGCGCTCGAGCTGGTCGATGGGCCCGGCACGGGCGCCGGGGCCGCGCGCCGAACCGGGATGGAGCTGGCGACTGCGACGCTGCTCGCCGCCGGACGGCCCGACGGCCTTGTCGTCTCGACCGATGCCGACACCTGCCCGGAGCCCGACTGGCTCGCGCGACAGCTCGCCTACGCGCGCGACGGAGCACAGGCGATCGGCGGCATGATCGAGCTCGACCCCGCGGAGCTCGCACTCCTGCCACCGGGCGTCCGCGAGCGCCGCAGGGCGCAGGCGCGACGGCGCCTCGTGCATCTCCACGCCACCGACCCGCACGCGGAGCACCACCACTTCGCCGGCGCCTCGCTCGCCGTGCGCGCCGACGTCTACGCCGCCGTCGGCGGCCTCGAGCCGCTCGACGCGCTCGAGGACGAGGCGTTCGCCGCACGACTGCACGCTTGCGGCGTCCCGATTCTGCGGCCCGCGGACGTGCGCGTGCGCACCTCCGCCCGCGCCGACGGGCGCTGCCCGCGCGGACTCGCGGTCGACCTCGACGTCGCCGCATGGTCCGAGCGGCGCCGCTATCGCGGCGGCCGCCGGTGCCCGCGTGCTGCAGCAGGACGAGCTGCTGCCCGAGCACGGCCCGGCGCTCGGCAAGGGCGACGCCATGTGGCGCGCGCTGCACGCCACCGGCGGCGACGTCGTCTGCTTCCTCGACGCGGACACCGCCGACCCCAGCGACGCGCACCTGCGCGGGCTGCTCGGCCCCCTCCTGACGGTCCCAGAGCTCGCGCTCGTCAAGGGCGCGTTCGCGCGCCCCTGGGCCGGCGCCGCCGCGATGCCGCACGAGGGCGGTCGTGTCACCGAGCTGATGGCCCGCCCGCTGCTCAACGTCCACGTGCCACGCCTCGCCGGCTTCGCGCAGCCGCTCGCCGGCGAGTTCGCCGCCCGCCGCACCCTGCTGGAGACGATCCGCTTCCCCGTCGGCTACGGCGTCGAGATCGCCGTCCTCCTGGACGCGCTGCGCCTCCATGGACTCGACGCGCTCGCCGAGTCCGAGCTCGGAACACGCCAGAACCGCCACCAGCCGTTGCGCGCGCTCGGCGAGATGGCCTATGCCGTCCTCGCCGCCGTCGAACGCCGGATCGATCGCAGCCCCGCCCCCGCGGGCGGCCACTACGTGCGCCCGTGGCAGGACGGCGCCGTCGCGATCGTGCCGGTCGACGAGCGTCCGCCGCTGCGTGACCTGACGCGCACCGCGCGCCGGCCACGAGTCGCGAGCGGCGCTCGGCGCTCGTAGCCGGTCAGCTCGACTTCTTGCCGCCCTTGCGCCCAGCGGCGGCCTTCTGTGCCTTCGTGCCGCCCTGTCTGGTCGCGCTGCGTCTCGTTCCCGACCCGGAGGCTCTGCCGCCGCGTCTGGAGGCGCCCGGCGAGTTCGCGATCCGCGCCGCCCGCTCCTTGCTCATGCCCTTTCTCCGCAGACCTTCGTACTGCTTATCGTCCTTCACGCTCGGACCGTGGTCTCTCGCCATCGCGGACCTCCTCTCGAGACGGGGTGTGGAGCCCGGCAGTACCCGATCTGTCGACGTGGCGAACAGGTCGCGTTACCGGCTCGGCAGACAGCCATCGGTCGAGCCAGATCCGATCTGCTGCTCGCTTCCACACCGGGGTAGCCTTGGAACACGTGAGTCGCTTGTCGAACCGCGGAGCGGTGCGACGGCGGAGCGCGGGCCGACGCGGACGGATTCGATCCGTCGCCTTCCTGCCATTCGCGGAGCCCGACGCAAGGGAGGAGGCGAGAGAGGGGTCGGCGATGGCCGACACCCGACACCATCCGCCCGCGCACAGCGTCAACGCCGCGATCTCCAACGCCGTCGTGCGCCTGCTCGCCGACTACACCAGCCGCGGCCCCACCAAGGCACGCACCCACGTCAGCGAGGACTTCATCGCGGTCGTCGTGCAGGACACCTTCACCAACGCCTTCCTCAGCGACAACCACGCCGATCCCGACGTCGCCGTCGAGTGCTTCGTGCTCACGCCGCAAGACGGAGCCACATCCATGGCGAACTGACTTATCCGGACGCCCGTCCCAGGCGCGCATCCCAGCGCTGCTCGACGCGGCCGAAGCGCCACACCGCGAGCGCGAGCAGCCAGGTCGCGACGAACAGGCCGACGACGACGTAGCCGACGATGTTGAGGTCGAGCGTGGAGACGACCGACCAGATCCCGCCCTCGAGGCCGAGCTTGTCGGCGAGCACCGACAGCAGCTCGACCGTGCCGATCAGCAGCGCCACGACGACCGACAGGCCCGTGACGGTCAGGTTGTAGTAGACCCGCCGCACCGGCTTGGCGAACGACCAGCCGTAGGCGAAGCGCATGAACACGCCGTCGAGCGTGTCGAGCAGCGACATGCCCGCGGCGAACAGGATCGGCAGGCACAGGATCGCGTAGAAGGGCAGGCCGCTGAGCGCCGCCCCGCCGGCGAGCACGAGCAGCGCGACCTCCGTCGCCGTGTCGAAGCCGAGGCCGAACAGCAGCCCGAGCGGATACATGTGCCACGAGCGCGTGACGGCGCGGGTCGCGCGCGCGTACACGCGTCCCATCGGACCACTGCGCGCGTCGAGCTGGCGTTCCAGCTCGCGCTCGTCGAGCTCGCCGCGGTGCAGGCGCCGCGCGACGCGCGCGACGCTGAGCAGGATCAACAAGTTGACGAGCCCGATCAGCAGCAGGAACGAGCCGGACACGAGCGGCCCGACGACGCCCGTCGCCTGGTGCAGCCACGAGCCGTCGCTCTGCACCTCGCCGCTCAGCCCGCGCACGCCGATCGCGATCAGCGCGGCGAGCGCGAAGACGATCGTCGAGTGGCCGAGCGAGAAGAAGAAGCCGACGCCGAGCGGACGCTGCCCCTCTGCCATCAGCTTGCGCGTCGTGTTGTCGATCGCCCCGATGTGGTCGGCGTCGAACGCATGACGCAGTCCCAGCGTGTAGGCGGTGATGCCGAGGCCGACGCCGAAGACCCCGGCCGACCCGAGCGAGAAGCCGTGCGGGACGACCAGCACGAGCAGGACGAAGAAGCCGACGGCGTGCAGCGCGACGACCGCAGCCGCCAGTCCCACGGCGCGCCGCCACTCCTGCCGCGTCAGTGCGGCACGGACACGCCGCGCGAGCGACGGCACGTTCGGCGAGGCGGTATGAGAACCGCTTTCAGAATGAGGGCGAGTCGGATGGTGCCGGATCGTGGATGCCGGGCGTCGCCTGGGATGTGAAGGCACAGCAATGCTGCGTCGAGCATCGCGGGCGGCGATCCGGCGCCACGAGACGGTGCCAGCCGGCCGCCAGTCATTCTGAAAGCGGTTCTCAGCGCTCATGGTCGACTCCTGTCGTTCGCGGCGGCGATCGCCGCCTGGCCGTAGGCGAGGCCGCCGTCACCAGGCGGCAGCAGCTCGGGAACGATGACACGGAGGCCGCGCGACTCCAGCGCGGTCGTGGTCAGCTCCAGCAGCAGACGGTTGACCCACACGCCGCCGCCGAGCGCGACCTTGTCGAGGCCGTGCCGCTCCGCCAGCTGCGCGCAGGCGGCGGCGAGCGCGCCGGCGAGCCCGCGGTGGAAGCGGGCGGCGATGCGCGACGGGTCGGCATCGCGCTGCGCGTCGTGTGCGGCGGCGAGGATCGTGGGGCGCGCGTCGAGCAGGAGGCCGTCGGCGCTCGTGACGAGCGGCAGCGGGTAGGCGCCGCGCTCGCCGCACCGAGTCGCCGCGGCCTCCAGCTCGGCGGCGGCCTGTCCCTCGTACGTCGCGGTCGTGCACAGGCCGGCGAGCGCAGCGACGGCGTCGAACAGCCGCCCGGCGCTCGTCGTACGCGGGCCGCGCGACGAGCGCGCGAGCACGGCGACGGCGTCCCAGGTGCGCGCGGTGACGGCGGCGCGCAGGCCTGCGGGTGCCTGCGCGACACCGTCCGTGGCCGCGAGCCATGCGCATGCCATTCGCCACGGCTCGCGTGCGGCTCGGTCGCCGCCGGGCAATGCGACCGGCAGCAGGTGCCCGGCGCGCTCGAAGCCATGCAGATCGCCGACGAGCAGCTCGCCGCCCCAGACCGAGCCGTCGGCGCCGAGTCCGGCGCCGTCGAGGATCGCCCCGACCGCCGGGCCGCTCTCGCCGTGCTCGGCGAGCGTCGCCGCGAGGTGCGCGTGGTGGTGCTGGATCGCGACGTGCTCGACGCCCTCGCGCGCGAGGGCGTCGACGGTCGAGCGGTAGTCGGGGTGCAGGTCGTGCGCGACGAGCTGCGGAGCGACGTCGAAGACGCGTTGCAGGTGCTCGACCGACTGCCGGTAGGCCTGCAGCGTCTCCCACTCGTGGAGGTCGCCGATGTGGTGGCCGACCCACGCGCGCGCGCCCTTCGCGACGCAGCAGGTGCTCTTGAGGTCGCCGCCGGCGGCGAGCAGCGGGCGCGGCGCCGGGAGCGGCAGCGCGAGCGCGCCGGGCACGGCACCGCGCGAGCGCCGGACCCACACCGGCCGACGGCCCGGCACGGCGCGCATGACCGAGTCGTCGACGCGGATGTGGATCGGGCGGTCGTGCGTCAGGAATGCGTCGGCGATCCCGGCGAGGCGCTCGAGCGCGTCCTCGTCCTCATGCGCAATCGGCTCGTCGGAGCGGTTGCCGCTCGTCATCACGAGCGCGCCACAGGCGGCGTCGCGCAGCAGCAGGTGGTGGAGCGGCGTCGCCGGCAGCATCACGCCGAGGTCGGCGCTGCGGGGGGCGACCGACACGGCGACGGGCCTAGGCATACCGGTCGAAGACGGACGGTAGTCCCGTCGCGGGGCGAGCACGATCGGAGCGAGCGGGCTCGCGAGTAGCGCCTCGTCGGCAGGCGTGAGCGCTACGAGCGTGCGGGCGGCGGCGAGGTCGGGCGCCATCAGCGCGAACGGCTTGTCCTCGCGCCGCTTGCGCGCGCGCAGCGCGGCGACGGCGCGCTCGTCGTCGGCACGACAGGCGAGGTGGTAGCCGCCGAGGCCCTTGACCGCGACGATTCGCCCGGCGCGCAGCGCCGCGGCGGCCTGCGCGACCGCATCGACGCCCGGCCAGGCCTCGTCGCCGATCAGCTCCGCGCGCGGCCCGCACACCGGGCAGGCGATCGGCTCGGCGTGGAAGCGCCGGTCGGCCGGGTCCTCGTACTCAGCCCGGCAGTCGGCGCAGAGTGCAAAGCCGGCCATCGTCGTGCGCGCGCGGTCGTAGGGAACGCCTTCCACGATCGTGTAGCGCGGTCCGCAGTTCGTGCACGTCGCGAACGGATAGCGGTAGCGACGATCGGCGTGATCGAGCACCTCCGCGAGGCAGTCGGCGCAGACGGCGACGTCCGCTGCGACGAGCGCGTCGGCGTCACCGGTGCGCTCGCTGGCGAGGATTGCGAAGCCGCGCGCACCGGTCGGCGCGACCGACTCTGCGCGCATCTCCTCGACGTCGGCGAGCAGCGGTGCCTCCGAACGGAGACGGACGACGAACGCGTCCAGCGACTGCGACGGCCCCTCGACCTCGGCCACCACGCCGCGCGCGTCGTTGCGCACCCAACCCGTGAGCCTCAGCTCGCGCGCGAGCCGATGGACGTGCGGCCGGAAGCCGACGCCTTGCACCACGCCCGTGACGTGGACGCGGAGGCGACGGTGTCGCGGCGGCGCGGCAGCTCGGCGGGCGGTCGCGCTCATCCCTGCGGCCTCCGGCGGATCTCCGACAGCACGAGCCCGTACAGCAGGTGGTCGGCAGCGAACGCGGCCCGCTCGACGAGCCGCTGCCTGCGCGCCTGCCGCAGGCCCAACAGCGGCGCGATGCCCGCCTCGAAGCTGATCCACAGCAGCAGCCCGTAGATCGGGCCAGCCCACGCGCGGCGTCGCACGCCCTCGGGCAGCAACGCGAAGCCGACGCCGCCGACGGCGCCCCAGTGCGCGAACTCGATCACACGACGCCGGCGGTCGCGTGGCGCGCGGCGCAGGAGCCGCGGCAGCCGCTGCCTGAAGATCGCCTCGGGCGGCGTCTCCTCGACGAGGTCGAGCTCCCCGGTCACCGTGCGCATCCCGCTCATCGCCATCGCGGCGATCGTGCCGCGCGCGGCGGCGTGCACGACCTCGCCGGGACTCGCCGGCCCGCCCGCGACGTTCATGCCTCCACCTCCAGCAGCTCGCGCAGCACGTGCCAGGCGCTCGCCTGCGCCTCCTGGATGCGGGGGATGTGCTCCGAGCGCGTGACGATCGCGATGTCGGCCAGACCCTCCGCGACGATCCGCCCGCCGTCGTAGCCGACGCAGGCAACGCTCAGCAGCTCGCGACGGCGCGCCTCCGCAAGCGCAGCGAGCACGTTCGTCGAGCTGCCGCTGGTCGAGAACGTCAGCAGCGCGTCGCCGGCGCGGCCGTGCGCGATCGCTTGGCGGGCGAAGATCGCCTCGACGCCGACGTCGTTCGCGACGGCCGTCAGGACCGCGGTGTCCTCGGTCAGGTCGAGCGCGCGGCGCGCGGGCCATTGCGGCGGCGGCTCGCGCAGGTCGGCGACGGCGTCCATCGCATCGGTCGCCGAGCCGCCGTTGCCGAGTGCGAGCAACGTCCCGCCCGCGTCGAGCCGCTCCCGCAGCCGCGTAGCCGCGTCGCGCAGGGCGGCGGTGTTGTCGGTCAGCGTCTGCGTGCGCAGCGCGCCGATCTCGGCGCTCTTCATCAGGATCGAGCGGCGCACGTCGTCGAGGACGGCGTCCAGGTCGTCCTCCCGCTCGTCGAGAAACGGGTACAGGAAGCTCGCGGCGCCGGCATCGCTGCGCGCCTCGACGGAGCGGCCGGCGAGCAGGCCGCGGTGCTCGAAGAAGACGTGCACCAGCTCCCACAGCACGTGATAGAGCGTCTCGATCAGCTCCTGGCGCACGAACGGGTCGGCGACCTCCGGGGCGAAGGCCCACTCGGCGCCGGCGTGGACGAGGTCTCCGGGCGCGTCCCCCGTCGCGATCGTCAGGCAGCCGCGCTCGCCGGCCAGCGCAAGCGCCGCCGCCATCTCGGGGTCGCCGGCCTCGAAGGCGATCGCCAGGTCGCCGGGTGCCGCGAGCAGCTCCACCTGCCGTGCCAGCGAGCCGCCCTCGGCCGTCAGCGCGAGCGCCGGCAGTGCGCGCTTGCCGACGATCACCGGATGCACGAACTCGACGGCGACGTGATGCGCGTCCGAGCGCGCCGCCGGCGAGCGTCCGAGCGCGAGCAGCCGCCCGCCGGCAGCGAAGCGCTCGGCCATGCGGTGGCAGAGGCGCGCGAGCCGCTCGGCCTCGGCGGCGAAGAAGCGCTCGCCGGCGTCAAGACGCGCAGCGAGCAGCGCATCGATGCGCGCGGCCGGGTCGCGCAGCGCGGTCATCGGGTGTGCAACTCCTCCTGCACGCGACCGGCCTGCTCCGACAGGTGCGCGTCGGCACGCTCCGGGGGTCGCGCGACCGGCGCTCCAACGCGCTCGCGCAGCCACGCCCGCCACTCCCCGACCCCCTCGCCCGTGCGCGCGCTCACGAGCATCCGCGGCACGCCGGGATGGACGGCGTCAAGGTAGTAGAGGAACTTCTCCAGGTCGAAGTCGAGGTGCTCCAGGAGGTCGACCTTGTTGACCAGCACCAGCTCACAGGCGCGGAACATCAGCGGGTACTTGGCCGGCTTGTCCTCGCCCTCGGTGACGGACGAGACCATCACGCGGTGGTGCTCGCCGACGCGGAACTCGGCCGGGCAGACGAGGTTGCCGACGTTCTCGACGACGAGCAGGTCGAGCTCGTCGAGCGGCATGGAAGGCAGCGCCGAGCGGACCATGTTCGCGTCGAGGTGGCACTCGCCGCCGAAGCCGTTGCCCGTCTCGATCTGCGCAACCGGGACATGCAGCGCCGCAAGCCGCGCAGCGTCGAGCGAGCCCTGCACGTCGCCCTCCAGCACGCCGGTGCGCACGCCGGCCTCGCGCAGCGCCGGCAGGGACGCCTCCAGCAGCGTCGTCTTGCCCGCGCCGGGCGCGCTCATCAGATTCACGACCGTCACGCCCGCGCGCTCAAAGTCCTCGCGGTTCACGCGCGCGATCGTCTCGTTCGCGTCGAGCACGTCCTCGACGACCCTCACCTTCGTGCGGTGCATGCTCGCGGCCTCCTCACATCTGGCGGACTCTCAGGTAGCGCTGCAGCTCGGGCGCCTGCGTCTTCGCGAGCCACGCGCCGATGCCAACGAGCGCGAGCAGCGCCAACGGACCCTTGCTCATGCCTCGACCTCCTGTTCGATCAGGGACTCCACGAGCTCCACCGCCCGCCGCGCAGCTGCGCGCACCGGCGGGCTCAGCTCCATCACGAGCCGCTCGTCGTCCGGCGGCACGAGCACGGCCGGCTCGCAGCCGACGACGAGCACGCGCGGCGGCACGCCGCCGAGCACGCGCGCGAGCGCCAGCACCCGCAGCGGATCCATCCCGTGCGGGTCGAGCGCCCCGTCGCCGGCCTCGTCCTCCGGATCGTGCTCGATCACGAACAGCGTGCCGGGCGGCTCGCCGCGCGGAACGGCGTCGAGCAGCACGACGACGTCGTAGTCCTCCTGCAGCTCGTACGCAAGGTCCATCCCGCGGATGCCGAAGTCGGCGACCTTCACGCCGCCCGGAAGCTCGCGCTGCGACAGCAGCCGCGCCGCCTCGACGCCGAAGCCGTCGTCGGCCAGCAGGACGTTGCCGATGCCGGCGACGAGGATGCTCAGCGCGCCGGGTCTGACCGCGGGACCGCCGGCGAGCGGCTCGACCTCCGCGGTGGAGAAGAAGAAGCGGTGCCCCGGCTGGCGTGCGACGCCGAGGTCGCGCCCGGGATCGTCCTCCAGCACCACGGCGAGCTGCACGTCCCCCTCGACGCTCTGCAGCAGCGACTCGACGACGGCGGCGCGGCCGGCGAGCGCTCGGTCGAAGACGTCGCCTCCGACTCGGTTCCCGCCCCCCGCCCCGGCCGGCCGCAGCCGCACGAGGCTGCCACGGCCGACGTGCACGCCGTCGATCTCGACCGTGCGCGGCGCGCGGCCGGCGAGCGCGTCCCAGCCGGACTGGGCGGGATCGGTGCTCATCGCCGCACCTGCAGCTCGCGGATCGTGCCGTGCAGCGCCATCAGCTGCTCGGGGGTGAGCGACTCGGTGCGCTCCAGCAGCTCGCGCACGCGCGGGTCTGAGGCGCGCATCTCGTCCTTCTCCGCGTCGGTCAACGCGAGGATGTTGAGGATCAGCAGCTGGTCGATCTCGCCGCCGTCGAACAGGTCGCCCGGGCTCTCCGGCGCGACCTGCGGATAGTCCGAGAGGACGATCGGCGAGGACAGCAGGCGGTCGCGCGCCGACGGCTCACCGACGAGTACGGGCCACGTGCCGACGTTCTCGCACTCCCCCGCCAGCTCGCGCAGCCAGTCCGGCGGGTCGGTCAGCGAGACGAATGCGCCGCCCTCGACGTCGATCTCCGTGTGCGTCGAGCAGAGCGTGCGGCGCATCAGCTCCTCCCGCGGTCCGCCCTCCCACGGTGTGTCGTTCTCGATCCGCACCGTCAGCGCATGCAGGGCAGGCGCGACCCGCTCGGCGCGCAGCTCCACCATGCCGTGGAGCGGCTCCCAGCTGCGCACGAGCGCGCCGGCCGTGAGCTGCTCCTGGGCGTCGCCGGCGGGAATCGCGAGCTCCAGCCGCTCGCCGTCGATCAGCTCGCACAGCGGCGTCGGCGGCAGGGCGACCTCGCGCTCGACGGCCTCGTCCCACGTCAGGTGGCGCGTGTCTCCGTCGATCAGCTCGTCGAGCGGCCGGCCGTCGCGATCGGTCGCCTGGCGATGGACGACGTGCAGGAAGCACACGTCGACGCTGACGCGCGCCTCGTCGGTCGCCTCCAGCAGGCACTGTGTCTGCATCACGCACGGGTCGTCGCCGGGCCCGCGGCCGGCGGCGTGCTCGCGCGGGTAGACGCCGCCGAACGTCCAGCGTTGAGCGTTCTTCAGCGCGGAGCGACGGTAGGGCCACAGCGCGTAACCCTCGTAGAGGACCGCGTCGGCGATCGCGCGGACGGGGTCGGGCGGGGTAGCGGCGGGAGCGCGATCGCTCATCGCGCGGCATCCTCCTGCACGAGCAGCTCCTCCACGACCGCCTCCCAGCTCGGCAGCGCGCGCTGCGCCCGGTAGGCGGCGAGGCGGTCGAAGGCGGGGCGGTCGAGCCGCAGCCAGGCGGCGCCCGGGAAGTGCTGGTCGAGCGCCGCGCGCCACGTCGCGACGGGCAGTCGGCAGGTCAGCTCGCGATCCCAGCCGATGCGACTCACCTGCATCGCACCGCCGCCGGCGCCGTGGAAGACGGTGCCGCTCAGCAGCAGCTCCAGCGGCACCTCGCCGTCGCGCAGACCAGCGAGGTAGCGGGCGGCGGAAACCTCGAAGTCGTACGTGCAGGGGATGTCAAGCTGCGCGGTCGTCGCACCTGCGAACGGCGGCACGACCACCGAGGCGCGCAGCCACGGCAGCGTGCGCAGCGTCTCCCCCCAGCGCTCGGGCGCGCCGAACAGGTCGGCGAGCTGCGCCTGCTCGGCTGCGTCGTAGCGGCGGCGCGTGGCGGCAATCTGCACCTGCACGTCGAGCAGCACCGAGCGGACCGCCGCCTCGCCCGCGTCGAGCGCGAGCGTGAAGCGCAGCGTGGGCGTGGCCGACGGTCGCAGCGCCTCGATCGACGCGACCGCGAAGTCGAGCGTCGGCGTTGCGTCGGGCGGGCTGACGGCCGTCATCGCGTCGCTATCCCGGCGAGAGGTTCGGCATCTGCGGGTCGATCGGCTCGGCGCCCTTCGGATTCACGCCTGTCGAGCGGCGCGCGCTCGAGCGGCCGCCGGGCAGATGCCCGGGCATGCGCTCGTACCCACCGGGCGCGTTACCTTCGGGGATGCCGGAAACATGCGAGGGCGCGTCAGGTCTCACGTCGGGTCTTCCGGTCTTCACCATCGGGACTCCTCCCGCTCGGGCAGGTCGTCGAAGAAGCGCGCGATCGCGCTCCACACCTCCTCGCCGCCGCCGAACCCGCGCCACCCGGTGCGGATCAGCCCGACGAGCTCGTAGCAGTCGTCGATCGGGACGCGCCAGTGCTCGCGCATCCTGCGTGCACGGCAGACGAGCAGCGCCTCGACGTCGGGCTCCAGCTCGCGCAGCACCGGGTTCGCCTCCGCGAGGTCGTCCCACGCGTCCAGCTCCAGCAGCGACTCGGTCGCGCCGAGCGGGCTCGGGTAGAGCGCGATCACTCTGCCGGCCGGGCTGCTGTGGAAGAAGAACGCCATCTCGACGGGGATCCGCAGGCGCGCCCACTCGGCGTCGGCGAGCGCGAAACCGTCCAGCCGGCGGCGGCGCGTCGGCAGCAGCCGCAGGTGCCCGCCACCGGCGCCCGGCTGCTCGAACAGCATCGTGCAGCCGCGGCAGGCGCAGAGGATGCGGCGCGACTCGACGTCGACGAGGTGACGGTGCCCGGGCGCGACGGGCTCGGCGCACAGGTCGCAGCGCTCCTCCGCCGGCGTCGCCACCGCGGCCGGCGAAGGGGCCGGCCGCGCGAGCTGGGCGAGCCGCGAGGCCATCTCAGGCGGCTCCCGCCTCGGCCGGCCGCGCGGCGGCGAGCGCCGGCGAGCACTCGATCTGCAGCAGCTGCGCGTTCGCCGGATCGTCGACGCCCTCCGCCTCGACGGCATCGACGTCCGGCGCAGCGGTCAGGACCGCCTCCTCGATCGCCAGCTTCAACGTCATCGCGGATGCCGGGCAGCCCTCGCAGCTGCCTTGCAGCCGCAGGCGCACGATGCCGTCGCCCACGCCGAGCAGCTCGACGTCGCCGCCGTGCGAGCCGAGGTACGGCCGCACGCCGTCGAGCGCCTCGCGCACGCGCTGCTCGACGGGCACCGGGTGCAGGCCGTGCAGCAGCAGCAGGTGCGCGACCAGCTCGTCGTCGGCGAGCGCACGGGCTTGGGCGGGGCCGAGCCGATCGACCATGCGGCCGAGGCCCTCGCCATAGAGCGCCAGCAGCGCCTGCACGGTCGCGGTCGCCGTCTCGCGCGCGGCATCGTCGGGCAGCGCGTCGAGCCGGTCGAGCAGCGCCTCGATCTGGGCGATGCCCGCGGCAGGAGCGGCCGCAGGCGGCGGCGCGCCGTGCATCGTCAGCTCGGCCATCGCCCTCACCCGCCCTGCTGCGCGCCGAACATCGGCGAGTGGACGGTTCTCAAAGTGCGCCCGTTGCCGAGGTACATGTGCACGCCGCACGGCAGGCACGGGTCGAAGCTGCGCACGGCGCGCATGACGTCCACGCCGCGGAAGTCGTCGGGACCGTTCTGCTCGAAGATCGGCTGCCCGGCGACCGCGTCCTCGTAAGGTCCCGGAGTGCCGTACGAGTCGGTCGGGCTGCCGTTCCACGGCGTCGGCGGATACGGGTGGTAGTTGGCGATTCTTCTCTCGCGGATCACGACGTGGTGCGAGAGCACGCCGCGCACAGCCTCGTGGAAGCCGCAGCCGATCGCCTCGTCGGGGACGGTGAACTCCTCGAACACCTTCGTGTTGCCCGAGCGCACCTCCTCGAGTCCCTGCTCGACGAAGTGCAGCGCCATCCCGGCGGCGTACGCAATGAAGTAGGCCCGCGCGCGGTCGCGCTCGATCGCGTTCGACCACTGCGGGATTCTCCACTCGAGATGCGCCTCCGGCATGTTCGGCGTCTGCGGCAGGTCGATCTGGATGCTGTGACCGGTCGACTTGACGAACGGCGTCTGCACCTTGCCCGCCAGCGCCGTTGCCCACAAGCGCGCGATCGCGCCGCCGCCGGTGTCGAGCGCGAGGTGGTCGCCGGTGCGTCTGTCGTACCAGCGCGGGCTCATCACCCACGAGTAGTTGCCGCCGTCGAGGTCGCGTCTTTGCGGTCTCGGCAGCGTCGTCTGGTTCCACGGATGGCGCCGGTCGACCGGGTTGCCGAGCGGGTCTCTCGGCACGAACGTCTCCTCGTTGACCCAGTCCTCGTAGTAGGAGGAGCCGAGCAGGATGCGGATGCCGAGGTTGATGTCGACGAGGTTCGTCGTAACGAGCTCGCCGTCGATCACGATTCCCGGGGTGACGAACATCTCGTTGCCCCAGTCGTCCATGTGGCGGTAGTCGTAGTCGACGTATCTCGGATTATTGAACGCGCCCCAGCAGCCGAGCATGATCCGCCGCCGCCCGACCTCCTCGTAACCCGGCATCGCCTGGTAGAAGAAGTCGAACAGGTCGTCGTTCATCGGCACGGCCTTCTTGAAGAAATCCATGCAGCGCAGCAATCGGGTCAAGTAATCGGTGAACAGGGTCGGCGTCGCGACCGTGCCGACGCCACCGGGGTAGATCGTCGAGGGGTGCACGTGGCGCCCCTCCATCAGGCAGATCATCTCGCGGGTGACGCGGCTCACCACGAGCGCCTCGCGGTAGGCCTCGCCGGTGAATGGATTGAACGCGCGCATGATGTCGGCGATCGTTCTGTACCCGTGGACGTCGCCGTGCGGGGCCTCGGCCTTCTCCGCCTTCTCCAGGACCTCTGGATTCGTGTCCTTCACCATCTGCTCGCAGAAGTCGACGAACACGAGGTTGTCCTGGAAGATCGTGTGGTCGAACATGTACTCGGCCGCCTCGCCGAGGTTCACGATCCACTCGCCCAACGGCGGGGTCTTCACCCCGAACGCCATGTTCTGCGCGTACATCGCGCAGACGGCGTGGTTGTCGCCGCAGATCCCGCAGATGCGGCTCGTGATGAAGTGCGCGTCGCGCGGGTCCTTGCCCTTCATGAAGACGCTGTAGCCGCGGAACAGCGAGGAGGTCGACTTGCACGAGACCACCTCTCTCGCCTTGAAGTCGATCTTTGTGTAGATGCCGAGGTTCCCGACGATGCGGGTGATCGGATCCCACGACATGTCGACGACGTTGCTCTGCTCCGGCTCGATTCGCTCGCGCGTGGCCATGAGTCCTCCTTCCTCCTCAGTTGGGCCACCGCGGCTGGTAGCCGGTGGTCAGCTCGCCCTTGTCATGGCGCCACTTGGGCTCCTTGTTCACCGTGCGGTTCGTGATGCCGCGCAGCTTGCGGACGACCGGCCCGTAGGTGCCGGAAATCGCCGACGAGAGCCCGCCGCCGGGCGGCGCGTCCATGAACGGCATGAACTTGTCGGGGAAGCCGGGCATCGTGCAGCCGATGCAGATCCCGCCGACGTTCGGGCAGCCGCCGACGCCGCCCATCCAGCCGCGCTTGGGCACGTTGCAGTTGACGACCGGCCCCCAGCAGCCGATCTTCACCTGGCACTTCGGCGAGTTGTAGTCGAGCGCGAAGTCGCCCTGCTCGTAGTAGCCGGCGCGATCGCAGCCCTCGTGGACGGTCTTGCCGAACAGCCACTGCGGGCGCAGCTGCGCGTCGAGCGGGATCATCGGCGCGGCGCCCGCCGCCTGGTAGAGCAGCCAGGTGAGCGTCTCCATGAAGTTGTCAGGCTGGACCGGGCAGCCGGGGATGTTCACGATCGGCACGCCGCCGGCCGAGCGGAAGTCCCAGCCGAGGTAGTCGGCGAGGCCCATGCAGCCGGTCGCGTTGCCAGCCATCGCGTGGATCCCGCCGTACGTCGCGCAGGTGCCGACGGCGACGACCGCCCACGCTCTCGGCGCGAGTCTGTCGATCCACTCGTTGACGGTGATCGGCTCGCCGGTCGCGAGGTCGTTGCCCATCGAGGTCCAGTAGCCGTCGCCGTTGATGTGCTCGTTCGGGATCGAGCCCTCGACGACGAAGACGTACGGCGCGTCGAGCGTGCCCTCCGCGGCGGCGCGGAAGGGCGCCATGAACTCCTCGCCGCCGAGCGTGGGCGAGAGCACCTTGTTGTGCAGGTGGACTCTCGGCAGGCCTGGCACCGCACCGAGCAGCACCTCCTCGATCGCCGGCTGCATCGCGGCGGTGACGGAGATCGTGTCGCCGTCGCAGCTCATGCCCTCCGACGTCCACAGGATGTGGACCTCCTCGACACCGGCGGGTCTCGTCGCCTCAACGGCCATCTGCCATCACCTCCGCTTCGTCCTCGATCTCGAGCTCCTCGACCAGCAGCTCCTCGCCCGCGACTACCTCGACGTCGAACCCGCCGCAGGCGCGGCATGCGAGCGGGAAGCCGTCCTGCTCGGACTCCATGTGGCACGCGCGGCAGCGCACGCACGCCGGCACCTCGCGCAGCTCCAGCCGCGCGCCCTCGACCGGGGTCCCGAGCGCGACCAGCTCGAACGCGAAGGCGAACGCGTCGGGCACGATCTGGCGCAGGTGGCCGGCCGCCACCTGCACCGCCGTGACGCGCCGCCCGCGCGCATGCTCTGAAGCGATCTGCACCACGGACTCGGCAATCGCGAGCTCATGCATCAGCAGATCCGGGGAAGTGGGTCGCCGACGAGCTGGTCCATGATCCGCCGCCCACCGAACGCCGTCTCGACGAGCACCATTCCCGGCGGCTCGGCGCGGACCTCGCCGATCTGCGCGGCCTGTTCGTGGCCTTCGACGGCGCGCAGCGCGCTCAGCGCTGCGTCTGCGGCGTCGGCTGCGACGAACGCGACCAGCACGCCCTCGTTCGCGACGTACATCGGGTCGATCCCGAGGATCTCGGCCGCGCCGGTCACGACCGGCCGCACCGGCACGTCAGCCTCGCGCACCGCCACGCCGACACGCGACGCGCGCGCCAGCTCGTTGAGGACGGAGGCGACGCCGCCGCGCGTCGCGTCGCGCATGCAGCGCAGCTCGCCGCCGGCCGCCTCCAGCAGGGCGTCTGCAGCCGGCCACAGCGAGCGCGTGTCGGAGGCGACGTCGGCGTCGAGCTCGAACTCGCCGCGCGCAAGCATGATCGCCGTGCCGTGCTCGCCGATCGAGCCGGAGACGAGCACGCAGTCGCCCGGCTGGAGCGACTGCGGCGAGAGCCGCGCGCGCGGGTCGCGCCGGCCGAGGCCCGCGGTCGTCACATACATGCCGTCGGCATGGCCGCGCTCGACGACCTTCGTGTCGCCGGTGACGACGGCGACCTCGGCTGCGGCCGCGGCCGCGGCGATCGCCTCCACCTCGGCGCGCAACACGTCGGCCTCCAGCCCCTCCTCGAGGATCAGCGAGAGCGACAGCGCGAGCGGGCGCGCACCGGCGACCGCGAGGTCGTTGACGGTGCCGTTGACGGCGAGCTCGCCGATCGAGCCGCCGGGGAAGCGCAGCGGCTTGACGACGTAGGCGTCGGTCGTGAGCGCGAGCTCCTCGCCCACCGCGCCGGCGTCGGCGAGCTGTGCGAGCGTCCCGGAGCCGTCCGGATCGAGCGCGGGCACGAGCAGCCCCTCGATCAACCCCTGCGTCGCCTTTCCACCGGCGCCGTGCGCCATCGTGATCCGCTCGTCGCGGAACTTCGCGCGCTTGGCGCGCGCGGTCTCGATGATCGAAAGGATGCGCTCCTCGCGGTCGACGGCGCTCATGCGGCGGACCGGTCGCGGGCGAACCGCCCGAAGTTGTAATAGGCCGCGCACGCCCCCTCGGAGCTGACCATGCACGTCCCGATCGGCCGCTCGGGCGTGCAGGCGGTGCCGAACACCTTGCACTCCCATGGCTTGATGACGCCCTTCAGCACCTCGCCGCACTGGCACGCCTTCGGATCCGCTACGCGCACGCCCGGCGTCGCGAAGCGCAGCTCGGCGTCGAACTCGGCGTAGGCGTCGGAGAGGCGCAGGCCGCTCTGCGAGATGAAGCCGAGGCCGCGCCACTCGAAGTGCGGGCGCAGGGCGAAGACTTCGCCCATGATCTCGAGCGCGCGCACGTTGCCGTCGTAGGGCACTACGCGCGCGTACTGGTTCTCGACCTCGCAGCGCTGCTCGCCGAGCTGGCGCAGGATCATCAGCGCCGACTGCAGGACGTCGAGCGGCTCGAAGCCGGAGATCACGACCGGCTTGCCGTACTGCGCGGGGATGAACTCGAACGGGCGCGCGCCGACGACGGTCGAGACGTGGCCCGGCCCGATGAAGCCGTCGAGCCGCAGGTCGGGCGACTCCAGCAGCGCGCGCAGCGGCGGCACGATCGTCACGTGGTTGCAGACGACCGAGAAGTTGTCGATCCCCTCCGCCTTCGCGCGCTTGAGCGTCAGCGCGGTCGAGGGCGCGGTCGTCTCGAAGCCGATCGCGAAGAAGACGACCTGGTGCTCCGGCTGCTCGCGCGCGATCCGCAGCGCGTCGAGCGGCGAGTAGACCATGCGGACGTCCGCCCCCTGCGCCTTCGCGTCGAGCAGCGTGCCGTCGGAGCCCGGCACGCGCAGCATGTCGCCGAAGCAGGCGAAGATCACGCCGGGCTCGTGCGCGATCGCGATCCCGTCGTCGACCCGCCCCATCGGGATCACGCAGACCGGGCAGCCGGGGCCGTGCACCAGCTCGACGTTGGCCGGCAGCAGATCGTCGATCCCGTACTTGTAGATCGCGTGCGTGTGGCCGCCGCAGACCTCCATCAGCTTGTAGTGCCGCGCCGGATCGATGGCCGCGAGGATCTCGCCGGCGACGACCCGGCCCAGCTCCGCGTCGCGGAACTCGTCCACGAATCTCATGGCTCATCCTCCAGCTTCACCAGCGCGACGCCCGCATGCACGAGCATCCACTCGCCTGTCGCAACCGGCTCGACCAGCGTCGTGTCGACCGTCGCCGTCTCGCCGTCCTTGCCCGCGCACTCCGCGAGGCCGGCGGCGCCCGCGACGCCGAGCACGCGCATCGGCACGCCCTCGTCTGCACACGTGGCGCAATGGCACGACAGCGGGGCCGGGACGCGGACGCTCACTCGATCGCGCTCGCCTTCAGCTCCTCGAGCTCCGTCTCGTACTCAGCGCCCATCGCCTCCAGCATCCGGCGCGTCGCGATCGCCTCGTCCTCGTCGATGCGCGAGAGCGCGAAGCCGACGTGAATCAACACCCAGTCGCCCGGAGCGACGCCCTCGCCGTCGGTCACACTGCCGTCGAGCAGCCCGACGTTGACGGTGCGACGGACGCCGGCGACCTCCACGCGCGCGAGCCGGTTCTGCTCGTCCACGAAGTCGACCACCTGGCCCGGAATGGCGAGGCACACGGCCTGCACTCCCTCGTCGCGTGAAGGTAGGTCGGGCCACCTCCTCCCGACAGTCACGGCTTCTCCACGAACGTCCGGCGCAAACCCGAGCGGGTACGTTCACGGACCTCGGAGCGCGCCCAGTCGACCGAGAGACGGGCCTGGTCGAGCTTCCGCGCCGCTGCTCCCCGACCGGAGCCTGCCGCGTGGAGCGGGTCGATCGCGGGTAGCTCGATGGCGAGATGCGTGCTCCCGTTCACTCAGAGACCTGGCAGAAGCGCGACGAGCTGCAACGGCTGCACGACGAGCTCGACCTGCCCGTCACGCGCGTCGTCGTCGAAGGCCCCGGACGCTGACCGCCACCGCGGCCTTGCCAGGCTTCCGCCATGGCCCGCTTGCGCGCGGGGTCACGATCGCGCTCGTCGCGCTCGCCGCCGCGTTCGGCGGGCTGGCCGCGGTGTGGGGACTGTCGGTCGAGCGTCGTCTGTCGGCCGGGACGATCTCGCTCTCGACGAGCCCGTTCCACCACCCGGCGCTCGATCTCTACGTGCCGCTCGTCGACTGGGGCGCGCGCTTCCCCGGCGGGCACCTGCCGGCGCGGCTGCGCGTGGAGGTGCAGGCAATCGATCGCGCCGAGGCGGTCGGCATCGCCCGCGGCGGCATTGCCGCGACCGAGCCGCTGCGCGCCGAGGCGCGCGACGCGGTCGCCTCCTACCTGAAGCTGCTGGCGCTCGCGGCGGGCGGCGCGGCGCTGGCGCTCGGGGCGCTCTCAGCTGCAGCGCTCGCGCAGCTGCACCTCGTGCGCGTGCGCTGGCTGATGGGAACGGCGACGCTCGTCGCTGTCGCCTGGGCGCTCGCGATCGGGCTGCTGCTCGCTCCGCGCGGCGTGCTCAGCAACCCGTCCTACTACGCGCACGGTCGCGACATCCCCGTCGCGCTGCAGGCGCTCGAGGCCGCCGGTCGCACGCCCGAGCGGCTCAGCGCGAGCCTCGGGAGCCAGCTCGTCGGGCTCGCCCGGCTCGTCGTGGCGCCGGGCCGTCGCCCCGACCTCTCCGGGCGACCGCGTCTGACGATCGCCTCCGACATGCACAACAACGTGCTGCTCGTGCCGACGCTGCGCAGCGCCGCGGCGGGCGGCCCGATCTTGTTCCTCGGTGACCTGACCGATCGCGGCACGCCGTTGGAGACCGACGTGCTGCGCCGTGTGGTCGCGACTGGTCATCCGTTCGTCTTCACGCCCGGCAACCACGACTCCGACACGCTGGCGCGCGCGCTCACGCGCGCCGGAGCGATCGTGCTCACCCAGCGCGGCCGGCTGCTGGCAGACGGCCGCTACGGACCGCTGGTGGCGCACGTCGAGGGCCTGCGGATCGCCGGCTACGCCAGCCCGAACGAGCGCCGCGTCGCGGACGGCTACCGAGACCGAGGCGCCGCGATCACGCCCGCGCAGCAGCGCGCGTTCGCGGATTGGATCGAACGGCTGCGCGGCCGCGTCGACGTCGTGCTGGCGCACGAGCCCGAGCTCGTCGCGCTCGCGCTGAGACGCCTGCGGACCGACCCGACCTCGCCGGCGCTGCTCGTCGTCGGTCACACCCACGAGCCGGCGGTCGACTCGGCCGACGGCGTCACGGAGGTCAACGGCGGCACGCTCGGGGCCGGCGGACTCGGCAACCTTGACGAGCAGCAGGACGCAAGCCTTGCGATCCTCACCTACGCGCGGTCACCGTTCCGGCCGCTCGCGGTCGATCTCGTCACGCTCGACCCCGGCACCGGTGAGACGACCGCGCGACGGGTGCGCCTCGGCGCGGGAGGCGTCCAGACCGGAGGTGCACGATGAGCGTCGATCGCGCGGCACGATCGGCTCGCTCTCCCTCCACCGCGCCCGGCCTCAGTTGTCCGCGTGCTGGAAGTGCTTGTCGAGACGCGTCAGCTCCAGCAGGCGACGGATGGGTCCGTCCGCGTCGACGATCATGAAGTCGAAACCGTCGCAGCGAGCCGCGGCGTCGAGGGCCAGCAGCAGGCGCAGGCCGGTGGAGTCCATGAAGCTGAGCTGGCGCAGGTCGAGCACGATCGCCGCGGCGCTGTTGGAGCGCAGCTCGTCGATCTGCGCCCGGAGCTGTTCAACGGTGACGAGGTCGAGCTCGGCGTGCGGAATGACCCGCACGCGCCGAAGATCAGGCTCAATCTCCACCCGGAAAGGGGGCGCACCTTGCCTCTGTTGCATGGAGGTCTCCACGTAAGCTCGAAGGTGCCGACTTCGCTCCTGTGCGCCCGCCCCAGTCGGCAGCGAGCTTTCCGTTGCGTTAGGAGGTCCCCGACATCGAGCAGATCACCGGCCGCAGAGTCCTGGCGTTCCTGAGCGACAATCATATGAACCCCGACATCGCCGTCGAGTCGTTCGTGCTCATCCCGCTGAACGGTGACGGGGCCGTCCCCGCCGGCTAGCGACGCCAGGGCCCAAGGCCGGCCTCTCATCGCCGCCAGGAAGCCGGTCCCGGCGCGTCCGCCGACGGGGTAGGCTCATGCGGCCAGCGACGAGGGAGGGCACGAAGGGATGAGCGAGCCGCAGAGCTTCCCGGCAGGCGAGTTGTTCGCGATGGCTGAGCGCCGCGCAGATAACGCGACGGTGGTCGCGCTGAGCGGCGAGCTGGACTTCGGCACGGTTGGCCAGGTGCAGGGGCGTCTTGGTGAGCTGCGCGACGAGGGCGAGCCGACGGTGCTCGACCTCGACGGATTGACGTTCATGGACTCGACCGGCATCCGGCTCGTGCTGACCGCCTGCGAGGACGCCCAGCGAGATGGGTGGAGCTTTCGCGTCACACGTGGCTCCGAGCGCGTGCGGCACGTGCTCGAGGCGGCGCAGGTGATCGACCGTCTGCCCTACGACGACGGCAGCGAGGCTGGATGACCCCGGACGCGCCAGTGCGCCGCCGCACGCTGCCGCGCGACCCAAGCGCCGTCGCGCTGGCACGCCGCGTCGTGGAGGCGGACGCGCCGGAGCTGAGCGCCGCGCAGCTCGACGTCGCGCGGCTGCTGGTGTCCGAGCTGGTGACGAACGCGGTGCGCCACGGTGCCGGCGACGAGGTCGTGCTCGCGCTGCAGGTGGACGACGCCCGCGCGCGCTTCGAAGTCCACGACGCGGGCGGGCGGCGGGCGGCGCGGCGCGAGCCGCGCGGCGCCGACGGCGGCTACGGGCTCAACCTCGTGGCCACGCTCGCGACGCGGTGGGGCTCTGACGCGGACGCCGGCGTCTGGTTCGAGCTTGATCGCGCACAGGTGCGCGTGGACGGCGCGCGACCGTCCATCGATGACGCGATCGCGGGCCAGCTCGGGACGATCCTCGACGGGCTCGCGGAGGCAGTGACCGTCTCGGACGAGCACGGCCGCACCGTCTATGCGAACGATGCCGCCGCGCGGCTGCTGCGGCTGACACCCGCCGAGCAGGCGACCGGCGCCACGGGGCCCGAGCTGATGGGCCGCTTCGAGGTCTACGACGAGCACGGCGCGCCCGTCGCGCTCGACCAGCTGCCCGGCTCGCGCGTGCGCGCAGGCGAGCTGAATCCCGCACCGATGTTGGTGCGCAATGTCGTGAAGGCGACCGGTGAGGAGCGCTGGCTGCTGAACAAGACGACCGCGATCCGCGACGCCGAGGGCAGGGTGACGGGCGTCGCGAACGTGATCGAGGATGTGACGCAGACGAAGCGGACCGAGCTGGAGCAGCGGCTGCTGTCGGAGGCGAGCGATGCGCTCGCCTCGTCGCTTGACTACGAGCGCACGCTGCAACGGATCGCGGAGCTCGCGGTGCCGGGATTCGCGGACTGGTGCGGCGTCGACGTCCCCGGCCCGGGCGGGTTCGCCCAGCTCGTCGCGATCGTGCACAGCGACCCGTCGAAGGTCGCGCTCGCGAGACGGATGCGCGCCCTCTACCCGGTCCCGCTTGACCGCAGCGGGGGGATCGCGACCGTCATGCGCGGCGCGGCGCGGTTCGTGCGCGCCCAGATCAGCGACGAGGAACTGCGCGCGTACGCACAGGACGAGCAGCACTTCGAGATGCTGCGCGAGCTCGGCATGGCGTCGGTCGTCGTCGTGCCGCTCGCGGCGGGCGGGCAGAAGCTCGGCACGCTGATCCTCTCGCGCGGGACGTCCGGACGCGCGTTCGACGCGGCCGACGTCACGCTCGCCGAGGAGCTCGGCCGCCGCGCCGGCACCGCCGTGCTGAACGCGCGCACGTACACCGAGCGCGCCGCGATCGCGGCGACGCTGCAGCGCGGCCTGCGCCCGCCGGAGCTGCTCGCGCCGCCCGGCTTCGCGGTCGCGACGCACTACGACGCCGCCGGCGCGTTCAACGAGGTCGGCGGCGACTTCTACGACGCCTTCACGACTGCCGACGGCTGGATGCTCGTGATCGGCGACGTCGCCGGGCACGGCGCCGAGGCAGCCGCGCTGACCGCGCTCGCGCGCTACACGCTGCGCAGTGCTGGCCAGCTCACACGCGACCCGGCCCGCGCCGCGCAGCAGCTCAATGCGACGCTGCGCGACCTGCCGCAGCTGTCGCTGTGCACGAGCGTCTGCGCGCACGTCCGCGGTGGTGAGGACGCGAGCGAGACGCGCGTGACGCTTGCGAACTGCGGTCACCCGCGACCGCTGCTCGTGCGCGACGGCCAGCTGGAGGAGCTCGGCTGCGTCGGCCCGATGGCCGGCGCGTTCGACGACGGCGTCTGGGACTGCACCGAAGTGGTGCTTCAGGCCGGCGACACGCTCGTGCTCTACACCGACGGCGTACTCGACACCGTCGGCGCCGAAGACCGCTTCGGCGAGCAACGTCTGCGCGCCGCGCTCCAAGCGGCCGGCACGGCCGAGCCGCAGACGCTCGTGACGGCACTGGCGGATGCGCTCGAGGCGTTCCGCCACGGCCCGCAGCGTGACGACACCGCGATCGCCGCCGTGCACTTCACCGGCGTGCCGGCGCACGCGCACGTCGAGGCGCCGGCGGCGAAGACGTAGCCGCCGCCGACCGCGCGCCTCAGGTGAGCAGCGCGGCGACCTCGCGCAGGTCCGCCACGAAGCCGGCGTACGCCTCCCGCCGGGCCGCCTCGTCCGGCGCGCGCAGCAGCGACGACGGGTGCACGGTGGCGAGCACGAACTGCGCGAGCGGGGAGTCCAGCGGCCGGCCGCGGTCGACCGTCACCCGCACGTGGCGACCGACGAGCGCCTGCGCAGCCGTCGCGCCGAGACACACGAGCACGCGCGGTCTCACGATCGCCAGCTCGGCATCGAGCCACGGCCGGCACGCGGCGACGTGCACGGCGTCGGGCTTCTGATGGATCCGCCGCTTGCCGCGCGCTCTATAGCGGAAGTGCTTGACGACGTTCGTGATGTACACCCGCGACGGGTCGATACCCGCGTCGGTGAGGCCCCGGTCGAGCATCTTCCCCGCCGGCCCGACGAACGGCGCGCCTTCCAGGTCCTCTCTGTCGCCCGGCTGCTCGCCGACCAGCATCGCCTCGGCCGGCGTCGTCCCCTGTCCCATCACCGCCTGCGTCGCGCTCGCCCACAGCTCGCATGCGCGGCACGTCTGCGCGGCGCTGCGCAGGCGCGGCAGCGTCGGGTGCTCGGGGATCGGCGCGGTGACGTCGCGCGCAGGCGGCCGGTTCCGGCCGCCGGAGCGCGAGATCTCAGTGGATTCCCGCTGCGGCATGATCCGGCAGCTCGAAGACGTGGAAGTCGCGGCCGAGCACGTGGATCGAGACGTTCCGCACCGGCACGGTCCCGATCGAGGCAGCGAAGGTGCCGGCGTGGGCGTGGCCATGGAGTACGAGCGTCGGCTCGTGCTCGGCAATCGGAGCAGCGAGGCGGTCAGTGCCGAGGAACGCCTGAATCCCCGGCGCCTCACCGGCAAGCGTCGCGTCGGTCGGCGCGTAGTGCAGCAGCACGATCCGCACTGGGCACAGCGCGATCGCGCGCAGGCCGCGCTCCAGCGCCTCGACGTCGCGCGAGGTCTCGGCATAGACCTCGCGCAGCAGCGGCTCGCCGAAGTCCGGCAGGTGCGATCCGGGGAAGCCGCCGACGAAGCCCTTCACGCCGACGATGCCGACCTCGACCCCGGTGGCCTCGCAGGTGCGCCAGTCGCGGTCGAGCACGACGACGTCGCCGCCGGCCTCGATCGCGGCCACCAGCTCATCACGGCAGTCCGCATGCCAGTCGTGGTTGCCGAGCACGGCGAAGACCGGCATCCCGAGGTCGCGGCAGGCATCCGCCAGCACCGCACCCTCCTCTGGCTCCCCG
Source organism: Conexibacter sp. (assembly GCA_036009645.1). Classification (GTDB taxonomy): domain Bacteria; phylum Actinomycetota; class Thermoleophilia; order Solirubrobacterales; family Solirubrobacteraceae; genus Conexibacter. The sequence continues at coordinate 240,308 of DASYLH010000042.1, forward strand.
GTCGTCGTGAGGTCGCCCGCGAGCAGCAGCAGGTCCGCCTCCCCGCGCAGGCGCGCGAAGCTCTCGACGACGGCTGCACGATGGTCGACGCGGCAGTGCACGTCGCCGGCCGCCGCGACGCGCACGACCTCCTGCGCGCGACCTCCGCCGATCGCGGCGCGCTCGGCTGTCGCAGGCTCGTCCACGCTGGAGTCCCTACCCCGCTTGGCCCCGCGGCTAGCGTGCGAGCGAGCGGGGTACGGCTGCAAGCATGGGCAGCGGCGGCAACGAGAGCTTCGACGCGATCGTGGCGGCACTGCGCGCGGCAGTCCCCGCGCTGCGCGCCGCGGAGATCCCATTCATGCTCGGCGGCAGCATGGCCGTGTGGGCATACGGCGGCCCCGAGCCGACGAACGACCTCGACCTGATGCTGCGCGAGCAGGACGCCGAGCGGGCGCTCCAGACACTCGCGCAGACAGGCATGCGCACCGAGCACCCGCCCGAGGAGTGGCTCGTGAAGGCATGGCACGGCGACGCGCTGATCGACCTGATCTACGCCCCGCGCGGACTGCCGATCACCGACGAGGTGCTCGCCCGCAGCGTCGAGCGCAACCTCAGCGCGCTGCGCGTGCAGGTGATGGCGCTCGAGGACGTGCTCACGACGAAGCTGCTCGCGCTCGACGAGCACCAGCTCGACCTCGCGTGGCTGCTGCAGATCTCGCGCGCAGTGCGCGAGCAGGTCGACTGGGAGACGCTGCGCGCACGGACCGACGGATCGCCCTATGCCGCCGCCTTCTTCACGCTCGTGGAGCGACTGGGGGTCGTGTCGGAGGACCGCGGCGGGGTGCCCGGCATCGCCTGACGAGTGGGAACCATCCGCCGGCCCGCGCCGCCGGACCAGCTCCTCCGGATACCCGATCTTTGGGGTGGTGCGCGTGAGCAGGCGGCGATATCGTCTCGTCCGGTCGAGGGCCAGGATCAAGGCGATGGCCAGCGACAGCTATTCCATCTGCATCAGAGCCCCGGAGTGACGACTCCGGGGCTCGCTCTTTAAGCGCTCACGCGCCGCGCGACGCCGGCGTCAGAGTGCGTCCTAGAATCATCGTGACGGGCATCGAGGAGGGTGGCGAGAGCGACGTCCGGCTGCTGCTGGAGAGCCTCGTGCGCGAGGCCAACGCGAGCGAGGCGGATGCGGCCGAGGAGGCTCAGGGCGACCCCGCTGACGAGCGCATGACCGCGGCCTTCCGCAGGTTCGGCGACGGCGATGGCGGCACGTAGGCCCGGCCTCGCGGACTGGCCGCTACTCACCGAGATCGGGCGGTCGGCGAGCGTAAACCTGCTCTGCAGCTGGGATCGCCACTCGACTGCTGGATTACACGCGCGGGTCGGCGCCACGCCGCCATGACCGCGGCAGCGAGTCGGGCTCTAACTAGGAGATCGCTGCGACACGGAGCATCTCCGGCCCTCACCGGGATAGGAGTAGGGTCGTCGTGTGAGTCATAAATATTCCGCGGTATCGGTCGGAGCTGTGATCGGCGCAGCCTTCATGGTCTCCCTCCTCGGATGGACCTCTACCGCGGCGGCTCATGAGGTGTCGCGCGAGAGCACCGCGACCGCCAAGGCGTCGGCTACCGTGCCCGGCTTTCCCGACCTCGACGATCTGATCGGCAGCGACGTCGAGCGCTTCGAGATGACGGTCTCGGGCCTGCAGCAGGGCAGCATCAACTTCACCTGGGACCCGTCGCCGGTCGGCAGCTGCCATCTGCTCGCCGCGGGCTCGCTCGACGAGTCCTGGCACTACGGACGCGGCAGGCACGTGGTGATCGAGTTCAGCACGCTCGGCAGACAGGTGGTGTTGAAGCGCGAGGGCCGCCCGCTCGGCGACGGAGCGTTCGCCGCGCCGGGGACGGTCGTGCGCGACGCGAGCGGCCAGCTCCAGGCGCCCAGCGCCCTCGGCTGCCCCTCGTTCCCGCTCCGCGCAGCGGACTGCGGCCGGGAGTTCAGAGTGCGGTCCGACCTGGCGCTCGGATGGTCCAAGGGCCAGCTCACCCTGCAGCACTCGGGGCCGGCGACGCAGAAGAAGAACCCTGCCGAGGGGTGCGGGACGCTGAGAGACCTGCTCAACTTCAACCAGCTGGTCCACGCCTACCCGTACCTCAACAAGCAGCGGGCGGCGCTGTCGGCGAGACAGATCTTCGGCTCCAAGCACGCCCTGAGACTGACGATGAACGACAAGTTCCTCGCGCCGGCCGACGAGCCCGCCGGCTACACCACCTTCACCGCGCGGGGAGCCGGCCGGACCACCGTCACGCTCGAGCGGCTCCCGCCGCACTGAGCCGCCGCCGTCACCGTCACTCCGTCCGCGAGAACTGCCAGATCGCGACGCCCATCATCGCGAGGCCCATCACGAGCACGATCCCGACCTCGACGAGCGAGGGCACGCGCCAGCCGAACCAGGTGACGCCGGGATCGAGCGTCTGCCGGGCGGCCTCGGAGATGTCGAGGTGGTCGAAGACCAGCCGCCGCATCGGGTCGACGGCGTAGGTGAGCGGGTTGAGGCGGGTGAGGACCTCCAGCCAGGTCGGCAGGCCCGAGACGGGGTAGAGCGCGCCGGAGAGGAAGAACAGCGGCATCACGAACATCTGCATCACGGTCGTGAACGTCTGGATCTGCTTGACGCGCGTGGCGACCAACACGCCGAAGGCGGTGACCGTGAAGGCGATCAGCAGCATCAGGCCGAACAGGCCGAGCAGCAGCGCCGGGTCGTAGGGCACGTCGACGAAGCCGGCGAGGGCCAGCAGGATCACGCCCTGCAGCGACGCGACGGTCGCGCCGCCGAGGCACTTGCCGACGACGATCGACGACCGCCGGACCGGCGCGACCAGCATCTCCCGCAGGAACCCGAACTCGCGGTCCATCACCAGCGAGATCGCGTTGAACATCGCGCTGAAGACCAGCGCCATGCAGATGACCCCCGGGTAGATGAACGTCTTCAGCTCGACGCCGTCGGTGGACGGAGCCGCGAGCGTCTGCAGCCCGGCCCCGAGCACGAACAGGAACAGCAGCGGCTGGATCAGCATCGTCGCGATCCGCGTGCGGTCGGTCGTGAAGCGGATCAGGTCGCGCCGCCAGACGATCCGCGCTGCGCGGACCTCCGAGCGCCAGGAGCGCTCGGGCACGCGGACGGCGACGACCTCCATGACCGTGGCGCTCATCGGCGGGCTCCTGACATCGCGCGCATCATGGCCCGGTTGAGATCCGATCCGCCGGCCGTCTCGGCGTCCCGGATCGTCGAGCCCGTGTAGCGCATGAAGACGTCGTCCAGCGTCGGCCGCGACACCGCGACCGACGTGATCGCGGGGTGGGCGGGATCCCATTCGGCGAACAGCCGCGGAACGAACGCCTCGCCCGCGTCGACGTGGAACGTCACCGCGCCCTCGACCATCGCCGCCTCGATGCCGAAGCGGTCGCGCAGCGCGGCCAGGGCGGCGTCGTCGTCGACGGTGCCCAGCGTCACGCGGTCGGCCCCGACGCTCGCCTTGAGCGCCGCGGGCGTGTCGAGCACGACGATCTCGCCGCGGTCGATGATCGCAATGCGGTCGCAGAACTCGGCCTCGTCCATGTAGTGCGTGGTCATGAAGATCGTCGTGCCCTCGGCCTCCTTCAACGCGCGGATGTAGCGCCAGATCGAGCTGCGGGTCTGGGGGTCGAGGCCGATCGTCGGCTCGTCGAGGAACAGCACGCGCGGCGAGTGCATGAGGCCGCGCGCGATCTCCAGGCGCCGCTTCATCCCACCGGAGAAGGTCATGACCGGCTGGTCGCGGCGGTCGGCCAGGTCGACCATCTCCAGCATCTGGTCCATCCGGGCCGGGACGACGCCGGGGTCGATGCCGTACAGCTCGGCGTGCATCTGCAGGTTCTGCTCGGCGGTGAGGTAGCCGTCGAGCGTCTGGTCCTGGAAGACGAGGCCGATGTGCCGGCGGACGTCGTCGCGCTCGGCGGCGACGTCGAAGCCGCTGACGCGGGCGCTGCCGGCGGTGGGCCGCGCGAGCGTGCAGAGCATGTTGATCGTGGTGCTCTTGCCGGCGCCGTTGGGCCCGAGGAAGCCGAAGACCTCGCCGCGGGCGACGGAGAACGAGACGCCGCGGACGGCCTCGATCTCGCCGTACGTCTTGACGAGGTCGGCGACCTCGATAGCGGGTGGTGTAGAGGAGTTCATGGCGCGGCACGATAACACTACAGTCACTGTAAAACTAGTGTCGCTATAGTGCTATACTTCATGCCAGGAGGCGCCCCCCAAGGACTGCGCGACCGCAAGAAGCGCGCCACGCGCGACGCGATCGCCACCACCGCACGCCGCCTGTTCGCCGAGCGCGGCTTCGACGCCGTCACGGTCGCCGAGATCGCCGTTGCCGCCGACGTCGCGGAGAAGACGGTCTTCAACCACTTCGCCACGAAGGAGGACCTCGCCTTCGCCGGTGGCGAGGCGCGGCTGGCTCAGCTGGTGGCGGACATCGCCCAGCGCCCGCCCGGCACCTCGGTGCTCGACGTCTTCCGCGCGAACTCCGAGGCGATGCTCGACACGGTCGCCGCCGGCGAGACGAAGGACAGCCTCGTCGTCCCCCGCATCGTGCGCGACAGCCCCGCCCTGCAGGAGCGGCTTGCAGTGGGGTGGGCGCGCGAGGCCGACACGCTCGTCGACGCCATCGCCGAGGCGACCGGAGCGGACGATGACGACCTCGTCCCCACGGTCGTCGCCCGCACGCTCGCCTGGACGCTCATCACGATCTTCCGCGCCACGTTCGACGGGCTGCTGGCCGGCGAGGACCCCGAGCAGCTGGCCGCCCGAATGCGGCCCCAAGCGGCACGCGCCTACGACCAGCTCGCGGCCGGCCTCGGGGACTTCGGGGTCGCCGGCCCGGGCTGAACACGCGTCCCGGTCAAGGGCCTCACGAAGCTGCCGTGGGCCAGCAGCCGGGGGACCCGACTACGATGCCCCGATGGCATCCGACGCCATGACCGTCGCGGTCGGCGAGCGCGAGCTGCGGGTGTCGAGCCCCGACCGCGTGATCTTCCCCGCGACCGAGCGCTCGGCCGCGATCACGAAGCTCGACGTCGTGCGCTACTACCTGGCGGTCGGCGATGGCATCATGCGCGCGCTCGCGCAGCGGCCGACGACGCTGGAGCGTTGGCCGAAGGGCGTTCAGCCCGGGATGGCGCTGTCCACGCGCGACAGAGGCGGCGGCGACGCCTTCTACCAGAAGCGGATCCCCAGAGGCGCCCCCGAGTACGTCGAGACGGCGCGCATCCAGTTCCCCTCCGGCCGCCATGCTGACGAGGTCTGCCCGACCGAGCTGGCGGTCGTCGGCTGGGCGGCGCAGATGGGCACGATCACATTTCACCCGTGGCCGGTGCGCGACGGCGATGTCGAGCACCCCGACGAGCTGCGGCTTGACCTCGACCCGCAGCCGGGCACCGGCTTCGCCGACGCCGTGCGCGCCGCCGGCGAGGCGCGGTCGCTGCTGGAGGAGCTCGGCTACGCCGCCTTCCCGAAGACCTCCGGCGGGCGCGGCGTGCACATCTACGTGCGCATCGAGCCGCGCTGGACGTTCACCGACATGCGCCACGCCGCGATCGCGTTCGGGCGCGAGCTGGAGCGGCGCCTGCCCGGCCAGGTGACGACGAAGTGGTGGAAGGAGGAGCGCGGCGAGCGCATCTTCGTCGACTACAACCAGAACGCGCGCGACCGCACGATCGCCTCCGCCTACAGCGTGCGGGCGAAGCCGGGCGCGCCCGTCTCCGCGCCCGTGACATGGGACGAGCTGCCGCAGGTCGCGCCCGAGGACTTCACTGTCGCGACGATGCCGGAGCGCTTCGCCGCGGTCGGTGACCGGCACGCCGCGATCGACGACGTCGCCCACTCGCTGCAGCCGCTGCTCGACCTTTACGAGGCCGGCGGCGAAGGCGACATGCCGTACCCGCCCGACTACCCGAAGATGCCCGGCGAGCCCAAGCGCGTGCAGCCGTCACGCGACCGCGACCGGCCGCAGTAGGGGGTGTGGCCGGACCACGCAGCCGGATGCGCGAACGGGTCCGGACGGCAGGCACCCTGCACAACTCTGCGCGCCATGCAGAGCATCCACCACGTCGCGATCTTCAGCGCGAGCTACGCGGCCACGGCCACCTTCTACCGTGAGGCGTTCGGCGCAGAGGCGCCCATGGAGGCGCTCCAGCCGTCGACGATCCACATCGGCGAGGCAATGCTTCACGTGTTCGAGCGCGAAGGCGTGCCGGCCGATTGGTCGCCGGCACATCTTCACCACTTCGCGCTGCGCGCCGAGGACATCGACGAGTTCGCCGCAGCGCGCGACCGCCTGCTCACACTCGGCGCATGCAGCGAGCAGGTGATCGACTTCGGCGAGCGTCTCAGCCCGCTCGCGACCGACCCCGACGGCGGGATGGTCGAGCTGCTCGTGCAGACACGCGAGCGCTCAGCACTGCCATTCGCCGTCGAGCCCCACGACGCTAGCTGGACGATCAGCAGGCGGCGCACCTCATCGCCCGCGCCCCAGCGCGCGGATCGCCGGCGTCGCGGTGCGCAGCGCCTCGCCGAGGCGCGCGACCATCTCGCGTAGCTCCTCGCGGGATAGCGACCAGTTTGACCACGTTCGGCGACAAACAACTCTGTCGCCGAACGTTGACTTTTTGCGATGTCAGCGTACGCTTACATCCTATGGAGATCAACAGCCTTCGTGATCTCGCCGCCCTAGCGCGTGGCCGCCGACGCGAGCTCGGCCTCAGCCAAAGCGAGGTTGCCGCGCGGGCACACGTCTCGCGACCGTGGATCAGCGAATTCGAGAGCGGGAAGCCGAGTGCGGAGATCGGGCTCGTGATCCGTCTGCTCGACACGCTCGAGCTGCGCCTGACCATTGCCGAGATCGACGCCTCCTCCGGCCCGCCCGCCGCAGCAGGCGTAGACCTCGACTCACTGCTCGAAGAACAGCGCGACCCATGAGCGACGCGCTTGCCGTCGTGATGGAGGATGCGATCGCCGGGACGCTGACACGCTCAGCGGGCGGCCAGCTCACCTTCGTCTACGACGAGGACTACCGTCGGCGTCCGGAGACGACGCGTCTCTCACTCTCGCTGCCAAAGCAGATCCGCGAGCACACCGGCACGAGGCTGGAAGCGTGGCTGTGGGGCCTGCTGCCCGACAACGACGCCGTCCTGCGACGCTGGGGCAGAGACTTCCACGTCTCCGCCTCCTCACCCTTCGCGCTGCTCTCCACCCCAGTCGGCGAGGACTGTGCCGGCGCGGTCCGCTTTCTCGCACCCGATCGAGTCGAGCAGCTCCTCGACCGCCCCGGCGAGGTCATCTGGCTCACCGACGACGAGGTCGCCGAGCGCCTGCGCGACCTGCGTGCCGACACCACCGCATGGCTGGGCCGATCATTCACCGGCCAGTTCAGCCTTGCCGGCGCTCAAGCGAAGACCGCGCTGCTGCTGCGCGACGGCCGCTGGGGCGTTCCCACCGGCGCGACCCCAACCACGCACATCCTCAAGCCGGCGGTGGCCGGCCTGGACGACCATGACCTCAACGAGCACCTCTGCCTCGACGCCGCCCGCCGTGCCGGCCTGATCGCCACCCGCACCCGCATCGAGCGCTTCGGCGAGGAGACCGCCGTCGTCGTCACCCGCTACGACCGCATCATCAGAGGCGAGACGATCCGGCGCGTGCACCAAGAAGACCTCTGCCAAGCCCTCGGCATCCCACCCACGCGCAAGTACCAGAACGAAGGCGGGCCCGGACCAGGCGACATCATTCGCTTGCTCCGCACCGCGATGCGCCCCACCGCCGCGGAGGACGCCGTGCGCCGCTTCGCAGACGCACTCGCATGGAACTGGCTGATCGCCGGCACCGACGCCCACGCCAAGAACTACTCGCTCCTGCTCGCTGGCCCCGAAGCACGACTCGCCCCGCTCTACGACATCGCCTCAGCGCTCCCCTACGGCAGGCACGAGCGCGGCCTGCGGCTCGCGATGAAGCTCGGCGGCGACTACCGCGTCTACCCTCACCACAATCCATGGCCAAGAGCCGCACGCGAGCTCGGCCTCGACCCCACGACGCTCGCTGATCGCGTGCGCGAGCTCGCCACACTCGCCCCCGATGCCTTTGCCGATGCGACTGCAATGCCCGAGGTCACAGCACTCGATCGCCCGCTTCCGGCGCGGCTCGTCGACCTTGTCGCCGACCGCGCGCGACGCTGCCGGCAACTGCTCGACAGCACCGGGTGACGCGGCTTCACGTCGCCCGGTCGCCGGCTGCCTCGATCGCCGCCCGGATGTCCTTGACGAGGATCATCAGATGCAGCTGGTCGGTCGGCGACGGCTCGAGTCCGTGCCGCAGGTAGAACGCCCGCGCCTCGTCGTGCAGCGCGTGGACGAGCAGCGCGCGGATGCCGATTCTCCCCGCCGCGGCCGCCGTCCGCGTCATCGCGTCGCGTAGGAGGAACGCGCCGATCCCGTGACCCTGCACCGACTCGTCGACGGCGAGACGGGCGAGCAGCACGACCGGGATCGGATGCCGCGGCATCCCTTTCCGCGCGCGTGCGGTCGCATGCTCATGCTCGACCGAGGCAACCGTCAGCGCGTGATACCCGATGACTCGCTCCTGCTCAGCATCGACCACGACATACGTCCGCGCGGAGCCAGCGCCTGCAGCGGTCCGCGCTCGATCGCGCAGCCACGCGTCCAGCGACGCCTCCCCCGACCGAAATCCCGCGAGAACATGCTCAGGCCGAAGCAGCTCCGGCTCGCCGAAGCGCGGCACCTAGGCCGGACGCGGCCGCCGGAACAGCTCGACCAACGCCGGATCCGCCTGCGCCGGCCGATCCAGCGCCTCCGCGAACGCAACCCAGTCCTCGTCGGAGAGCACGAACCGCGTCCGATCCGCCAACAGCCGCGCCGCCCGCTCCCGACCACCCTCCACAAGGAACTCCGACAGCGACTCGTCCGCCACCGCCGCCGCTTGGCGGAACAGCTCGTCGTCGCGCGAAGCGACACGCAGGTTCACACGCTGGCTCTTCAGATCGGCCATGCAAAAGAGTGTACGCACGTCGTACGCACAGTCAAGCGGCGTGATCAGAACACGGTCGTCCAGTCGTCCTTCATGCTGACGACGGTCCAGCCGTCGCGGCCGGCGCGCTCGAGCGCCTGTTCGGCTCCAGCCGTGTAGGCGAACTCGCGCTCGGGATCGTCGTGGAGGACGAGCAGGCGCAGGGACGGCTTGTCGGCGTGGTGGGCGAACTCGAGCATCTCGGCGTCGCCGTTGGTGTTGCTGGCGGCGAGCAGCGGGCGGCGGCCGGTGCGGCTCCAGATGCGGATCGGCTTCTCCGGTCCGTCGTCGAGGTAGTCCGGCTTCGGCATGTGGGTGATCGTGCCGCCGCGCTCGTCGCTCGCGTACGCGAGTGCTGTCGTGCTGCCGATCACGCGCTCGCGCGGGACGCCGTAGACCTCCTGGGTGATCGGGCGCATGAAGTCGCGGCCGCCGCCGGAGACGAGTAGTTGGCGAAGCCGTGCGCGTCGAGGCAGGCGAGCAGCTCGACCATCGGCGCGTACGCGCACGCGAGGTAGTTGCGCCCGAGGGTTGGATGGGGAGCGCTCCGCAGGAAGTCGTCCGCCTGCGCCTCGAAGTCCTCGACGCTGATGCCCGCCCAGGCCGCGCGCTTCTCCGATGACGACGAAGCGCTGCGACTGGCGAATGACACCCCGGCGGGGCTGGCCGCGTACCTCTACACGCGCACGCCGGACGCATGTGGCGCATCGCCCAGGCGCTCGAGGCGGGAATCGTCGGCGTCAACGCCGCCGTCGTCTCGACGGCGGTCGCACCGTTCGGCGGCATCGGGGCGGCGCTCGACCGAGCTGTCCCAGATGGCGTTCGAGTTTGGCAAGCAGGGACGTCGCTCTAAACGAGCCGCTTATCTGGGGTGCATTCCGGTTGTCGATCGGCCGGGGCGGCGTGCAGCACGGCGCCGCCAGGGAGCTGTAGCACGATGACCAGTTACGGAGTGCTCCGACCATCAGCCGGACGACGGAGGCACGAGCCATGGCGCGTCGACCCCGAGCAACGCACCGAGCCGCTCGAAGTGACGGTCGTGATGCAGCACGTCGAGGCCCACGCCCTGTGCCGCAACGACGACTGCTAGGTCGGTCAGCGGAAACCGGTGAGCGCCATGAGAGCCCTGCTCGGCGAGTTGGCGCATCGCGGCCAGCACGCCCTGCTGCACGGAGCGATCGACGGCGATCTCACGCAGCCGCTCGAGCGACCGGTCTACGACAGCGATCCCCTCCGGCCCACGCGCGTCGACGAGCAGCTCGTAACGCACCGGCCAACACCAAGCGACGTCGCCACGCTCGACCGCGGCCAGCAGCAGCTCACGTGCCGCCGGATCGCGACGAGCGACCATCCACGCTGAGGTATCAGCCAGCACCGGGCGCCGGCCGTCCCACAGCTCGACGCTCACGCCGCGTTCAATCGGTCGATCGCCGTGAGATCGAGGTCGAACGCATCGCCGTCCATCGCAGCGAACAGCGCCTCCGCGGCGGCACGACGATCGCGCCCCGCCCCCAACTCGGCCTCCGCACCCTCCACCGCCAGCCGTCGCACCAGCGTTGCGTCCGCCTCACGCGTCCCGGTCGCAGCGCGTACGCGCTCAAGCGCACGCCCAAGCTCAGCGTCCGCTGTCACGGCGATGCGTGGATGCTTGCTCGGCACGAGACACAGTGTAGCTCGGCAGAGCTACACCTCAAGCATCTGGAGCGCGCGGACGGCAGGGCCGTGTCGCTTTCCTTGGCGCCAGCAGCGCGAGATGCGGTGGGTCAGGGAGGGTGCAGTCAGGTCGACGACCTGCACCGGCGGTCCGAAGGTTTCGGCGTCGGAGCGGGAAGGACGGCGACGCCGAGGCCCGAGGCGACGATTGCGCGCGTGCGTGCGACCTCGCGCGTCTCGAACGCGATGCGTGGCTCGAAGCCGGCGTCGCGTGCGATGCGCTGGACGGCGCGGCGGATCGTCGCGCCCTCGGAGAACGTGACGAACTCCTCGTCGCGCAGCTCGGCGATGCTCGTGTGCGTGCTGCCGGCGAGCCGGTGTCTCGCCGGCAGGACGACGACAAGCTGCTCCTCCGCGAGCAGCTGCAGCTCCAGGCCGCGCCGGTCGGCCTCGTCGACGATCGAGAGGAACGCGACGTCAAGCGTGTCGTGGCGCAGCCCGTCCGCGAGCGTGGTGCTGAGGTCCTCAACCGGGCGGCACGCTCGACGAGGTGCGCGCGAAGACCGAGGCCCCGTTCGCGGTGGCCGAGCTGGTCGGCTGACGCTCAGGGCGCGCCGGCCTTCACGATCAGCTCGCAGTAGCCGTCGGCGATCTGCTCGGCGCTCAGCCGTCCGCGCGGGCGCAGCCACTGCGCGGTGTGGTTGACCATTCCCAGCAGCGCGTGCAGCGTCAGTCCGCGGTCGGCGAAGGCCATCGTGCCGTCCTGCTGGCCACGCGCGAGCACGTCGTCGAGGATCTGCTCGAACGCCTTGCGCTGGCGCCGCACATCGCGCCACTGCGGCTCGCGTTCGATCACGTGGCGCTCCTGCGCGAAGACGAGCATGTGGTCGCGGTGGGTCGCGATGTGCGCGAGCCACGCGCGCAGCAGCTCGTGCAGGTGCTCGGTCGCCGGCGCCTCGCGCGCGACGATCGCGCGCGCCTGCTCGAGCAGCGGCTCCAGCAGCTCGTCGCAGATGCGGATCAGCAGCTGCTCCTTGGAGCCGATGTAGTGGTAGAGCCCGCCGGCCGCGAGGCCCGTGGCGGCGGTGAGGTCCTGCATCGACGTCGCCTGGTAGCCGCGCTCGGCGAACACGCGCGCGGCGGTCGCGACCACTTCCTGCTGCTTGCGGTCGTAGCGGGCGCGCAGGGCGGGGCGGGTGGGCGGCGAGGCGGCGGCCATCGCGCCATACCCTACCGTCACCGAACGAGCGCTCGAAGTTCGAGCGGTCATTCGGTATCCTCCCGCGCATGGACTTCGATCTCTCTGACGACCACCGCCTGATCCAGCGCACCGTGCGCGACTTCGCGACCAACGAGGTCGCGCCGGTCGCCGAGGAGCTGGACCGCGAGAAGCGATTCCCATACGAGCTGGTGCGCCAGCTCGGCGACTTGAACTTGATGGGCATCCCGTTCCCCGAGGAGGTCGGCGGAGGCGGAGGCGACACGCTCGCCTACGCGCTCGCGGTCGAGGAGCTGACGCGCGTCGACTCCTCCGTCGCGATCACGCTGTGCGCGCACACCTCGCTCGGCACCCAGCCGATCTACCTGTTCGGCAGCGACGAGCAGAGAGCCGAGTGGCTGCCGGAGCTGTGCGCGGGGCGCAAGCTCGGCGCGTTCGGCCTGACGGAGCCGGAGGCCGGCTCAGACGCGGGCAACGTCAAGACGCGCGCCCGCCTCGACGGCGGCGAGTGGGTCGTCGACGGCGCCAAGCAGTTCATCACCAACGCCGGCACCGACATCTCCGGCGTCGTCTGCATCACGGCCCGGACCGGCGAGGACGAGATCTCGAACCTGATTGTCGCCAACGGCACGCCCGGCTACGAGCAGGGCACGCCGTACCGCAAGATGGGCTGGAACGCGTCCGACACGCGCCCGCTCACGTTCACCGACTGCCGCGTGCCGGAGGCGAACCTGCTCGGCCCGCGCGGTGGCGGCTTCAAGCAGTTCCTGCACATCCTCGACATCGGCCGCATCGGCGTCGCCGCGATGGGCCTCGGCCTCGCGCAGGGCGCGCTCGACGAGGCGCTCGCGTACGCAAAGGAGCGCAAGGCGTTCGGGCAGCCGATCTCGAAGTTCCAGGCGATCCAGGGCAAGCTCGCCGACATGGCGACGGAGATCGAGGCGGCACGGCTGCTCGTCTACAAGGCGGCGCGCCTGAAGGACGCGGGCGAGAACTTCACGCTCACGGCCGCGCAGGCGAAGCTGAAGACCGGCCGGCTCGCGGTGCGCTGCACCGAGGAGGCCGTGCAGATCCACGGCGGCTACGGCTACATCGAGGAGTACCCCGTCTGCCGCTTCTACCGCGACGCGAAGATCCTCACGATCGGCGAGGGGACCGACGAGGTCCAGCAGATGGTCATCGCGCGGGCGCTGGGAGCCTGAGGCACGCGCCATGGCCGCAGACGCGCTCCCCACCGAGGTCCGCATCCGCGAGGTTGGTCCGCGCGACGGCTTCCAGAACGAGCAGGAGGTGATCGACACCGTCGACAAGGTGCGCCTGATCGAGCAGCTCGCGCGCACCGGCCTCAGACGCCTCGAGGTGACGAGCTTCGTGCGGCCCGACGTGATCCCGCAGCTCGCCGACGCCGCCGCGGTACTGGAGGCGATCGAGCTGCCCGACGACGTGAGCGTGAGCGTGCTGGTCCCGAACGAGCGCGGCCTCGACAACGCGCTCGCGCACCGCGACCGCATCCACGAGGTCAACGTCTTCCTCAGCGCCTCCGAGACGCACAACCGCAAGAACGTCAACCGCTCGATCGCCGAGTCGCTGGAGGGCGTCTCGCGGGTGCTGGAGCGCGCGCGAGCGGAGGGGCTGCGCTGCGAGGGCGTCATCTCGACGTCGTTCGGCTGCCCCTACGAGGGCTTCGTGGACCCGGACCGTGTGGCCTCGATCGCCCGCGCGCTCGTCGACGCCGGCGCGCACGAGGTCGGCTTCGGCGACACGACCGGAATGGCGAACCCGCGGCAGGTGGCCGAGCTGCTCCCGCGCTGGCGCGTCGCGCTCGGCGACGACGTCGAGCTGACCGCTCACTTCCACAACACGCGCGGTCAGGGACTCGCGAACGTCCTCGCCGCGCTGGAGGCCGACTGCACCTCGTTCGAGTCGAGCTTCGGCGAGCTGGGCGGCTGCCCGGTGCCAGCGGGCGCGACCGGCAACATCGCGACGGAGGACCTCGTCTCGATGCTGCACGAGATGGGGATCTCGACCGGCATCGACCTCAACGCGCTGCTCGACGCCGCGCGCGAGGTCCAGCGCGTGCTCGGTCGTCCGCTCGGGTCGCACACGCTCGTGGCGGGCGGCGTCGACTGGCATCGAGGCTGACGGCGCGGTGTTCTCCCGCGTCCTGATCGCCAACCGCGGCGAGATCGCCGTGCGCGTCGCGCGCACGCTGCGGCGGCTGGGGATCGAGTCGGTCGCGGTTTATAGCGACGCTGACGCCGACGCGCCGCACGTCCGCGCCGCCGACCGCGCCGTGCGGCTGGGGCCCGCACCCGCCGCCGAGTCGTACCTGAACGTCGAGCGGGTCGTCGCGGCGGCCGTCGCCAGCGGCGCCGAGGCGGTCCACCCAGGCTATGGCTTCCTGTCCGAGCGGGCCGACTTCGTGCGCGCCTGCGCCGCCGCGGGGATCGCGTTCGTCGGCCCGAGCCCCGAGGCGATGGCGCTGCTGGGCGACAAGATCGCCGCAAAGGCGGCGGCCGAGGCAGCCGGCGTGCCGGTCGTGCCGGGAACCGATTCCGATCCCGCCCGCCCCGCGCTGACCGACGCGGAGATCGTCGACTGGGCCGCGGGCCAGCAGCTGCCGCTGCTGCTGAAGGCGGCCGCGGGCGGCGGCGGCAAGGGCATGCGCGTCGTGCGCTCGCTGGACGAGCTGCCGGAGGCGTTGACCGCCGCGCGCCGCGAGGCCAGCGGGGCGTTCGGCGACGACCGCCTGCTGGTCGAGCGCTATCTCGAGCGCTCGCGCCACATCGAGGTGCAGATCGTCGGCGACGCCCACGGCGGCGCGATCCACCTCGGCGAGCGCGAGTGCAGCCTGCAGCGCCGCCACCAAAAAGTGATCGAGGAGGCGCCGTCGCCGGTCGTCGACGTGGCGCTGCGCGCGCGGATGGGCGAGGCCGCCTGCGCGCTGGCGCGCGCCGCCGGGTACGCCGGCGCCGGCACGGTTGAGCTGATCGCCGAGCACGACGTCCCGTCCTCCTTCTACTTCCTCGAGGTCAACGCGCGCCTGCAGGTCGAGCACCCGGTCACGGAGCTGGTCACGGGCGTCGACCTGGTCGAGCTGCAGCTGCGCGTCGCGGCCGGCGAGCCGCTCGGGCTGGCGCAGGAGGACGTGACGCTGCGTGGCCACGCAGTCGAGGCACGTGTCTACGCGGAGGATCCGGCCAACGGCTTCCTGCCCTCGACCGGGCGGATCGTCGCCTACCGCGAGCCGCACGGCGACGGCATCCGCGTCGACTCGGGCGTCGCCGAGGGCTCCGAGGTCACGTCGAGCTACGACCCGATGCTCGCGAAGGTGATCGCCCACGGGCCGGACCGGGCGGCGGCGCTGGCGGGCGTCGACCGCGCCCTGCGGGACCTGCGCGTCGTCGGGCCGACGACCAACGCGCCCTACCTGCGCGCGCTGCTGGCGCGCCCCGAGGTGCGCGAGGCCGCCCTCGACACGGAGCTGATCGAGCGGCTCGGCGAGGCGATCGCCGTGCCCGCCGCCGACCCGGCGCTCGCCGGCCTCGCCGTGGCCGCGCTGCTCGGCTCGCCCCGCTCCGACGATCCGTGGGACTCGCTCGACGGCTGGCGGCTCGGCGGGGTGCGAGCCCCGGCGCGGATGCGGCTCGACGGTGCCGACGGCGAGGTCTCGGCCGACGCGCCGTCCGTCGGCGTGCGCCTGGTGCCGGGCGGCTTGGGCACCGAGGGTGAGGGGGGCGTGGCCCGTGTGGTGGAGGTCTACCCCGATGGCGAGGCTGTGTGGCTGGTCGACGACGGCGTCCCCTCGCGGTGGGCTGTGGCGGTCGACCGCGCCGGCGCGCGCAGCGCCGGCGGCTCGCTCGACGCGCCCATGCCCGGCACCGTGATCGACGTCCGGACCGAGCCGGGCGCCACCGTCGCCGAGGGCGACACGCTGGTCGTCCTCGAGTCGATGAAGATGGAGCTCGCGATCCAGGCCCCCGCCGACGGCGTCGTCGCCGACGTCTTCGTCGCCACCGGCGATCGCGTCGCCCAATCCCAGCCGCTCGTTGCCCTCGCCGAAGGAGGTGTGCGGGATGGTGTCGGCATATCCGACACAGATCCGCGCACCTCGGAGGTTCCGGCGTGAGCACCGTCCTCCACACCCACGCACGGCCGGGGACGCCGGAGTTCGAGGCGAACGTCGAGGCACACGCGGCGCTCGTCGCGGACCTCCACGCGCGCCAGGCGCAAGCGGCGCTCGGGGGCGGGGAGAAAGCCCGGACGCGACACACCTCCCGCGGGAAACTCCTGCCTCGTGAGCGTGTCGACCGCCTCGCCGACCCCGGCAGCCCATTCCTCGAGCTCAGCCCGCTGGCGGCGCACGACATATACGACGGCGCCGCCCCGGGCGCGGGCGTCGTCGCCGGCATCGCCCGCGTCCACGGCCGCGAGGTGATCGTCGTCGCCAACGACGCGACGGTGAAGGGCGGCACGTACTACCCGCTGACCGTCAAGAAGCATCTGCGCGCGCAGCGCGCGGCGCTCGAGAACCGCTTGCCGTGCGTCTACCTCGTCGACTCCGGCGGAGCGTTCCTGCCGATGCAGGACGAGGTCTTCCCCGACCGCGAGCACTTCGGGCGGATCTTCTTCAACCAGGCGAACATGTCCGCCCAGGGCATCCCACAGATCGCCGCCGTGATGGGCTCGTGCACCGCCGGCGGCGCCTACGTCCCGGCGATGAGCGACGAGACGGTCATCGTGCGCAACCAGGGCACGATCTTCCTCGGCGGCCCGCCGCTCGTGAAGGCCGCGACCGGCGAGGAGGTGACGGCCGAGGAGCTCGGCGGGGGCGAGCTGCACGCGAAGACCTCCGGCGTCGTCGACCACCTCGCCGAGGACGACGACCACGCCCTGCGGATCGTGCGCAGCATCGTCGGGACCCTTCCCTCGAAGCCCGACGCCCCATGGGAGCGCAAGCCCGCCGAGCCTCCCACCGTGGACGAAGCAACCCTCTACGGCGCCGTGCCGCCGGACTCGAAGACCCCCTACGACCCGCGCGAGATCGTCGCGCGCATCGCCGACGGCTCTCGCTTCCACGAGTTCAAGGCCGAGTACGGAACGACGGTCGTGACGGGCTTCGCGCACGTCCACGGCCATCCGGTCGGGATCGTCGCGAACCAGGGGATCCTCTTCTCCGAGTCCTCTCTCAAGGCTGCTCACTTCGTCGAGTTGTGCGACCAGCGCGGGATCCCGCTGCTGTTCCTGCAGAACATCACCGGCTTCATGGTCGGCCGCGAGTACGAGGCGGGCGGGATCGCGAAGGACGGCGCCAAGCTCGTCGCCGCGGTCAGCACCACGCGCGTGCCGAAGCTGACCGTGATCGTCGGCGGCTCCTTCGGCGCCGGCAACTACGGCATGTGCGGCCGCGCCTACGACCCCCGCTTCCTGTGGACCTGGCCCAACGCGCGCATCTCCGTGATGGGCGGCGAACAGGCCGCGACCGTCATGACCGAGGTCGGCCAGCCCGAGGTCGGCGCGCAGCTCAAGGAGCAGTACGAGCGCCAGGGTCACCCCTACTACGCGACCGCGCGCCTGTGGGACGACGGCGTGATCGACCCGCTCGACACCCGCCGCGTCGTGGGGCTCGCCCTCGGGGCGTGCGCGAACGCGCCGCTCGCCCCGCGCGCGACGCCCGTCTTCCGGATGTAGAGGAGCTTCGATGCCGTACGAGACCCTGCGCTATGCCGTCGCCGACGGCGTGGCGACGATCGCGCTCGACCAGCCCGACACCCCGCAACGCGCTGTCGGACGAGCTGCTTGTGCCATCCCAGCTTCTCGATCTTCGACGCCTCGAAGCCCGGCGGAGGAGCCGCCGAGCATCGAGTGCAACGAGGACGCGGGACAGGAGCTCACCGACGAGTGAGATAGGCGTCATTGCCAGGCCTCGAGCAGCTGGCGCTGCCGCAGCTGGTGGCCTTCTCGGTGGCGGGCAACGCATCCGCTCGCGATCGCTCATCCACCCGGCTGCGACAGCGCGGCGTCGCACGCGAGAGAATGGTGCAGATGAAGGCAGCGGTCA
The DNA here is from genome assembly GCA_036009645.1 of Conexibacter sp. GTDB lineage: Bacteria > Actinomycetota > Thermoleophilia > Solirubrobacterales > Solirubrobacteraceae > Conexibacter. The sequence goes on from DASYLH010000042.1 coordinate 258,335, forward strand.
TCTACGAGAACGGCGCGCCGGAGGTGCTTCGCTACGAGGAGGTGCCCGATCCCGCATGCCCCGACGGCTGCGTGGTCCTCGACGCCGAGGCGATCAGCATCGAGGGAGGCGACCTGCTCGCTCGCGCAGCCGGGGATCTGCCCGCAGTGCCACACGTCGTCGGCTATCTGAGCGCCGGGACGGTGAGCGAGGTCGCCGCCGGCGTGCAGGGACGCGCAGTCGGCGACCGTGTGGTCGCCTTGAACGCATTCGGGTCCCACGCCGCCAGGCGACCTGTCCCCGCTGTCATGACTTGGCCGATCCCCGCCGGGCTGGACGCGGCCCGGGCGGCGTGCGTGCCGGTCGCGTTCGGGACCGCGTACGAGTGCCTGTTCACCGCCGGGAACCTCGCTGAGGGCCAGACCGTTCTCATCCACGCTGGAGCTGGCGGTGTTGGCATGGCCGCGATTCAGCTCGCCAAGCGCGCCGGCGCCACCGTGATCTCGACCGCCTCCAGCGATGAGAAGCTCGAACGGCTGAAGGCACTGGGACTCGACCACGGGATCAACTACGCGACCGACAGCTTCGTCGGGCGTGTGAACGAGCTGACCGACTCGCGCGGCATGGACATCGTCATCGACTCGATCGGCGGCCAGAACCTCATCGACAGCGTCGGCGTGCTTGCCTACCGGGGAACGCTTGTCAGCGTCGGTGTGGCCGCCCGGGCGGGCTCGGCGATCGAGGCGCGTTCGCTTTGGACGCGCAACAACACGCTGCGCGGCGTCTACCTCGGCGGCGCGATCCTGTCCGAGTACGCCCGCGTCCATCCAATGATCGGCGACATGCTGGAGCGCGTGGCAAGCGGCGATCTCCACGTGGAGATCGATCGCTCGTTCCCGCTCGCGGATGCCGCCGCGGCACACGATTACGCCGAGAGCCGCAAAGCGTTCGGCCGGGTCATCATCACGCCCTAGCGACGGTGGCTCGCGCTCGCGCCGTCCATGAGCGCACTCCCATGCCACCACCGCTTTCACCACTACAACGAAAAAAGCCTGCATTTGCAGGCTTTTTCCATAGCAGTGGAAACAGCTACGCGCTGCCTACGACGCCGCCATGTGCGAGGACACCGGCAAGCCGCCCGCCAGTCCTCGGCCTTGATGTAGCCGCAACCGCGCACGGCCCAACCGCGACTGGGCTCGCTCTGGGCGGTGGCCGGAGCCGGTAGGGCCGCCGGGCTCTAGCCGGCCCGGCGGTAGCGGATGTGCGTGGCCAGGGGCGAATGCAGCACCTCCCGCGGCTCCATGCCGAGGGACTCGACGCCGTCGAAGATCCGCTCGCCGGACCCGAGCAAAACCGGGGCGATGTCGAGCGTGAGCTCGTCGAATAGCGATGCGTCGCACCAGCAGATCCACGAAGGAATCCAAGCTCCGGTGCTCGGGATCGGGGCGCAACGCCCAACCGAGCGCTTCGTCATGGTCACCGACGGCGTCGTCGAAGTCGACCGCCGTTGCCCCCAGCGAGATGAGCGCCCCCTGGAGCGCAGGGAACGCAGCGCGGAGGTTCCTGTCCTCGAACGGATGGATGCGCAGCGGCTCCACATACAGCGCAGCCGCAGCGGTCGCCGCTTCGCGCAGCGTCCGCTGCTCCGGTCTGCGCGCTGCCAGCTCCGCGTTGTACGCAGCGAATGCAGCATCGAGCTCCGCCGGGACGCACTCGGCCTCGGAGCCGTCGAGCGGACGCTTGCGCAGCTCGCCACCCTCCCGCCATCGGATCTCGAACGCCGTCGCGTCCTCACGCAATCTCCCGGCGTGGAACGGAAACGTCGTCCGGAACGTCGCCCGATGCCAGCGGACAAGGTCAGCCCGGCTCATCCGCCGTGGCTGACGGCTCGCCTCCCGCATCACCTCGAAGACCACCCGACTGAAGCACGCCACGACTTCGCCAGCCGTAGCCTCGGGCGTCGGGGCACTACGAGCGCCACGAGATCGAGGCCCTGGTGCGCGTGTGCGAACAGGGCCGCCACCGTGCGCCGAGGCACTACAAGGGCCGCCCGGTGATCGAGGGCGCCGAGGAGCAAGCAGCCCAGCACGCCGAGGACCACCAGGACGCGGCAGCGTTCGCGCTGATGTTCTACTCGGGCCTGCGGTTCGGCGAGCTTTTGGCCCTGCGCTGGCGCCACATCCGATTCCTGCCCGACCTCTCAGGTGTGATCGTCACCGTCGAGAAGGCCGTGAGCGCCGACATCGAGAAGGCGCCCAAGAGCGGCCGGTCGCGCGACGTACCCGTGGCCCGCCCAGCCGCCGAGGCGCTTGCACGGCTCGGCCAGCGCGCCGACTTCACGACGCCCGACGACTACGTGTTCTGTAACCGCTTCGGCCAGCGGCTCGACGGCTCCGCGCTGCGCCGCCGCTACAAGCGCGCCGCAACTGCCGCCGAGCTTCGCCCGCTCCGCCTCCACGGCTTGCGACACGCGGCCGGCTCAGTGCTCGCGCGCAACAACGTGGACCTCATTAAGATTCGCGACTTCTATGGCCACGCGAGCCTGTCCACGACAAACCGATACCTGCACTCCAAGCTCGACGCCGACGCAGTGGCTGCGATGAATGCGGCGCACGGCGTCGAGCTGTACAGCGCTCCAGAAAGTGCCCTTCGCTAAAGCAACGGCGACCGACAGCGAAGTTCAGCGATCCCCTGTCTGGAGTGGTTGACGCGAGACCGGCGAGACGCATAAGGTTTGCGCGCAAGGTTCTTGAGCAGTTCTCACAATCAAAGCGCAGGACCAAACGGGTCGCCGTCGAAGGCCCATACAACGAAGGAGCCTTTTTGAAGTCGTCAGTGCTGCCATCAAGCCGTCTTGCACATCTTCTTGCCGCAGCAGCCGCATTCATTGTCCTCGCATGGGCAGCCGCACCAGCCCAAGCCGTCAATGGGTGGTTCTGCCCGGCACCCTCTGGTTCGATGGGCCTCTACGCCTATGGAAGCGCGAATAACGCAGATCGGTGCGCCCATGCGTACCACAGCAATCACGGGGATATAGCGTATTACAACACAAGCACACCCGTCACTAAGTGTGCCGTGTTGAAGCCAAACAGCGACGGTAGCGGCGCCAATGTGGGGAACCTTGCGGCAACCTGCACCAGCGGAACGACCACAGCGTGGCAGTATCCTTGGGGTCTTGCGGGTCACGCAACCGGAATCAACCAAGGCGCTAATTACCACACCGGCTTCTTCGGCTATCTCGAATACTACTAAGGAACCACGTGATCGCTACCAAATCGCAGAAGACCTGGCTTCTCTTCGTTGCGGCACTCGCCGTCGCCGTATGCGCAATTGCCGTATTGGCGCTCAGCAACGAGTCATCGACTGCCTCGGCCGACACCCGAACGGCGTCTGCGAGACCCATTCACCTTGCGGCACTCAACGCCGCCCCGTCAGAGCAAGCCGTGCCCTTCCTCGAGCACGACTTCCTTGCGAGAAGTGGATACGACGCGCCGAAAGGTCGTCTGCTTGGAACCGACGCTGCCGGGAGCCAAGTCATCGGCATTCCGCGGAACGGGGATGCGACAAGCGACGCGCAAGGCGAGTTCTGCGTGATCGTGACTCAGGCCGGGCAGCCGCTCCGTGGCAATGGGGCGTGCGACTCCGTTGAGCGCTTCAACGAGACCGGTGTATTCCTTACACTCACCCGCGGCAATCCCGACACCGACGAGGTCGTGGGCGTTCTGCCTGACGGAGTCGTCTCCGTCAGCGTTCGTTCGTCGGAGGGTCAGGCGCACACAATCGATGTTGACGCGAACGTTGTCCGCTTCCCGCTCAAGGGCGCGGCTGACGTAACATTTGATGGCCCAAGTGGTGCCGTCAGCCAGCCGATTGCCGGCGGCCTGAACGAATAGCCCACTCGCTGCGTCGTGGCTACTGGTAACGACTAGTGCCACGACGCAGCAGGACTCATGGCGCCTTCTATGCGCCACGAAGCCGCGCCTCGACATCATCGCGAAGAAACCGGACTGTGCGCCCCAAACGAGCACACGGCAGCTCGCCGCGACGAGCGAGTCCGTAGACAGTCGATTTTGGAAGCGCCAAGACGACAGCGACCTCCGCGGCGGTCATCACGTCCTCGCGGGTGAGCCGTCGCCGCGTTGACGGTCGTGAGCTGAGGCCGAGCTGTGTGCGGTCCGCTTCCATGAGTTCACCTGCCCCGTCGTGCGCGGTCTCGCAGGCGGGCGGAGAGCAGCGGTGCGAGCGCCTCTGCGAGACGCCGCAGCTCATCCTCGCTGAGACCGAAGTGCACGGACGGCGAAACAGCAGCGCCCACTCGGTGAGGAACTCGTCGTACGCGACGAGCTTTCTCCGGTTGACGCCAGCCGTCTCGTGCGGTCGAGCTCGACGAGCAGGTCGACCTTGCATCCCGTCTTCTCCGACTGCTCGATCCACAGCTGCAGCGTGAGGTCCGGCTCGATCCTTCTCACGAACGGCCCGCTCGAGATTCCGTCGAAAATCCAACCACGGTCGAGCTGCACATCCCACAGCGCGGGCGGGCCCGCGGATGCCTCGGTCAGCCACGACGATTAGCCGCGCTTTGGGGAGCGCCGCGAGTCGGCTGCGCGGAGTCGTGCGCTCCGGCGACCTCAAGGCTCCGCTTGAGACCCGCACGTTGCCCCATCCGTTGCCCCACAGCCACCCGCACTGACCCCCAGAACGACAAAAGCCCCGCCTGGGCGAGGCCTCTGTTCATAGCGGGGGCAGGATTCGAACCTGCGACCTTCGGGTTATGAGCCCGACGAGCTACCAGACTGCTCCACCCCGCGGCGTGGACCAAGCACTATAGCGAATCGGCCCCAAATCCCGCGGCCGCGGAGCCCGTGGGAGCCGTCGTGCGGCCGCATCTCCACCGCGCCGTCACCAGCCCCGCCAGCGCCGCGTAGCATCCACCCGCATGCACGTCGGCGTCGTCGACATCGGGACCAACTCCACGCGTCTGCTGATCGCCGATGTCGAGGACGGCGCGATCACGGAGCTCGATCGCCGCTCGGAGGTCACGCGCCTCGGTCAGGGCGTGGACACGTCCGGGCGCCTCGCCGAGGAGGCGATGGAGCGCGTCTTCGCAACGCTCGCCGCCTACCGTGACGCGCTCGACGCTGCAGACGTCCCGGCCGACGCCCGCATCGCGGTGCTGACAAGCGCCGCGCGCGACGCGACCAACGGTGCCGACTTCACCCGCCGCGTGCGCGACGACTACGGACTCGACGCCCGCACGATCGCAGGTGAGGAGGAGGCGCAGCTGACCTTCCGCGGCGCGACGCACGGTCGCGATCCGCAGGACACGACGCCGCTGCTCGTGGTCGACATCGGCGGCGGCTCGACCGAGCTGATCGTCGGTGCCGCGGGCAGCACGGAGCCAAGCTTCCACGTCTCGCTGCAGGCCGGCGTCGTGCGCCAGACCGAGCGTCACCTGCACCACGACCCGCCGCCTCCGCACGAGCTGCAGCAGCTCGCCGACGACGTCCGCGCAACGATCGAGGCAGGCGTCCCACAAGCGGTCCGCGCGAGCGCCCGCGCCGCCGTCGGCGTCGCCGGCACTGCCACGTCGCTCGCCGCGATCGACCAAGAGCTGGATCCGTACGACCCGCGGCGCGTGCACGACTACGTGCTCGAGCTGGGGGAGGTCGAGTTGCTGCTCGCGCGCCTCGCGCAGATGCCCCTCGCGCAGCGGCGCGACGTGCGCGGCCTGCACCCCGATCGCGCGCCCACGATTGTCGCCGGCGCGGCGATCCTGCTGGAGGTCCTGCGTGCGTTCAACCTCGACCGTGCCGAGGTCTCCGAGCACGACCTGCTGCACGGCGTCGCGTTGACGCACGCCCAAAAGCTCGCACGCTGACCGAGCAGACGCATCGCAATGCTGCTAGCGACGCACCGACTCTCGGCAACCTGACCTATTCGCACGAGAGCCCTTACCGGATCACCCTGACTAATGAGCTGGACGTATGTTCGATTGTCCGGTCCATGACACCCTAGGAATATGGCTGGGTCGGGCAGTGGGTGACGTGCAAGCGTTCCCGTTGCTCGGCCCATAGGCTCGGGCGATAGCCGAATACGGCGCCTCCCGCCGTCCGAGCCACTGATAGGCCCTTTCACGGCACGTACCCCTGCCCGTCCTGATGGGGCCACTTCGAGGAAGCCGTCCACATGATGTGGACGGCTTCCTCATTTTGTGACGTCGCCCAGAGGCAAGCGGTTCCGCTTGCCGACGGCGAAAGCCGTCTCCTCGCAGTGCCAGCCGCGCGCAGGCGTCAGGCGCCCAGACGTCAGGCCTCAAGCCAGGTTCGACTTGCGCGGGTACACCACGCTCGGGTCCGTCAGCACGTTCACCAGGGCCGGCACGTTCGCCGCGAACGCACGCTCAAGCGCACCCCGCAGGTCGTCCGGCCGCTCGACCAGCTCCCCGTGACCGCCAAGCGCTCTCACGACCTCGTCGTAGCGCGTTGCCGGCCGCAGCTCGGCCGCGACCGAGTAGCCGTAGAGAAACTCCATCGGGTGCTTCTCGAGCGCCCAGATGCCGTTGTTGCCCATCACGCCGACGACGTGCACGCCGTGGCGCGCGAGCGTGTCGTACTCCAGCCCCGAGAAGCCGAAGGCGCCGTCGCCGAGCAGCAGCACGACCTGGCGCTCCGGTCTCGCGAGCTTCGCAGCCAGGGCGTAGCCGGGCCCGGACCCCAAACAGCCGAACGGCCCCGGGTCGAGCCAGCAGCCCGGCTCGTAGGAGTCGACGACGCGCCCCGCGTAGGAGACGAAGTCGCCGCCGTCGCAGACGACGATCGCGTTGCGGTCGATCACCTCGGCCAGCCCGCGGTAGACGCGCATCGGGTGCAGCGGCGCGCGCTCGTCGTTCAGCTCCGCCGCCTCGGCGGCGTGCTTCTCGCACTCGACGTTGCGCAGCTGCTCGACCCATGCGCGCGTCCGCGACGCGCCCCCGCCGGCCGACGCAGCCGACGAGCGCAGCGCGTCCAGCGTCGCCGGCAACGCGCCGTAGAGCTCGGCGGCGACCGCGCGCGGATGCTCGCGCAGCGGCTCGGCGACATCCAGCACCACGATCTCCGTCTCCGGCCCGAACGACTCGCCGAAGCCGAGGCGGAAGTCCATCGGCACGCCGATCACGAGCGCGACGTCGGCGTTCGTCAGCGCAGCACCGCGCGCACGCGAGAAGAACAGGTCATGGTCAGCCGGCACGCAGCCGCGCGCCAACCCGTTGAGGAAGACCGGCACCCCGAGCTCCTCCGCGAGCGCGCGCAGCGCCACCTCGCCATGACCCCAGTAGAGGTTGGTGCCCGCCATCACAACGGGCCGCTCGGCCTCGCCCAGCAGCCGCCCGGCGCGCTCGATCGCGTCGCCGTCCGCGCCGGCGCCGAGGTGCGGCTCCAGCAGCCCGGCGCTGCTCGCCGGCTCCTCCGCCTCGCTGAAGACGTAGTCCATCGGGAAGTCGAGGAACGTCGGCCCCGAGTGCGGCGTCATCGCCACGCGCAGCGCCTCGTCGACCATGCCGGGGATCTCCGCCGTCGAGTCGGGCGTCGCCGCCAGCTTCGTCAGCGGCCTCACGAACGGCACGTGGTCGATCTCCTGCAGCGAACCGCGGCCCCAGCGCAGCGCCGGCGCGCGACCGCCGAGCACCAGCACCGGTGAGTTGTTCGACTGCGCGGATCCCATCGCGCTGAGCGCGTTCGTCACGCCCGGGCCGGCCGTCACGGCCGCCACTCCGGGTGTGCGAGTGACCTTCGCCCAGCCCTCCGCGGCGAAGGCGGCGGCCTGCTCGTGGCGCACGTCGACGATGTCGACGCCCTCCTCGCGGCAGCCGTCGTAGATCGGGAAGATGTGACCGCCCGAAAGCGTGAACAGCTTGCTCACACCGTGAGCCTTGAGGCGGCGTGCGATCAGCCGGCCGCCGTGCAGACGCGTCTGCTCCGTGGTGTCTGTGGACATGCGGGCGATGCTAGATGGCCCGCGATCTGGCCGCGCCGGACGACCCCTCATTAGTCAGCTCGACGGCCCGGCGCACGTGGCGTATGAGGCACGTATGACGGACGACCCGCACCCTTGCATCGGCCTCATTGCTTCCCGATGATGGCCCCGGGCCAGGAGTGTTCATGGCACGAACTCCTTGGTTCCCGACATAGGCCGGACGTGGCCGGCGGAAACGCCGACGCCTCCCAAGCGCCCGGCCGGCGACGCACAGCTCCCGCGAGCCGGGACCCCGACTCTGCTCGCCCTTCATGGAGCTGCGACTACGAGTGGGGCTCGGCACTGATGCCGGGCCCCATTCGCCTTAAGGCCCGCTCACTCCGCTCTCGGCCTGCACCGCAGTCGTCCGCGTCAGCGCCCGCGGCGCCCACAGCTGCACGCGCTCGCGCTTGCCCTTGAGCGGCGCGGCCGGGCGCGCGTCGAAGCCGCCGTGGTCGAGGCACAGCAGCCGCTGCGTCGCGTCCGTCACGAGCACCGCATCGCCCGTCTGGCGCGTCACCTGCTCGACGCGTGCCGCCGTATTGACCGGATCGCCGATGACCGTGAACTCGACGTGCCCGCCACCGCCGACCGTGCCCGCGACGACGAGCCCGGAGTTCACGCCGATCCCCACGCGCAGGCTGCCCTGATAGCGCTCCTGCACGGCGGCCGCGATCTCGATCGCCGCCGCGACCGCGCGATCGGCGTGCGCGACGATCGGCTCCGGCGCGCCGAACACGCCCAGCAGCCCGTCGCCGACGTACTTGTCCGGGTAGCCGCCGTGCCGCACGAGCAGCGGCACGACGAGATCGTAGAACTCGTTGAGGCGGTCGACGACCTCGCGCGCACTCGCACGCTCGGCGAAGCGCGTGAAGTCGCGGATGTCGAGGAACAGGACCGAGACCTGCAGTTCCTCGCCGTCGAGGTTCGGCCCGTCGCGCAGCACCATCTCCGCGACGTTCGGCCCGACGTAGGCGCCGAACGCCTCGTGCAGCCGCTCGCGCTCCTGCAGGCCGGCAACCATGTCGTTGAACGAGCGCGCGAGACGGCCCGTCTCGTCGGCCGAGACGACCGGCACACGCGTGCGCAGGTCGCCGTGGCGCACGCGCTCGGTCGCCTCCCGCAGCGCGTCGAGCGGCCCGAAGATCGAGCGCGACAGCAGGATCGTCAGCTCGAGCGAGATCGTGAAAGCGACGATCACCGCCACGACGACCGCAGGCCCGAGGTCGGCCAGCTGCGCACCATTGCGATTGAGCTCGATGCCGGCCACGATCGCGCCGGTCAGCACGTTGATCGCGGGCAGGCCGACGAGCAGTCGACGGCGCAGCGGCACCCCACCGCGCCCCGGTTCGAAGTCGTCGGACAGGTGCAGCGCCACGTCAGCGAGCACCGGCCGCAGCAACGACTCCATCGCGAAGAACCGGAACAGCGCGCCGTAGAGCAGCGTCAGCAGCATCCCCGCGAAGATCGCGAAGGCCGCCCAGATCGGCAGCCCGAGCTCCACCGTCGCAAACGTGCCGAACGGGATGATCACCAGCAGGATCGGGACGGTGCGCACGCGCCGCGCGTAGGTGCTCGGCATGAACGCCAGCGCGCGCCAGGCATCGGTCGTGCTGGCGCGGTCGCGCGCGCCGTTCAGCCATGCGTCGACCGGCGCGAGCAGCCGCCGTGCGAGCAGCGTCGAGCTCGCGTTGTCGAGCGCCACCAGCAGCTCTGCCACGACGAGCAACACGACGAAGCTCCGATTGCTCATCGGCTGGTAGAGCCGCAGAAGCACGAGGCCGCCGAGCACGACGAAGTGCGCGAACTGGAACTGGAGGACGACGACCGTCAGCGGGTATCGCCGGCCGAGCCGGCGATACAGGTATCGCAGTGCTCGGTCCATCCCAATGGAATTGTGACAGCGAGGCGGCGCGATGCCAGCCCCGATGAGGAAACGCTCAGGAAGCGCTCGACCGCGCCACGACACCCATCAGCTGCGACAGCCACGCAGCGATCTGCTCCTCCCCGCAGTACAAGTGCCGCTCATGCTCGAGTGCGGGCAGCACGGTCCCGCCCGCATGCTCGACCGAACGGCCGGCCATCCCGATCTGATGGTCGCGCTTTGGATCGCGCGCCGCCACAAGCGCTTCGCCCACCTCGAGGCCGGCGGCGGCTGCCGCCTCCGCGAGGATGTCCGGGTCCTCGATGTCGTACCCGCCGCAGAACGCGAGCCGCCCGGCGGCAATCGCGAACGCCGGGCCGCAGCCCTGCTCGTTCGCGTACGTCGCGACGCGCATCGCCGTCGGCGCCCGTGACGGAAAGCGCTCGGGCCACACCAGTGGCATCCGCAGCGCATGCGCGCGACTCTCTGCCTCAGCGACCATCTCCTCACCGCGCGGCGACGGCGTCGACAGCATGGCGGGCCGCCAGATAGCGGCGCCGACACGGCGCTCAAGGCGCTCCGCGACGAGGTACGTGTAGGGCGACGCAAGATCGAAGTAGAGCGTCGGCGCCGTGTTGTTGGGCGCGTCGGGCACTCCGCTCTCGGGGCGGCGCTGCGTGAGCTGGATCACCTCAGCCATCTGCCTCCTCCTCCCTGGGGTCCATCGACGTTTGCCCCCGATCACCCGCGAGACAGGTGATTGGAAGCGCAAAAACGTGCGAAACGTGCCTGCTGTGCGTCATCCGATGCGCTGTACGGCAGTCGTGATGCGGTGTACGGCTGCCCATTCGTGTCAAAGGAATCCCTCTCCAACTCGTCAGTCGGTTAATCTGTATCACGGTAGGTAGGTCAACGCACAGATAAACGGAGGTCGCCATCCCACCCGCTCCCCCGCCCAAACGCCATCCATACGACCAGTGGTCGCCTGACGCGCGAGCACTGGATCTCGTTGGCGACAAATGGACGCTGCTGATCGTGCGGGATCTCGTCAGCGGTCCACGCCGGTTCGTCGAGCTCCAGCGCACGCTGCCTGGCATCTCGACGGAGCAGCTGCGTTCGCGGCTGAACCGCATGGTCGCTGACGGACTGTTGACCCGCCAGCGGTACCGAGAGGTCCCGCCGCGCGTCGACTACGAGCTGACCGATCGAGCCCGTGACCTCATCCCGGTCCTCGGCGCGCTTGCGCGTTGGGGTTACGAGTGGTCGTGGACCGAGCCTCGCCGCAACGAGGCGATTGACGTCGGTGCCATCTTCCGGCTCGCGCCGGGGCTCCTCACGCTGCCGCGATCGCTGCGCGGCATCGTGGAGCTGACGGTCACCGAGCGTTCGAAGGACGGCGAGACCAAGCAGTACACGCTCATCATCAGACGCGGTGCGGCCACGCTCGAGGAGCGCGCCGAGCCGGAGGCCGACGCACAGGTCGCCGGAACGGAACGCACCTGGATCGATGCCCTCGTACCGGAGGGCGTCACGAGCGGTCTGGACATCCGCGGCGACGCGCGTCTCGCGACTGCAGTGCTCGAAGGCATGACGCCCGCTTCTTCGCGGGCGACAGCCGTCGCGTGAGACGGAGCGACCTTGCACGAGGGGGTGACCGCGCGGCCCGATGGCTGCGCGGTCTCCTGCTGTCGTGTCAAGGGTCTCGCCGCACCTCACATTCCTACGCTACGCCCTCGCGTCAAGCATCGTTCGAACGCGGACGTTTACGTCGTCGGCCGCAATCGCAAAGGGCGAAACGTGGTTCCGACGGCATCCTCGTGAGCTCGTAGACTCCCGCCGCGCAGCCTGCCCGGGTGGCGGAACGGCAAACGCAGCCGACTTAAAATCGGCGGTCCCCCCAGGGGCATGTGGGTTCGACTCCCACCCCGGGCATCCGACCGGCGGCACGCGCGGCCTCGTGCGAGGCTGTGCGCGTGTCGCTCGGCTTCTGGCTCTCCGACGCCTGCCTCGTGAGCGTGCAGAGCGCGCTCGTCGCGCTCCCGCGCGGGCGCGCGCCTGCGCGCGTGGAGGCGCTTGCCCGTCGGCTGTCCGGGCCCGCCTGGGCACTCGTCCCACTCGCCTCGATCGTGTTTGTCGTCGTGGCGATCGGTGCCGCCGGGGAGACGGCCGACGGACTCACGTGGCTCGCGCTGATCGCCGTCCCGCCGCTTGCCGCAGCGGCGCTCGGAGCGACGATGCGCGGCGGGCGCCCGCCGCTGGCGCTGCTGGCGATCCCGCTGTTCGGACTCGCGTGGTGGCACCGCGAGGCGCTGCTCGGCGAGGGCGCGGCCGTGCTGCTGTCGGCGCTCAGCTGCGTGACGCTCGGGGTACTGCTGACGGCGGTCGCGCCGCGTGGCTGGCTGAAGGTGGGGATCGTCGCGATGGCGGCGGTCGATGCGTACCTCGTCGGCTCGTCGCTGCTGCAGCCGGCCAACGACGTGCTGAACGCCGCCGCCCCACCCGCGCACCTGCCCCAGCTGCAGCGCGCGCTGTTCGGCGACGCGCTGATCGGCTACGGGGACCTGTTCGTCGCCGGCGTGTTCGGTGCGATCGTGGCGGCCGAGCAGCGGAATGCCGGCTTCGACCGTGTGCCCTGGCGCTGGGCGCTGGTCGTGCTCGCGCTGTCGGCCGGGTTCGACCTGCTGTTCCTCGTCGTGGACGTGCTGCCGGCAACCGTGCCGGTGGCACTCGCCCTGCTGCTGCGCGAGTGGCTGCGCAGGCGCGCGCCGGCATGTGCCGGCGCGCGAATAAGTGCCGAATAAGCGTTGAAAGAGCGCAACATCGCCGCTGCTACGGTGTCCTTGAGTACGAGTGGAGGCCTCAGCACTCACCCACGCCGGCACCGTCGGCACCCCAGGTCGCTCGCCGCTGCTGCGGCTGCAATCTGACGAGCGCCTGATCGCGCTCGTGCGGCGCGGCAACCACGGCGCCTTCGAGGCGCTCGTCGGCCGCTACCAGTCGCGCCTGCTCGCCTTCTGCCGCCACATGCTCGGTTCGCGCGAGGACGCCGAGGACGTACTCCAGGAGGTCTTTGCGGCCGCCTTCAACGCGATCCTCGCCGACGACCGCTCGATCAACGCGCGCCCCTGGCTCTACCGCATCGCGCGCAACCGCAGCCTCAACCATCTGCGCCGCGTCCAGCCGATCGGCGTCGACTCGATGGACATCCACCTGTCCGAGCACGGCACGACGACGGCCGACAAGGTCGACAAGCGCGAGCAGTTCCGCGAGCTGATCGCCGACGTGCAGCAGCTGCCCGAGACACAGCGCACCGCCCTCCTGCTGCGCGAGATCGACGCGCTCTCCTACGAGCAGATCGCCGAGGCGATGGAGACGACGATCCCCTCGGTCAAGTCGCTGCTCGTGCGCGCGCGCGTGTCGCTCGCCGAGGCGGCCGAGGCCCGGCTGCTCACCTGCGACGAGGTGCGGCTCGAGCTGGGTCAGGTGGCCGAGGGCATCTCCAAGACCACCGCGCCGGTGCGCCGCCACCTCAAGGGCTGCGAGCGCTGCCGCGTCTTCCGCGGCGAGCTGCGCAGGGCGAACCGCGCGCTCGCGGCCGTGTACCCGCTCGGCCCCCTCGTGATCGTGAAGAAGTTCGTGACGGCGAAGGTCGGCATCGGCGCCGGCACCGCGAGCGGCGGCTCGACCGTCGCGGGTGGCGCGGCTGCAGCGGGCGCCGGGGCGGGCGCAACCGCCGGCGCCGGCAGCGCTCTCACCGCCGGCATCAGCACCATCGCGTCGAAGGCCGCCGCCGGGTTCGCGGCCGCGGCCATCGTCACCGCGGGCGCCGTCGAGGTCAAGCAGGCCTCGCAGCCGGCACCAACGCACCGCGCCGCCGCGCCGGCGCTGGTGGCCGCCGCACCGCGGTCCGCCACGCTCGCT
>DASYLH010000043.1:0-130619 GCA_036009645.1 Conexibacter sp.
GCGGTCCATGATGTCGGACGCGAGCTCCGGCGGCGTGCGGTCCAGCGTCTCCTTGACGGCGCCGATGATCTGGGCGAGCGGCTCCTCGAGCGCCTGGCGGATCTCCTCGCTCGTGAGCACGATGGTCTTCGGCAGCCCCGAGACCATGTCGCGGCCCCGGATCTCCGCCTGGACCTCCTCGTCGAGCACGAAGGCCGACCCGATCTCCAGCTTGACCTCCTCGGCGGTCTGCTGGCCGATGAGCAGCTTGTACTCGCGCTTGACGTAGTTGATGATCGCCTCGTCGAGCTCGTCCCCGCCGACGCGGATCGACTGCGAGACGACGATCCCGCCGAGCGAGATGACGGCGACCTCCGAGGTGCCGCCGCCTATGTCGACGACCATCGAGCCGGTCGGCTCACCGACCGGCAGTCCGGCCCCGATCGCAGCCGCCATCGGCTCCTCAATCAGATAGGCCTGGCGCGCGCCGGCGGACAAGCACGCCTCCTCCACCGCGCGCTTCTCGACGCCCGTGACCCCGGAGGGCACACAGACGACAACCCTCGGGTGCGCCCAGCGGTTCTGGTGCACCTTCTGGATGAAGTGCCGCAGCATCTCTTCCGTCACCTCGAAGTCGGCGATCACGCCGTCCTTCAACGGGCGGATCGCGGAGATCGTGCCGGGCGTGCGGCCGAGCATCCGCTTGGCCTCTATCCCAACCGCATGCACCTCGCCGCTACGCGAGTCGACGGCGACGACGGAGGGCTCCGACAGCACGATGCCGCGCCCACGCACGTAGACGAGTGTGTTGGCCGTCCCGAGATCGACCGCCATGTCGCGGCCGCCAAACCCGGTCAGGTAGCTGAAGAAGCCCATTCGTGGTGAGAGGGGGAGGCGAGCGAGGGGTGCAAGCGCGTTCATGGCACGCGCTCCGCGGAGGCCTCCGCTCAGCGCCGGAGTGTAGCGGACGCCAGTGTCCAGGCCAGCCTGCAACGCGCCTGTCGTTGGCGCGAAGCCGCTGCAAATCGCAGACTCAGGAGTCGGCGTGCAAGATTCCCGGCAGCAGCTCCAGGAGCGCCGTCACCGGCAACCCGACGACGTTGAGGTAGTCCCCCTCGATCGCCGCCACCAGCGCCGCCCCACGGCCCTGGATCGCGTAGCCCCCGGCCCGTTCGCGCCACTCCTCGGTGGCGAGGTACCAGTCGAGCGTTGCGGGATCGACGTCGCGGAACGACACGCGCGTCGTCGCCGAAGCCGTCCGCGTCTCTCCCGCCTCCACGACCGCGAGCCCCGAGACGACCTCGTGCACCCGCCCCGAAAGACGCGACAGCGTCGCCCGCGCCTCAGCACAGCCATCCGGCTTCCCATAGATGGCGCCGTCCAACACGACGACGGTGTCGACGCCGAGCACCACCGACGCCGATCGGGCGAGTGGCGATGAGGATGCACGTGCGCCGGCCGCAAGGCCGGTGTGCGCGCGGGTGGGCGGGTTCGACACGACAGGACCCGCCCGCCACACGGCCTGGGCCTTGAGCGCGGCGTTCGCAACCGCGACCGAGACGGGATCATCGCCCGCCGTCAGCTCCTCGGCGTCGCTCACCACGACGGTGAAGGCGACGCCGAGCTGCTCCAGGATCGCCCGCCGCTGGGGCGAGCGGGAGGCAAGGACGAGGCGACCCGACAGGGCGCTAGCCCAGGTTCGGGAAGAAGATCGCGGCCTCGCGGGCGGCGGACTCGTTCGAGTCCGAGCCGTGGACCATGTTCTGGCCGACCTCGACCGCGAAGTCGCCGCGGATCGAACCCGTCGCAGCCTCGATCGGATTCGTCGCGCCGATCACCTGGCGACTTGCCTTGACGGCCTCGTGGCCCTCGAGCACGGCGGCGACGAGCGGGCCCGAGGTGATGAAGTCGACGAGCTCGCCGAAGAACGGGCGCTCGCTGTGCTCGGCGTAGTGCGTCTCGGCCGTCTCGCGCGAGATGTGCTGGCGCTCCAGCGCGACGATCTTGAGGCCCTTGCGCTCGAAGCGGGCGAGGATCTCGCCGGTCAGGCCACGCGCAAAGGCGTCCGGCTTGACCAGGATGAGGGTCCGGTCCACGGCAGTGTCTCCTTCAGGTTCAGGTTTAGAGCAGGGCGGTCCGAATGGACCGCGCGGGCGGAAAGCCTACGAGGTCGGCTCGGCTGCGCTCTCGGCAGCCGCGCTCTCGGTGGCGACCGGCTCGCTCGTGCGACGCCGACGACGGCGCGACGCGGTCGACTGACCGGGCACCTCCGCCTCGCAGTACGGGCAGATCTTCCACGTCGGGTCGAGCGGTCTCGCGCAGTTCGTGCACGGGTCCTTCAGCTTGCGAAGGCAGCTAGGGCAGCGCAGGAAGTCCTTCTCGACCTCAGCGTCGCAGTGCGGGCAGAGGTGGAAGCCGAACTCGGCGAGCCGCGCTTCGGCCGCCTGCATCTCCAGTTCGCGCTCACGCACGTCGTCGAGGTACTCGGGCGGGCGCACGATCACGTAGACGAACGTGCCGACGTACGGGAACAGCGACGCGGCCGTCGCACAGGCGACGAGCATCGAGTCCTCCACGCGCCGACGGGCGTCGGCGTACGTCCAGTAGACGAGCGCGAGCCAGACGACGACGAGGCACAAGATCAGCAGGTTCACGGCCAGGTTGAGACCGCTGCTGTCGATCCCGAAGATTGCGAACGGGGGCATCGGGGGGCGAGTGTAATGGGTCGAGCGGCGCTTCGAAGCGATGTGGACCGCGCCGTGACCCCTACAGGAACATGCGACCGAACACGTAGCCGATCGCGAAGAACACGAGGATCACGACGGCCACCACGGCCGCCACGAGCCCGATCATCGGCAGGAAGCGCGGTCCGTCTTCGGGTTCCATCAGATGGTCGATTCCATCAGCTAGAGCATCGAGGCGCTGCGCTGCCCGGCAGGGCGCAACAGGTCGGCGACGAGGTAGATCGAGCCAGTCGCGAGCACGACGCCGCCAGCGCCGGCCACTTCGCGCGCACGCGCGAGCGCGCGCCGCGGGTCCGCCTCCAGCTCGCACGGCGGGCCGTCGAGCTGCGCGCACAGCGACGCGAGCGTCGCGGGCGGCAGCGCGCGGGGGTTCTGGTTACGCGTGAAGACGACGTGTTCGGCGTGCGGCAGCAGCGCGCGCAGCATGCCGGCAGCGTCCTTGTCGTCGAGCACAGAGACGACGGCGACGAGCCGGCGCCCGGCGGTCAACTGCGGCACCGATTCGGCGAGCGCGGCGACGCCCTCGGCGTTGTGCGCCCCGTCGAGCACCGTCAGCGGCTCGTGGGCGACGACCTGCAGGCGGCCGGGGATCGTGACGGCCGCAGCGGCAGCGCGTACGCGCTCCAGCTCGAGACTCCCCCGGTACGCCTCGGCGGCAGCGCGCGCGAGCGCGAAGTTGCGCCGCTGGAAGGCACCCGGAGCGGCAATCTCGATGCCAGGGTCGACCGGCGCGGTGACGAGCTTGGCGCCTTGGCGCTCGGCGACGACCTGCGCCTCCTCCTGCGCGTCCGGATGGAGATCGGCGCCGATCACGAGCGTCGCGCCCTCCCGCACGACCGCGAGCTTCTCGCGCGCGATGTCGCGGACGGTCGGGCCGAGCCAGCGCGTGTGCTCCAGGCCGACGGTCGTCAGCACCTGGACTCTCGAGGGCAGCACGTTCGTCGCGTCCCAGCGGCCGCCGAGGCCGGCCTCGATCACGGCCACGTCGATCTCCCGCGCCGCCAGCTCGGAGAAGGCAGCGGCGGTGAGCGCCTCGAACTGCGTGACGCGGTCGTCGGCGTGCTGGCTGCGGTCGACGAGCGCGGCGGCGTGGGCGGCGCGCTGGACGGCGCGTGCGAAGGCGCGCGACTCAATGTCGCGGTCGCTCACGCGAATGCGTTCGGCGAACGAGACGAGATGCGGTGACAGGTAGGCGCCGACGCGCAGATCGTGGCGCTGGAGGATCGCGGCGATCATCCGCGTCGTCGAGGACTTGCCGTTCGTGCCGACGACGTGGATCGTGTCGTAGCGGCGCTCCGGCTGGTCGAGCGTCGTCATCAGCCGGCGCATGCGGTCGAGCCCGAAGCGCATGCCGAACAGCTCGAGGCCGAGCAGGTAGCGCTCGGCGTCCTCGACGTTCCAGTGGGCCGATGCGCTCACAGCGATCCCAGCTCCGCTTTCAGCTCGGCGAGCTTCGCCCGCTCCGCCTCGACCACGACCTCCGGCGCCTTCGCGACGAAGCCCTCATTGGCCAGCTTGTCCTGGCAGCGCGCGATTTCGGCCTCCAGCTTGGTGCGGCGCTCGGCGAGCTTGCGCTCGGCAGCACCGAGGTCGACCGCGTCGCTCGCGTGCACGATCACCGCGCCGCCCGGGATCGCGATCGTGGCGGCGTCAGAAGCGCCGTTCGCCTCCCCGAGCTCCATGCGCGCCAGCCGCGCGACGTGCGCCGCCGTCTGCTCGTAGCCGGAGGCCTCCAGCCGCGCCGGGATGCGCGCACCGGCGGCCGCCCTCACCCCGTCGCGCCAGCCGCGCAGCGCCTGCACCGCGGCGATCGCGTCGGCAAGCGCGCGCTCGGCCTCGTCGTCGCGAGCGTCACCGGCCGCAGTCGTCTGCCGCTCGGCCAGCAGCCCATCCGCTCCCGGCACGAACGACCAGATCTCCTCGGTCACGAACGGGATCACGGGATGCGCGAGCTGGAGCGTCTCGGTGAGGACGTGCAACAGCGTCGCGTCGAGGTCGGCACGCTCCTCGCCCTCGGTCTCGTACAGGCGCGGCTTCACGAGCTCGAGGTACCAGTCGCACAGCTCGCCGTAGACGAAGTCGTAGAGCGCGAGCGCGGCGTGCGAGAAGTCGAACGCAGCGACGTGCCCGTCGACCGTGGCCCGCGCGGCGGCGAGGCGCGAGATGATCCAGCGGTCCTCGATCGCACGCGGGCGCGCATCGGCGCGCGCATCGGAATCCACACGGGTCAGGATCAGCCGCGAGGCGTTCCACAGTTTGTTCGTGAGCTGCTCCCCCTGCTGGACCTTCTCGGCCGAATAGCGCACGTCCTGCGAGGAGGACATCGCGAGCAGGCCGAAGCGCACGCCGTCGGCGCCGTGCTTCTCGATCTCGTCGAGCGGGTCGATGCCGGTGCCGAGGGACTTGCTCATGCGGCGGCCGTCGGGCGCCTGGATGACGGAGTGGATGTAGACGTCGTCGAACGGGACATCGCCGGCGAACTCGAGTCCCATCATGATCATCCGCGCGACCCACAGGAAGAGGATGTCGCGCGCCGTCGAGAGCACGTCCGTCGGGTAGAAGGCCTTCAGCTCGGGCGTCTGCTCAGGCCAGCCGAGCGTCGCGAACGGCCACAGCGCCGAGGAGAACCACGTGTCGAGCACGTCCTCGTCCTGGGTCCAGCCGTCGCCCTCGGGCGGCGTGGCGCCGACGTACGTCTCGTCGCCGCGGTACCAGACGGGCAGCCGGTGGCCCCACCACAGCTGGCGTGAGACGCACCATGGGCGGATGTTTTCCATCCAGTCGAGATAGACACGCGTCCAACGCTCGGGGTGAATCCTCACGCGGCCGTCCTTCACCGCGTCGATCGCCGGCTGCGCCAACTCGTCCATCCGCATGAACCACTGGAGGCTGATGAGCGGCTCGACGCGTTCGCCGGAGCGGTGGCTGAACGGCACCTCGTGCTCATACGGCTCGACTCTCACGAGCCGGCCCTCGGCTTGGAGTGCCGCGACGACCGCCTCCTGCGCCTCCTTCACCGTGAGCCCGGCGAAGCGCTCGCCCGCCTCGGCGTTCATGCGGCCGTCCTCGCCGATCACCGTCAGCTCGGGCAAGCCGTGACGGCGGCCGATCTCGAAGTCGTTCGGGTCGTGGCCCGGGGTGATCTTCAATGCGCCGGTGCCGAACTCCGGCTTGACGTAGTCGTCGGCGATGATCGGCAGCTCGCGCCCGACGAGCGGCAGGATCGCCGTCTTGCCGATCAGGTGCGCGTAGCGCTCGTCGGCTGGGTTCACCGCGACGGCGGTGTCGGCCAGCATCGTCTCGGGGCGCACGGTCGCGACCGTGATCGTCTCGCCGTCGGCGCCGGCGATCGGGTACGCCACGTAGGTGAGCGTGTCGACAACGGTTCTGTTCTCGACCTCGAGGTCGGAGATCGCCGAGCCGCTGCCCGGGTCCCAGTTGACGAGGTAGTTGTCGCGGTAGATGTAGCCCTTCGCGTACAGGTCGACGAAGACCTTCAGGACCGCGTCGTGGTAGCGCGCATCGAGCGTGAAGCGCTCGTCCTCGTAGTCGAGCGAGGCGCCGAGCCGCTGGAACTGCTCGATGATCGTCCCGCCGAACTCCTCGCGCCACTCCCACACGCGCGCCTCGAACGCTTCGCGCCCGATCGCCGCGCGACTGGAACCCTCGTCGAGCAGCCGCTTCTCGACCTGCTTCTGTGTCGCGATGCCGGCATGGTCGGTGCCGGCGATCCACTTCGTCCGCTTCCCGCGCGCGCGGTGGAAGCGGATCAGCACGTCCTGGATCGACCCGTTGAGCGCATGGCCCATGTGCAACGCGCCGGTGACGTTCGGCGGCGGCACCGCAATCGAGTAGTTCTCCCCCGCGTCACCCTCCGGCTGGGGGTGAAAGAGGCCGGAGTCGAGCCAGCGTCGCAGCACGCGCGGCTCCACCTCCGCGGCGTCGTAACGCGTCTTGGCCTCCAGCGTGGACATGAGGCGCAAGTGTATTGCCGATTCACGCGAGCGCCTCCGCAGATCGCGATCCCAGTCCAATGGTGCAAGATGCCGCCATATATGCGGTAGACGAGATATTCTTTCTGTGCGATGTTGACGAGCATGTCCCCTTCGACCCTCGTGCGGACCGCACGCAAGAGCGCCGGCCTCACGCAAGCTGAGCTTGCGGAGCGGGCTGGCGTAACGCAGTCGGTGATCGCGCGCTTGGAGCGCGGCGGCGGAAACCCCACCTTCCTGACGCTGGAGCGCGTACTGCACGCAGCTGGCCACCGGCTGGAGCTGTCAGCCGTGCACCAGGGTCTGAGAACGGTCGACGAGACGCTGATCGCACAGCAGCTTGCGCTGTCGCCGGCCGAGCGGATTCGCGCGCTGCAGCCCCAGGCGGCCTTCATGCAGCGGATCGTCAACGCCGGAGCGCGTGCACGTGATCGACACGCCTGAGTTCAACCCCGAGCCGCTGCTGCGGCGTCTCGCCGAAACCGGGGTCGACTATCTGGTGATCGGAGGGGTCGCAGTGGCCGCTCAAGGATACGGACGGTCCACCAAGGACCTCGACATCGTCTACGCGACCAACGCGGCCAACCTCGAACGATTGGGGCATGTACTGGTCGAACTGAGCGCCCGGTTGCACGAGTTCACAGAAGACCTGCCGTTCGTGCCCGATGCCCGCACGCTCAAGCGCACGCAGATCCTCACGCTCGACACCGTGCTCGGCCGCATCGACCTGCTCGTCGATCCTGATGGCTCAGCTCGCTACGACGAGATGCGCGAGCGCGCCGACATCATCGATCTCGACGGAGTCACATTCCGCGTCGTCTCGCTGGAGGATCTGCTTTCGATGAAGCGCGCGGCTGGACGGCCACAGGACGTCGCCGACATCGACGCGCTGCTCACCGCACAACGCGTCCGACGCCAACTCGGCTGATCAGCGGGCTTCGACCGATTGTCGGTCCCTCGTGGATGATGCGACGATGCCTCGACTTGCCCGGTCCGGCCCACGCACGGCCGCGTGAGTTCGTGGGCAACTACCTGCGTCCGAGCGCCATCGACGGCGCGATCCAGCGTGCGTTGCGCGCTGCGCGCTGCGCGGGCAGCGAGCCCGCAGAGCGGGAGCGGCTAGGCCGACTCCTCGCGGAGGTCGCTTTCGTCGTCGCCGGTCTCGGGCGGGGCGGCCTCGGTGACGAGCGTCGGGGCTTGGCCGCGCTCGATCGTCTCCTTGGTGACGACGCACTTCTTCACATCGCGGCGCGAGGGCAGTTCGAACTGCACCTCGAGCAGGACCTCCTCGATGATCGAGCGCAGGCCACGAGCGCCGGTCTCGCGTTCGAGCGCCTTGTTGGCGACCGACACGAGCGCCTCGTCGGCGAAGACGAGCTCGATCCCGTCGAACTGGAAGAAGCGCTGGAACTGCTTGACGAGCGCGTTCCGCGGCTCGGTCAGGATCGTCATCAGCTCGTCCTGGGAAAGCTGATGAACCGCCGACATCACCGGCAGGCGGCCGATGAACTCGGGGATCAGGCCGTACTGGACGAGGTCCTCCGGCAAGCAGTTCTCGAAGATGTTGCCCGGATCCCACTCGACGACCTCTTCCATCGCCGCGCCGAAACCGATCCCCTGCTTGCCGATGCGCCGCTCGATCACCTGGTCGAGCGCTGCGAATGCACCGCCGCAGATGAAGAGGATGTTCGTCGTGTCGATCGTCAGGAACTCCTGGTGCGGGTGCTTGCGCCCACCCTGCGGCGGCACCGACGCCGACGTCCCCTCGAGGATCTTCAGGAGCGCCTGCTGCACTCCCTCGCCGGAGACGTCGCGCGTGATCGACGGGTTGTCGGCCTTGCGCGCGATCTTGTCGACCTCGTCGATGTAGATGATCCCCGTCTCGGCCTTCTTGACGTCGTAGTCAGCGGCCTGGATCAGCTTGAGGAGGATGTTCTCGACGTCCTCGCCGACGTAGCCGGCCTCAGTCAGCGCGGTCGCGTCGGCGATCGCGAACGGCACGTTGAGGATCTTTGCAAGCGTCTGCGCGAGCAGCGTCTTGCCGCAGCCGGTCGGGCCGAGCAGCAGGATGTTCGACTTCTGCAGCTCGATGTCGTCTTCCTCGGACTGCAGCATCTGGACGCGCTTGTAGTGGTTGTAGACCGCTACGGAGAGCGTGCGCTTGGCTGCCTCCTGGCCGACGACGTACTCGTTGAGCACGTCGTAGATCTGGCGCGGCTTCGGCAGGTGCTCGAGGTCGAACGACGGCGGCGCCGTCAGCTCCTCGTCGATGATCTCGTTGCAGAGATCGATGCACTCGTCGCAGATGTAGACGCCGGGGCCGGCGATCAGCTTCTTGACCTGACGCTGGGACTTGCCGCAGAAGCTGCAGAGGAGCTGTTCGTTGGTGTCTGTGGGACGTGCCATGTCGCTCTTCCTGTGGTCGGCAGCAGCCGGCCTCGACCTTAGTGCTGGGTGATCACCCGGTCGATGATGCCGTAGTCCTTCGCCTCCTCGGAGCTCATGAAGTAGTCACGCTCCGTGTCGCCCTTGACGCTCTCCACAGGCTTACCTGTGTGGTGGGCGATGATCTCGTCGAGTCGCCGGCGGATGTCGATGATCTCTCTCGCGTGGATCTCGATGTCGGTCGCCTGACCCTGGAAGGACGAGGAGACCTGATGGATCAGGATCTTCGCGTTCGGCAGCGCCATCCGCTTGCCTCTCGCGCCACCGCTCAGCAGCAGCGCGCCCATGCTCATCGCGATGCCGACGCAGATCGTCTGCACGTCGGGCTTGATGAACTGCATGGTGTCGTAGATCGCGAGGCCGGCGTAGACCGAGCCCCCCGGCGAGTTGATGTACAGCGAGATGTCCTTGTCGGGGTCCTCCGACTCCAGGTGCAGGAGCTGGGCCACGATCAGGTTGGCGATCTGGTCGTCGACGGGCGTGCCGAGGAAGATGATTCGCTCGTTCAGCAGACGCGAATAGATGTCGAACGCGCGCTCTCCGCGCGATGTCTGCTCCACGACCATCGGTACCAGGGGGCTCATAGTCCTCGCTTTGTTTCGCTTCCTCGGCTCGAATCCTGCCCGGAGCCGAGTGCTCTTCCAGCGCCCGACCGGTGGGGCGAGTCTAGCAACCGCCATGTGGCGGTCCGGAGGGTGCGCGAGCGCGTCGGCGCAGGTGGCGGGGGGTGGGTGGGCGGGAGCCGAGTGGAGCGCTCAGGCTCTTCTGGCGGCCGGTCTTCTGGCCGTTCTTGCTCTGGCTCTGGCGGCGGGTCTTCTGGCCGCTCTGGCGGCTCTTCTCGCCGCTCTCGCCGGTCTTCTCTCGCCCTTGGCGCTGTCGGGCACCCACAGTCTCTCGCGCGCGGCTGCCTTCTCCGGGGAGATCGGCTTGGCGCGCTCGGCCAGCAGGTCCATCGCCTTGCGCGTGGCGACGTCCTCGCGCAGCGCGTCGAGCGAGCCGGCCTTGCGGACGCGCTCCAGCAGCTTCTCCGGTCTCGTGCCCTCGCGCTCGGCGGTCGAGGACAGCGCCTCAGCGAGCTCCTCGTCGGTCGGTTCGATCGACTCGGCCCCAACGATGGCGGCAAGCACGGCCTCGCGCTTGAGCGCGCGTTCGGCGTCGGGCTTGGCCTCTTCGAGGATCTCCGTCTCGGTTCTGCCGGAGATCTGCAGGTAGGCCTCCTTCGAGAGCCCGCGATGGCTCAGCGAGTGGAGCATCTGGTCCCACAGCTCGACCGCGCGCGCCTCGACGAGCGCGTCGGGCACGGTCACGGTCGCCCGCTCGACGGCCGCGTCGAGCACCGCCTCGCGGAACTCGGCCTCGACCGTTTTCTCCTCCTGCTCGGCGATGTTTCTGCGGATGTCCTCGCGCAGTTCGTCGAGCGTGTCGAAGCCGGCGGCGTCGGCAGCCAGCTCGTCGTCGAGCTCGGGCAGGACTCTCGCGCGTACCTCCTTGACGGAGATCGCGAACTGGGCCGCTCTGCCGGCGAGGTGGTCGGCGCCGTAGTCGTCGGGGAATGTTACGTCGATCGTGCGCTCGTCGCCGGCGCTCGCGCCGACGAGCTGCTCCTCAAAGCCGGGGATCAGGCGGCCGCCGCCCAGCTCAATCACCTGGTCGTGGCCCTCGCCACCCTCGAATGGCACACCGTCGATCGAGCCCTTGTAGTCGACGACGACGAAGTCGTTCTGCTCCGCGGCGTGCTCGACCGTCTCGAGTCTCGCGAGGTGCTCGCGCAGGTGCTCGAGCTCCTGCGCAACGCGCTCCTCGTCGATCTCCGGCTCGCGCTTGCCGACCTCGAGACCGGCGTAGTCGCCGAGCGTCGCGGTCGGGCGCACACCGATCTCGAACGAGAACGACAGCGGCTCGCCCTCCGGCGGATAGTCGCCGAGGTCGAGCTTCGGCTCGCCGATCGGCACGACCTTCGCTTCGCCGAGCGCATCGGCGTACCACGTGCCGATCGAGCTGCGGATCGCCTCGTCGAGCACGTAGTCGCGCCCGACGCGGCGGATGAAGACCGGCGGCGGGACCTTGCCCTTGCGGAAGCCGGGCACGCGCGTGTCGCGCGCAAGCCGTCTCGCGGCCTGCGCGAGGCTCTTCTCGACCTCGGCCGCGGGGACCTCGGCGTCGACGCGGACGCGCGATTCGGGCAGCTCGGTGAGGGTGGTCTTGACGGGGGAGGCCATCGACGGCGGCGAACGATACCGTGGCGACGTGCGCTCACGACTTGCGCCTCGGCTCGCCACCGGCCCCCTCGCGTTCTTCGTCGCGGGCATGCTCGACGTGAGCGTAGCCTGGGGCCGCTGGGCCTCAATGGAGCTCGCCACGCGACTCGCGCGCCGGGTCGCTCGGTAGCTTGCCGGACGTGAGCGAGACTGACGAGCTGCTGCGCAACAACGTCGCCTACGCCGCGGACTACACGCACGGCGCGCTGCCGGCACCGCCAGCAAAGCCGATCGCTGTGTTGACCTGCATGGACGCGCGCATCGACCCGCATCGCATGCTCGGCCTCGCCGAGGGCGACGCGCACGTCATCCGCAACGCGGGCGGCGTCGCGAATGACGACGCGATCCGCTCGCTCGTCGTCTCCCAGCGCAAGCTCGGGACGCGCGAGGTGCTCGTGATCCTGCACACCGACTGCGGGATGCGAACGTTCGCGGAGGACGACTTCGTCGGGCAGCTGACCGAGGAGACAGGCGTGCGGCCCACCTGGGAGACGACGGGCTTCCACGACGAGATTGACGTCGACGTCCGGCGCGCGGTCGCGCGCGTGCGCGAGAGCCCATTCCTCCCCCACGTCGACGCCGTGCGCGGCTTCGTCTACGCGGTGGAGACGGGCCGATTGCGCGAAGTCTCCGACTCCTGACTGGCTGACCAGCCAGGCGGCGCATCGCGAGCGCCGGATGGGGATCATGCAGGGAGTACCTCCTCCCGCATCCACCTCAGGACGAGACGCACTCATGAGCACGACCGCAGCCGTACCAGCCCCGGCGATCGATCCCACCGTCGTCGCCCCGCCGCCACCGCCTCGCCGGGCGCTCCCGCCCGGCCCGCGGATCCCCGGCATCCTGCAAGCGGTGCTGTTCGCGCGCGATCCGCTGCGCAACACGATGGCCGTCCACCGCCGCTTCGGCGAGCCGTTCACGGTCGGCAGCCCCGGCTTCGGGACGTCGGTCGTCTTCAGCTCGCCCGAGCTCGTGAAGCCGATCATCACCGGTGACCCGCAGATCTTCCACGCCGGGCTCGCGAACGCCCCGATCCGACCGGTGCTCGGGCCGTGGTCGCTGCTCGCGCTCGACCGCGGCCCGCATCTGCAGCAGCGCAAGCTGCTGCTGCCGCCGTTCCACGGCGAGCGGCTGCGCTCCTACGCGGAGCTGATCGCCGAGCTGGCCGAACGCGAGGTCGCCAGCTGGCCCGTCGGAGAGCCGTTCAGGCTGCACCAGCGGATGGAGCGCCTCACGCTGGAGGTGATCCTCGAGGTCGTCTTCGGCATCACCGACGAGGCGCGCAAGGACGAGCTGCGCCGGCTGCTGCCGCTGCTGCTCAGAAGCAGCCGCATGCTCGTCTTCTGGGGCGCCGTGCTGCACCGCGACCTGGGACCGATCAGACCGCGCGCGACGTTCCGAGCGCGGCGCGGCGCGGTCGACGCGCTGCTGTACGCGGAGATCGCCGAGCGCCGCGCGATGCCTGCCGACGAGCGCGCCCAGCGCAAGGACATCCTCTCGATGCTCGTCGAGGCCGAGCACGAGGACGGCACGCCAATGGGCGACGCGGAGATCCGCGATCAGCTCGCGACGCTCGTGCTCGCCGGTCACGAGACGACGGCGACCGCGCTGTCGTGGGCGATGGACCTGCTGCACCGCAACCCCGCGGTGCTCGCGCAGCTGCGCTCGGACGCCGACGACGAGTACCTCGACGCGGTCTGCAGAGAGGTGCTGCGAATCCGGCCGGTCGTGCCGGTAATCGGCCGCACCGTGACCGAGCCGGTGAGAATCGGTCAGCACCACATCCCGGCCGGCACCGATCTCGCCTGCGCGATGCTGCTCACGCACCACCGCGAGGACGTCTTCCCAGAGCCGGAGCGCTTCCGACCGGAGCGCTTCCTGGTCGGTGGCGAGGTGCCGTCCTACGGCTGGCTGCCGTTCGGTGGCGGCGTGCGGCGCTGCATCGGCGCGAGCTTCGCGCAGTTTGAGATGGCGACGATCCTGCGCGTGCTCGCGCAGAGCCCAGTGCGGCTCGCGGTGCGCCGGCCGGAGCCGATGCGCGCCACGGGCGTGACGATCGTGCCCGGTCGGGGTGTGCGGATGGTGCGCGAGGCGACATAGCCGGCAGCGGCGAGGCCGGCACGCGTCCGTGCGGCGCCGGCCTCGTTCCCCCATTACGTCTCCGCGCGGGCGTGAGCTATCTGACGAATTCCTTGACGCCGGTGAAGACGGTCGCGTTCGACGTGAGCCCGACATGCGACACGCAGCCGGCAGCGTTGTTCGTCGCGCCGCTCAGCAGCACCGATTCGTCCGGGTTGATGATTTCGTCACAGGACGACCACCAGGTGCCGTAGTTGACGGTCCCGGGGGTCTCGTCTTCTCTGTTGAGTTCTCTCAGGAACGTCGATTCGATGCGCATCTCGACGCACGACGCTTCGAAGCAGAAGTTCGCCGTCGAGGTACCGTGGTTCGGCCCGCCGAGCGAGACCCAGTCGTCGACCTTTTCGGTCCCGGCGAGGTTCTTCAGGTAGTAGCGCGTGTTGAGGCTGCCCATCGAGTGGGCGATGATGTCGACCCTCGACGCACCCGTCGCTCTCAGGATCGCTTCGACCTTCGTCCTGACTTCACTCGCCGTTCTGACGTTCGACTGGGACGTGCTGTACCTCCAGTTGTTGAGCTCTTCTCTCGTCCAGCCTTCTCTCGAGAAGTTGCCGATCATCGTCGTCCAGAGCGATTCGTTCTCGGCCCAACCGTGGACGAACAGGATCGGGTCGTGCGCAACCGCGCTTGCGGCGGCCGGCGCGAGCAGTGCGACCGTCGCAAGCGCGACGGCGACGAGCATCCTTCGCATGGCGTTCCCCCTTCGCCAGATGACGGAGCGGGCACCCTAGCGGCCGCACGCACCGGGAGCCGGGGCAACGGTCGGTGTTCGGACCTCAGGCGCGCCGCGCGATGCCGATCGTCTGCGGGTAGGCCGGCAGGAAGCGCGGGATCGACTCGGGCTGCAGGTCGCGGTGACGCTCGAGCGTGAAGCCGGCCGCCTCGATCGCGCTGACGGTGTCGCGCGCAGTGTGGCAGCCGCCGAAGAAGCGCGGCCAGAAGGTGCGGTCGGCGACGCGCTGCCAGCGCGTCATGCGCGGCGTCGTCCCGCGCACGTGCTCGTAGAAGCGCAGCTCGCCACCGGGCTTCAGCACGCGCCGCAGCTCTGCGAGCGCGCTCCCCTGGTCGGGCACGGAGCACAGCACGAGGCAGGCGACGGCGGCGTCGCACGAGGTGTCCTCGAGCGGCAATGCGTCGGCGATGCCGTCGAGCACTGTCACGCGGATGCCTGCCTGCGCCGCCGCGGTCACCGCCTGCTCGCGCAGGTAAGCCTCCGGCTCGACCGCCACCACCTCGGTCACCTCGGCCGGATAATGCGGGAAGTTCGCGCCGGAGCCTGCGCCGACCTCGACGACGCGGCCGCTGAGGCCGGCGAGCAACTCGTCGCGATACGCCCGCAGCTCCGCCGGCTCGTTGCGCGCCAGCACGTGCGTGTAGAAGCGTGCGAACAGCGGATGGTGGACCGACGGTGCGCTCACGTTGGGAATGATCGCGCGCCGCGGACCGGCACGGCGCCGCACTCGCCTCGGCGACGCGCCGAGTCGTGCGACGCCGCGACCGCCTGGGTCAGGTCGTGCAGCCCTGCGACTTCAGCTGGTTCTGTGCTGCCGCGAGACGCGACTTGGCGGTGGCCAGCTCGCTCTGCGCGGCTCTCTTCGCCGCCTTCGCTCTCGCGAGCGCTCTTCTCGCCTTGCGCTTCGCTCTTCTGCCTCTGGCGCTTCTGAGCGCGGCCTGCTTGTCGGCGACCTTCTGCTTCGCCGCCGCGAGCTTGCGCTGAGCCTCGTCGATGCCGGCCTGTGCGGCATCGGCGCGGTGCTCGGCCGAGCGACAGCGGGGATCGGTGGGGCCGCCTCCGCGACCGCTGTGCGGATCCTTGCCGCGGGGGGCGGCCTGGGTCGCCTGCGGCCCGTCGGCTGCGACCGACGCGCCGATGGGCGCAGCGACTGCGGCGATCAGCAAGACGACGAGCAGCGCGGTGACGCTGCGGTACCTACGGTGCATGCACGCTCCCTCTCTGCGACTGCGGACCGCGCGATCGTATGGGAGCGTGCCGTCGGCCCGGGCCGCCCGGAGCGTTCCCTACGGCACCCGCCGTAGGGACGACGCCTCAGCGGTAGTCAGGGTTCGGGTAGTCGAAGCGGCAGCCGGCGTCCCACTCGGTGCGCTGGTTGCCGTGCGCGGGGATGCCGCCGGCGTCCTTGAGGATGCGCGCGAAGTGGAGCAGGTTCCATGTCATGAACGTCGTGTTGCGGTTCGTGAAGTCGTTCTCCGGGCCGCCGGAGCCGGGGTCGAGGTAGCTCGGACCGGGGCCCGCCTCCCCCATCCAGGCCGCGTCGGCCTGCGGCGGGATCGCGTAGCCGAGGTGCTGGAGCGAGTAGAGGACGTTCATCGCGCAGTGCTTGGCGCCGTCCTCGTTGCCGGTCACGAGGCAGCCACCGACGCGGCCGTAGTAGGCGTACTGGCCGGCGTCGTTGAGCAGGTGGCTGTTGCCGTAGAGCCGCTCGATCACGTGCGTGCAGACGGACGACTTCTCCCCAAGCCAGATCGGCGTCAGCAGCACGAGGATGTCGGCCGCCATCACGCGCTCGAACAGCGCCGGCCACTCGTCACGCGCCCAGCCGTGCTCCGTCATGTCCGGATAGACGCCGGTCGCGATCTCGTAGTCGATCGCGCGGAACGTGTCCACGGTGACGCCGTTGCGCTCCATGATCGCGATCGAGCGGTCGGCAAGGCCCTGCGTGTGCGAGGACTCCGGCGAGCGCTTGAGCGTGCAGTTGACGTACAGCGCGGAGAGGTCCGAATAGTCGGCCGGCGCGTTTGCACACAGCCGCTCCTGCCGCTCGTCCAACTCGGTCATCTGGTCTCCCTCCCATCGATCGGTCGCCGGCTGTGCGGATCATCACCGCCGCAGGTGACGAATTCGTGAACTCGCCTCAGACGTGGACGACCTCGACGTCGACGAACGCTGAGAAGTCGGCGTCTTGCGTCGCTACGGCGGCGCCATGGCGCATCGCGGTCGCGGCGATCCAGGCGTCGTGGCGGCGGATCTTGCGACCGGCCTCCAGCTCCGCCGCCGCGATCCGCGCGAAGCAGCTCGCCACTTCCGCGTCGACCGGCAGCAGCGGATAGGTCGCACGCACCTGACCCAAGGTTGCGAGTCGTCGCGCGCGAGTTGTCGTGTCAGCCGCTCGCAGGACGCCCAGCTCCAGTTCGGCCGTCGTCACGACCGAGACGGCGAGCTCGTCGGGCAGCTCACCGAGAGGCCGCCCGCTCTCGAGCGCGACGAAGACCGAGGTGTCAGCGATCGCGCGGCTCATGCGTCCTCGACCAGCGCGCCGCGCACGTCCGCGAGGTCGTCGAGCAGGCCAGCGTCAGCAGGCGCGTCGCGCACGATCCGGCGCAGCTCGGACGACGGCACCCATGGGCTGCGACGCTCGACGTGCGGGACGATGTCGGCCACCGGCTGGTGGTTGACGGTGAGCGTCAGCTCCTCACCCGCCCGCACGGCAGCCACCACGGCGGCGGTGCTGTTGCGCAGATCACGCACGGAGACCTCATGTGCCATGTGCACCAGCGTAGCACCGAGATGCTACGCCGTCGAGAAGCTAGGCTCGATCCCATGGCAGCCGCTATGCCCCACTCGCGAACGACGCCGCCGGCCTTGCGTGCCGCCGCACTGCTGGGCGCCGCCGGCGGACTGCGGACCGCAATGCCGTGGGGAGCGCTGGCTGTACGGGGACGCGTCGGCGGTGGACTGCGACGGTTCGTGCCGCTGACGGCGGTCGCGGGCGAGCTCGCGATCGACAAGCTGCCGCAGACGCCGTCGCGGACGTCGCCGCCCGGACTCGCGTGCCGGCTCGCCAGCGGTGCGACGGCTGGTTGGCTGGTCGCGGGCGCGCCGGGCGCTGCGATCGGTAGTGCCGCCGCCGGGCTCAGCGCGTTCGCGGGCGAGCGGACGCGCGCGGCGCTTGGCCGCCGTACCGGTCTTCCCGATCCGCTGATCGCCGCAGTCGAGGATCTCGTCGCGATCGGGGTGGCGCTCGCCGCGGCGCGTCAGGCCGCCGACGCCGGCTGAGCCTGCTCCTCCGGCTCGACCGCGGCCGCACCCGCCATCGGGTCCGGTGCTCGCCCGGGCGTCATGAACACGCGAGCGACGACGAACGCGGCGACCATGATGCCGGCCATGATCCACACGACGAGCCGCGCGGAGTCGGCGACGTCGACCTGAATCGCGTGCAGCATCGCTCTCGCCCCCGCGCCGGCCTGGTCGGCGAGCGAGCCGCCGCCCGTGCCGGACGTGATCTCGTGCGCGATCGCCTCCGCTCTCGCGCTCGACAGCCCTCTCGCCGTAAGCGTGTCCTCGATGTTCGACACGTTCTGGCTGAGGAAGATCGAGCCCATGATCGCGAGGCCGAGGCTCGAGCCGAAGTTGCGCACCGTCTGGGTGATGCCGGTCACCTCGCCGTAGCTCGTGTCCGGCGCGCGGTTGAGCGCGTCGGTCGAGACCGGCCCGAGCACCATCCCGAGCCCTGCGCCGGCGAGCGCGAGGTAGTACCACTGGTTGGAGAAGTCGAGGTCGGGAAGCTGGGAGCCCCACAGGTAGAAGCCGACCGCCGACGCGGCGCAGCCGAGCGCAACCGGTCTCTTGGCGCCGCCCGCGTCGAGCATCCGCCCGCCCCACTGCGCCGCCGTCGCGAAGCCGCCGAAGAAGACCAGCAGGAACAGGCCCGCCTCGCTCGAGGAGTAGCCGAGCGACGCCTGCGCGTAGACGCTCGCGAAGAAGAACAGCGGGATGAACGTCGCGGACATCAGGAACAGCACCGCGTTGTCGGCCGAGAACGCGCGCTGGGCGAAGATCCGCATCTGGATCAGCGGCTCGCTCTCGCGCAGCTGGTTCAGCACGAAGACGACCAGCAGCACGAGTCCGACGACGATGCAGCCGATCGTGCGTGCGTCCTCCCAGCCCCACACGGCTGCCTGCTGGAGGCCGAGCACCACGAGGCCCATGGCGGCCGAGATCAGCACCGCACCGCGGTAGTCGATCTTGCCTGGGTGCGCGTCCTGCGCCGGTCTCGCCTTCAGCGTCAGCACGACCGCGACGACCGCGACCGGGATGTTGATCCAGAAGATCGCGCGCCACGTCCACTCGGTCAGGTAACCGCCGGCGAGCGGGCCGACCGACGTGAGGCCGCCGGTGACGGCGAAGAAGATCGCCAGCGCGCGCCCGCGCTCACGCAGCGGGAAGGCCGCCACGACGATCGCCAACGCGGCGGGGAACAGCAACGCCGCGAACGCGCCCTGGAGGATGCGGAAGACGATCATCCACGTCTCGCCAAGGGAGCCCGTCGGCGTCGCGCCGCACAGCGCCGAGCAGACGGCGAAGCCGACGATGCCGATCAGCACGACGCGGCGGTGGCCGTACACATCAGCCAGACGGCCGCCGAACGCGAACAGCGCTGAGAGCGCCAGCAGGTAGCCGTTGATGATCCACTGGCTGCCGGTGCCCGTCAGCGACAGGTCCTTCTGCAGGTCGGGGATCGCGAGCGCGACGATCGTCTGGTCGATGAACATCATCGCGACCGCGAAGATCATCGCGACCAGCACAAGTCGCTTGTTGCCGGCGGCGGGGGCGTCTGCGGCCATGGGCGTCCTTCCTCGTGGCTCCAACCGAACGCGGCGATCATAGGACCGCGGCACGACGCCTGGCCACCGGCGGGTCGGCGCGCGCACGCGTCCGCGCCCGACCCGCCGGCGTCCCGCTTCAGCTCAGGGGTGCAGCGGCAGCGTCGCCAGCGCGAACGACGGGTAGCTGAGCGAGAAGCGGCGCACGGTGCTCCAGCGGCGCACGCCGGCCGGGTGCGCGTGGACCTTCATCAGGTAGCGACCGTGGCAGGGCTCGACGCCTGCGAACGGCATGTACGTCCCGCTCGCCGCCGGCTCGAGCGGGAAGACGACGTCGCCCCCGTCCGTCGCCGGCTGCCACTGCGTCGTGAGGTCGGCCGTGCAGGGTCTGTCGGCTCTGTGCGACGGGGCTCGCTCGGTGACGATGCGGTAGACCCGTCTGCCCACCGCGCGGTGCAGCTCGAACACGACGTACGGATCGTGCTGCTCGCCCGTCTCCGCAGGGTCGGGCAGATTGGGATCGGGGCGCGCCTCGACGACGACCGGGACGGTCTTCGCGACGCTTGCGGCGGGCAGCGCCAGCGCGCAGGCGGCGAGGGCGGTGCACAGTGCGATCGGGACCTTCAGGCTCATGACGTGCTCCTCGGTGTGCGGAATCGGAATCGTCAGTCGATCCTGCGGGAGGAGCGGTGCCGCTCGCGTCCCTGGGATCCCTAGTCCGACCCCAGGCCCCGGCGCGGTAGCGTTGCGCCCATGCTCGTCGGCCGCGAACGCGAGTGGGAGCGGATCGGCGAGCTGCTTGACCGTGCGCGACTCGGTCGCAGCGGCGCTCTGCTGCTGCACGGCGAGGCAGGCATCGGCAAGACCGCACTGCTCGACCACGCGGCCGCGACGGCAGCCGAGGACATGCAGGTCGTGCGAGCGGTCGGCGTCGAGTCGGAGGCTGAGCTGGAGTTCTCAGGGCTGTTGGAGCTGTGTCGCCCGCTCGCAGCCCGGCTCGACGCGATTCCGGCCCGTCAGGCGGAGACGCTTCGCGGCGCGCTCGGGCTCGGGCCGACCGCCGCGGGAAGCGACCGCTTCACGATCGGCGCCGCGACGCTCAGCCTGCTCGCCGCGACCGCCGAGGACGCGCCGCTGCTCGCGCTCGTCGACGACGTCCAGTGGCTCGACCGCTCCTCGCAGGACGCGCTCGTGTTCGCCGCCCGGCGGCTGCAAGCCGACCGCGTCGTGCTGCTGTTCGCGCGACGTGACGGGGAGGCGCGCTCGTTCGAGGCCGCCGGCCTGGAGACGCTCGCGCTCGGCGGGCTCGCGGACGAGGCCGCGGAAGCCCTGCTCGCAGCGAGCGGCGTTTCGCCGCGCGTCGCGGCACAACTGCACGCCGCGACCGGCGGCAACCCGCTCGCGTTGCGGGAGCTGCCCGGTCTGCTGAGCGCCGCACAGCTGGCCGGCAGCGAGCCGCTCACCGACCCGCTGCCGATCAGCGGCGGCGTCAAGCAGGCATTCGCGCAGCAGGCGGCGGCGCTGGGGCCGCACGCGCAGACCGTGCTGCTCGTCGCCGCCGTCGCGACGACGCCGGCGGCCGAGCCGGTGCTGCGCGCGCTCGCCGCACTCGACGCGGGCGACGGGTTGGCGGAGGCCGAGGACGCCGGTCTGCTCGCGGTCGCCGATGCGCGCATCGCGTTCCGGCACCCGCTGGTCCGCTCGGCGATCCATCAAGCCGCCTCGCCATCCGACCTGCGCGCGGCCCATCGCGCGCTCGCGGACGCACTCGGCGATCCTGCCGCCGCCGACCAGCGCGCCTGGCATCTGGCGGCGGCGGCCGTCGGCCCCGACGAGCAGATCGCCGCGGCGCTCGTCGCGACCGCCGAGACGGCGCGCATGCGTGCCGGCTACGCCGCCGCCGCGAGTGCGCTGGAGCGGGCTGCGCGACTGACGCCGGCCGGGGGACCGCAGGCTGCGCGACTGTTCGCAGCCGCCGAGGCGGCCTGGCTCGCGGGCCG
Source organism: Conexibacter sp. (assembly GCA_036009645.1). Taxonomy (GTDB): domain Bacteria; phylum Actinomycetota; class Thermoleophilia; order Solirubrobacterales; family Solirubrobacteraceae; genus Conexibacter. Next base: position 21,120 of record DASYLH010000043.1, read on the forward strand.
ACCCGAGCGCGCCTCCGCGCTCGTCAGCGAGACGCTCGCGACCGAGGCGGGCGCCGGCGGGCAGCGCGGCGTAGCGCAACGCCTCGCGGGCTCGATCGCCTACTTCGCAGGACGCGGCGAAGAGGCCGCTGCGACGCTGCTCGACGCCGTCGAGGCACTCGCGTCGAGCGACCTTGGCGCCGCCGTCTCGACCGCCGCGGATGCCGTGAACGCGTCGATCCCGTCAGCCGATCCGGCTCCAATGCTGCTCGCCGCGGAGCGGGCGCGCGCACTCGCTCCGGATGACGGAGGCGAGGCCGAGTTCGAGGCGAGCCTCGCACTCGGCTACGCGCTCTGCTTCAACGGTCGACTGGCCGAGGGCGAGCCGCTCGTGACACGTGGCGTCGAGCTGTTCGCGGCGCGCACAGCGGTGGCGGCGCCACTGCAGATCGGTCGGCTCGCGTGGGCGCTCGGCTGGCTTGGCCGTCACGCCGAGGCCCAGGAGCACGTGACGCGCACGATCCGCCTCGCGCGCGCCGCCGGCGCGGTTGCCTCCCTCCCCTATCTGCTGGCCGCATCGGCATGGCACGGCGTCCACATCGGCCGCTGGGGCGAGGCGTACGCCGACCTCGGCGAGGGCCTCGACCTGGCGGAGCAGATCGGCCAGCCGCTCGCGACCGCGCAGGCGCTCTCGCTGCTGACGTGGCTGCATGCGATGCGTGGGGACGCGGACGCTGCGCGCTCGCGGGCCGAGCAAGCGCTGGTGCTCACGCGCGCGCACGGCTTCCGACTCTACGAGCTGCTCGTGTGGCTCGGCCTCGGCCTGCTGGAGGCCGGCTCGGGTCGCTGGGAGGCCGCGCTCGATCCGTTCGAGCGGGCGGCGCGTGGAACCGCCGAGCAGGGCTTCTACGTCGGCGGGGTCGCACCCGCGCTCGAGCTGGCGGAGGCCTGCGCGCGCACCGGCCGCGCCGAGCAGGCGCAGGCGCTCCTGGCCAAGTTCGAGCGCTCGGAGCTGCCGGCAGTGCCCCTGCAGGCGGGTCTTGCCGCGCGCTGCCGCGGGCTGCTCGCGGAGGTAGACGGCTTTGAGGCGCACTTCGCCGCGGCGCTGGAGCTGCACGCCAGCGGCGGGTATCCACTCGCGCTCGCGCGCACGCAACTGTGCTTCGGCGAGCGGCTGCGTCGCGGAGGACGTCGCGTCGACGCGCGCGAGCAGCTGCGCGCCGCGCTCGACGGGTTCGAGCGACTCGGCGCGCAGGGCTGGGCGGAGCGGGCGCGCGAGGAGCTGCGGGCGAGCGGCGAGACGCTGCGCCGGCGCGACGATCCGGCCGCGCGGGACGAGCTGACGCCGCGCGAGCTGCAGATCGCGCTGCAGGTCGCCGAGGGGGCGACGAACAAGGAGGTCGCGGCCGCCCTCTTCCTCAGCCCCAAGACGGTCGAGTACCACCTCAAGCACGTGTACCGGAAGCTCGACATTCACGCGCGCGCGGAGCTGATTCGCAGCTTCGCGACGGCGGGCGCTGCGCGCGACTGACGCGCCTCCTACGCGGTTTCGCGCACCCGCGAAGCAGCAAAGCTCCGCAACGCCTCGCGCGCACCGCTGAGAAGCGGATCGCCGTGCCCGAGCAGCAGCACGTCGAAGTCGAGCGTCTCGGCAATCCGCAGGTAGGCATCGGCGAGTCCGCGCTTCACGCTCTCAGGATCGTCGCCGAGCAAGAAGTCCGGCATGAAGCCGAGCGCGCCGTCGTCGCCGCGCAGGAGACCGTCCGCGACGGCGAGCGCGCCCGTCTCGCCCGCGATGTGGAGCGCCGACTCCTCCGGGCAGATCGCGGCAACCCGCTGCGGGACGACGCCGGGCGCAAGCTCGTCGCCGAATCTGAAGCCCTGCACCCTGACGGGGGCGTCGTAGAGGTCCCACAGGCCCGACTCGTGGCAGTGCACGCTGCAGCCGAAGCGCTCGACGAAGCGCGCGCTGTGGCGCACGTGATGGCGGTTGACGAGCACGATCCGCTCCGGTGGGACGTGCTCAGCGAACCAGTCGAGCCCCTCGTCGGGGAGCATCGGATCGATCAGCGTGCGGCTGCGCTCGTCGTAGGCCGAGTGGACCGTGCGTCTGATCGTGTCGCGGAACGCAGTCCAGTGCCACAGGCCGGGTGCCAATTCGTCCATGCGGGGCGTTGTGCCCCGGGGCTGGGGGTTCGAATCGCTTACGACGGTCGGAAGCCTGGCGCCCTCCACGCGGCACGGCAATACGATCTCGCGCGATGCGCCTGCGGATCCCGGACGAGCTCACGAGGCTGCTCTCCGGATCAAGACATCACGACGGCGTCCTCCGCTTCCTCAAGGCTGCCGACGACCTGCTCGCCGACAACAAGACGCCCTTCTTCCCCGCGTACACCGACCACGGTCTGGACCATGTGCAGCGGGTCCTCAACGCCGCAGTCGAACTTATTCCCAGCGGGGTATGGAAGACGAAGCTCCTTGGGCCGGCGGACGCGGCGGTGCTGGCCTGCGCCGCAGCGCTGCACGACCTCGCACTGCACGTTCGCGAGGCCGGCTTCACGTCGCTTGTGACAGGCGACCCTCGCTTCGGACCGGTGGCCTGGTTCGACACGCCGCAGGGCGTGCGGCAGCCCGACCTGCCCTGGCCGGAGCTGTGGCGGGCATTCCGGAAGGAGGCCCGACACCTCTCGCCATCGCAGCTCGACCGTCTGCTCGGTCCCCGTCACGATCGGATTCCGGGCATCGCGTACGACGATGAGCTCGACCCCGCCACGTGGACCGAGGCCGACCGCCTGCTTGTCGGGGAGCTCCTGCGCCGCCATCACGCGCGGCTCGCCCACGAGATCGCGCATGGCGGCTTCCCCGGAGTGCCGCACGACGTGTTTCCGGTCCTTGTCGACGAGATGCCCGAGCTCGGCGACGCGATCGGCGTCGTCGCACGCTCTCATACCGAGGATCTTCGCTGTGCCATCGCATACGTCCGGCATCTGCACGGCGGAGCGAAGCGTCCTGCCGGGGCCCGGTTGCCGTATCTGATGGGGCTGCTGCGCATCGCCGATTACTTCCAGTTGCAGAGCGACCGGGCGCCTGCGCTCTTGCTTCACCTCAAAGCCCCTCAGAGCCCGCAGAGCGTGGCCGAGTGGAGCAGACACCAGGCGATCGCAGACGTCTCGCTGGAACACGACGACCCGGGAGCGATCTACCTCGTCGCGGGACGCGTGCCCAGCGTAGGGCTCTACCTGCAACTCGAGCAGTTGTTTGCCGATCTTCAGCACGAAATGGACACGACGACAGCCGTTCTGGCCGAGACGTATGCAGACCCTCGGACCCTGGGCCTGAGACTGAGCCGTCAGCGCGTCACGACGAATCTGCTCGACGCGGGCTTTCGCGCGCGTCTGCCGTTCGTTCCACGACACGCACGACCGAGAAGCGCGGAGGACCTGTTCCGTCTGGTGGTCGGTGACCTCTATGGCGACAACCCCGACGTCGCGGTGCGGGAGCTCGTGCAGAACGCCGTCGACGCGGTTCGCGAGCGACGGCGCTGGGAGCAGCGTCACGGTCGCACGGCTGCCCGCGCGTCGCTGGATCTCGAAACGGCCGACGTGCTCGTGGAGTTGCGAGAGCTCGAGCACGGGCCCGTACTGCGGGTCGTCGATCGAGGCGTCGGAATGACGCCGGACACGGCGATCGACTTCTTCATGACGGCCGGCGCGTCGTACACCCCGCGCGCACTGGAGGCTGCGGCTGGCCAGCCCGAGAGCAGCATCAGATGGATGAAGGCGGGCCGGTTCGGGATCGGCGTGTTCGCCGCGTTCCTCCTGGGGGACCAAGTGCACGTGACGACTCGTCACGCCGGCGCACCTCTAGGCGTGAGATTTGCGTACCGCATCGGCGACGACCAGGTGCAGCTCAACTGGGTCGATTGCCCGGTGGGAACCGAGGTCACGATCCCGTTCGACGTCTCCTGTCTGCCAGAGCGCTGGTTCGAAGACAACCATGATCGAGGGATAGCCCGGCTGCAGCGGATGCTCGAGCGCATCGCGCGCTACTACGTCCTGCAGGATCCGGTCGTGCACTACCGCGCGATCGAACGCACGGGGCACGAGGAAGTGTCCGATGGCGAGGCCGATGTTCCCGCACGGGATCGCAACTTGCCAGACGAGTGGCGCGCCGTGCCAGATCCCGCGCCCTTCGACGCGCTGCTGTGGCGCCTGCCGGCAGACGGCGATCGCACGCGGTCCGGTCGGATCTCGCACAACGGGATCGTCATCGCGGAACCGGACCGGCTGTCCAACCCTCCGACGTATGCCTGGGCCTCAGACGAGGGTGCGACGCTGCTTGAGCGCCCTGAGCTGGCGGTGTTCGACAGCCGGCACCAACTCGCCTTCCCGCTGACTCGCTACAGACTCTCCAGTCCAACGCTGCCGTGCGAACCGGCCCTGCAGCGATCCATCGCAGCCGACATCGTCGCGCAGGGTCTTGCGCGCGGACCGAGTCGGCATCCGCTGGCTCACGCGTGGAGCCTCGAGCCGGTCCTGCGGGAAGACAGTTGGACGCCTTTCCTTCCCTCACTGCTGGAGGACGGTCGCCTCTGCGTGGTGTGGACTGGCCCATCGCGCGATCGCTGGATCGCTTCCAACTTCCTGGAGGGAGCGCAACGGAAGCCCGGCTGGGAGGAGCTGCCCGCGCGCGCGGTTGTAACGACCTGGGATCAGTCATTTGGCCTGCAGCACGTCGGGGTGCAGACCGGTTTGTGGAACACCGTGCTGAGGGACGTGAGACGAACTGCCGAGGAGATCGCCGAAGCGCTCCGGCGCACGGCGCTGGTGACGGTCGTGGTCACGCGCGACCAGTTCGTCCTCGGTCGTCGCGGAGCGCAGTGGCGTGCCGACCAACTTGAGCTGGGATGGACGAGCAGTCGCGGTCCCGCGTTCAGCGACACCATGCACTATGTGCGCATGCAGCCAGACTCCGACCACGCTGGCGTCACGGCCCGACTGCGCGACATCGGGCAGGAGATGGTCAGCCACTCCGACGGCGGCGCGGTCGGACTGACACTGCTCAGCGGCCGGCGAAGCATCGTGCCAGACCCTGTCGACGTCGTGTCCGAGACGTGGCAAGCGCTTGTCGGCGGCGCGATGCGCCGCGATAGAAGAGGGCGCGCGCAGCAGGCGCAGGAGGTCGTCGCGCGGCATCCATTTCTCCAGCCGATGATCGAGGCGTGGTCGCGATCGAGAGCTGAGACCGCGTAGCGCCTGTTGGCGATGTCATGATGCGGCCGTCCTCGGGTCGGCTCACAGGAGGCTGCAGCGAGATGTCGCAAGTATCCGGTCAATCCGGCGGGGAGCCGAAGCTGGACGTTGTCGAAACCCGTCTCGGACCCGTCGAGGTCGCCGTCGTCGGCGAGGGAGCGCCGGTGCTCGTCGTGCACGGCACGCCGGGCGGCTGGGATCAGGCGGCGGCGATGGCGCGGTTCATGACGGACGATCCGAGCGCGGGCGTCAAGGCGATCCTCCCCTCCCGTCCCGGCTACCTCGCGACAGAGCTCGGCGAGCGCGCCACGATCGACGCACAGGCCGACCTGCACGCGGCGCTGCTCGACGCGCTGGGTGTGGAGCGGGTCGGCGTGCTGTGCTGGTCGGGCGGTGGCCCGTCAAGCTACCGGCTCGCGGTGCGCCATCCCGACCGCGTGCGCGCAGTCGTGTCGCTCGACGCCGTCAGCAAGGCGTATCCGCGCCCGCACGAGGACGTGCCGACGCGACTGATGTTCACCACGCGCGCCGGCAACTGGCTGCTGCGCGCGATGTCCGCGCACGCGCCGAAGCAGCTGATCCAGGCGACGCTCGACGCCGAGGGGTCGCTGTCGAAGGCGGAGGTGGAGCAGCGCGCGTCCGAGGTGTTCGAGGACGAGGCCAAGCGTCGCTTCGTGCTCGAGCTCGACGCATCTGTGCTGCGCCACGACGGCCGCCAGGCCGGCTACGACAACGACATCGACCAGTTCGAGGCAATCGAGACGCTGGAGCTGGAGCGGATCGAGGCCCCGTGCCTGATCGTGCAGGGTGGCGCCGACACCGACGTGACGCCCGACTACAGCGACTTCGCCGCCGCAACGATCCCGAATGCCGAGCTGCTCACGCTCGACGGCGGCACGCACCTCGCGTTCTACACGCACCCCGAAGCCGCGGGCGCGCAGACGCGGGCGCTCGAGCTGCTGCTGCGCTGAGCGCGCGGCTCAGGCAGCGATCTGCTCGACCGGCTGGTCCTCGTCGAGCAGTCGGTCGAAGCGATCCTCGTAGACGCCGGCGTAGCCGAGCAGCCAGCGGGCGCTGGGGATCGGGTCCTCGTAGACCCACAACGCGTCGTGAGAGCGGGTCCCGCCCGCCTCGACGGTGCGGTACGTCGCGTCGCCCTTGAACGGGCAGTGCGTGCGTCTCTCACTCGGGCGCAGCAGCTCCACGCGTGCGTCGGCGAGCGGGACGTAGAGGCGCGGCCGAATGCCCGTCTCGTGCAGCAGGATCGCATTGCGCGTGTCAACGACGGTCTCGCCGCCGAGCTCGAGCCGGACGCGGCGGCCGAGCGGCGCGTGGGTGACGTCATGGCCTCGGGTCATGTGCTCAGGGTAGCCATGCGGCGCAGGACCGATCCGTCGTTGCGACGCTGCGATCTCGCGATGCCAGCCCCGCTGCTCCACGACCGCTTCCCCGCCCTGCGCGCGACATTGCCGCACGTCGTGCTCGGCGAGGGCCCGACGCCGGTGCGACGGCTGAGCGCCGTCGCCGACGCAGAGGTGTGGTGCAAGGAGGACGGGCGCTACGGCGGGCCGTACGGAGGCAACAAGGTGCGCAAGCTGGAGTGGGTGCTGGCCGACGCGCGCCGGCGCGGCTCGCGCACGGTCCTGACGATCGGGGCGCTGGCGACGAACCACGGGCTGGCGACGGCGATCTGCGCGCGGCGGCTGGAACTGGAGACCGCGCTCGTGCTCGTCGACCAGCCGCTCGACGAGCATGTGCGCGCGCAGCTGGGGCGCCTGCGCGACTCGGGCGCGACGCTGCACGTCACGCACTCGCGTGCGCGGACGGTCGCGGCGCTGCCGTGGCTGCTGGCCCGTCACACGAGCTGGAGCGCGGGCCGTCCGCGGCCGCCGTACTACCTGCCGGTTGGCGGTTCCTCGCCGCTGGGAATCCTCGGCTACGTCGAGGCGGGGCTGGAGCTCAGCGAGCAGGTGGCGGCCGGCGCGCTGCCCGAGCCGGCCCACGTTGTCGTGCCGGTCGGCTCAGGCGGGACGCTCGCCGGGCTCGCGCTCGGGCTGCGACTCGCGGGCCTGCGCAGCCGTGCGGTCGGCGTCGTCGTGAACGACCGCATGCGGCTCGACGCGGGACGCACCGCGCGGCTGGCTGGCCGTGCGGCAGCGCTCTTGCGCAAGCACGGCGCCGCGCTGTCGGCCGACAGCGATGTGCCTCCGGACGACGTGCTGCTCGTGCGCGACCAGCTCGGGGCCGGCTACGGGCACGCAACCGCCGAGGGCGCAGCCGCGGCGGACCTGCTGCGCGACGCCGACGGGCTCGCGCTCGACCCTGTCTACGCCGCTAAGGCGATGGCCGGCCTGCTCGCGATGGTACGCCGCGGCGAGCTGGCGGGCGGCCCCGTGCTGTTCATCGCGACTGGCGATGCGCTCAGCTGAGCTGCCGCATCACAGCGTGCATGTGCATGCCACCCATGTGCGTCGGCTTGGCGTGCCCGAGCACGACGACGGGGCTCGTCGCCAGCGGCGTCCAGCCGTCCTTCGCGACGAGCACCGCCCGCACGCGCGCCGGCCGGTGCACGCGGAAGCTCGCCTGTGAGAGGTAGTCCAGCTTCGCGCGTGCGATCGGCCACCAGCCGAAGCGCTCGTGCAGGTCGGCCTGGAGCATGATGCGTGCGTATGGGACCGAGGGCGTCACCGTCACCGTGACGCCGCGTCTCGTCTTACGCAGCCGCACACGGCGCTCGCTGACCAGCAGCCGCCGCGTCTGGCTCACGTCGCCGCCGGACGCCGCGCGGAAGTCGCTCGTCAACTCGGCGGCGACCGTCGCTCTCCAACTGCCGTCAGGCGCCGGGGACGCGCTCGCCACTGTCGCGAAGGCGCCGCCGACGACGCTGCGCTGGATGCTCACCGGCCGCGTGACGTCGGCGGTCCGGCCGCTGAACTCGACGTGTTCCCCAGCCGGCACGACCGCTGTCGGCAGCAGTCCCAGGATCACGCGCCGGATATCAACCTCGCCGATCATCCCCGCGTGGATCGTGCAGTGGTATGCGTAGGCGCCGGGCTCGTCGAAGGCGCGCGCGAAGGTGGCGCCCGGGCCCAACTCCCCCGCATCGAACAGCCCACTGTCCGACGTGACGGTGTGGACCCGCGGGCTGACGTTCGACCACGTCACCGACTCGCCTGGCAGCAGGTCGAGCTGCGACGGGGAGAGGGCGTCGAACTGGACGTCGACGGCCTGCGTCGCCGCGCCGGCGCCGGCACTGGCGGGCGCGACCAGCAGCGCGAGCACGACTGCGACCGACGCTGCCGCCACCCGCCTCATCCGCGCGAGACGCGGTAGGTGCCGATCATGCCGCGCATCATGTGGTCCTCCACGTGGCAGTGGTAGAGCCACGTGCCGGACGCCTCCTCGCGCCAGCGGAAGCGGTAGCTCTCGGCCGGGCCGATCGCCTGCGTGTCGCGCGGACGGCCGTCGGGCCCCATCCAACGATGGCCGTGGACGTGGAACGTGTGGAAGTCGGAGCCCATCGCCATCACGTCCCACTGCACGAGCTGGCCAACGGTCGACTCGAAGACCGGCGTGTTGCCGACGAACGCGCGGCCGTCGATCGCCATGAACTTGCCGAACGGCGAGAAGACGACCTGGAACTCGCGGTCCGGCGCACGCTCGTGGCGGCCGAGGATCGAGAGCATCCCGAACATGCCGCCGTCGATCGAGTCCATCATCGACGGCGAGTGGTCGTGGTAGGGCCACACGCCGACCGAGTCCTCGCCGGCCGTGAGCCGGTAGGTCCACGTCTGGCCGACCTTCACCTCGGCGTCGCGTCCGGAGACGCCGGGGACGTAGGTGCCGTCGGAGCTCGGGCGATAGTGCACGCCGTGGAAGTGCATCGAGTGCGGCTCGTGCCGCAGCGTGTCCATGTTCTTGAAGTGGATCCGCAGCCGGTCGCCGGCGCGCGCGTGGATCAGCGGCCCCGGAATCACCAGCCCGTCGGAGCTCGAGCGGGGCGCGTTGGCCTCGGCTCTGCGCCAGTGCGGCGTGAAGCGGCGGTAGACGACCGTCGGGAAGAGCGCGTCCGCAAGCGGGATCGTCGCCCCCATGATCGCGTCGCGTCCGTTCGGGACGATGTTCCACGACGTCGGGACGGCGGCGACCCAGTAGTCCAGCGTGCGGGCGCCCGCGGGCGCCGCGAGGCACAGCGCAAGGACCCCGGCGAGCGCCAGGGCCCTCACGCTGCTGCGAGCTCGCATGGCGAGGCGCGGTGCTACTGGACCTCGACCTTCGCCTGCATCCACGGGTGGATCAGGCAGATGAAGTGGAGCGTCGTGCCAGCGCTGGCGGTGACTCTCAGGTCGAGGAACTCGCCCTTTCTGCCTCTCTCGCCGACGAGCCCGGAGTCGCCGGGACGGTCGACGCTCGGCGCGGTGTTCTGGCCGACGCCGTTCTCGAGGAAGTTGAATCTCGGCGGCGCTTCGCTGTTCGGGTCGGCGCCGTGCGCTCTCGTCAGCTGGTTGCAGGCTCTGCAGTTGAAGAGCGTTCTAGCGGTCTTCGGCACGTCCTTCTTCGCGAGGACCGTGAAGGTGTGGGGACCCTCGCTGCCGTCGCCGTTGACGATGTGCAGCGTCCCACCGGAGCTGACGGCGTAGGAGTCCTTGGACCAGCGCAGGCCGTCCTGGATGTAGCGGTTCGGCTTGAACTTGAACGACGTGGTGCTTCTGATCGTCGTTCTCGCCGGCCCAGCAGCCGTGGCCGTTGCCACGCCTGCGACACCGAGCAGCAGACAGACCGCCAGTCCGATGGCGGTGAGCTTCGTGCGACTCATGCAATACCCCTTCCGACCGGTGATCCCGGTCCTGCAGACGACATCTCTCCTCCAGCAGCGCCGCGCTCCGCGGACTTCGGCGTCGCCCGGCGCCGGCGCAGCATATGGCGTCCGATCGGGGGAATGCGAGGGTGCCGGTCCGCTCGAGTGCCGAGCCTGGCACGTCAGCGTTCGCTGCCGTCCAGCCGGACTGCCGTTCACGCGACAGCCGGCGACGCGCGGCACCCTGAGCGGTGCGCTCACGCCACGCGGCGGATCGTCGCCCGCGCACGGCGGCCGACCACGTCGCCCCACTCCACGTCCTCGATGCAGGCAGGCGCGGTGGTCGCGACGAAGTCGGCCAGCACCGCGGCGAGGCCGGCCGGGTCTTCGAGGTTCGGGAAGTGCGCGGCGTCCGGCAGCAGCTCGAGGCGACAGCCGGGGATCGCGTCGCGCGCCTCCAATCCGTGGGCGAGCGGGATCGTGCGGTCGCGCTCGCCCCAGACGATCATCGTCGGCATGTCGCGCAGCAGGTGAAGGCGGTCGCGGGCGCTGACGCGCTGACCGTGGCGGTCGATCACCGCACGCAGCGTCTCGAGGAAGGCGCGGCGCGCGCCCAGCTCCTGCAGCGGCCGCAGCGCCCGCGCGACCGCCTGCAACTGGACGCCGTTCGCGTTGCCACGGTCCCGCAGCCGTGTGCCCGCGCCGTCGAGCGCGTCAACCAGCCGCGGCCGGGTCGCGAGCCGCAGCAGCAGCGCCGAGCCGGGCATCGCGGCGCCGCGCAGCAGCGGGCTCACCTCCGCTCCGAGCCCGCCGCTGGAGACGAGCACGAGCCGCTCCGTGCGCTGCGGGAACTGGTAGAAGAACTGCATCGCGACGCCGCCGCCGAGCGAGTGCCCGACGATCGTCGCGCGCTCGACGCCGAGCGTCGCCAGCAGGTCGCGGATGCTCGCCGCATGCGCCCCCAGCGAGTAGTCCCCGCGGGGCGTGGCGGAGTCCCCGTGGCCGATCAGGTCGGGCGCGATCACGCGATGCGAGCCGGCCAGCCGCATCGCCACCGCCTCCCAGTGGCGCGAGGAGTTGATCATCCCGTGGATGAGGACGACCGCCGGCCCCCTGCCGGCGACGCGGTACACGGCCCGGTGGCCGTGCAGATCGACCTCGTGCGCCTCGAACCGGCGGTCGGCGTCCATTGCAAAGACCGTAGGCGATCGCGCGGCGGCCGTGTGCGACGGCGCGGAGACGCGCGGGCGATCGGACGCAGTCGCTTGACACCGCGCGCGTGCAGCGAAGAGAGTGCACGCACATATCCCAAGACACGAGGAGGCCGTGCCTTGACCATGGTTCGACCGGTGGAGCTGTCGGAGGTATCTCCCGAGCAGTTCCGCGATCTCATCGACGTCGTCGCGACGAACAACCTGTGGGACGACGCGCTGGAGGCGCTGGCGAAGGAGAGAGTCGAGACGATCTTCGTCAGCACGCGTGCGACGCAGGTGATCCAGGCAATGATCATCGACCTCGTCGCGGAGGGCAGACTGAGCGCCGCAGGCAAGAAGCGCGCTGGCGTCGTGCTGACGCACTGCGCGTGCGGCTCGTCGTCGACGACCGTCGACGCCGGCAGCGACGGCGGCAGCCCGAGAGGCGGCGTGCTGCCGAAGGGCTCGTCAAGCCCGCCGATGTAAGGCCGTGGGCGCCCCGCACGAGCCGGCCGCCGGCGAGCCGTCGCCAGACGAGATCGTCGCCTACCGGCTCGTGCCGGAGCCGCACCTGGAGCTGGCGCCCGCGAGCCGGGCGCGCGCGTGGATGAGCGGGAGCGGGCGCTTCGCGCGGCGCTGCCTGCCGATGGTCGCGGCGAGCGAGCTGGGCTGGGTGCTGCTCAGCCGCGACCACGTGCGCGTGAGCTGGAACGGGGGCTCCTCGACGTCCGACCTCGTCGTCGAGCATCTCGACGGACCCAGCGAGCAGCCAGCGTCGTCTCATTTCGGCGTCGGCGTCGTCACGTGGGAGGTGCCGTACCTGTTCAGGACGCCGCCGGGCTGGAACCTGCTCGTGCGCGGTCCCGCCAACGCGATCAAGGACGGCGCGGTCGCGCTGGAGGGCCTCGTCGAGACTGACTGGGCGACCGCGCGCTTCTCGATGAGCTGGCGGCTCACGCGTCGCCTGCACCCGGTCGAGTTCGCGATCGGAGAGCCAATCGCAGCACTCCTCCCCATCCCGCGCGGCGTGTCGGCACGCTTCACGCCCGTGCTGCGAGACATCGCGGAGGATCCGGAGCTCGAGGAGGCGCACCGCGACTGGGCGGAGAGCCGCGACGCCTTCCTGCAGGAGAGCCGAGTCGCGGGGACGCCGGCACACGCGAAGCAGTGGCAGCGCGACTACTACCGCGGCCTGACGTCGCGCGGAGAGCGCGCCCCGGAGCACGAGCGCCACGTCGCGCCGGCGCCGTTCACGCGGGTTGGGGACGCGGCGTGGCCGGCGTCCAGCGGGGCTTCACGAGGGGTGAGCGACGGGACTTGAACCCGCGACCGCCTGGACCACAACCAGGAGCTCTACCAGCTGAGCTACGCCCACCATGGGTCTCAAGGGACTCTACCAACGGGGGTTGGGGCCTGCCGCGCGGAGGCGAAACGTCGAGTTCGTGAGCGATGCGGCTACTTGACGACCGAGAACGTGACGGCGATCGACTTCGATCTTCCCTTGGCGTTGCGTGCGCTCAGGGTCGCCGTGTAGGAGCCGGGTCTCAGCGCGCGTCTGCCGATCCGGCCGCTGAACGGGATCGTGTTGGGCCCGTTGTGCAGGTGTGTGCGCGTGAGCGTGCCGACCTTGACCGCACGCATGCAGCGTCTGCCTCGCACGGGGTGCGCAGCGGTCGTGGCGACGCAGCGCCTGCCGACCCGCACGCCCGCGGCCGGGCGGGTGATCGCGATCGTGACCTTGGCCGGGGCTCTGAGGGTGAACTTGAAGCTCGTGCCGCGCGGCACCTTGGCGGCGACCGCGGTGGGACCCGCCCCGACACGGAAGCTCCTGTTAGTCACCGACGCGTGGCTGACGCTGGGGACGATGAGCGCGAGGACGGTGACGTTATGGATGGCGGCGCCGGATTGGGTGTTGTCGTCCTGGACGAACAGCGCCACCTGGTAGGTGCCCGGCGTGGCGAAGGCGTGGGTCGGCTTGGCGGTGTGCGAGTCCGGCGTCGCGTCGCCCCATTGCCAGTCGTAGGAGGCGATCGTCCCGTCGGAGTCGTTCGACCCGCTCCCGTCGAACGCGACCGCGTCCCCGGCGAAGACCGTCGTCGGGGTCCACGCGAACCTGGCCTGCGGGTACATCCCGGCGATGAAGAAGTCCTCGTTGGTCTGCGCTGTGTGCCCCAGGCTGTCGGTCACGATGAGCGTGACGACGTTGATCCCCTGCTTTCTGAGCAGATGAGCGACGCTGGGGCCGCTGCCGTCAGGCGTTCCGTCGTTCCAGATCCAGCGGTAGGAGACGATCGGCGAGTCGCCGTCGCTCGCGCTTCCGTCGAACGACGCCGTGGACCCGACGAACGGCGCGAAGCCGCCGTTCCCGAGCCGGATGACCGCCGTCAGCGGGTGAGCGGCGCCCGGGTAGCGCGCGATGTAGCCGGCGCGGTCGTCTCCTCCGGCGGCGGTGAAGTTGCCGCCCACGACGACCTGGCCGCCGAAGACGGTCAGCGCGTTCGCCGGTCCTCCCAGCGGGCCGTTGCCGGCGCCGTCGGACCCCATCGGCGCCCAGCTGAAGCCGTTGAAGCCGGCGACCATGTCGGCGGTCGGGTGCCCGTCGGCGTTCTGGAACGAGCCGCCGACGAAGACGTTGGAGCCCGAGGTGGCGATCGCGTTGATGAACGTCGACGCTGGGAGCCACCCGTCCGTGTTCGCGCCGTTCGCACCGAGTGCGCTCCACGACGCCCCGTTCCACTTCGCGACATGGTCGGCCCGCGCGATGCCCGCGATGTCCACCGCGTCACTACCGATGTACACGTTGGTCCCATCCGACGCGATGCTGCGGGTGATGCCGCCCACGGCGCCGGCGCTCATCCCATGCCACGTGCCGTCGAACATCGCTACGTAGTTGGCGTTGGGGATCGAGTCGATGTTGATGAAGCTCCCGGCTGCATAGAGCCGCCCGGCCGCGTCGGCCGTGAGCGCGTAGACGGCGCTGTTGATCTCATGCGCGGCGTCAGGGACCGTCGACGACGGCGTGCCGGTGTCGAGGTTGCACCGCACCAGCTTGTCGGCGGACGACAGGCCCGCTCCGTCCGCGAAGTCGCCACCGATGTAGAGCGTTCGTCCGATGATCTGGAGCGCCTTGACGTTCGCGGTGATCGGGGCGCAGAAGGACTCCCAGCTGACGCCGTCCCAGACCGCGATGAAGTCCGCGTTGGGGTTGCCGCCCGCGTTGATGAAGTTGCCGCCCACGTAGATCTTGCCGGTGGCGGAATCGACGGCGATGGCATCGACGCCGGCGCCGGGGGCGCTGGAGATGGGCGGCGCACCGATCGAGTGCCAGGCGCTGCCGTCCCAGCGGGCGATGGAGACCGCCGAGGTGATGCCTCCTGCGCTCGTGAAGACGCCTCCCGCATACACCGAGTCCGGAATGGCGCCGAAGTGAGGGATGCTGATCAACGCGTCGACGCGGCCGTTCAGCGCCGAAGCGCCCATCGTGCCGGTACCGAGGTGGTCCCACCCGCCCGGGCCGGTCGCCGACGCGGCGGCGGCGATCCAGAGCGACGCCGCGATCGACAGCGCGAGAACCGTCCACGTCAACCGCAGTGCCCTGGCTGCTTGCGTCACGATCGTGCTCCTTCGGTTGCACTGCACGGGACGCCTCGAGCAGCCCCGCAGCGCGCGAGCCACGAATCGATCTGGGTGCACACCGCGGCGAGCGAGTAGGCCGAGACTACTCCCTGCGGATGAGCCTGCGGGCCCGAGCGGCAACCGGACCGAATCGCACGGATTCGCTGCACACGTCCCACCCGCCCCATAGGCTGCACCGCATGGCGACCGCAGCGCAGACGCCCGCGGCCGAGCCTGGCGCCGGCCCCGCCCGCGCCTCGCTCGTCCTCGCCACGCTGATCCTCGTCGCCGGCGTCGCCAACCTCAACCTCGCGGTCGCGAACGTCGCGCTGCCGGACATCGCGAGAGACTTCGACGCCGGGCAGACGGGGCTGAACCTCGTCGCGGTCGGCTACTCGCTCGGGCTCGCCGCCTCCGTGCTCTACCTCGGCGCCGTCGGCGACCGCTACGGCCGCAAGCTGATGCTCGTGCTCGGAACCGCACTGGCGGTCCCGGCCTCCCTGCTCGCCGGCTTCGCGCCGTCGCTCGAGGTGCTGTTCGCCGCACGCCTGCTCGGCGGCGTCGCCGCCGGTCTCGCCTTCCCGACGACGCTCGCGCTCATCACCGCGCTGTGGATGGACCCGGGTCGCACGCGCGCGATCGCGCTGTGGTCGGGCATCGGCGGCGCGATCTCGGCGCTCGGCCCGTTGATGTCGGGCGCGCTGCTGGAGCAGTTCGACTGGGGCTCGGTCTTCCTCGCGACGGTGCCGTTGGCGCTGATCGCGCTCGTGCTGGCGGTCAAGCTGATCCCCGCGCACATGAACGAGACGACGGACCCGGTCGACAACCTCGGCGGCATCCTGTCGGTGCTGCTCGTCGCGGCGCTCGTGCTGGGGATCAACTTCGCGCCGGTGCCGAACCGCGGCGCGCTCGCGCTCGGGCTCGGGCTGATCGCGCTCGCGGCCGGCGTCGCGTTCATCCTGCGCCAGCGCCGTGCGGCCTCTCCCCTCTACGACCTCGACGTCGCGCGGCGGCGGGTCTTCTGGGTCGCCGCTTGCGCCGGCGTGATCGTGTTCGGCTCGCTGATGGCCGCGATGTTCATCGGCCAGCAGTTTCTGCAGAACGTGCTCGGCTACTCGACGCTCGGTGCCGGTGCCTCGATCCTGCCGGCGGCAGTCCTCATGGTCCTGGTCGCCCCGCGCTCGGCGAGACTCGTCCAGCGCCACGGCGCGCGCGTGACGCTGCTGCTCGGCTACGTCTTCTGCCTGCTCGGGTTCGTCGCGATGCTGCTGCTGTGGAAGGACGGCATCCCGTACTGGAAGGTCTTCCTCGGCTACGCGCTGCTGGGGATTGGCGTCGGCCTCGCCGGCACGCCCGCATCGCACTCGCTGACGGGCTCCGTACCGGTCAAGCGCGCCGGGATGGCGTCGGGCACCGCTGATCTCCAGCGCGACCTCGGCGGAGCGATCATGCAGTCGATCCTCGGCGCGCTGCTGACGGCCGGCTACGCATCGGCGTTCGCCACAGCGATCGCCGGCTCGCCCAACGCCGATCAGGTCAGTGACCAGCTCCAAACCGAGCTGGAGAAGTCCTTCGCGAGCGCCGCCGACACCGCCGCCGCGTACCCGCAGCACTCCGACGCGATCATCGCGGCGGCGAAGTCGTCGTTCGTCTCCGGCGACAAGTGGGCCTTCAGCGCCGGGATCATCGCCGTGCTGCTCGGCGCCGCGCTCGTCTGGTTCCGCTTCCCCAAGCACGACGAGGAGCGGGCACTGCTCGCGCAGTACCAGGCGGAGGACACCGCCGGTGCGGTGCCCGCCGCCTGAGCGCGTCGTCTATCTGCCGGCGTTGTCCGCGACGTAGGTCGCGACCGCGTCGATCTCCTCGGGCGAGAGGTCGCCGCTGAACGAGGGCATCCCGCCGCCGCCGTTCTCGACCTGGCTTCTGACCGTCGCGGCGTCTGGCTGGAGATCGTCGAGGTTCGGGCCGACCTGGCCGGTGGCGTTGGCAGCCGCGAGCGTGTGGCAGCTCGCGCAGCCAGCGGAGGCGAACACCTTCGCGCCGTCCGGGCCCTTGGCGGGCGCGGTCGTTCTCGTCTTCGTCTGCGTCTGGGCGGTTTGCGTCTGCGTCGCCGCCGGTTCGCTCGTCGTGCTGCTGTCATCGCCGCCCCCGCCGCAGCCGGCGAGCGCCGCAGCGACGAGCACGACAGGGAGCGCATGGATCGGTCTCATCTCACGGCACCGCCTTCCGCATCGGAGTCGAGGTCGAGGTTCGCCGTACAGCCTCTCAAACCCTGCCCAGCGGGGACCACACTCATGCGTTCACCGCCGACAGCAGCCACAGGCCCAGGCAGGTAAAGCCGACCATCACCGTCAACATCCAGTACTGCGAGCGAATCGCCGCGCGTCTGTCATCCCTGAAGACGGTGAGCGCACGGTCGTGCGCGAGCACGAGGCCGGCGACGTGGCCGGCGATCAGCGCCGCCACCTGCACGTACCAGATCCCGCTTCCGGAGATCAGCGTGTAGTTCACCTGTGTGTTCGCCGTCCCGAGCAGGTTCGCGCCGGTGCCGAGCGGGTCGGAGGCGAGGTAGATCAGCGCCTGCCCCTGGAAGACGAGCAGCGAGAAGTAGTGCGCGATCGCGTAGGCGAACGCGATCGGCGCGAGCGTGTGCGCGAACGAGCGCGCCAGCTCGCCTGCGTCGCGGCGCGGATCGACCGTGCGCATGCCGCGGATCCCGAGCTCGTAGAAGCCGGCGACCGCGGCGATCGCGACCGCCAGCCCGATGCTGAAGGCGATCTCGTTCGCAACGGTGATCGAGAAGCCGATCCCGGTGAAGAGATCCTGCAGCTTCGGCGCGACGTCGACCCACAGCACGCCGTTGGAAGCACCGTCGAACGTCGTCGTCCCGATCAGCACGACGAGGACTGCAACCGTCCCCGGCAGCAGCTCGAGCCGCGGCAGCCCGGACAGCAGCGGCCGCACGCACAGCTCGCGCCCGCGCGTCTCCCACACGGAGATGCGCGAGCAGAGGTTGAACCAGACACCGAACGCGTCGGCGCGCTCGCTCCACACGCGCTCGCCATAGAGGCTCATGCCAACAACCTGCACGAACCCGTAGGCGAGCGCGAGCGCGCCGAGCGTCGCCGGTACATCACGGTCGATGTAGACGAGCTCGACCCACGCGAACGCGACGAGCCCGAGCGCCGCCGGCCAGCGCCCCAGCCACGCCGGGTACGCCATTGGCTCGGCCTCCAGGCTCGGGCTGATTCGCCGCGCGGCGCCGGAGAGCCAGCGGTAGAGCGCGCGCCACGGGCTGAACAGCGCGAAGACATCGCCCAGCAGGACGCTGAGGACCGGGACTCCGACCCAGAAGGCGACATAGATCGCCGTCGGCGCGAGGTTCGCGGTCGGCACCGAGGTACCGGCGAACGCCGCATAGACGACGACCCCGTAGAGCCCGACGCCGATCAGCCCGCACAGCGTCCGCACGCCGCGCGGGATCGTCAGGACGCGGCGCAGCCGCGGCTGCTGCAGGCGAGGTCTCGGCCACAGCACGCCGAGCGCGACGAACGAGGCGATCAGGACGAGCGCCGCCGCCCACGCGAACATCCACTGCGGGATCGGCAGGTCGGCGCTGCCGGAGATGCCGTGCGCCTGCGCTGCCGCCGGCGCGAGCGCGCCGGCGGCCAGCAGCACAACGGCGACCAGCGCCGCCGCGCGACCGGTGCGGCGCGCGATCACGTCTGCGCCCCGTCCTCCGCGCGGCGCCGCCGCACCAGCACGACCGCGCCCACCGCGAGCAGCACGAGCACGACGAGTGAGACGACAGCGGCGGTCGGGAACGACGAGCCGGAACCGGGCTCGCCGACCCACGTCAGCGTCCCCTCGATCGCGCCCGGAACGGTGGCGACGACCAGCGGCACACGCCAGTCCTTGACCTTCGTCTCCTTGCTCTCATCCGTCACCTGCGGCGGGACCGGCTGCGCGCGGTAGTTGATGCGCGGGTCGTGCCACTGGTAGCGACCGGTTCTGTCGACGGTGACCCAGGCGGTGGCGAGCCCGCCCGCCGACGACGAGTCGTCAGCGCCGTGCTCGTGGGCGCCGTGCTCCTCGGCGCCGTGGTCCACTCCGTTGTGGGCGAGCAGGGTCACGCTCGCGTACAGCGCGGCGTCGGCGCTGTCCTGCTGGTCGCCATCGCCCGAGCTCGGCGGTGCGTTCTCGCCCACCGCGAGCGACGAATGGGCGTTGACCTGCACCGTGCCGTCGGCGAGCAGGCGGGCGTACGGCTTGCCGTCGAGGTCGAGGACCGTCACGTCTCTGTCGCTCTTGTTGACGACGAGCAGCGCATCATCGTGATCGAGGATCTGCGCGCTGAGACCGTCGGTCGGCGGCGCGATCGCGTCGACGACGGAGCGGTAGTGCGGGTCGCCCTCGTGGGCGGCGGCGGGACCTGCGAGCGCGAACAAGGTCAGCAGCGTGACCGGCAGGACGGCGCGTCTGAACGCACGTGCGATGCGGAACATGGGACTCCTTGCAGGGGATCGCTTCGTGTCGCAGCGCCTGCGGGCGCGACACGAGGTCGGTCCCGGGCGCTACGCGAACAGGGGGGTCGCGACGGCGCGGCGCGGCGGCGCGCGGCCGGCTGCACGGCGTGCGAGCGGCGCAGGCGCGACGAGGTGCAGCGTCGCCGGACGCAGCGGGCGCATCTCGCGCGCGGCATCCCGCAGACGCAGTCGCAGCGGCGCCAGCTCGGCGAGCGCCTCGCTCAGCGCCGTGCCGGCGCGCAGCGCAAGCGCGAGCAGGCCGCCGACGGCGAGCGCGGCAGGCGCCGCCCACCAGCCACCGCCGCCGAGCACAGCAGCCACGCCGCCGGCGTGCCCGCCGGCGAACATCCCCTCCAGCAGCTCTTGCCCGGCGAAGATCGCGAACAGCGCGAGGCTCGCGAGCAGCCACACGCGCACAGCGGCGCCGCGGCGCGAGACGACGCGGGCATCGTCCACCCCGTGCCCGCGTGCCCACCGCTGCGTGAGCGATCCGAGCGACGCACCGAGCGCGAGCGCGGCCAACAGCACGATCCACGGCGTCGAAGACGACAGGTACGCATGCCCCTGCTGCGCCAGCGCACGCGGCGCGTCAGCGCCGAACGCCAGCTCATAGCGCAGCTGGTGCACGCCCAGCGCAGCCGCCGGCATCAGCGCCGCACCGCGCAGTGCGGGCGGCAGCGCGACCACGATCCGCGCGCCTCGGCGCGAACGGCGCGACGGGTGTACGACGCCGGTCATCGCAGCGGGACATTACCGGCGCGGTGCACGGGCGACGCCCGCGCGCCGACGGCGCCTCGCACGAGGTGCCACCATGCCTGTCGGTCACGACGAGACGGTCGCACGCTCGCGTGGCCCTCCCGATGAACAGCCGCCGTCACTTCTTCAAGCAGCTCGCCGGCGAGATCGCGCGCGGCGTGCAGGAGGTCACCGCCCCGTCGACCCCCCAAGTCGCCCCCACGCCCCCACCGGAGCCGCACGCCTCGCCGGTGGCGCCCGCGCCGCTGGAGACGGCGACGCCGACGGAGCGCGGCGCCACCCTCGACGAGCTGCTGACGCTCGCCGAGGCGGTCGGACTGGGCGCCCGGCACGAGGCGATCCGCACGCTCGCGCGCGCCAGCGTGCGCCTGACGCCCGCCGGCCCTGACACGCCGCTCGCCGTCGGCGGCTCGCGGCTCGGGGGCGCGCCCGATCTGCCGGAGGGCACGTCGTGGCCGCACTGGCGCGGCCTGCCGCTCACGTTCCGGGTCCAGCTCGACCTCGCCAAGGTCGCGGGAG
Source organism: Conexibacter sp. (assembly GCA_036009645.1). Taxonomy (GTDB): domain Bacteria; phylum Actinomycetota; class Thermoleophilia; order Solirubrobacterales; family Solirubrobacteraceae; genus Conexibacter. The sequence continues at coordinate 41,758 of DASYLH010000043.1, forward strand.
CGCTCGCAGGCGGAGGCGGCGAGCCGGTCGCATTCCCCATCGAGGGCACGCTCGCCTGCTTCTCTGCGGCCGAGCCGCCTGATGGCATGCGCCCCGACCACATGGGTGCGTGTGCAGCACTCCTCACCGCCCCCGTCGCGGATGTCGACGTCGGATACGGTCAGCCGGCCGTCCTGTCCCGTGAGCTGGTGCTGCCGCGCGTGTGGGCGGCACCGGTCGCCGCGTTGGAGCTCGACCCAGCCGAGCAGGAGGCCTGGAGCGAGCTGCGCAGCCGGCTCGCCACGTCGCAGGGCGTAGAGCCCGCCGACGAGGCGACCGACCGCGAGGCGCCGCACCGGCTGCTCGGATACCCCGACGAGCGCCGCGGCGAGATGCCGCTCGCCTGCGCCCTGCTGGCCGAAGGCCTCGATCCCGCCGGTGAGGCGCCGGCCCTCCACCCGCGCGCCCGTGCGCTCGAGCCGAGCGCCGCACGCTGGCGGCTGCTGTTCCAGCTCGTGCTCGACGACCGGATCGGCTGGCACTGGGGCAAACGGCGCGAGCGCCTCTACGTGTGGGTCCACGAGGACGACCTCGCGGCGGGCGGCCTGTCGCGCCTGCGCGCGTTCGTGCAGTAGCCGGACGCGCTCAGCGCAGCGGGCGTCAGCCCACTGGCACGCCTTCGCGTGCTTCGCGAGCTCGCGCCCGCGAGGCCTTCACGCGGGCGTGCGGGTCGAGCTCGACCTTGCGCAGGCGGATGAAGCCGGGTGTCACTTCGACGCACTCGTCCTCGCGCACGAACTCGAGCGCCTCGTCGAGCGTCGGCGGCGAAGGCGGCATCAACCGCTCCAGCTCGTCGGCGTTTGAGGAGCGATGGTTCGTGAGGTGCTTCTCGCGCACGATGTTGACCTCGAGGTCCTCGGCGCGGTTGTGCTCGCCGATGATCATGCCGTTGTAGACGTCGGTGCCGGCGTCGACGAACATCGTGCCGCGGTCCTGCAGGCCGGTCAGCGCGAACGTCGTGACCTTGCCGGGGCGGTCGGCGATCAGCGAGCCGGTCGCGCGCAGGCGCAGCACGCCCTGCCACGGCTCGTAGCCGTCGAAGACGTGGTGCAGGATCCCGGTGCCGCGCGTCTCCGTGAGGAACTCGGTGCGGAAGCCGATCAGGCCGCGGGCGGGGACGCGGTATTCCATCCGCACCCAGCCGGTGCCGTGGTTGACCATCTCCCCCATGCGGCCCTTGCGCGTGGCGAGCAGCTGCGTGATGACGCCGACATGCTCGTCTGGGATGTCGATCGTCATGTGCTCCATCGGCTCGTGCAGCACGCCGTCTATCTCCTGCGTGACGACCTGCGGCTTGCCGACCGTCACCTCGAAGCCCTCGCGGCGCATCAGCTCGACGAGGATCGCGAGCTGCAGCTCCCCGCGGCCCTGCACCTCCCACGTGTCGGGGCGCTCGGTCGGCAGCACGCGCAGCGAGACGTTGCCGACGAGCTCCGCGTCGAGGCGGTTCTTCAGCAGCCGCGCGGTCACCTTCGTGCCTCTCTCCTGCCCGGCGAGCGGCGAGGTGTTGATGCCGATCGTGACCGACAGCGACGGGTCGTCGACGTGGATGACGGGCAGCGGGCGTGCGTCCTCGGGATCCGCGAGCGTCTCGCCGATCGTCACGTCGGACAGGCCCGCTATCGCGATGATCTCGCCGGGGCCGGCCTCCTGCGCCTCCACGCGCTCCAGCGCGTCGGTGACGTACAGCTCGGTCACCTTCACGCGCTCGATCGAGCCGTCGGTGCGGCACCAGGCGACCTGCTGGCCGCGTCTCAGCACGCCGTGGCGCACGCGGCACAGCGCGATGCGGCCGAGATATGGCGAGGCGTCGAGGTTCGTGACCAACGCCTGCAGCGGGTGCTCGGAGTCGTAGGACGGCGCCGGGATGTGCTCGACGATCAGGTCGAGCAGCGGCTTCAGGTTCTCGCCGTCGACCGGGTTCTGCGGGTCGTAGTCGACCGAGGCCCAGCCGTCCTTCGCGTTCGTGTAGACGATCGGGAACTCGATCTGCGACTCCTCGGCGTCGAGGTCGAGGAACAGCTCGTAGACCTCGTCGATCACTTCCGCGATGCGCGCGTCGGAGCGGTCAACCTTGTTGATCACGAGGATCACCGGCAGCCTCGCCTGCAGCGTCTTGCGCAGCACGAAGCGCGTCTGCGGCAGCGGCCCCTCGCTCGCGTCGACAAGCAGCAGCACGCCGTCGACCATCGTCAGCCCGCGCTCGACCTCGCCGCCGAAGTCGGCGTGGCCGGGGGTGTCGATGATGTTGATCTTCGTCTCGCCGAACTGGACCGCGGTGTTCTTCGCGAGGATCGTGATGCCCTTCTCGCGCTCGAGGTCCATCGAGTCCATGACCCGGTCCGCGACCTCCTGGTTGGCGCGGAACGCGCCGGACTGGCGCAGCAGTCCGTCGACCAGCGTGGTCTTGCCGTGGTCGACGTGCGCGACGATCGCGATGTTGCGCAGCTCTGAGCGGGTGGCTATGGGCACCCGGCCCATCGTAGGGAACCGGACGCCGAGACAGCTCCCTTCTATGCGTAGGACTCCGAAGATTGCGCGGCTGCGCCGGCTCGCAGGCGCAGTGCCAGAATCGGGTAGATCGCCGTCGAGCAGATCGCCGCGAGGATCAGCGAGGCCGCGGTCGAGCTGCGCATGTGGCCCTCGTCGACCGCGATCGTCGTGATCGCCACGACGAGCGGCAGCTCGGTCGCACTGAACAGCGCGAGCGCCGCCCGCTCTCGCGTATCGAGCACCTTGCGGTAGAGCAGCAGCGCCGGCGTGCCACGCACGAGCAGGAACAGCGCGAGGAACAGGGGCACCTTCAGGAACTGCACCGGGTCGTCGAGCAGCGCCTGCAGGTTGACGCCGACGCCGCTGGCAACGAAGAAGAACGGGATCAGGAAGCCGTAGCCGACCGCCGTCAGCTTCGACTCCAGCACCTCCACCTCGCGCCCCTGCAGCGCGAGCCGCAGGATGATCCCGGCGACGAAGCCGCCGAGCAGCAGGTCGAGCCCGAGCGAGGTCGCGAGCGCGGCGAGCGCAAAGACGATCACGACGGTCACGCGAATCGCCAGCTGGCTGCTCGTCTCCAGCGTGCGCTCGAACAGGTTCCAGGTGCGGCCCATCGAGCGCACGGCGACAATGCCGGCGAGCACCGCGAGCACGACGAAGGCGATGAGGATCAGCGCGTTCTCGATCGCTCCCTTCGTCGAGAAGACAAGCGTGATCAGCAGGATCGGGCCGAACTCGCCCATCGCGCCGGCGCCGAGCATGTACGTGCCGAAGCGGGTTCTCAGCTCGTCGGCGTCGCGCAGGATCGGAATCAGTGTGCCGATCGCGGTCGTCGCCAGTGCGGAGCCGGTGAAGACGAGCGACAGCACGATCCCGGCAAGCGACAGCAGTCCGCCGACCGTGTAGGCGAGCACGAGCGAGATCGCCCAGCCGAACGCGGCGAGCCGCAGCGGCTGGCCCTTGATGCGCTCGAAGTCGATCTCGTAGCCGGCGAAGAAGAACAGCATGCCGAGCCCGAGGCTCGAGAAGAAGTCGATGAAGTCGTCGGGCTGCGCGAGCCCCAGCCCCTCCGGGCCGATGGCGATTCCGAGCAGCAGCTCCAGCACGACGACGGGCACGACGAGCCAGCGCGCGAGCACGCCGGCCGACAGCGCTGCGATCGCCGCGACCGTGACGATCGCGAGGAACGAGCCGGCGTCGACGTTCACCATCGCGACTGGGCCTCGCGCTGCGCGCTGCAGGAGCGTCGTTCGGTGTCGTCCACGTCGTCGGCGATCCTAGATGAGTGAGCGGAGGCGTCGGAGCGGCCGGGGCGATGTCGGGGCTGGTGTGGCGCGCGCGGCGTCGCCGCCTGCGACGCCGGCTGGAGCGCAGCCTGATTGCGATCCCGTCCGTGTATCTCGTCGGGGCCATCGTGCTGGGAGCGATCGCTCCGCGGATCGACGACTCGCGCGACGCGCCGCTCCAGCTCGACACCGGGATGGACACGGCGCGCGACATCCTCACCTCGACCGCGACGGGGATGATCGCCTTCACCGGCCTCGTGATCGCGAGCGTGCTCGTCGTCGTGCAGTTCGCCGCCGGCCAGTACTCGCCGCGGCTGATCCTGTGGTTCCGCCGCGACAGACTCGTCAAGCACGCAATGGGGTCGTTCCTCGCCGCGTTCCTCTACGCGCTCGTCGCGCTGCGCGCGTTCGAGCGCCGTAACGTGGACTACGCGCCCGACCTCACGGTGACGCTTGCGCTCGTGCTGCTGATCGGCGCGTCCGTGCTGTTCCTCGCGCTGCTGCAGCGCACGATGGACCGCCTGCGCCCGCGCGCTTTGTACGCGGCCGTCTCGCGTGAGGCGGTCGTCGCGATCCACGCCGTCTACCCGCGACCATTGGGCGCTGCGGCCGGTCGCGCGGGTGCGGACGACGACCGCTCGTGGACGGTCGCCACCCCGCGCCCGGTGCACTGGAGCGGCGCGCCCGGCGTCGTCAGCTCGTTCGACCGCGAGCTCCTCATGCGGGCGGCGGAGGCGGCCGGCGTGACGATCGAGCTGGCGGTCACCGTCGGCGAGTTCGTCGATCCCGGCCAGGAGCTCGTGCGCATCCACGGCGACGGCACAGTCGACATCCGCCTGCTGCACGCCGGCATCGAGATCGGCGAGGAGCGCACGATCGAGCAGGACCCGGCGTTCGCGATGCGGATCGTCGTCGACCTTGCGATCCGCGCGCTGTCGCCCGCGGTCAATGACCCGACGACGGCCGTGCAGGGAATCGACGTGCTGGAGCCGATCGTGCGCGAACTGGCCGGGCGCGACCTCGACGCCTCGTTCGCGCGCGGGGCGGATGGCCGCGTGCGGCTCGTGTGGCCGTCGCCCGACTGGGAGGACGTGCTCGACCTCGCGTTCGAGGAGATTCGCGCCTACGGCGCGAGCGCGATGCAGATCTGCCGCCGCATGCGCGCCGCCCTGCAGGACCTGCGCGCGACGTCGGCGCCGAGCCGCCACCCCGCGATCGACGCGCGGCTCGCGCGGCTCGACGCAGCGGTGGCCGCCGCGCACGGTGACGGCTCACCGGAAGCCGCGCTCGCGCGCGTCGCAGACCGCACCGGCATCGGGCTGCACCGGCGTGCACCGCGCGCGTCGTAGCCTCTCCTCGGCGGCGCTTCGCGGACGGCGCCGGCGCTGGGCAAGCGCGCCTGATCGTCCACCCTGCTTGCCGCCCTCCGCCCGTCGTGCCAGGATCCGGCCCGGTGAGCGCTGCTGCCACGCCGATCGACCGCGCCACGAAGCTGGCGCTCGTCGCGACCGGGCTCGCGATCTTCGTCGTGGCGAACGACTTCACGGCTCTCGCCGTCGCGCTGCCGGCGATCGAGCGGGACTTCCACGTCGATGTCTCCACGGTGCAGTGGACGATCAACGCGTACGCGCTCGTGTTCGGCGTCTTCACCGTCACCGGCGGCCGACTCGCGGACTTGCTCGGGCGGCGGCGCATCTTCGTTACGGGGGCGGGGATCTTCGCCGGCTGCTCGTTGATCGGTGCGCTCGCGCCGAGCATCGGCGTGCTGATCGTCTCGCGTGCGGCGATGGGGATCGGCGGCGCGATGATGTGGCCGGCGACGCTCGGGATGATGTACGGCCTGCTGCCGGAGTCGCGCAAGGGGCTGGCGGGTGCGCTCGTGCTCGGCGTCGCCGGGATCGGGAACGCGGCCGGGCCGCTGCTCGGCGGCGTGATCACCGACGCGATCAACTGGCGCTGGGTGCTCGTGCTGAACATCCCGATCGCGATCGCGGCAATCCTCGTCGTCATGCGCACCGTCGGCGAGACGCGCGACGACACCGCCGACCGCCGCTTCGACTGGGCCGGCACGGCTGCGCTGAGCGGCTCCCTCGTGCTGCTGCTCGTCGCGCTCGACCAGGTTGACACGTGGGGCTGGAGCGACCCGCGGGTGATCGGAGCGCTCGTGCTCTCCGCCCTGTTGATGCTGCTGGTGATCCCGTTGGAGCGCCGCGCCGGCCCGCACGCGCTGCTGCCCGACGACGTGCTCGCCAACCGCGACTTCCGCGCCTCCGTGATCGCCGTGCTGCTGATGTCGATGACGTTCTTCACCGCCATCATGTACCTGCCGCAGTTCATGGAGAAGCTACTCGGCTGGAGCGCGCTGCGCGCGGGCGCCGGGCTGCTGCCGCTGATGCTTGTCTTCGGTGCCTCCTCGTTCGCCGCCGGCCCGCTGTACGAGCGCTGGGGCGGCAAGCGCGTGATCGTCGCCGGCGCCGCTTGCCTGCCCGTCGGCATGCTGCTGCTCTCGCTGCTGGACGCCGGCTCGGGCTACGGCGTGCTCGTGCCCGGGATGGTGCTGCTGGGGATCGGTGTCGGCCTCTTCTATTCCGCCATGACGACGTTCGCGATCGGAACGCTCGACGAGTCGCGTGCGAGTCTCGCCGGCGGGATCCTCTACATGTTCCAGGTCGCCGGCGGCTCGATCGGGCTCGGCATCGCGACGACGATCGTCTCGACCGCCGCCGGCCATCAAGTGGAGGCCGGCGGCAGCGCCGGCGCCGCGTTCACCGACGGACTGCAGACGACGCTGCGTGTGAGCGGCGTGCTGGCGCTCGTCGGTTTTTTCGTCGCACTCGTATTCGTGGGACGAGGTACGCCCCGCGAGCAGTCCATGCCACGTATCTCCGAAGCAACTACGGGAGGCACTACATGAGTCATCGCCTGAAACTCGGCTTTGCCGGCAGCATCGCCGCCGTCGCGGCGCTCGCACTGCCGGCCGCCGCGCCGGCGCTCGTCCAGGTCGACAAGGGGATCGCCGGCGCGCGCCTCGGCAACACGATCGCGCAGGTGCAGGCCGCGCTCGGCGCGCCGAGCAGAGTCCACAACGGCAGCAACGACTTCGGCAGATTCCGCCAGGAGACGTACGCGGGCGGGATCGTCGTCTTCTACCAGGGCTCCAGAACGGTCACGTCGGTCGTGACGACGGGCCTCGGCGATCGCACCGCCAAGGGCGTGGGCATCGGCTCGACCGAGGCATCCGTGAGAGCGAACGTCCCGGGCGTGAGATGCGAGACGTTCTCCGGCAGTCGCTCCTGCCACACGCACACGTTCACCGCCGGCAGACGCGTGACGGACTTCTTCATCAGAAGAGGCAAGGTCACGCGGGTGACTGTCGGATTTGTGATCGACTGAACGATCGCGGCTGGCCGTGGAATGCCGCGGCCAGCCGCTGCTTCAGCTTTCACCGCTTTTCAGATATAGCGAAGACCACCGTAAATAAACGGTTCAAGTAACTAAACATCGTGCTCAAGCTGACTTAACTGGTCGTCGTCACGGGTGCTTAGACTCGCCCCGTGGAGTACCTCAAGGTCCGCGAGGCGGCGACCCGCCTCAACGTCAGTCCCAGCACGCTGCGCGCGTGGGAGCAGCGCTTTGGCTTCCCGCGTCCGGGGCGCTCGCCCGGCGGGCACCGGCTCTACCGCCACGCCGACATCGCGGCGCTGCGCGACGCGCTCGAGCAGGGGCTCTCGATCTCGTCGGCGATCTCCCGCGTGCGCCAGGGCGACACGGTCGACGCCGGCGCACTCGCGGTCCCGTTGTGCGCGATCGACTCCGAGCGCGCGGCAGCCGTCGTCGAGGGGGCGCTCGCGCTGCGCTCGCTCGAACGCACCGTCGAGGAGGTGCTGCTGCCAGCGCTCGTCTACGTCCAGCGGCGCCACGGGCCCGACAGTGTGGAGTGGGCCTTCGCGGCGTCATGGGTCGACGAGTGGATCCTCTGGGCGCGGCGGCTCGCACTGCACCCCGCGCGGCCCATCCGCCTGCTCGTCGGCGACGCGACACGCGGCGAGCACAGCCTGGAGGCCATCAGGGCGCACGCGCTTCAGCTGTTCTGCACGCGTGCGGGCGCGCAGGTGCTGACGCTGCCGGTGCGCGCATCGAAGGGCCTTGCACGCGCTGTCGCGCTCTACGCGCCGGACGCCATCGCGATCGCCTGCGGCTCACACAGCCACCAGGACGCCGAGCGCTGGGCGAGCACAGCGCGCACCGCTGCCGCCGACGCGCCGCTGGCGCTGTTCCCGTCCGGCACGACGAGCACCAGCCGCATCCCCGGTGCCCGGCTGCTGAACCCCTCGCCCCTCGCGGCTCACACGCAGCTGCTGCGGCTGGCGGACGGCGAGCCCGCCGCGCAAGTCGGGTAACGCCGCCCGCGCCCCACTGAACGCTCTCGTCGCCCGCCGCGGCATCGCGTCATGCAAGACGCGGATGTCGTCGCCGAGGTGCACCGATCCCCGTCACGACGCGATGCACTTCTATCCGGCCACTTGCAGATCGGAGCGGGTGAGCAAAACGTGTTGAGCGATCGGCGACCACCCGGCTGTCCTGTGCAGGGCGCCGGGTCGACGCGGTCCCCCCCGCAGCCACACGGCCCGGCGCCCGTCCGCTCGATCCCGATGTCTGGAGGACCCGTCGTGTCCGAAGCGCAAGCGCTCGCGGTCGCACCTGCCGTCGTGCCAGCCGCCGCCTCCCCCACCGCGCCACCGCTCGTGCCGCCGTGCGTCGCGGTCGTCGGGCTCGGGTACGTCGGCCTGCCGACGGCGCTCGCGCTGCACAGCGCCGGCGGCGACGTGATCGGCATCGACGTCAGCGAGCGCCGCGTCGAGGCGATCCACGGCCACACGGTCGATCTGCCGGCAGGCGACGTCGCCCGCCTGCGCGAGGCGCTCGGCGGCGAGCGGCTGCGGCTGAGCACGGCCCCCGCCGCGATCGCGGCCGCGGACGCCGTGATCGTGTGCGTCCCGACGCCGGTCGACGAGCAGCGCCGCCCGGACCCACGCGCCCTGCGCGCCGCCTGCGCGAGCGCCGTCGAGCATGCCCGCCCGGGGCAGACGCTCGTCCTCACTTCGACGACATCCGTCGGCTCGACGCGCCAGCTGCTGGTCGAGCCGCTCGCCGAGCGCGGGCTGCGCGCCGGCCGCGACGTGGCCGTCGCGTTCGCGCCCGAGCGGATCCTGCCCGGCGACCGTACCGTCGACCAGCACGCCGTCCCGCGCGTGCTCGGCGGCGCGACCGCCGCCTGCGCCGAGCGTGCGCGCAGACTGCTCGCGCCGACGACGGCCGCAATCCACGTCGTCTCCTCGCTCGAGGCGGCCGAGCTGACGAAGCTCTACGAGAACACGTTCCGCGCCGTCAACCTCGCGTTCGCGAACGAGATGGCGGGCGTCTGCACGCATCTCGGGATCGACCCGGTCGAGATCGTCGACGCGGCCGCGACGAAGCCCTACGGCTTCCTCGCCCACTACCCCGGCCCGGGCGTCGGCGGCCACTGCATCCCCGTCGACCCCTATTACCTGCTTGAGCCGCTGCGCGAGGCAGGCGTCAAGGCGCCGATCGCCGAGCAGGCGATGGCCGGGATCGTCGCGCGGCCGGCGGTCGTCACAGCACGCGCGCTCGCGCTGTTGCGGCTGCGCGGGATCGCCGCGGCGCAGGGGCGCGTGCTGATCGCGGGGATGGCGTACAAGCCGGGCGTCGCCGACGCGCGCGAGTCGCCGGGGCTCGCGATCGCTGAGCGACTCGAGCGCGCCGGCGTGCAGATCGCCTATCACGACCCGCGCGTGCCGGATGTGCGCACGGGGGCGGGCACGGAGCTGCGCTCGCTGGAGCGGCCGACGCCCGCCGACGCCGACCTGGCGATCGTCACCGCCGTGCACGCTGAGGACGACCTCGGATGGCTCAGAGCGTTCGAGCATGTGCTCGACGCGACGTACCGCCTCGCGCTCGACGGCCCGCGGCATCTGGTCTGAGGCGAACATGCCCGACGCACCACAGCACGCGCCGCCGCCGCGCCTCGCCGATCGCGCGATGCGCGTCGTCGCCGCCGTCTACCTGACGGCACTGCTCGCGCTCGCCATCGCCTACCACGGGCTGTGGTTCGACGCAGGCGACGGCGACGTGCTGTTCATGGCCTACGGGGTCGTCGTCGTGACGTACATCACGAGCCGCTTCGTCCTCTCGCTGCCCTACCGGCCGCCGCGCGACGCGGGCATCGAGCCGCGCGTAGCGATCGTGATGCCGGCCTTCAACGAGGAGGGCGTCATCGCTCACTCGCTGCGTTCGCTGCTCGCGCTCGACTACCCGCAGGACAAGCTGGAGCTGGTGGCCGTCAACGACGGCTCGACCGACGAGACGCTCAAGCGGATGTCGGAGGTGGCGGCGCAGGAGCCGCGCGTGCGCGTGATCGACCTCGGCGTCAACTGCGGCAAGCGCGCCGCGATGGCGGTCGGCATGCGCGCGACCGACGCGGAGATCCTCGCCTTCGTCGACTCCGACAGCTCCGTCGAGCCGGATGCGCTTCGCCGGCTCGTGCAGGGCTTCGCGGACGAGCGCGTCGGCGCGATCTGCGGGCACGCCGACGTCGCCAACCCGGACGACTCGTGGCTGTCGCGGATGCAGGTCGTGCGCTACTTCGTCGCGTTCCGCGTCGTGAAGGCGGCCGAGTCGCTGTTCGGCTGCGTCACCTGCTGCTCGGGCTGCTTCTCCGCCTACCGCCGCGCGGCGATCGTGCCGCACCTCGACGGCTGGGAGCATCAGAGCTTCCTCGGCTCGCCCGCGACCTTCGGCGACGACCGCGCCCTGACGAACCGCGTGCTGCGCGCCTGGAAGGTGCTCTACGCGGCTGATGCCGTCTCCCACACGGCGGTGCCGACGACGCTGCGCCAGTTCCTGCGCCAGCAGCTGCGCTGGAAGCGCTCGTGGACGCGCGAGTCGCTGATCCTGATGACGTTCGTGTGGCGCAAGCACCCGATCGCGGCGCTCACGGCCTATCTCGGCATCCTGATCTCGCTCGTCGCGCCGATTGTCGCGATCCGCGCGCTGATCTGGCTGCCGCTCGTCGGGCACACCGGCATCCCGCTCGTCTACGTCGCCGGCATCTACGCGATGGCGCTCGCGTACGGCCTCTACTACATCGTGCGCCAGCCGCGCTACGACCCGCGCTGGATCTACGGGATCGTCTTCTGCTTCTTCTACCTCGCCTTCCTGCTGTGGCAGACCTACTGGGCGATCCTGACCGCGCGCAGCTCCGACTGGGGCACGCGCCCGGCGACGGCCACCGGCCACACGCAGCCGTCCGCGACGGAGGCCGGCGCGTGAGCCGCCTGCGCCGCGCCGGCGGCTTCCTGCTCGTGCCGCTGTCGCTGCTGCCGCTCGTCGCGGTCGCGCCGCTCCTCGCGCCCTCGGCGGCGAAGCGGATCGCGGAGCTGCGCGGCGCGCATGACACCACCCCCATCCCCTCGACAGACCACCAAGGAGGTCGACACCCATGTGCGGCATCGTCGGATACGTCGGACAACGTCCGGCCCTCGAGCTGCTGCTCGGCGGGCTCGAACGCCTCGAATACCGCGGCTACGACTCCGCGGGCGTCGCGCTGCTCGGCGGCGACGGCACGGCGGTGCGCGTGCGCAGCGTCGGCGGGATCGCGCGGCTGCGCGACGCGGTCGGCCGCCACCCGGACGCGGCCGCGCTGCGCGGCTCGACGACGGGCATCGGCCACACCCGCTGGGCGACGCACGGACGCGTCAGCGAGGGCAACGCCCACCCGCTGACGGACGACGGCCAGCGCGTGCAGATCGTCCTCAACGGGATCGTCGAGAACCACGACGAGCTGCGCGCGCTGCTCGTCGCCGAGGGCGCGCGCTTCGACTCCGACACCGACGCTGAGGTCGTCGCCCACCTCGTCGCGCGCACGCTCGACCGTGGCGGGCTCGCCGACGCCGTGCGTGCGTCGCTGCCGCAGCTCAAGGGCCACTTCGCGTTTGTCGCCGCGACGCCGGATGAGCCCGGCACGCTCGTCGGCACGCGCCGCGCCTGCCCACTCGTCATCGGCCACGGCGAAGACGAGCGCTTCCTCGGCTCGGCGCTCGTGGGGTTCCCGGGCGAGGTCGCCGGCGCCCACGCGCTCGAGGACGACGAGGTCGTCGTGCTCGATGGGCTCTCCGCGCGCGTGCTCGACACGCGCGGCCGCGCCGTCTCGCCGCGCCGCCTGACGCTCGGCGACCGCCAGATGCGCCCAAGCCGCGAGGGCCACGAGTCGTTCACGCTCGCCGAGATCGAGGAGCAGCCAAGAGCACTGCGCCGCACGCTGCGCGCGGCACCGGCCGGCCCCGGGCTCGACGAGCTGCCCTGGACCCAGCTGTGCGCGGCGCGGCGGATGACGATCGTCGCCTGCGGCACCAGTTACCACGCCGGCCTCGTCGGGCGGCTGCTGCTGGAGCGCTGGGCCGGGCTGCGCGTCGAGGTCGACGTCGCCTCGGAGTGGCGCTACCGCGAGCCGGCGATCGCGCCGGGAGATCTCGTACTGGGGATCACCCAGTCGGGCGAGACAGCCGACACGATCGGCGCGCTGACGATGGCGCGCTCGCGCGGCGCCAACGTGCTCGCGCTGACGAACGTCGCCGGGTCGCAGATCACACGCGAGGCGGCGGCGGTCCTGTTGACCGACGCCGGCACCGAAGTCGGCGTCGCCGCCACCAAGACGTTCGTCACGCAGGTCGCGCTGCTGGCCGCGCTCGCGCGTCAGCTCGGCCTCGCGCGCGGCGTGCTCGCCGACGCGCAGGCCGAGCGGCTCGGGGACGAGCTGCAACGGCTGCCGGCGGTCGTCGCCGCGGCCCGCGCCGCGTCCGAGCAGCCGATCGCCCGCGCCGCCGCGCGCTGGTCCGACGAGCCGTTCTTCCTGTTCCTCGGACGCCATGCCGGCCTGCCGGTGGCGCTGGAGGGGGCGCTGAAGCTGAAGGAGATCTCCTACATCCCGTCCGACGCGTACGCGGCGGGCGAGATGAAGCACGGTCCGATCGCGCTGCTGCGCGAGGGCACGCCGGTCGTCGTCGTCGCGACGCAGTCGCCGGTGCTCGACAAGCTGCGCTCGAACATCGCCGAGGTGCGGGCGCGGGGCGCGCACGTGCTCGCGATCGCCACAGAAGGCGCAGCCGGCGCGATCGCCGACGAGGCGGACGAGCTCGTGCTCGTCCCCGCGACCGATCCGCTGCTGTCGCCGATCCCCGCGATCGTGCCGCTGCAGCTGCTCGCCCACGCGATCGCTTGCGCACGAGGTCTCGACCCCGATCGGCCGCGCAACCTCGCGAAGACGGTGACGGTCGAGTAATGCGCGTGCGTCCTCTCCCCCTCCTGGTCGCGGCGGCGCTGCCGCTCGCAACATCCGTGTCCGCAGCACAAGCTGCCCAGCCCGCCACCATCCCGCCACCCCTTGCGGCGCCTTTGCTGGCTCCGGCTGACCAGCCCGCCGCCGCGTCCTCGCGTGTCTGCCGCGCCCCGGGCAAGATCGCGTTCGCCCGCAAGTCCGGCACGACGACCGCGGTCCTGCGCTGGCACGGGCCGCGCGCCCGCATGACGTTTGTCGTACGGCGCAACGACCGCCTCCTCGGGCGGACAACACGCCATGCCCTGCGCGTGCCCGTGAGGCTCGGACGCAACTACCGCTTCACCGTCATCCCGCTCGGCGCAGCACGCTGTGCCGTCACCCGCCGCGTCCACGTCGCCTATCGCTCCCCCGGTGCTCCGCGCCGCCTCGTCGCGAGCGGGGACGGCCAGCCGCTGCGGCTGAGCTGGCGCCCCGGTCCGCGTGGCGACGGCACGCTGGCCGGCTACCGCCTGCTGCGCGACGGTGCGACCGTCGGCCAGACGAGACGCAGCCGCTGGACGCTCAGACTGGCCCCCGGCCGCACCTACCGCTTCACGGTCGTCGCGGTCGACACGCGCGGCCGCACGAGCCGGCCGAGCCGAGCCGTCACGGCGGGTACGGGCCACACGGCTCCGGCGCCGCCGCAGGGCGTGCAGGCGCTCGCGGTCTCCGACTCGGAGATCGGCGTCCAGTGGGCTCCGAGCAGATCCAGCACGGGCAAGATCACCGGCTATCGCGTGCTGCGCGACGGCGTCGTCGTGAGACAGGTCACCGGCACCTCGCACGTGATCGGGAACCTCGCGCCGTCGGCCGACTACCGCATCTCCGTCGTCGCGGTCGACAGCCTCGGCTCCGCCAGCGCCCCCTCCGCGACGGTGACCGCGCGCACGCAGGACCCAGTCCCGACGAGCGGCCACGCGCACGCTTACCTGCTCGCCTCGACCGACCAGAGCTTCGAGGACTTCCGTGCCCACTACCGCCAGATCGGCGTCGTGTACCCGACGTACTTCGACTGCAGAGGCACCCCGCTCGCCTTGGTCGGCCAGGACGACCCGCTCGTGACGCGCTGGGCGCAGGCGCGAAAGGTGCTCGTGCTGCCGCGCATCAACTGCCAGGGCACGTCGAAGGTGCACCAGCTGCTGACCGATCCGACGCTCCGCGAGCGTTGGCTCGACCAGCTGACCGCGCTTGGGACGACCAACGGCTACGACGGCATCTCGATCGACTTCGAGGCTGGGCCCGCGAGCGACCGCACCGCGCTCACCTCGTTCGTCGCGACACTCTCCGGGCGCCTGCATGCGGCCGGCAAGCTGCTGACGGTCGCCGCCTCGGCGAAGACGAGAGACAGCCTGACCCATCCGCGCTCCGGGATCTTCGACTACCCGCAGCTGTCCCAATCGGCCGACTGGGTGCTCGTGATGGCGTGGGGCCTGCACTGGGCGGCCTCGGCACCTGGTGCGCAGGACGACGCCACCTGGGTCCGCGATGTCGCCGACTACATCGCGTCGATTCCGCTCAAGCACAAGTTCGTCTATGGGACGAACCTGTACGCGATGGACTGGCCGGCCGGCGGCGGCACCGCGAACCCGGCGACGGCCTACCAATACGGCGACATCGTCCCGCGCTTCCCCGCGCTCGGCGCCGCGGTGCAGCTCGACCCGGTCGCCGACAACTTCCACGCGACCTACTCGGACGCGGGCGGGGTCGGCCACGACGTCTGGTACCCGGACGCGACGACGACCGCGCGCCGCATCCGGCTCGCGGCCGACCGCGGCCTCGGCGGTGTCGGCTTCTGGCGTCTCGGTCTCGAGGACCAGCGCGTGTGGGACGACCCCCTGCTGGCGCCCGGGACACCGTGGTGAGGGCCGATCTTCCAGCGAACTTGCTGGGAGTCCCTTGTCAAAGGTGCACAGATCCGGTGGCGAAGCATCCGCGAAACATGTGCGTGCGTATGCGTCGCATACGGTTGCGGCACATGCTCGAGAGTCCACGACATGCAGGGGAAATACACAGCACTACGGCAACTGACCACGAGCGTCTGTCGGCGTTCGAGGCACGCCATCTGGCGGCGCTCGTGGCGGTCGCGCAGTCGCGCTCGTTCCGCATCGCCGGCGAGCGGCTCGGCTATGTCCAATCGGCGGTGAGCCGCCAGATCGCGACGCTTGAGGAGGTCGCCGGCACGCGCCTGGTCGAGCGGGCCCCGGGCGCGAACGAGATCGCTCTTACGCAGGCGGGCGAGCTGCTCGTGAGACACGCGGAGGCGCTGCTCGCGCGCCAGGCAGCCGCGCGCGCCGACCTCGACCGGTTGGCCGCCGGCGAGACCGGCGCCGTGCGAATCGGCGTGCCGCAGGGGATCGGTCCACGTGTGCTGCGGCGCGTGCTCGCCACCTGCCGGCGGCGCAGACTCCAGACGCGCGTGCTGGCAAGCGAGTTCCCGACCGACGCACCGCTGTTCGAGCTCGTCGAGCAGGGGTCGCTCGACCTCGCGCTCGCCAGCCTGCCGCTCGCCCCCGGGCCGTTCGAGCATCGCCGGCTGCTGCGCATCCGCTGGGTGCTGGCCACGCCCTCGCACTGGTCGCTGGCTCGCGGCGGCGACGCGCTCAGCCTCGCCGACCTCGCTGGCCGTCCACTCGTCGGCCGGCACAGCGAGCGCGCGCTGCCGCCGCTGGAGGCGCATCTCGAGGCGGCCGGCCACGAGCCGAACGTCGTCTTCCGCACCGACCTCGACGAGACCGTCCGCACGCTCGTCGGCGCCGGCGTCGGCGCCGGCCTGCTGCCGACGTTCGGCGTCGGCGGTCAGGACGACGGGATCGCGACGCACGCGCTCGACGACTTCCCGCTCGTCCAGTCGCTCGCGATCTTCTGGCATCGCGAGCGACTGCTGTCGCCGGCCGCTGAGGGCCTGCGCGAGGTCACGTGCGAGGTGTGCGTGCCCGGCGAGCGCGAACGGCGCGCGGCTGCCGATCTGGCGGTCGTGGCGCCCCCACCGGAGTGATAGGCGTTTCGCCCGCCGGCGATCGCAAGCGACCGCCTTCGGGCGACGCTACTTACGCCGCGCGGCCGTAGCGCTCGGCCGCGCGAGCCTTCGCCTTCTCCGCCTCGACCTCGCGGTCCTTCGGCGGCGCGTTCGTCGTCAGCTCTGCGAGCAGCTCGCGCGAGATCTCGGCGACCTGCTCGACCGCGCGCTCAAACGCCTCGGCGTTCGCCTGCGACGGTCTCGTGAAGCCGCTGATCTTGCGGACGTACTGGAGCGCCGAGGCGTGGATCTCGTCCTCGCTCGCCGGCGGCTCGAAGTTGTGGAGGGTTCTGATGTTTCGGCACATGACCGCAATCCTAGGCGGACGCGCGCGTCCGCCACAGGGCTACGGTCAGACCGCGACCGGCTCGGCCGACGCGACAACGCCCACCGGCGCGCCGGTCCGCGAGAACACGATCGCCTCGTCCTCCATCGGCCCGCGCCGCATCAGCAGGATGTCGCGCGCGTAGTTCTGGTGCAGGCGCCACGGGGTCCGCTCGCCTTGCTTCGGCAACGCGTCGAGCGAGCGCAGCACGTAGCCGGACTTGAGGTCGAGGAACGGCTCCGTCGGCGAGGACGGGTCGGGCCCGAGCGGCGTTACGACGCGGTAGCCGTTCGCGTCCATGTGGTTGAGCAGCCGGCAGACATATTCGGCGCAGAGGTCGGCCTTGAGCGTCCACGACGCGTTCGTGTAGCCGAGCGTGACCGCCATGTTCGGCAGCCCGCTGAACATCATGCCCTTGTAGCCGACCGTCTCCGACATGACGACGTCGCGCCCGTCGACCACGACCGCCATGCCGCCCAGCAGCTGCAGGTTCAGGCCGGTCGCGGTGACGATCACGTCGGCCTCGAGCTCAGCGCCGGAGGTGAGCGTCAGCCCGCTCTCGGTGAACGTCTCGATGCCGTCGGTCACGACCGACGCGTCGCCGTCCCTGATCGCCTTGAAGAGGTCTGCGTCGGGCACGAGGCAGATGCGCTGATCCCACGGGTCGTACTTCGGGTTGAAGTGCGTGTCGACGTCGTAGCCGGGCGGGAGCTGTCTCTCGACGCCTCTGCGCAGCACTCTGCGCATGAAGCCGGGCGCGCGTCTGCTGAGGTGGTACATCGCCGACTGCAGCACGACGTTCTTCCAGCGCACGATCGGGTAGGCGACTCTCGCCGGCAGCTTGCTGCGCAGGAAGTCGGCGATCGGGTCGCGTCCCGGCAGCGCGACGATGTACGTCGGCGAGCGCTGCAGCATCGTCACGTGCGCGGCCTGCTCGGCCATTGACGGGACGAGTGTCACCGCCGTGGCACCGGAGCCGATCACCACGACGCGCTTGTCGGAGTAGTCGAGTTCCTCGGGCCAGTGCTGCGGGTGGACGATCTCGCCTCTGAAGCGGTCGGTCCCCTCGAACTGCGGCGTGTAGCCCTCTGCGTAGTTGTAGTAGCCGGTGCAGCCAAACAGGAAGCTGCAGGTCAGCTGCTCCGTCTCGCCCGTGTCGGTCCGCTGGACCTCGACCGTCCAGCGCGCGTCGGCGGAGGACCAGTCGGCGCGCACGGCGCGGCGCTGATAGCGGATCTTCTCCTCGACCCCGTACTCGCGGGCCGTCTCGCGTATGTAGCTGAGGATCGACGGGCCGTCGGCGATCGCCTTCGCCTCCGTCCACGGCTTGAAGCGGTAGCCGAGCGTGAACATGTCGGAGTCGGAGCGGATCCCCGGGTACTGGAAGAGGTCCCAGGTCCCCCCGCTGCGCTCGCGTCCCTCGAGGATCGCGTAGCTCTTGCCGGGGGAGTCGGTCTGCAGATGGCAGGCGGCGCCAATGCCGGAGAGGCCCGCGCCGACGATGAGGACGTCGAGGTGCTCGGTGGTGGGCATGTCTTGAACGATAGTCAAACGGCCGCTTGTACGCGCCGGGCGCGCTCGGCGCCGGTGACGTGCTCGACGACCGCGTCGACGAGCTGCGGCCACAGCCGCTCGGGCAGTCCGTGCCCCATCTTCGGGATCAGCATCAGCTGCGCGTTCGGGATTGCGCGGGCCGTCGCTCTACCGCCGGAGGCGGCGATCAGCGGATCCTGCTCGCCGTGGATCACGAGCGTCGGCGCGGTGATCGCGTGCAGTCTGCGCGTGCGATTGCCGGAGGCAAGAATCGCCGCGAGCTGGCGGCCGGTGCCCCCTGGGTCGGGATCGCGGTCGTACGACTCGCCCACGAGCGTCCGCCCCTCAGGCGTGTCAAGCACGTCGCCGGGCGCGCCGATCGCGGTCAGCAGCGCGAGCATGTGAGCGACGTAGGCGTCGCGCCCGCGCGGCGCGGGCTTGAGCAGCAGCGGATAGATGTGCGGCCGCGGCTGGCCGGCGCGGCGGCTGCCCGTCGTGGACCGACTCGAGCTCGAGCGCGTCGAGCAGACCGACGGTGTCGAGCGCCATGTCCTCGAGCGTGTACTGGTCGGCGCCGAAGCGGCGCGTGACGAGTCTCGACGGCGTCGGCGGCGCGATCTGCACGTGCGTCGAGCAGCCGCGGTCGCGGTTGTCGAAGCGGATGACGTACAGGCCGCGGTCGACCAGCTGCGCGATCAGCGGCAGCGGCCAGTGGACCATCTGCATCCCGAGTCCCATCACGAGCAGGAGCGGCGGATCGGCCGGGTCGCCGAACGTCTCGCAGCACAGCTCGATCCCGCGGCCGACGTCGACGAGGCGCTCTCCGTTGTTGGAGGCGATCGTCTCGGGTGTGGCGCTCATCGATGAGACGATAGAGCGCGCGATGCCCGCGTCCGCCACCATCCGCGAGCTCGACACGCCGCACGGGCCGGCTCGCGCATACGTGCATCGCGTCGCGAGAGCACGCGGCGCGCTCGTGCTGGGACACGGCGCGGGTGGCGGCGTGGCGGCGCCCGACCTGCTCGCCGCGACCGAGGCTGCTGTGGCTGAGCGCGTGAGCGTGGCGCTCGTCGAGCAGCCCTACCGCGTCGCCGGCCGTCGCTCGGCGGCGCCCGCGAGACAGCTCGACGCTGCCTGGATCGCTGTCGTCGAGCAGCTGCGGGCGCGAGACCTGCGCCGTGTCCCGCTGTTCGCCGGCGGGCGCTCCTCAGGCGCGCGCGTCGCCTGCCGCACCGTCGCTGAGACCGGCGCCGCCGGCGTCCTCTGCCTCGCCTTCCCGCTGCGACCGCCGGCGCGCGCCGGCGCCGCCGAGCGCCCCAGCCGCCTGTCGGAGCTGGAGGCGGTGACGGTCCCGATGCTGATCGTCCAGGGCGTGAGAGACCGCTTCGGGATGCCGGTGCCCGCCCCGCACCGTCGCGAGGTCGTGCAGGTGCGCGGCGACCACAGCCTGCGCAGCGACAGAGTGGCGGTCGCGGATGCGGTGCGCACCTGGCTGGCGCGCGTCCTCTTGCCGGCCTAACGGCCGATCGAGTCAACCATCATGTGGGCCATGCCGCCGCCCGGCGGGGGCGTCGGACTCTGACCTCTGCGGACGACGTCGACCGTCTGCATCATCCCCGCGTCCTCGTGACCGAGGATGTGGCAGTGGAAGACGTAGTGGCCCGAGAAGTCATCGAACGGGTTGCGGATCACGACGCGGCCGCCGTTCTTCGGGATCACCACGACGTCCTGCAGGCCGTTGGCGTGGAACGGCTTGCCGTCAACCTTCATCACCTGGAAGTCGTTGACGTGGATGTGGAACGGATGATCCTCGGACGTGTGGTTGATCAGCGTCCACTGCTCGACTGTCCCGAGGATCGGCACGACGTTGTTCTTGTCCGGGTCGAACTGCTCACCGTTGATGAGCGCTCTGAACTGCGCGCCTCTGCCGAACGAGAAGACGAACGTGCGCTTCTTGAAGACGGGCCGTCTGCCGATCGGCGTGCCAGGCGTGTCGAGCCGCTGCGGGATCGAGACGTGCGCGCCTCTGTTGGGTCCGCTCACGGTCACCTGCGCGAGGTCCGCTCTCGGCAGGTACTCGAAGCCCTCGTCGTAATGGAGCGTCTTGAAGGCGTAGGTGCCGGGTCTGCCTCCGGTCACGATCACGTCGTAACGCTTGCCGGGCGGAAGGACGAGGTGGCTGGCCTTGTGCACGCGCCAGACGGGCGAGCCGTCCTCGGCGATGACGGTCATCAGGTGGCCTTCGAGTGAGACGTCGTAGAAGAGGTCCGAGCCGATGTTCCCGATCCGCCACAGCTGCGTCTCGCCCGATCTGAGCGAGAGCTTCGGGAGCAGGCGCCCGTTGACGAGCTGCGCCGACGGTCTCGTCGGGTCGATATTCGCGTCCTCGAGCACGACATGGTCGGCGTCCGTCTGCAGGTTGCGAATCGCGAACTGCCGCTCCTTGATCTGCTGGAGCGGTCTCGGCAGCAGTCTCTTGAGGCCCTCGACCACGAGCAGGCCGGAGAGCCCGCCCATCACCTGGCTCTCGGTGAGTCCATGGAGATGCACGTGGTACCAGTACGTGCCCGGCGAGTGGTTCAGCGGCAGGGTCACGACCGATCTGACCGTCTGCCCCGGGTGGAACGTGCGGAAGACGTTGTCCGAGATCCCAGTCGGTCTGACGTGCAGCCCGTGGTAATGGATGTTCGTGAGCTCATCCGTGGCGTTCACGAACGTCGCCTCGATCGTGTCACCTGGCTTGACGTGCAGCGTCGGTCCGATGATCCGCCCGTTGAACGGCTGCGCCACGACCGGCGACCCCGACACGTCGATCATCCCTCGGTCGGCCGTGAGCTTGACCTTGAGGACGCCGTCTCTGGAGTGGAGCTGCAGCGGCTCCGCGAACGCCAGCCCAGACTTCGGCGCCCACGTCAGCGGCGCAGCCGCGCTGCTCTCGTCCTTGCCGCCGACGATCGCGACGAACGCCGCGACGACGCCGAGCGCGACGACCGCGAGGGCTGTGCGAGCGAGGTGCACTGGGGCCGCAAGCTACAGCGCGATCCCGACGACTCAGGCGTCACGGCTCGACGCGAGCGACCGTTCTCACACGCATACGCGACCCGAACGCTCAAGCGAACGGGAAACCCTGTCGATCTAGTAGCCAATGGCGCGACGTCGGCTCTCGATCGCTGCCCGCTTTTGGTTGGTCCTCGTCGTGCTCGTCGCAGCGATGGCCTTCATGGGCGCGGCTGCCCTCATAGGCCTCGACAAGCTCCACGTCGGCGCGGAAGACCTCCATGCCCAGGTGCAGTCGACGACCAGACGGGGCGAGGGTCGCTTCCATCTCGGAGACCTGCGCACCGGCGTCCAGCTGTACACCGAGACCGGTGACGCCGCGCAGCGTCGAGTCCTTCGGAGCCGGATCGACGAGGACATCACCCAGGCCGGCGCATACGCCCAGCAGACCCTGAACGCTCGCCAGCGCGTGGCGCTGGACACCGTCATCGGGCTCTGGCGCGCCGGTGCCTTCGAGGGTCCGACCGCCGCTCATTCGGCGCGCCGCGCCGAGGCGTTGTTGGGACCGGTCGTCGAGGCGACCGACGCCGAGACCGAGCGCAGCCTTGCAGCGTCGCTCACCACCCTCGACGCGGCAAACCAGGATTACGAGCGCACGCGTACCGAGGTCGTCGCCGTCCTGCTCGCGTCGTTGGTGCTGGGCGTCGGCATGGTCCTGTGGTTGGTCCGTGCCGTCGTCCCGCGAACGCGCGACTACTCCCGCTTCGCCGCCCGCGTCGCAGTCGGCGACGTCGGCGCCCGGCTGGCCCCAACCGGCAGCGACGAGCTGGCAGATCTCGGCCGCACCCTCGACGAGATGGTGAGCCGCCAGGAGAGCGATCGCAGCTATCAGATGACGCAGCACGAGTTCGTCGACGCACTGCAGGTGACCGAATCAGAGGACGAGGCGCACTTGCTGCTCAAGCGACATCTCGAGCGCTCGGTGCCCGACAGTCTCGTGGTCGTTCTCAACCGCAACAACTCGGACGACCGCCTCGAAGCCCGAACGCCTGTGCCGGCCGACGCCTCGCTCGCCGATGGCCTCCAGGGAGCAACCCCCCGCTCATGTCTCGCCGTCCGGTTCGGACGCCGTCACGAGCAAAGCGACGAGATCGACCCACTCCTCCCCTGCCAGGTCTGCGGCAAGACCCCTGGCACCACCACGTGCAACCCGCTGCTGGTGGGTGGCGAGGTGATTGGTTCGGCGCTCCTCGTACGCAACGCCCCGCTCGAGCCCTACGAGGACCAGCGGCTGCGCGACTCGGTCAGCCAGGCAGCGCCGGTGCTCGCCAACCTGCGCAACCTGGCGATCGCGGAGCTGCGCGCCTCCACGGATGCGCTCACCGGCCTGCCGAACACCCGCTCGGTGCAGGCCACCCTCAAGCGGATGGTCGCCCAGGCCAATCGATCCGGATTGCCGCTTTCGGCGCTGCTCCTCGATCTCGACCACTTCAAGCAGATCAACGACAACTACGGCCACGGCCGCGGCGACGAGGTGCTTGCGGCCGCAGCCGAAGCGATGCGATCCGCGGTACGCGAGAGCGACTTCGTCGGTCGCTATGGCGGCGAGGAATTCCTGATCCTGCTGCCCGGCACCGATAGCGAGGGCGCGCTCCGAAGCGCCGAGATGGTGCGCGCTGCCGTCGCCGCGGTATCGGTGCCGAACGTCGATCGTCAGGTGACGACGAGCGTCGGGGTGGCGGTGCTCGGCGACGATGGCGTCGACGGCGACACGCTCATCCGCTCAGCCGACCGAGCGCTCTACGCCGCAAAGTCACTCGGACGCGACCGCGTCGCATCCGCTGGCGCCGTGCCACTGTCCACGCCCACGTAACGTCCATCGGATTCCAAACGGCCTCCCCGCGAATGACAGGTCGGCGAGTGCCTCTGGATCGGCCTCTACTCGCGCGCGAGCTTCCCGCCCGCAACGAGCCACCGACCAGCGACGAGATGCACGAAATCGCCCGTGTGACGCTGGGTGCCGAGTACTCTCCAAACAGCCATGAAGCCGCAGACGATCAACTACGAGGAGTGGCACCGCGACGCGCCCCGCCGCCGCGCGCAGACGGAGGAGATCCTCGCGCGCCTCGGCCGATCAGACGCGACAGACCGCGTCATCCGACCGAGGCCGCCTTCCTGCGCTGCATCGGCACGCCCGAGCGGCTCATTTGGCCCCGACGCCTGAACGCGAGACGCGGCGGTCAATCACCGTCGGCAGGCAACAGCGTGAACGGCTCGCCATCGAGCGCCGTCACGGTGCGAAAGTGCCGGTGGTCGAACGTCGCCAGGCTCCGCGTCGACCACTGGTCCGCGAGAACGACCATCGAGGCGTCGGCAAGCCCCATCTGCAGGTCGCGATAGCGAGCACACAGCTTCCGCGCAGTCTTGAGCCCTCTCGCGTCGAGCGCCTGGACGGTGTAGGTGACCGCGAGATCGTCGAGCAACGCCAACTCAGCATCAACGCCGAGCCGACTCAAGACGAGGTGGTCAGCTTCTGCCGCTGTAAAAGCGGAGACGACCAGCTCCCCCGGCCACTCCTCTAGCGTCGCGACGATCGCCGCGGGGTCAGGGTCGTTGGCGTCAGCGGCGCCGTACAAGGCACCGGCGTCGACGATTAGCGCTCTTATCGCCCAAGCTCCCGGCGCACGATCTCATCCGCGGTGCGCGCCACCGGCTCACCACTCCCGCGACCGACACCCGCCGACCGCAGCCGACGCGGACCCGCAGCCTGCGTTGTCCGCGAAATCGCCTCGCGAATGATCTCCGCCTGCGCCGCCCCGACTCCGCCGCCAACCGCCGCAACGCCGCCGCATCCCGATCGTCCAGATAGACCGTCGTCTTCACCATGCCACATACGGTACCGGCCACTTTTCGCCCTCGCCACCTTCTGCGCAGCAGGCTCCGACATTGCAGAGTGTCTGGGCCTGGGTCGAACTCGCCGACCACAGATGGTCTCTGACCTCGGACGGCTTCAGGCGCAGCATCCGCATACCGGCTTTAGGATGCACCGAAATGGCGACGTTCTTGGAAGAGCTTGCGGCCGCATCGGACCTGCAGCACGTCGTCACGGACACGCTGTTCAGCAGCGTGCCATACCTCTTTGCCGACGATCGCGCCCTGTGGAGCAGTTGGAAGTCCACCTTGGCCTTGGGCCTTGATGTCGATCCCCACTCGGTCCTGCTTGTCGGAAGTAGCGCTGTGGGTGTCAGCCTGAACCCCAATAAGGTATTTCGCCCGTTTGACGCTACCTCAGACATCGATGTCGCCGTGATATCGACACGCCACTTTGAGGAGGCCTGGCACACGCTGCGATCGCTCGGCGTGAGAATGCTCGGCCTCTCGAGACGTGTCCAGACGGAGATCCGACAATACGCACCAAACTACGTCTATTGGGGTGTGATTGCCACAGATCGCCTCCTCGGTGTCCTCGATTTTGGGCCGTCGTGGCAAGAAGCACTTGCGAGCATGCGACAGGCGGAACCCACACGTGATCGCAGAATCAGGGTCCGCCTTTACCGCGATATCGGCGCGTTGCGGACCTATCAGCTTCGGGCACTTAGGGAAGCCCGAGCGAGTCTGGATGATCCGGAGGACACGTGAGCGACTATCTTCGAACCACTCAGCGAAGCGTCACGTGGCTTCGAGGTGCCTATAGAAACGAGACCCTTGAGTTGGCCCCGGCGTTTCAGCGGTATGCCGTCTGGTCCGAGAAGCAAAAATCGTTCTTGATCGACTCGATTATCCGAGGTTTTCCCGTCCCAGAGCTCTACATGCAGGAGACGATCGATGACCTTGGCTCGGAGCGCCACATCGTCGTCGATGACCAGCAGCGCATTCGCGCATGCCTGGAGTTCCTCGAGGGCGCCTTTGCCCTCGATCCAGACGACACCCCTGAATATGCCGACTTCGTGTTCGATGAGTTGCCAGCCGACGTCCGTCAGAGGATCTTTCACTACCAGTTCGTCGTCCGCCTTCTGCCCGATGTTCCGCAAAACGAACTCCGGGCGATCTTTGGCCGCCTCAACCGCAACGTCGTAGCGCTCAACAATCAAGAGCTGCGGCATGCGACCTATTGGGGCTCGTTCATCCAGCAGATGGAGAGACTCGCGGACGATTCCTTCTGGCAGCGCAGCACCGTGTTTACAGCCAACGACGTTCGACGGATGCTGGATGTGGAGTTCGTGTCAGAGCTTGCGATTGCTTATCTGCATGGGCTCCAGAACAAGAAGGACTCTCTCGACGAGTGGTACGCGGTATATGAGAAGCGGTACGAGGCCACCGAAGATGTGGCAGACGCATTCCGGTCGACCCTGGGGGAGATCGCGCGCATCCTGCCCGACCTGAACGACACTCGATGGCGCAAGAAGTCAGACTTCTACTCGCTGTTTCTTGTGGTCGCCTCGCACGTGGATAGCGTCCCGTTGACCCGCGAGGGCCGCGGTAAAGCGCGTCGCCGCCTTCTGAAGCTCGGCGAAGAGGCGGACCGATTTCTGCGTGACCCAGACGCTGAGGTAGGTCGACGGGCTAGACGCTATGCGGCAGCAGTGGAGCGAGCGGCATCAGACATCGCGCAGCGACGTGCTCGTGATGAGGTGCTCGAACAACTCCTGGGTCCACTTTTCGCCTGATCTCAGGCAAGACCGCGGACAAAGAGGCCTCCGAGTGAGAAGGCAACGGGCCGCCCCGTGGCGACGCGAGGTCGCTCGGATGAGGGTGTCTGGCCCGCTGACACATCAGCGAGCTGGATGATCTCGCCGTCCCGGTGGGCCGGCTCGGAATGACGAGCAAAGCCAACCTGCTCACGCCCGACGTACTCGCCTGCATGCTGCTCCTACCTGTTTCCGTGGATGCACGCCGTCATCTCACGGTCAGCTACTCGCAGCAGTCCATTGACCGAGGCATCGACAGCACAGACGACAAGCCCTGCGGGCTCGATATCGAGTCTGGCGTAGCGACTCTCGCGCCACCCCACGGTCAAGAACCAGTCGTAGCGCTGCAGGCGCTCGACCTGCTTCGACGGCCGCCGGGTGCGGTCGAACTCGAACATGACGGCAGTGCGGTTGCCGGCGAGGGTGGAGGCCGGTGAGGCGTCGGGAGCGCGTCTCTCGCGGCGTGGATCGATGGTGCCGGAGCGCGGGCCGAGAAGCTCGAACGGCGCCGCGTCGATCAGCGGGCCGGTTCTGCCGACGAACTCGGCGGACCGCACAGCGATCTGCGCCATGAGCGCGGCCACCTGCACGTCGCGCTCGACGTAGGCGATCGACGTGAGCTTCGCCGGTCTGAACGCCTCGCCGTCCGCCGGCTCGCCCCGGTCACGCAGCACTCTCCAGCCGAGCAGCGTCAGCCGGTAGACCCACTCGGGCGCGCCCGTCGTCCGTCCCACGCGCGGCCGGAGCTTGTCCAGCAGCCCGATGTCGTGGAGCAGCTTGAGACGCTCGCGCACGGCCGACCCGTACCGCCCCCAGAACATCGCCGCGAGCGTGCTCGTGCTCACGTAGCCGAAGTCATGAACGAATCTCAGTAACCGCAGATCGCGGTCGGTGACCGAGCACGCCGGCAACCGCTCGGGCCGTCTGCCCCACTGGATCCCCATCACCCCGAGGTCGACGCCAGCGTCGCCGAGCTTGCGTGCGAGATCGCCGTCGATCACGCCGCGCCTGCTTGTTCCTTAGAACTCTGCTTGTTCCCTGCTTGTTCCCTCGGCTGATACCCGACGTATCGTGTGACACCGGCTCGGGTCCGACAGTGCCGATTTGCAGGTACTTCCTGCGAGATTCCCCAGTCGGGCTGATCGGACGGCTTTTGAACCGGAAGGCACACAGCGCTATCGCTTGTCTCGCGGCTCACGTTTCGAGTATGAGACTGAGTGCCCGCGCGGCTCCCGGCCCGCGAGCGCCTATGGCTAGCACAGATCGCGCTACCCGCCTCCAGGCTCCGTCGCGAGTTCCGAGCGTACGAAGGCCTCCAAGAACGCTGTGATGGAATTGGCGAGCTGTGCGCGCGCTCTACGACCAGATCGGCAGCGGATACGCCTTGCGGCGCAATCCGGATCCGACGATCGCGGCAGCGATTGACGCGGCGCTCGGCGACGCGCGCAGCGTCCTGAACGTCGGTGCCGGGACCGGATCGTATGAGCCCGTCAATCGCGAGGTGGTGGCGATCGAGCCGTCCGCGGTGATGATCGCCCAGCGCGCGACCCACGTCGCGCCGGCGATCCAGGCGAGCGCGGACGCACTGCCCTTCGCAGACGACTCATTCGACGCCGCCATGGCGATCTTCAGCGATCATCACTGGCCCGACCGGGAAGCCGGCTTCCGCGAGCTGCGACGAGTCGCGCGACGACGCGTCGTCATCGTCAACGCCGATCCCGGCGAAGCCGAGCGATTCTGGCTCACGACCAACTACCTCCCCGGCTTCTTGCGCCTCATCCCAGCGCGTTACCGGACCCCCGGGGCGTGGGAAGCAGACGCGACCCGCACCCTCGGCCAGGTCCGGCGGATGCCCCTGCCGATCCCCCACGACTGCACCGACGGCTTCTACGGTGCCTATTGGCGCCGGCCCGAGCGGTACCTTGACCCTGCCGCGCGCGCAGCGATCTCGGTCTTCAGCCGGCTCGGACACGACGAGGTCGCAGACGCGATGACACGGCTGCACGACGACCTCGACTCCGGCCGTTGGCACGACCGACACGCCAACCTGCTCGATCGCCCCGACCTCGATCTCGGCTACGCCATCCTCGTTGCCGAAGCAGGGGCAGGAGCGACCAACCGCAGCGATTTGCCAGGCGGCGAGCGCCTGACAAGCTGACCAGGCGCACGGGGCGCGTCTAACACCCGCTCACCGGAACACCGGGCCACGGACGAAGCACTCGGGCCCACTGACGACGATCAACCTTCAACCGCGCGGTTGAAGCAATCGGGGCGCCGGGATTTGAACCCGGGACCTCCTGCTCCCAAAATCCCACGGGGGAGTGTGATCCCACTTCCTACTGGGATCGACGCCACATATCGCGTGCTTTTTGCACCTGGATAGTGGTCACCGGGTCTCGCCGATTGCTGCAACTGCTTGTTCCTTGCTTGTTCCCTCTGGGCCTCTGAGAGGCCCGAATTTGAATCGGCGACCTCACCTGGCGCGTGTCGCACGGAGGCCGTCGTAGGCTCGCCGGAATGGACACGCAGACCGACCGCCACTCCCCCGGCGTCCGCTCCACACCTGGCGAGAGCCGTTTCGGGTATTTCGAGTGCGCTGATAGACTCCTCCGCATGAGTCGAACCACGCGAAGCATCGGCACGGCGACCGCACTCGCAGGAACACCGCACGAAGTGCTCGACATGGAGCGCGAGGCGCTCGACGTTCTCGCCGACCTCGGCGACGACGCCCTCATCGAGGTTCAGATCAGAGCGTCCCGCAAGACGAGAGCGCTGGTCCCGGTCGGCCTCCTGCGCCGCTACTTCGCCGCGC
This sequence comes from Conexibacter sp., assembly GCA_036009645.1. Lineage (GTDB taxonomy): Bacteria > Actinomycetota > Thermoleophilia > Solirubrobacterales > Solirubrobacteraceae > Conexibacter. The sequence continues at coordinate 70,341 of DASYLH010000043.1, forward strand.
AGGCAGTGCCGGGTCGTCAGATGCTCGTCTTCGATTCCGACGAGGAGGTCTCCTCGGAGGTCGCCGCCTCGATGCTCGGCGTCTCGCGGCCACACCTCAACGAGCTGCTCGACCTTGAGGCGATCCCCTATCGCCGCGTCGGCAACCAGCGCCGCATCCTCGTGCTCGACCTCAACGCCTACCGCGAACGACGCGACCAGCGCAAGGCTGCCATGCGCGAGATGATGGACGTCCAGAACGAAGTCGGCTGGACCCGCTGACCTCGTTCGATGCCTCAGCGCAGCGGCGTCCTCGACGCATCCATCCTCTACGTCGAGTCCGTTCGTAGCCTGCTGCTGTGGATCGCTGACGGAGGCGGCTTCGCTCCGTTCTGGACGGAGCGAATTCTCGAAGAGACGCGGAACAACCTCATCGAGGGGGGCGTGATCGCGGCTGAGCAGTGGGACCGACTCCGCGAAGCCATGGTCACCGCATTCCCTGAGGCCATGATCGATCAGGACGCGGTCGACACCATCGAGGACGAGATGCCGAACGAAGCCAAGGATCGCCACGTCCTTGCCGCCGCCGTCGTCGCCGACGCGGATCTCGTCGTCACCAGCAACATCCGGCACTTCCTGCCCGCAGACCTGGCACGAGTCGGGAAGCGCGGCGTGACACCGGACGACCTCCTCTGCGAGCTGCTGAGGGCGGCGCCGAACGTCGTGCGAGAGTCGCTGGAATTGCAAGCGGCCCACACCCGGACGCCGAGGCCCTGGACGGTGCCCGAGTTGCTCGGCCTGCTCGCCGGCCGGGGGCACGGGGACGCGCAAGCACCAGAGTTCGCAGCCGCGGCCGCCAGAGCACTCGGCGTCGAGCCCGCGGCTCCCCCACGCGCCTCCTAAGCGACCAGCAACAACCGAGGCCATCAGCCGAAGGCCCCGTCGCGCAGCCTTGCGATGACGGCCAGCACCTCGTCTCCTCTGCCGGCCTGGATCCCGCTCTCCAGGCTTCGCGTGGCCGAGGAGTCGATGCGGGTTGAAGATCCAGTCATGGACGCGATGCGGCGGGTAGAAGGCCGCCAGCTCATCGACGCCCACCTCCAGAACAGCCAGGCGGGCTGAGAGCCTGCCGGCCGGCTCACCCTTGCCCGTCTGCCAACGCGAGAGCGAACTGCCGGCCTGAGCAAAACGATCCGCGCCGGACACAACGATGTAGTGCCGTTGCCTGCGATGCACGGGTAGGCACGACTCGCTCGATGCCCGGCCACACGTAACGTAGGTCTCGACGAAAGCGGGATCCGTGTGGCGCTCTGTTGCAGCCATCGCGACCATCGGGCATACCGTGAGCGGCCCGACCTCGTCCGACCATATCCTGGGCTGCGACCTCCTCTCCCCTGCGGAGCGACGCGCAGCGGCACGGCTCCTGCTCTGGGCGCACGTTGCGGTCGCGCTTTCAGGCGCTGCCTGCTCGCTTCTCGCATTGTTCGGCAGCGTTCTCTGCTTGTTGTGACCTCGACCGCAGCTACGTTGTCGAAGCTCGCCATGTCAGCACCACTGCCCATTCCGCCTCGTGTCTGGTCATACACGCTCCTCAAGCGCTGCGAGATCTCGGTCTCCGTTGACGAGCAGGATCACGAGAATCGCTCGCAGATCGGCGCCCTCTGGCTGGAGAGCTATTCGCCGGAACACGGTAAGGGCTACGTGACGATGTCCGGACCGGCCAAGCAGACGATCGCACGATGGCTGTACGGCGTGGTGGCGATCTCGCCCCGTTATCTCGATGCGCGGCCCGCGCAAGCTCAGAGGTTGAGCGAGTCTTGAAAGCTTTATCGCAGTAGATCGCCTCCAGCGACGGTGGCTCGAAACCGCCGTGAGGCCGACCGCGACGTCCGAGCGCCGCATCAGAGCGATACGCAAGCGCAGGCACCTCGCGAACGCGCTCGACCGCCACCATCGACGCCTTCGCTTCGCTTTGCGCCAGGGTCTCGAGCGCCGCGTGGGCAGCCTGCTCGAAGGCGAGGAGGACATCTGGCTGGCGTTCGCCGCGCGCAAGTACACCGCACCCGGATTGCGGGTGTGCGAACAGTGCTCGATCGTCTTCAGGGCTAGTCGTGCGAAGCGATGTGACCCTTGCCGTCGGTCTCCGGTCGTTCCAAAGCTGTTCCCGGTCGCCACCGACGGGTGGCATCTGGACTTCCGCATTGGCGGACGCTGGTCCTCGGGTGAGTTCGAGCGGGTCATCACGTACATCACGATCTGTCGCGAATGCGAGCGTCATTTCGACACCACCCAGCCAAGACGTCGCCTCTGTCACAACTGCGGCTCCACGAGTGGACGCGTTCGCCGCCATCGCGGCAGCCGCCACACAACCGGCCGCACGTCGTTCGCCTATGCATCAACCAGCAGCCAGCCGCTCCTGTCGGTCGGCGTCACCGGCCCTCAAGGTCAAGGAATCGTTCTGTACGCCGAGAACGGAGTGGTACGGGTGACCGACCGCGAGTACGCCCGCCAACTCGACGCGCTCCAGGGTTTGCGCCGCGCGGAGCCCTGACCAATTCCGTCGCGACAGACTTCTTCGAGCAAGCCGGGTCGCCGGCCGCCTAGCTGCAACTGAGCCAGGACCGGACGACTCGATCGCTCCCAAGCCAGCGGTACACTCGCCGAAGGCATGCGGATCGCGTCGGACGCGCTCGAGATCACCGCCGCGCCCGACGACAGCTACGTCGTCGTCGCGCCAGGTGGCTGCGCGCATTCTCACCGAGCAGGCGGCGTCTTGAGCACGCCCCGTGAGCCGCTGCCGCGGTTTCAGTCTCAGTCCAGCACAGCGTGAGCCAGAGAGATCGGACTGCGCTCCTCGCGGGCGAAGCAGTCGTAGGCGAGTTCCAAGTCGCCGGAACCGACGGCATCGTGCCCGGTGTCCTGTATTGGTCGGCCGAGGTGGGCGCAACGCTTGAGCTGATCGGCGAGGCACCGAGCTTTCCACGCTCGTTCGGACATCCTCCATTCGAGGTCCATGGAGTACTGCGCAATGGCGGTGACGTAACGCTGCTGGACTGCATGCTTCGCAGGCTTACGATGTTCGATCGGCCAACCCATGTGAGCTCGTCCGCCCTTGCGTTCGGCGCTCATGTGCTTCCGGACACCAGATGGCCACGCGCGGTCTACAGCACGGCGGCGCTGTCGGAATGGCGCAATGACTCCGCGTTTCATTTTCCAATGACGGACCCAGCGCAGGACCCGTTCGAGTTTCGCATCGCTTTTCGGGATCCCGTGCGCGACGTGGTCAAAGTCCCCGGCGCCGAACTTACTTTTACTGGGAATCTCAAGACGTCGACAGTTGGCCACCGGCCCGACTTCTGGGCCCGCACGACGGCCGTTATGGTCGTGAACGCCAACCGATCGCAATCAGTCTCAACCCTCATGACACGCTACGCACAGCCGCTGCGCGCGCTCATGGCTCTTGCGGCGGATCGTCCCGACGATCTCATCCGCGAGGTGTACGTCGATCTTGCGAAACAGCGCCAGATAGAGGTCTGGCGACGCGGACGAACCATCAGAGAGGAGGAATGGAACTTCCGATACCTCTTCACTGCCGACGATCTCCTCGACTATCCAAGAGCGATCCGTGCGTGGTGGCGGCTTCAGCGCCAAGTCTGGCCTGCGCTTGACCTTCTCGGCGACCACGCCAATGAAGGGTCGCACTACTCCCCTGGTCGTTTCCTGACGGCTTTTTCAGCACTCGAGCGCTACGGCGACATCCGACACAGAACCACGGACCTCAGGAAGCTGCGCTCGTACGGCGGCATCGACTCAAGCCTCACCGGCTGCACGAACAGAGCGCTCGAACTCATCGCCGTCACCCGAGGCTACGTGACCCACTTCAACAACGTTGACGACAAGCGCCGAGCCGAGGTCGAGGCGAACGTGCTCAAATCAACCCGGCGAGTCGCCGCCCTGATGCAGAGTTGTCTGCTGCGCAACCTCGGAATCAAGAAGCGGCACCGTCACGAGCTGATGACGCAGCATTACATGCGGTGGCCATTGACCTGACGGAAGGTGCCCGCCTGCATTTGCCTGAGTATCCTGCTCGGCTAGCCGTCGCGCTCGTCAGGTGGCGAGCCGTGGGAACGCGGCAACGAGCTCCGCAGGCGTGACCTCCCAGATGTCGTGAGTTCCGGGCGAGGCTCGCATCCCCGAAACCGTTCGCAGCGAGCGACTGGCGGCAGCGCAGCGGGTTTCTCGCACAGGTCATCGACTGAGCACGGGTAGCGCAAGCCATCACCGACGAATGCGACGATCTGGATTCATGAGCGAAGAGCATGATCTGAACGGCTCCAGCGAGGGAGTGCTGTTGCAGTCGCCAGAGCTGAGTCGCTTTGCCGATCGTGTCGCGTCCGTGCTGACGGACAACCCGAGCATGGTTGCCCTCCGAAACAGACTCTCCGAGGATCTGCGCCGCTCAGTCGACCTCGACCAGCTCACCAGACGGATGCAACACGACGTTGCCGCAGGCGGGGTGCTTTCCGACCTGCAATCTCGCCTCGCAAACGATCTCCGTAAGCAGTTTGCCGAATCCCCTGCCCTCAGACGGTTCCAGAGCGAGCTGTCTTCATCTCTCAGATTCGACCCCAGTTTCACCGAGGCGGTGCATGAACTGCTCGGGCCACGCGCCGTCCCTGTCGATCGATGGGCGCCGCTTCTCCAGACGCTGAGACAGAGAACGGGAGTCGACACCGACCTCGTCGAGCAAGAAATGCGGTCGGTCTCGGTCGAGGTCGAGGCTGCGGACGACGATGAGGCGAACTGGCTGCTGAGGCTGACACGATCGCAGCGTGCTGCGCTCCTGCTCGCAGCCTCCGAGCTTGCGTGGGCGATCAGCCAAATCGCCGTCGTCAGTACTGGGAACAGGGAGGCCTCTCCACAGGTGCAGTACGGAGTGCAAGCACTCCTCGCACTGATCGCAGTCCTCGTTGTTCTCATCGCGCCCGACGACGACCGATGACACGAATACCTATCACGGCACCAGAAGTTGCACGCGAGGTAGGTCTAAACCCAACTGGCTGCGACAGGTGATCCGCAGTCACAATCTCGCATCCTCGTCGTCCGAAGCTCTGCCGGATGCCTGCGACGATGTCTGACCCTCCGGAGCTGTTGCGATGCTCGCATGGTGACGAGCGCGCGCCCAGGCCGAAACGACCCCTGCCCATGCGGCAGCGGCAAGAAATACAAACGCTGCTGCCTCGATCGCGACGATGCTGGAGGGCCGCCTCACGCACCGTCGGTCGCTCAAGGCGATCTCACATTGGTGATCGATACGCCGCGCGGTCCCCTCCTGCGACGGATCCCGAACGCCTCGCCGCTTCGAGACGATGTCAAGCAAGGTCTGGCGGCTGAGGTAGCTACTCATGATGCGGCAGCCGTGTGGGGGCTTCCCGATTTCGTCTTCGAACCGAAATTGGCCTCAGTCGGGTCCGGGACACGGGAACTCGGTGATGGGACGCTGCTTGTCGGCAACATCGGCGTCGCTGTCCAAGTGAAGAGTCGCGAGGTGCCCTCGTCAAACCCTGACAAGGAGCGCAGCTGGCTCAAGAAGAAGACTGCCGAGGGCTTGCGGCAGGGCAACGGCACTATTCGGCACCTGTGCCTCGTCCCAGCGGACCTGACCAATCTGCGAGGCGTCACCGTCTCAGTCGATGGCAACAACTTCCGATGGCTCGTCGTCGTGGTGCTCGACCATGACGACCCGCCCGACGACGTGACACCACTGATAGACGAGGCAAAACACCCAGCCGTCGTCCTGCTGCGACGAGACTGGGAGTTCCTGTTCGACCAGCTCAAGTCGACGAGCGCGGTCGTGCGCTACTTCGCTCGCGTTGCCGGCGAAGCAACAGCGCTCGGCTCCGAGCCGGTCCGCTACCACAAGCTTGCGCTCGCAGACCATGAGGCCCTGCCCAGAAGACTGAGCCCTCAACTTGTCGGGAACGGGGTCGAGGTCCACTCGCCGATGCTGCCGCTCCTCCCCGCCGCGTCCGACGATGTTCAAGCTCACCAGGTCGTCCGCACCCTTTTCGAGGACTTCGCCACGACGCTCGGGACCGACATCGAGATGTCCGATCGCCTCCGAGTGCTCGCAGAGCTCGACCGCACCCCGGTGACAGAGCGAACCGCTCTCGGCCGCTTCGTTCTGAAGGCATTCAAAGAGGTCAGCACCGATCTCCGCGACGGCATAGCTTGGAGACTGCGCAGCATACGCGGACCGCTCGGCCACGCCCACCTGGGCTTTGCTGCCTGCTCACATCCGCACACCGAACTCATCCAAGCTGGCTTCAGCGCCTGGGTGCAGCTTCGACACCACGACGTCCTCACGGCGACGAGAGATGTCGACGGCCTGATGACCGTTGGCGTCCTCGTTACACCCTGCGAACGGTACAGACGGCCGTGGGATACGACAGTCGTGGCGGTCAATGGCGACTTCAGTTTCTCCGACGAGGATCTTGCGCAGCTCCGCGATCTCTGGCCTGGCTGACACGAGCCAACAGCAGCGAGAGGCAGACAGTCTCCTCCCGATCACCGTGCTGATCGCGCCGTTCGACGGCCCGTAACACACCGCGAGGTCGCGCCACCATGGCTTGCCACAGCGCCCACCCCACAGGCCAAGCCGCTTGGTACTCCCGGCTGGTACGCCCACCGCGCAATTGCCATCTGCGACTCACCCCTCAAAACACGAAACCCCCGCATAAGCAAGGGTTTCGACCGATCGGGGCGCCGGGATTTGAACCCGGGACCTCCTGCTCCCAAACCGCAAACCTCCTGCGCCTCACCTGCTAGACCGGGAACTTGGGCGCTCAGAAGCCATCGGTCTCGCTCGACTCGGGCACGAACGGTACTCGCCGCGGTACTTCCGATTTGGCGTTCTCCTGCGCCTGAGGCCCTAGATCCGAGGCATGCTCACCGTCCCCCAAGCCGCCCGGCGTGTCGGCCGCTACCCTGCGACGATCCGCCGCTGGATCACCTCCGGGCGCCTCCTCGCCGAGCGCGTGGGCGCGCATCACGTCATCCGCGAGCGCGACCTCGACAAGGCCGCCAAGAGCGACATGGTGCCGCTGCCACCCGGCTGGGACCGGACGATCGAGGGTGAGCCGATGCCGGACATCGTCGCCTTCCTCCGCGAATCCCGCGCTGGCCGCTGAGCCCGCATGCTGGTCATCGACGCGAACGTCGTCGTTGACCTCTGCATGAGCAAAGCTGGCTTCGACGCACTCGCAGACCACGAGCTCGTCGCGCCGCCTCTACTCCGCGCGGAAGCCTTGTCCGTTCTGCACGTGATGCATTGGCGCCGGGTCGTGTCGTCGCACGTCATCGATACCGCCTTGGAGCGACTCGGCTCAGCTCCGATCAGATTCACCGATCCACGCGACCTTGCTCGCGAGGCCTGGCGAGTCGCAGAGGAGTTCGGCTGGAAAAAGACTTACGACGCCGAATACGTCGCACTCGCCCAGCTACTCGACTGGCCGACTCCTCACCCTCGACAGACGCCTGCAGCGCGGCGCCAAACGCCCCGGCTTTGTCATCGCCCCCAACGACCTCTGACAGCCCACCCCAGCGGGCGATGACCGTGTAACCACTGCGATCAGGGCGGAGGCGCGGGAACGACGGGGGCCCAAACCCTCGTTCGGCACCACGTCGAGAACCGCACCACGCTTCCCGGCCGTAGCCTAAGTTCGATGGGGTTTGCGACCTGGCGGACGGCTGTCAGGTTGTGTTCAGGTTCGTATTGAGATCGTCCTTGCATGGTTCTCGCGTCGATCTCTACGCAGGTGACCGACACGGTTGCGCAGCACGGCATCATCGCCGTCTTCGTGCTGATGGCGGTTGACGCGCTGCTGCCAGTCGGCGGCGAGCTCGTGATGCTCTACGCCGGTGTGCTCGCCGCCGACGCCGTCAGCCACGCGACGCCTCACGTGCTCGGGCTGCACCCCCACACCGGGCTCGAGGCCTACCTGGTGCTCACACTGGCGGGGACGCTTGGCTACCTGGTCGGCTCGCTCGCGGGCTGGACGATCGGCCTGCGCGGCGGACGGCCGCTGCTCGAGCGCCACGGTCGCTGGCTGCACCTCCCCCCACCGCGGCTGGCGCGCGCCGAGCGCTGGTTCGATCGCTTCGGGCCGGCGGCCGTCTTCCTCGGGCGCCTGACGCCGCTCGTGCGCTCATTCATCTCGATCCCGGCGGGCGTCTTCCGCGTGCCGCTTGCCGGCTACACGCTGCTGACGTTCGTCGGCGGACTGATCTGGTGCGCCGCGTTCGCCGCCGCCGGCTGGGCGCTCGGCGACCAGTGGGAGCAGCTCGACCACGCCTTCCGCTACGTCGACATCGTCGTCGCCGCAGCCGTCATCGGCGGTGTCGTGCTGCTGCTCGTGCGTCGTCGCAGGACTCGCGCCTACGCGCGTCGCTAGCCGGCGCTCAGGAAGTCGTCAGACGTCGGCGCGCACACTGGTCGCCATGACGCGAAACACTGTGCTTCCACTTGTCGTGGCGCTGCTGCTCGGCGCCGTCCTCGCTGGGTGTGGTGGATCGGGCTCGAGCGGCTCGACGGCCGCGACCGGCGCGGGCTCGGCACAGTCCGAGGCGGCCGCCGCGGCGACCGGCGACATCCCGGACAACCAGGTGTTTCTGACGTACGCCGACGCTGCGAGCGGCTACGCGATCCGCTACCCGGAGGGCTGGAGCCGCCAGGGCGCGGGTGCGACGGTCGCATTCACGGACAAGGACAACTCGATCCAGGTGCGGATCGCCCAAGGTCCTCCGCCGACCGCAGCGTCGGCAGCGTCGGCGCTCGCACGACTGCGTGCCTCGCAACCGCCGCTGCGCGTGACCGCGCCAGCACAGGTCGTGATGCTCCCGCACGGCCGTGCGGTGAAGCTGTCCTACTCGGTCGTCGGATCGCCGAACGCGGTCACCGGCAGACGACCGCTGCTGCTCGTGGACCGCTACGTCTACGCGCACGGCGGCAAGGTCGCAACCGTCGACCTGGCGACGCCGAAGGGGGTCGACAACGTCGATGCGTACCGGATGATCTCGCGGAGCTTCGCGTGGCGCTGAGAAGCCTCTACGTCGAGCCTGCACGCACCAAGGAGCCGGTTGCGTGGCCGGCGCTGGAGTGCCGCGACGTGTTCCGGATCTTCCGCTCCGGCCCGGTCGAGACGGTCGCGCTGCGCGGGCTCGACGTGCGCATCGAGCCCGGTGAGACCGTCGCGGTCTTCGGTCCGTCCGGCTCCGGCAAGAGCACGTTCCTGATGCTCGCCGCCGGGCTCGATCAACCCTCGGCCGGGGAGGTGCGGGTCGACGGGGTGCCGCTCGCGCGACTGAGCGAGGGCGAGCTGGCGCGCTATCGCGCGCGGCGCCTCGCGGTGGTCTTCCAGAGCGGGAACCTGTGGCCGGCGGCGAGCGTGCGCGAGAACGTGCTCGCGACGCTGCGACTCGCTGGCACCGACGACGCCCGCCGCAAGGCGGACGACGCGCTCGCAGGGTTCGGGCTCGTCGGTCGCGAGCAGGAGCGCGCCGGCGCGCTCTCGGGCGGTGAGCAGCAGCGGGTCGCGATCGCTGCCGCTGCGGCGCGGCGAGCACCGCTCGTGCTGGCGGACGAGCCAACCGCCGAGCTGGACGAGCACAACGAGCAGCTCGTGCTCGCCGCGCTGCTGCACCTGCGGTCCGAGCACGGCGCGAGCGTCGTCGTCGTCACCCACTCCGAGCGCGTCGCGGAGGCGGTCGACCGCGTGATCGAGCTGCGCGACGGACGGGCGCTGTCATGAGTGTCCTCTCGACCAGGCGCGCCGAGCTGGCCGCCGTGCGCGAGCTGACGGTCGCCTACGGGCGCAGCTCGGCGCGCGTCGAGGCACTGCGGGACGTGACGCTGGCGATCGCGCCGGGCGAGTCGGTGGCGTTGTGGGGCCGCTCGGGGTCGGGCAAGACGACGCTGCTGCACGCGCTCGGCGGGCTCGTCGCGCCAAGCTCGGGCGAGGTCCGCTGGCTCGGCGACTCGCTCTCCTCGCTCGATGTCGCGGCGCGCGGCCGCGCACGCGCCGCGGGGATCGCCTACGTCTTCCAGGGCGCGAATCTGCTGCCGCACTTCACGGCGTATGAGAACGTCGCGTTCGCCGCCCACCACGCCGGCGCCGGCGAGGTCCACCCACGCGAGCTGCTCGCGCTCGTGGGCCTTGAGGCCAAGCTGGACTTCCTGCCGTCCGAGCTCTCGGGCGGAGAGGCGCAGCGGGTCGCGATCGCCCGTGCGCTTGCGCAGCGGGCGGAGCTGCTGCTGTGCGACGAGCCGACCGGCCATCTCGACAGCGACACCGGCACGCGCGTGCTCGACCTGATCGAGCGCCTGCACGAGGCCTACGGCTTCGCGTTGGTGCTCGCGACGCACGACGCGGACGTGGCCGCGCGCTGCGCGCGCCTGATCGAGCTGCACGACGGTCGCATCGTCAGCGACGGGCGGCCCGCATGAGCGCGACCGCCCGCTTGGGAGTCGCCGGCCTGCTGCGCACCCCGGGGCGCACGCTGCTGCGCGTCGCGGTGCTCGCCGTCGCGACCGCACTGCTGGGGTCGATGCTGCTGTTCGTCGGGCACTCGCTGCGCACGATGAGCGCAGGCGCGGTGCGCGCGGTTCCGCTGGACTGGCAAGGACCGGTCGGCTCCGCAGCGAGCGCACGGCGCGTCGCCGCCGGCGCGGCCCGGCAGCCAGGCGTCGCGCAGGCATCGGCGACCGCGACCGCGCCATTCGCGGGTGCGACGTCGCAGGGTGCCAACGGGGCGACGAGCTCCAGCAGCGGCGCCGTGCTCGCCGTCTCACCCGGCTATCTGAGCGGCATCAAGACGTTCCGCATCCTGCACGGCGCGCTCAGACCGGGCAGCGTCCTGCTCGACCAGCAGATGGCCGCGACGCTGCAGGCGCGGGTCGGCGGGATCGTGCGGCTCAAGCCGTCGCCGCACGCGTCCGCGCTGCCGTATCGCGTCGGCGGGGTGGTGCTCGTGAGCGCGCCGGATGTGATCTTTCAGCCGTTGAACCCGCTGCTGGGGCCGGCGCCGGCGCAGCCGCCGGCAAACGTCGCGGTGATGGGATTCGAGACGTTCGCGCGCAGCTACGCGCCGCACCTGCGGGCGATCACCGGCGGCACGCTCGGCGCGAGCGCCCAGCCGGGCGCGCAGGATGCGGTGCAGTGGCAGGTCCAGGCGCAGCTCGACCCCCGTCCGCTGACCGGCGGCAGCCCGGCATCGGCGCTGACTCGCGCGACGCAGACGCGCAACCGCGTCGAGCGCTCGCTGCCGGGGCAGGTGCAGTTCGTCGACAACCTCGGCGACCAGCTCACGACCGCGGCCGGCGATGCGCTCTACGCGCAGACGCTCTACATCATGCTCGCCGTGCCGGGCGCGCTGATCGCGCTCGGGCTCGCCTACCTCGCCGCGCTGGGCACGGTCGAGCGCGACCGCCGCGACCTCGCGCTGCTGCGCGCCCGCGGAGCGAGCCGCCGCGACCTGCTGACGCTGGCCGGCGCCGAGTCGGTCGCACTGGGCACGCTCGCCGGGCTCGTCGGCGCCGCGCTCGCGTTCGGTGCGGTTGCGGCGCTCGTCAGCGGCGGCGTCGGGCTGACGGTGGGCCGCGCGCTCGCGACCGTCGCGGCGTGCGTCGTGCTCGCGAGCGTCGGCGCGGCGATCGCACGGATCGCTGCAAGCGCCGACGTGCTGCGCGCGGCCGTGAGCGAGGGCCGCCGCGAGCGCAAGCCGCTGTGGCAGCGCCTCTACCTCGACTGGCTCGCACTCGCGACGAGCGGGCTGATCTACTGGCTCACGGCCCGCACCGGCTTCTCCGCGGTCGTGAACCCCGACTCGAACCCGACGCTGTCGCTGTCGGTCTACATGTTCTTCGCGCCGACGCTGCTGTGGATCGGCGCGACGCTGCTGCTCGTGCGCCTGCGCGGGCGCGGCCTCGCATGGCTCGCACGCCGCCTCGCCGGCGAGCGCGCCAGCACGCCGCGCGGGTTCCTCGCGGCCAGCGCGGCGCGGCGCGGCGCGGCGATCAACCGTGGGCTCGTGCTCGTCGGGCTGCTGCTCGCCTTCGGCGTCAACCTCGGCCTGTTCGCCGCCACCTACGACCAGCAGGCCAACGTCGACGCGCAGCTCACGCTCGGCGCCGACGTCGTCACGAGCGCCCCGCCCGGCGTCGCCGCCCGCGCGCACCTCGCGCAGCGAATCGGCCGGGTGCCAGGCGTGCAGGCGACGAGCGCCGTCGACCACGCCTACGCGTACATCGGCCCCGACCTGCAGGACACCTACGGGATCGACACCGCGACGTTCACACGCGCCACGACGCTGCGCGACTCCTACTTCCTCGGCGAGGGCGCCGCCTCGGCGATCGCGCGGTTGCACGCCACGCCGGACGGGATCCTCGTCGGCAGAGAGACGATCACCGACTACGCGCTCAGACCAGGCGACCTGCTCAAGCTGCGCGTGCTTGACCGCCGCGACGGCCGCTTCCGCGTCGCCCGCTTCCACGTCGCCGGCGTCGTGCAGGAGTTCCCCTCCGCGCCGAAGGACTCGTTCATGGTCGCCAACTTGCACTACCTGGAGCAGGTGACCCACGGCCAGGGGCCGAACACGATCTTCGCCAGAGCGTCGGGCGACCCGGCCGGGGTCGCCCGACGCGTCGCGGCCGCGACCCGCGCGGACGGGACGCAGGTCAAGGACATCGGTCAGCAGACCGCGCAGACGGTCAGCGCGATCACCACCGTCGACCTGTCCGGCATCAGCCGCATCGAGGAGGCGTTCGCGATCGTGCTCGCCGCCGGCGCGATGGCCTTGTTCGTGACGCTCGCGCTCGCCGAGCGCCGCCGCGAGCTGGCGACGATGGCGGCGCTCGGCGCGCCGCTGCGCAGCGTCGGCGCGTTCGTGTGGAGCGAGGCCGCGATCGTCCTCGGCGCCGGACTGGCGCTCGCAGCCGGGCTCGGGTTCCTGCTCGCAGAGATGCTCGTCGCGATGCTCCAGCACGTCTTCGACCCACCGCCCGACGCGCTCGCCGTCCCGTGGGGCTTCCTCGCCGCGCTCGCCGGCGCCGCGCTCGCCGGCGCGCTGCTCGCCACCGCGCTCGCCGCGCGCGGGCTGCGCCGGCTGCCGCTCGGGCGGATCCTGCGTGAGCAGTAGCCTCAGTCGAGCGATGACGGAACCGCGAATCCTCGTCGCCGAGGACGACCTCGAGCTGCGCGACCTGCTGCTAAGCGGTCTGCGCCAGGCCGGCTTCGACGCCGCCGGCGTCGGCAACGGCGCCGACCTGCTCGCCCGCACCGCGAGCTGGACGCCGCACGCGTTGATCGTCGACGTCGGCCTGCCCGACGCCGACGGCCGCGACGTCTGCCAGGCGCTGCGCGCCGCCGGCAACCCGGTGCCCGTGCTGTTCCTGACCGCACGCGACACCCGCGCGGACCGACTCGCCGGCTTCGGCGCCGGCGGCGACGACTACGTCACCAAGCCGTTCGACTTCGCCGAGGTCATCGCCCGCATCCAGGCGCTGCTACGCCGCGCCGACCCGCCGACCCCGCCGGTCGGGGACGGCGGGCTGCGGCTCGATCCCGCCTCGCACGCCGCGCACCTCCACGAGCGGTCCGTGACGCTCACGCCGACCGAGTTCCGGCTGCTCGCCGCGCTCGCCGCGCGCCCCGGCGAAGCGGTGCGACGCCGCACGCTGATCTCCGCCGCCTGGCCCGAGGGCGCGATCGTGCACGACAACACGCTCGACGTCTACATCGCACGCCTGCGCCGCAAGCTCACGACGCTCGGCGCCGAGCAGGCGATCACGAACGTCTACGGCGTCGGCTTCACGCTCAGATGACCCGACGCACCGGCTGGAGCAGCGTTCGGGGCTTGCGCGGTCGACTGCTCGCGACCGTCACGCTCGCGGTCGCCGCCGCGATCGCGCTCGCCCTGCTCGCGTTCAACCTCGTCCTCGACGCACGCCTCGACAACGACGCGCGCGACCTCGCCCGCTCGCGCGCGAGCACCGCGCTCGCCGGCGTGCAGCTACTCGACGGACGGCTGCGGGTGCGCGAGACGCTCGACGACGCGATCCCGTTCGACCGACCGATCTGGATCTTCGCCGCCGACCGGGCCCTCGAGCGCCCACGCGCACCCGCGGCCGTCCAGCGGGCCGCGGCGGCGCTTGCCGCCGGCACCACGCAGGCGGTCGATGTGCCGGGCAGATCGGTGCGGCTGCTCGTGCTGCCGATCACGCACGCCGGACGGCGCGTCGGCACAGTCGTCGCCGGCGTCTCGCTGACCCCCTACGAGCACACGCAGCGCACCGTGCTGATCGCCTCGCTCGCACTCGGCGCCCTGCTGCTCGCGATCACGGTGCTGGCCGCGCGCTGGCTGCTCGCTGCCGGCCTTCGTCCCGTCGCGCAGATGACAGCCGACGCCGCCGCGTGGAGCGAGCACGACCTCGACCGCCGTTTCGCCGCCGGTCCCCCGCACGACGAGCTCACGCAGCTCGCCGCCACCCTCGACGAGCTGCTCGACCGCCTCGCCGAGAGCCTGCGCCGCGAGCAGCGCTTCTCCGAGGAGCTCTCGCACGAGCTGCGCACCCCGCTCGCGCGGCTGCGCGCTCGTAGCCAGCTCGCGCTCGCAGACGACACGCTCACGCCCGAGACACGCACGGTGCTCGAGGCGGTGATCCGCGACACCGACACGGTCACGCGCACGCTCGAGGCGCTGCTGACCGCCGCCCGCACGCACGGCGAGCGCGACGCCAGCGCGGACGCACGTGCCGTCGCCCGCACCGTCCTCGACGACTGCGCGGCGCTCGCGGCCGAGCGCGGCGTCGCGCTGCAGCTCGACGCGGACGGCGTGCCCGCGCGGGTGCGCGTCGGCGCCGAGCTGGCCGAGCGCACGCTGCACCCGCTCGTCGAGAACGCCTGCCGGCACGCCGCGCGCGAGGTCCGGGTCGCGCTGCGGCGCGATCCTGACGCGGTCCTGATCGAGGTCACCGACGACGGGCCCGGCGTCCCCACAGGTGAGGAAGAGCGGATCTTCGATCCGGGTGCGCGCTCACCCGACGTCAACGCCGGCAGCGCCGGCCTCGGGCTCGCCCTCGCCCGCCGCCTTGCGCACGCCGCCGGCGGCGAGGTGACCGCACGCCCAGGTCCCGGTGGGCGGTTCGTCGTGCGGCTGCCGGCCGGCTGAGGCGCGGCCGCGAACGCGGTCGCTGCGGCGACCCTTCAGCCCTCCTCCTCCAGCGCGGGCCGCAGCGTCGGCGCGGGGAAGTCTGCGCCAGCGAGCCCACCGCGCTCGTTGCCAGCCGATTGCTGGGGCGCGTCAGCGTGGGTCACCGTGAGGTATGCGACACAGAGCGCGATCAGACCGGCGAGCGCGAGGCTGACCTGGCCGGCGCCAAGGTTCAGCCCGCCGCGCTCAGGGCTGACGGCGAGCCAGTCCGCGAAGGAGGCACCGAGCGGACGCGTGAGGACGTACGCCGACCAGAACGCAAGGATCGCGTTGAGGCTAAGTCTCCAGTATCCGATCGCCGGAACCGCGATCGCCGCGGCGAACAGCAGCCCCGACGCGAAGTAGCCCAAGCCGAGCGTGACGGCCGTCAGGTCCCCGGCCGCGGTGCCGAGCGCGAACGTCGCGAGGACCGCCGCCCAGTAGAACAGCTCGCGGCGCGGCGTGTAGATGCTGTGGATCGAGAGCGTGCGCTCGCTCGCGTACCAGGACCCGAAGACCGCCGCGAGCATCGCGCCGTAGAACAGCGTCGAGGCGATGTAAGGGACGCCGAGCGCGACATGCACGGCGTCCGCGGCCATCGTCCCGAAGATGCCGACCATCGCCACCGCGAGCCAGTAGCGCCAGGCCACGTACTGCTCGGCGCGGAGCTGCAGGACGAGCGCGATCACGAGGCCGATCCCGCCGAGCACGACCGCGATCTCGGGCACGAGCTTGTGCACGAGGAAGTCCGATGTCGACTCGCCCATCCCCGTCGTCAGTGCCTTGACGAGCCAGAACCAGGCCGTGACCACCGGCACCTTCGAGAGCGACGCGCCCGGGCGGGCGGCCGGGCGTGGCTGCGTGACCGCGCTCATGGCCCGACAGTCTGCAAGGTCGAACCTTGCGATTACCTGAACGCTTCGTGCTCAGCCGCCGGCGACGTCTTCAGCGCAGAATGCCGGTGTGCCCGATCGAGTAGCGGCCGGGCTGGGGCCAGACGGCGAGGCCGTGCGGGCCGTCGCCGACCTTCACGCGGTGCACGAGCCGGCCAGTGCGCGTGTCGATCGCGTAGACCTCGCGGTTGTAGCGGCCGCTCAGCCACAGCACGCGTCCGCTGGCCGACAGGCCGCCCATGTCGGGGCTGCCGTGCGGGATCGTCCACTTGCGGTAGGGCCGCTGCGTGCGGAACGAGATCAGCGTGATCGTTCCCTCGCCGCGGTTGGAGACGTAGAGCGTGCGCGCGTCGCGGCTCGGATAGAGCCCGTGAGCGCCGCGGCCCGTCGGCTGGAACCGGATCACGCGCCAGCCGCGGGTGCCGATCAGCCACACGCCGTTGCTCATCATGTCGGCAACGTAGAAGGTGCGGCCGTCCGGCGAGAGCTTGACGTCCTGCGGCATCGCACCGCGTCTGAGCGCGATCGTTCGCAGCACGCGCTCGTGGACCAGGTCGACGACGATCAGACGCCCGCCGAACTCGCACGAGACGAGCGCCTTGCGGCCATCGGCCGTGTAGTCCATGTGGTCGACGCCGGGGCACTGCGGCACGTGCAGCGCGTGCCGCAGCTTCATCGTGTGCGGCTCGCGGAAGTCGAGCTCGCGGTGCGCCTCGGCGACGACGATCGCGCGCAGTCCGTCAGCCGTGAAGTAGAGGTTGTACGGGTCGAGCACGCGCACCGGCCTGCCCGGCCTGCCCGTGAGCGGGTCGATCGGCGTGAGGCTGTTGCCGAGGTCGTTCGTGACCCACAGCGTTCTCAGCTCCCACGACGGGGTGACGTGCTGCGGCAGTCTGCCGACCGCGAAACGCTCGACGATGCGGCCGCTGCGCTGGGAGATCACGTCGACCGTGCCCGACTCCGAGTTCGGCACGTACACGAGCCGGCGCGCATGCACCGCGGCCGCCGCAAGCGGACCCGGTCGCTCGGCGGCGTAGACGTTCGTGCGCGAGAGCGGCGGCGGGATCCGCCCCGGCCGCGGCGTCGCAGCTACTCGGGCGGCGGGCTTGGCGGGTGTCGTGCGGCTCGTCGTCGCGCGCGTGGCAGTCGACTGGCCGGAGGGCTCGCCGCCGCAGGCGCTCAGCGCGAGCGCGGCCAGCGCGACGGCGAGCGCACAGCCGCCCGCGCGGACGCAGGACAGGCGGAGCGCGTCGCTCATCGCCGCAGCGCCCACGCCTCGTCCTGGACCGTCCCCGCTGTGTCGCGGCCACCGACGACCCAGACGCGCCCGCCGAACGCCGCGGCGCTCAGGTCCGACAGCGCGACCGGCAGCCGGCCCGCCGACCGCACAGGCCCGCTCTGCGGGTCGATCGCGAGGATCTCCCGCCGTTGGCTGGAGAGTCCGTCGCCCCGGCCGCCCAGGACGTAGAACGTCCCGCCAAGCGACGCGCCGGCGGCATGCGCCAACGGCACCGGCAACGCGCCGACGACACGGGCGCGGCCGGTGGCGGGATCGAACGAGACGATCTCCGAGCGCGCGTGCGTGCCGTCGGTGCCTCCCGCGATCAAGAGCCGGCCGCCGACCGCAGCGACGGCGGCGTAGCGCAGCGGATGCGGGAGCGTCCCGACGGTGCGGACCGACCGGCCGGGCGCGAACGCCAGAATGGAGCGCAGCGGCACGCTTCCGGTGTACCCACCAACGAGGTACACGTTCGAGCCGATGCGCGCCGCCTCGAGATCCGAGCTGGGCGACGGCAGCTCCCCGGCTGTGCTCACCCGCCCTCCGGCGCCGACCGCCTCGACGGCGGCCGTCGGCCCGCTCGCGGTGCCGCCGCCGAAGACGAGCAGGCGCCCCTCCAGCCCCGCCGCACCAACGTCGTGGACTGCCTGCGGGAGCGTCGCGACGACACGCGGCGCGGATACCCCCGTGCCGGCGACCGCGACCACCCCAGCGACCGAGGCGTCCGCGGCGTCCAGCCCGCCGGCCGCGAGCAGCCGCCCGCCGGCGACCGCCAGGCCCGGGAGCTGCACGGGCGCCGGCAGCCTCACCCGTGCGACGACATGCAGCGCAACAACCGAGGCGGGAGGCGCCGCGTGCGACACCGCAGCGATGCGCGCGCCCGTCGTGCCCTGGTGGCTGTGACCGCCGCACCCGGCGAGCGCGGATCCGAGGAGCCCTGCCACGCAGCACCAGGCCGCGACCGCTCCGTGCCTGCGGATCATGCGCCTCAGCGTGTCATCGCCGACCTGACCGCAACATGAACGCGCCCCGGTCCGCGGGCTGCGCGCTCAGTCGCTCGGGGGCTCGGTCCGCAGGCGGTAGCCGACGCCGCGCACGGTCTCGATCGTGTCCGTGCCGAACGGGCGGTCGATGCGCTCGCGCAGGTAGCGGACGTAGACGTCGACGACGTTGGAGCGGTTCTCGTACTCCTGTCCCCACACGAGGTCGAGCAGCTCGTGGCGCGCGAGCACCTGATCGGGACGGCGCATGAACGCCTCCAGCAGTGCGTACTCGCGCGCGGAGAGCGCGATCGGCGTCTCGCCGCGAGCGACGCGGCGACTCGCCGGGTCGACTGCGAGGCCGCCGGCGCGCAGCACGGTCGGGCGCTCAACCGGTCCGCGGCGTGCGAGCGCGCGCAGCCGCGCGCACAGCTCGGCGAGCGAGAACGGCTTGGTCACGTAGTCGTCGGCGCCGGTGTCGAGCCCGGCGATGCGGTCGGCGACGGCGTCGCGGGCGGTCAGCATCGCGATCGGTGCCCAGACGCCGTCGGCACGCAGGCGGCGGCAGGTCTCGAAGCCGTCGATGCCCGGCAGCATCACGTCGAGCACGATCGCGTCGTAGGGGGAGGAGCCGGCCATCCACAGCGCGTCCTCGCCGCGCTCGGCGACGTCGCAGACGATCCCGTCCTCGCTCAAGCCCCGACGGATCGCGGCGCGCAGCTTCGGCTCGTCCTCGACCACCAGCACGCGCACGATCAGCGATCTCCCCCGGGCTGCTCTCCGACCATCCGCTCGGCCGGCAGCTCGATCCAGACCTCGGCGGTGTCCGGGCCGCTGCCGGCCTCGCCGCCGTGCGCTTGGGCGATCGCCGCGACGATCGCAAGCCCGAGGCCGGCGCCGCCGCGCCGGCGCGCCGAGTCCGCGCGCGTGAAGCGCTCGAAGGCGTGGACCGCGAACGCGGGCGCCAGGCCGGGGCCCTCGTCGCGAACCCCGAGCCGGACGCGGTCGCCGCGCGTCCTCGCGGTCAGGTGGATCGTGCCGGCGCCGTGCACGAGTGCGTTCTCGAGCAGGTTGGCGAGCGCCTGCTCCAGCCGCAGCCCGTCGCCGTAGAACGCGAGGCCTGTCGGCGCGTCGATCTCGAGCGCGCGTCCGGCTGCTTGCGCCCGCGGCGCGAAGCGCACAGCAACCGCCTGCAGCAGCTCGCCGGGGTCGAGGCGCTCGGCGCGCAGCGGCACGCCGTCGTCGTCTGCACGCGCGAGCACGAGCAGGTCCTCGGCCAGCCGCGTGAGCCGCTCGGTCTCCTCGCTGGCCGAGATGACCGTCGCGCGCAGCTCGTCGGGGGTACGAGCCGGTCGCGCGGCCAGCTCCAGCTCCGCCTTCATGATCGACAGCGGCGTGCGCAGCTCGTGGGCGGCGTCGGCGACGAAGCGCCGCTCGCGCACGAGCGCGGCGTGCAACCGCCCGAGCGTCGCGTTGAGCGTCTCGCCGAGGCGGCGGATCTCGTCGCGCGCGGGCGGCACCGGCAGGCGCGCGTCCGCGTCGTGGCTGGAGATCTCCTCGGCCCGCGCGCGCATCCGCTCGACTGGCCGCAGCGCGGCGGCGACGGCCGCGTAGGCGGCGACCCCCGCGAGCGCGAGCGCGACGAGCCCGCCGACGACGAGCGTGGCACGCAGCGCGGCGAGCTGGTCGTTGAGATCGTCCAGCGAGCGCGCGACGACGGCGACGTGCCCGTCAGGGGTGCGCTGCGCGACGAGCCGCAGCGACTCCCCACCGACGACCGCGCGGCTCACGAACACGGCCGGCGCGCCGTCGTCGTCGGGGGCGTGCAGCAGCCGCCGCGCGTCGGCACCGCCGATCAGCGGTGCGCGGCCGGCTTCGGACGACGCGACGAGCACGCCGCCCCGCGCGTCGAGCAACTGTGCGCGGTCGTCGTCCTCGGCGCGCACCGACGCCGCGTCCGCCCGCGCGACGTGGGTGCGCAGCTCGGCGTCGAGCGCGCGCGTGCGCTCGCTGCGCACGCGCGCGTCGACGAACAGGCCGACGGCGACGAGCACTGCCGCCATCACCAGCACGAACGCGCCGGTGACACGCAGCCGGATCGGGACGCGGCTCACACGTGAAGGCTAGGCCGCGTGATCAGCTCGCGAGCGTCAATCGGCCTGCTCGCCGTGCTCGGCACCGCCGGGCTGGTCAGCGGGGTCCGATGCGCCGGCCTGGTCCCCGTGCTCGTTCGCATTCCCTCGCTCGGCGCCGTCGCCGTTGGGCTCGGGCTGGCCGACGAGCGCGAACGCGCCGTCGAGGCGCACATCGACGGATCTCCCGGTCGGGGTGGTGACCTCGACCTCGTAGGTCGCGCCGTGCTCGCCGTCGATCTCGAGCGCCGTGACCGTGCCGCCTCCGGTCACCTTCAGTGCGGCCGCCTTCGCCTGCGCGGCCGCGGCAGCCGGCACCGGCTTGCCGGCGCCGTCGTCGGCGCCGTTGGAGAGCGCCACGGCAACGCCGGTCCCACCGGCCGCCAGCGCGAGCGCCGCGCCGGTGCCGATCGCCACTCTGCGTCCCAGCTTCATCGTCATGCCTCCGGGTTGTCGGTTGTGAGGACCCGACCGGTCTACGCCGACCGAATGAGACGGCGATGAGACACGCAGCGCTCCGACGGCCTCATCGTCGTCTCATCAGCATGCGCTACACCGGATGGACGCCTGGTGAAAGGAGCATCACGATGAGCGGTCGACTCGCAGCACTCGCATCCGCGGCGGCGATCACGGCGGCGATCGCGCTGTCCGTCGCCGGCGACTCCGCGGCCGGGTCGAGAGCTCAGCCTCCGGGCGAGCTGGCCCCGATTCACGGCCGCTACACACCCACGATCGATCCGGCGAACTTCGCAGCGCGGATCGACAACCCCTACCTCACATACACACCTGGCATGCGGATCCGCTTCGACGGCGTGCGCGGCTCGACGCGCCAGGTGGACAGGCAGGTCGTCCTGCACCGCACCACGCGGATCCTCGGCGTGCGCTGCACGGTCGTGCGCGACGTCGTCTCCGAGCACGGTCACGCCATCGAGCGGACCGACGACTGGTACGCGCAGGATCGCCAGGGCAACGTCTGGTACATGGGCGAGGACGCGTTCGAGCTGCGGCACGGCCGCTTCGTGAAGGCGAGCGACTCATGGAAGGGCGGCGTCAACGGAGCCCAACCCGGAGTCATCATGCCGGCGCACCCGCGGCCCGGCGACGCCTATCGCCAGGAGTTCTACCCCGGTCACGCGCTCGACCGCGCCCGCGTCGCCAGCCTTCACGGCAGACTGACCGTGCCCTTCGGCGTGTTCAGCGACCTGCTGGTGACGAACGAGCGCAGCCCGCTCGACCGCGGCCAGGTCGAGCGCAAGCGGTACGCGGCGGGGGTCGGCGAGATCGCGGAGCGCGTCGTGAAGGGACCCCACGAGGAGTTCAAGCTGATCAGCGTGTCGCGCTGACGGCCGCGCGGCCCTTCGCTTCTACGAGAAGCCGGGCAGCCGCAGCACGAACCGGCCGCCGGCGCCTGTGGCCTCCGCGCTCACCTCGCCGCCGCAGGCGCGCGCGACGCGCCGCGCAAGCGGCAGGCCGAGCCCGGCGCCGCCAACGCTGCTCGTGCCGGGCTCGAACAGCGCGTCGGGATCGGCGTCGCCGAAGCCGGGACCGTCGTCCTGCACCGAGATGTCGACGTGGCCGTTCTCGCGCTCGAGTGCGACGGTGACACGCGTGGATGCGTGCCGGACCGCGTTCTCCAGCAGCGGTCCGAGCGCCTGCGCGACGGAGTCCTCGTCGGCGCTGACGCGCAGCGCGCTCGCCGACGGGAGGTACGCGAGCGTGATCCCCGCGCGCTGCGCGGAGGTCTGCTGCGCCTCGACGGCACGGGCCGCGCCGGCGCGCGCGTCGGATGCACCGCGGCCGGGCTCACCGTCGCGGCGCGCGACGGTGAGCAGCGTCTCGATCACGCTCTGCATGCGCTCGGTGCCGCGCAGGATCCGCCCCAGCCCTGCACGTGCGTCATCGCTGAGGCCGGGTTCGCGCAGCATCAGCTCGGCCTCGCCGCGCACGCCGCTCAAGGGGGTGCGCAGCTCATGCGCCATCTCCGCCGAGAAACGCTGCTCGTGGCGCAGGCTCGCGGCGATCCGGGCGAGCAGGCCATCGAGCGTCGCCGAGAGGGCCGTCAGCTCGTCGCGCGGCGGGCCGAGATCAAAGCGGCGGTCGACGTCGTGCTCACTCCAGTCGGCGGCGCGGCGCGTCATCTGCGCGACCGGCTGCAGCGCCTTACCGACCGCGCGGCGCGCGAGCAGCGCGCCGGCGGCGAGCACGAACGCGTCGAGCAGCAGGTTCGCGAGCAGCGCGATTCGCTCGGTGTGCTCGTAGGGGACGAGCGAGGCGCCGACGACGACCGTCCCGATCCGGCGTCTGGAGTCGGGCGCATACGCCGGCTCCGCGCGCAGCCGCACCTGCTCGCCGAGCGAGCGCTCCGTCGGGCCGGCCACGTGCGCGAGCGCGTCGGCGGCGCGCTGCACTCTGGGTGACGCGACCGGTCGGCGCACGATCCCGCCGTCGACGAAGACCCACGACTGCTCGTCGAGCGCGCCGTCGCCGGCGGCGTCGTGGACGACCACACGGCCGTTGACGACACTGACCAGCGCGAGCTGGGCGTCGGCGCGTTCGCGCAGGCGCGCGGAGACGTCGTTCTTGAGCTGATGGGCGAGCAGCAGGTGCCCACCGAGCGTCAGGACCGCGAGGCCCAGGGAGAGCACGAGCGCGGTCGCGAGTGTGACGCGGTCGCGCAGGTCGAGGCGGCTCATCGCAGCGCGTAGCCGACGCCGCGGACCGTCTCGATCCCCTGCGTGCTCTCGACCACCTCGAGCTTGCGCCGCAGCCGGCCGATGTAGGTGTCGAGCGTGTTCGCGTGCACGATCGCACCCTGCGGCCACGCGGCCGCGGTCAGCTCGGCGCGGCGCACGACGTCGCCCGCTCTCGCAGCCAGGGCGGCGAGGATGCGGAACTCGGTCGGCGTCAACGACTCCGACCGCTCCTGCGCGCACAGCGCGTGCGCCGCGGGGTCGAGCCGCAGCCCCTCGCCCAGCTCGACCGGCGCGTCCGCGACACCGGCACGGCGCAGCAGCGCCTGCACACGCACGATCAGCTCCGCGAGCGCGAACGGCTTCGTCAGATAGTCGTCGCCGCCCGCATGGAAGCCTGAGAGACGGTCAGGCAGCGCATCACGCGCCGTCAAGAACAGGACCGGCACCTGCACGCCGTGCGAGCGCAGCGCCTGGCACACGTCGCGACCGTCCGCGTCGGGCAGGCCGATGTCGAGCACCAACAGGTCCGGTGGCGCCGTGGAGAACGCCTCGACGGCCTCGTGGCCGGTCATCGTCGCGCGCACCTCGAACCCCTCGGCGCGCAGCGCCCGCGTGAGCACCAGGCGCAGGTCGCCGTCGTCCTCGCACAACCCAATCCGCTCTGCCTGCATCCGACGATCATCGCGCCTTGCCGTGACGCGGGCGCGCGCGTCTACGCACGCGTTCACGTTTCGTTCAGGTCCCCGATGCGATCGTGCCGGCCCCGCCGTCGTCTTGCCCGCCCGCTTCCCGCAACGCCCCTCATGCACGAACCGATCAGCTACGTCCAGGCGCTCGTGCTCGGGCTCCTGCAGGGCGCCGCGGAGCCGTTCCCGGTCTCCAGCCTCGGCCACGCCGTGATCGTGCCGCGCCTGTTCGGCTGGGACATCCACCAGAACGACGACTACTTCCTCACGTTCCTCGTCGCCACGCACCTCGCGACCGCGATCGTCTTGTTCTTCTTCTTCCTCAAAGACTGGGTGCGGATCCTGCGGGGCATCGGCCGCTCGGTGCGCGACCGCGAGCTCGGCCGCGACGACGTCGACGCCCGCCTCGGCTGGCTGCTGATCGTAGGCACAATCCCCGCCGGGCTGCTCGGGCTGGCGCTCGAGCACAAGCTGCGCACGCTGTTCGCCTCCCCCGCCTCCGCAGCCGCGTTCCTGATCGTCAACGGCGTGCTGCTGCTCGTCTTCGAGCGCTGGCGCAAGCGCGCACCCGTGCCCGGCGACGCGCTCGGCGACCATGACGCGCACATCGCGCAGACGCTCAGCTGGCGCCAGGCGATCGGAATAGGGACCGCGCAAGCGGCCGCGCTGATCCCCGGCATCTCCCGCTCGGGGATCACGATGGGCGGCGGGCTGCTCGCCGGGCTCTCCAACGAGGACGCCGCCCGCTACAGCTTCCTGCTCGCCACGCCGATCATCGGCGCCGCCGCGGTGCTCAAGCTGCCCGACCTGTTCGGGCCGGCCGGCGACGGCGTACGCGGCCCCGCACTCGTCGGCGCACTCGCCGCCGCGCTGACGACGTTCCTCGCAGTGAAGTTCCTGCTGCGCTTCTTCGAGACCAACCGCCTGACACCGTTCGGGGTCTACTGCATCGCCGCTGGCCTGCTGTGCACACTGGCCTTCGTGCTGTGAGCGCGCACGCGTAGGCGCACGGCGCGCGGGTCTGCTGTTCTGTCGAGATGGACGCCGTCCTCACCGCCCTTGCCGCGGGCGTCGCGGTCACCGTCGAGCTGCTCGAGGCGCTGGCGATCGTGCTCGCGGTCGGCGCCTCGCGGCGCTGGCGTGACGCGGTATGGGGCGCAGCGGCGGGCGCACTGGCGTGCGCGCTGCTGGCGGTCGCGCTCGGCCCGCTGCTGGCAAGCCTGGCGCTTGACACGCTGCGGCTGACGATCGGCACGCTGCTGCTGCTGTTCGGGCTCGAGTGGCTGCGAAAGGGGGTGCTGCGGCTCGCCGGACGCCGCGGACGCTCCTCCGCCGCCGCCGAGTTCGAGGAGACGCGCGAGCAGCTCGACGAGCTCCCGCTCGCCGGCGCGGGAGACGTCGACTGGGCCGCGCGTCTCGTCGCGTTCAAAGGCGTGCTGCTGGAGGGCGTCGAGATCGTCGTGATCGTGAGCGCGCTCGCGGCGCGGCCGGCGGGAGCAGCGCCGGCGATCACGGGAGCGCTGCTCGCCACGCTCGCGGTCGCGGCGGCGGGCGTGGCGCTGCACCGGCCGCTCGCGCGCGTACCGGAGACGGAGCTGAAGTACGGCGTCGGCGTGGTGCTCACAACGCTCGGCGTCTTCTTCGCAGGCGAGGGACTCGGGGTCGAGTGGGCAGGCGGTGATGCGGCGCTCGCGTACCTCGCGGCCGTGCTCGTGCTCGTCACGCAACTGCAAATCCGTGGGCTCCGTCCGCGGCAACCGGCAATGCGGGCATGAGGGTCCTCACGATCCTGCGCGGACTGCGCCTGCTTGTGCTCGGCGAGACGTGGATACTGCCGCTCGGCGTCGCCGTGATGCTGCTCGCCAGCGCCGCGCTGCGCGAGGTGGCGCCGGACCTCTGGCACAGCATCGGCGGCCTGCTCCTGCTCGCCGGCACGATTGCCGTGCTCACGCTCGCCGTCGCCCGCAGCACCCGCAGCTCGTAGGCCGCGGTGGCGAGCACGGCGCTGACAGCGCGCCGTTCAGGCGGCAGTCAGGTGCGCTCGCCCACACTCGCCGGCATGAGCGCGATCACTGAAGCATCGGGCCGTTCGCTCGGCCGCCGGATGCTGAACAAGGTCCCCGAGGTAACCCTCTGGTTCTGGATCATCAAGATCCTCTGCACGACGGTCGGGGAGACGGCCGCCGACTATCTCAACGACACGCTCGGCTTTGGCCTCACGAAGACGACGTACGTGGCGGGCGCGCTGCTCGTCGTGCTGCTGGCCGTGCAGTTCCGGCTGCGCCGCTACGTGCCGACGGTCTACTGGTCGGCGGTGGTGGTGATCAGCGTCTTCGGGACGCTCATCACGGACAACATGACCGACCGCTACAACGTGCCGCTGACGACGAGCACGCCGGTCTTCGCGGCGATCCTCGCGGTCGTGTTCGCGGTTTGGTACGCGTTCGAGCGCACGCTCTCGATCCACTCGATCGTAACGACGCGCCGCGAGGCGTTCTACTGGCTGGCGATCCTCTTCACGTTCGCGCTCGGCACGGCCGCCGGCGACCTCGTCGCGGAGAAGGCGAGCCTCGGCTACGCGGTCTCGATCACGATCTTCGGCGGCGCGATCGCACTCGTCGCCATCGCACACTTCGCGTTCAAGCTCAACGCGATCCTGGCGTTCTGGCTCGCGTACATCCTGACCCGGCCGCTCGGCGCCTCGATCGGCGACTTCATGTCTCAAAGAGACCCCAACTACGGCGGACTCGGGCTCGGCACGACGAAGACGAGCTACATCTTCCTCGGCGCGATCCTCGCGCTGGTCGTGTTCCTGTCGATCACGAAGCGCGACCAGACGCCGGAGGAGCTGGTCATGGCCGATATGACTCTGCACCCGGTCCACCACCATGAGCATCACGAGCACCACCAGACCCCACCCGCCCGACCTGCTGTTCAAGAAGACAGCTGAGGCACGCATCGCCCGCCGGTTGCGCGCCCGCTGCCGGTCGGCGCGCTGCGATGATCCCTGCCGGCGCGCGAAGCCGTGGCCTCGCTGACATCCTCGCTCAGACGCACCACCACGAGCTGCGACGCGGCACGCGCACGCTGGCACGCACCGTCACGTCAGCTCCTCGGCACCGTCGCGGTCGCCGGCCTGATCATCGCGAGCGCGCTGCTCGCGACCGGCGCCGCCGCCCGCCGGCGGCTGTACTTCGTCCCCGCCAGCGAGCACGCCTTCCCGGACTGGCTCGCCGGGCCGCTGCACGGCGCCGACCTCGTGATCCTCCCGCCGCGCGGCGCGCAGCTGCTCGCCGCGATGCTGCTCTGCTACCTCGTCGCACTCGCGTGCGTGCGCATGCTGCCCGCACGGCTCGTGATCGCAGCCGTCCTGCTGCTGCACGTTGTGTTCTTGCTCGCGCCGCCGCTGCTCTCCGCCGACGTCTTCGGCTACATCGACTACGCCCGCCTCGCAGTCGCGCACGACCTCAACCCCTACGTGCACGGGGCCGCGGCAGCGCCGCACGAGCCGGTCGCGCGCTTCGTCGGCTGGCACGACATCGCCACGCCCTACGGACCGCTGTTCACCGTGCTTAGCCTCCCGCTCGCCTGGCTGAGCACCCCCGTAGCGCTGTGGGCATGCAAGGTCACGGCGGCGCTGCTGAGCCTCGGCTGCCTCGCGCTCGTATGGCGGATTGCGACACGACGCGGCCAGAACCCCACCGTCGCGCTCGCGTTTGTCGGCCTCAACCCAGCGCTGCTCGCGTTCGGTGTTGGCGGCGCGCACAACGACTTCCTGCTGCTGGCGCTCGCGCTCGCCGCGATTCTCCTCGTAGTCGAGCAGCGTCCAGCAGCGGGCGGACTCGCCGGTGCGCTCGCGATCGGCGTCAAAGCGCCGGCCGCGCTGCTGCTGCCCTTCCTCGTGCTCGGCGCACGGCCCCGCCGCCCAGCGATCGCCGGCGCCTGCGCCGGAGCAAGCGCGCTCCTCGTCGTGGCGCTCGCTGCGTTCGGCCGCGACGCGTTCGCGTTCGCGACACAGATCGACCAGCAGCAGCAACTCGTCGCCACCAACAGCGTCCCGCGCCGCCTCGCCGGCCTGCTCGGATTCGACGCGATCCCACCGGCGTTGCGTGCCCTGTTCGGGATCGCGTTCGTCATGGTGGTGGTCCCGTTGCTGTGGAGGACGTGGCGCTGCCGGATCGACTGGATCGCCGCCGCCGGCTGGGCCACGCTCGCGCTGCTGCTCAGCACCGCCTGGCTCGTCGCCTGGTACCTCATCTGGCTGCTCCCCCTCGCCGCACTCAGCGGCGACCGCCGCCTGCGCATCGCAACGCTTCTGCTGACCGGCTACCTGATCGCCACACGAGCGGCGTACCAGGTCCTCTAGAGACACCGATCGCGTCTCTTGACGCCGGCACGCGGGCCGGCACTCCTACGCCGCTCTGCTCGACCCACCACGACCGCACCGTCTGGTACTTCCGGCTGGTACTCCCACCGCGCAATTACCACCTGCGCTTCACCCCTCAAAACACGAAACCCCCGCATAAGCGAGGGTTTCGCCCCATCGGGCGCCGGGATTTGAACCCGGGACCTCCTGCTCCCAAAATCCCACAGGGGGCTGTGATCCCAGTTCTGACTGGTTGGGTTGCCGCATAGAACGGTCGTTTTCCACCTGAGTGGTGGTCACCCGTTCTCGCCGATTGCCGGAACTGCTTGTTACCTGCTTGTTCCCTTTGGGTCTCCGAGAGGCCCGAATTTGAATCCGCGACCTCACCCAGCGCGAACGCGCCGGACGCGGTCATAGGCTGCCTGGCATGGTCGCCTGGCAGCTGAGCGAGTCCGATATGGAGCGGGCCGAATGGTTCCTGTGGAACCGGGAGGTCGCCGCGGAGCGACCCGACCTGCAGGCGGCAGTCACGGACTTCGAGGCTGACGGCTCGACGAACGCGACCGCCGCCGAGGACGTCACGCGCTGGTTCCTTCGCGAGGCCATTCGCCAGGCCGCCTGCATCACGCGCATCCTGGTCGTGAACGGCCACGTCGCGACGTTCTACGCCCTGTCCTCGGGCGAGATGTCGCTCGGTGCGACGGACAACCTCAAGGCCATGGGCATGCACGTGCCGCTCGGCCCTCCCCGAGACTGGACAGTCGGCGCCTCTCACATCGAGGTCATCGGACGCGATCATCGCGCACCTCCGGGCGTCGGGATGATCGCGATTCAGCACGCGATCTCGATGGCGAAGTACGTCGCCGCCCTTCAAGGCAACCTGGCATTGACGCTCGACCCTGCGGATGCCAAGACGCAGGAGATGTGGCGACGGCGTGGGTTCGCTCGCAGCGAGCGTGAAGTCGGCGCTGGGCTGCGCCGTCTGTATCTGCCGCTGTTTGGCCCGTATTACGGGCCAATCGATCGAGGCTAGCCGCGCTTGCTGCGAACGAACGGCGGCACCGAGTGGTCCCGCCCCTCCGCTTGCAGCTTCTCGAAGTACGCGACGCTCTCCTCCACCAGCTGCTTGGCTGCGGGGTCCTTGAGCGCAGCGGCAAAGCTCTCGCCGGTGACGCGTGTGGCGCCCTTTGGGGTGTGATCGAGCAAAGCCATGAGATACCTCTACAGACGAGAGTATCGACCGGAGCAGCCAATCCCAAATCGAAGCTCTGTGGAAGGTCGCGTCCCGAATCGGTGGAGCGAAGCTCCGGACCGACAATGTCGGACCGATTCGGGACGCGACCTTCCGTGCAGAGCCTAATGCAGACGCGAAAAGCCTGCACTCTGCAGGTCTTTTGTGATGGAGCGTCGGATGCGGTGGTCGGATCGGCTCCCACAGGTTTGGCATCGAGGGGGAAGCGCTGTTGCTGACGGGTCATGCGCTCGTGTCTCACCCAAAGGCCCCGTCGCGCAGCTTTGCGATGACGGCAAGCACCTCGTCTCCTCTGCCGGCCTGGATGCGCTCTGCAGGCTTCGCGTGGCCAAGGAGGCGGTGCGAGTTGAAGATCCAGTCGTGCACGCGGTGCGACGGGTAGAAGGCCGCCAGCTCGTCGACGACCGCCTCGAGCACACCCAGGCGGGCTGAGAGTCTGCCGGCCGGCTCGCCCTTGCCGGTCTGCCAGCGCGAGAGGGTCTGCGGTGTGGCGTCGAGCAGAGCGGCGACGTCGCGGGCGTTCAGGCCGCCGCGGTCGCGCAGCAGCGCCAGCCGGTCGGCCGCCGGCATCGGCTCGCCGTCATCGGGCCGCGCGAGCGGTCTGCGGATGACTGCCTCGCCGTCGAGGACGGGTCCGAACTCGGCGTCGAGTTGGTCGCGGGCTTCGTCGGCCTGCTTGGCCTCGTTGAAGAGGTGGACGTAGCTGTCCCAGGTGGTGCTGGGTGTGGTGTGGCCGAGCTGGCGCGCGACGAACGCGACATCGCGGCCCTGGTAGATGAGGATGCTCGCGAAGGTGTGGCGCAGCACGTGGGCCGAGACGCCACGCAGGCCCGCGTCGGTCGTGGCCTTCTTGACCGCCTGCGAGAGGCGCCGGTAGGTCATCGACGTGCCCACGGTGCTCGTGAAGACGAGATCGTCCGGCGTCGACCAGCGCGACGTGCGGCGGTGCTCCTCAAGGATCACCGCCAGGCGCGCGATCAGGATGACCTCGCGCGCGGCGCCCTTGGTCTTGAGTCTCGTGCGCTGCCCTCTGCGGCCCATCTGGTGACGCACGAGCACGCGGCGCTTCGTGAAGTCGACATCGCCCCACACCAGCCCAAGGGCCTCGCTCGCGCGCAGGCCGGTGAACAGCATCGTCGCGACCGCGGCCCGGAACCGCTCCGGCGTCGCGGCCAGCAGCGCGCGCATCTCGTGCTCGTTGAGGAACCGCACGCGCGATTCGCCGGGGCTCGGCCGCTCGCGCCGCGTGAGCAGATCGGCCGGGTTGGTCGGGATCAGCCGGTGCCGGGTGGCGTAGACAAGCATCCCGCGGACCGCCGTCCAGCGCGCCCGGATCGTCCACGCCGCGGCGCCCGCGCGCTGCTGCTCGCGGTGCCAGCGCACGAGATCCTCGGCGCGAAGCGACGTGATCGCCCGGTTGCCGTAGCCGGGCAAGAAGTGGCCACGCAGCCCGAGTCGGTAGCTGTCGAGCGTGCTGGGCGCCAGGGCGCCGATCTCGACCAGCTGCTCGCACTCGGACAGGTAGAGCTCGGCGACCTCGCGGACCCGCGCACGGCGCGTGACGGTCCCAAGCTCGCCACGCCGCACCCTCGCGACGAAGTCATCGCGGCGCCGGCGCGCCTCCATGACACCGACCGCCCCGAGCTTGAGCCACTCAGCTTGGCGGCCACCGGGCGGCGTCGCGCACGCCCAATAGACGTCGCCGGCGAGGTACAAGCTCCGCTCGCCGGCAACCTTGGTGCGCTTGTGCCGGGCAGGCATCAGCTCGCGGGCAGCGGCCCGCCGTCGGGGGTCAGGCACGCCCGGCCGGACAGGATCGCTTCGTCGATCTCGTCGCGGTGGTAGAGCTTCGTGCGCCCCCCGTGGGACGGGATCAACCCCATCGCCGACAGACGTCGGAACGTGCCGGCCGGGATGCGCGAGTAGGCGACCGCCTCCTTGAACTGCATCCACGGCGACGTGCTCGCCCGCGCCAGCAGCGGCGAGAGCTTCTCGTGAAGCCGAGCGGCCAGCGTGCCCAGCTCCTCGTCATTTAGATCCAATTGCATGTCGTGAGAGAAGGTCAGGACCCGCGCCATCCGGGTCTGTGCACATCAGAGGCCGCAACGGCCACGAATTCGCCCCCTCAGCCGCACAGGACTACGCCTAACGGCCACGGATGAGGCACAACCGCGGAGTACCGCAACGGACCGCGCTTCCTGCTGCGCGACCTTCCACAGCAGGAAGCGTCTGGCCCCGTTGGCGCCAGGCTGGCGGTGGTCCCCAACAGAAGCGCAGGGACCGATGACCGATTCCGCCTCCTTCAATGCCCGGCGCCGCAAGTCGCGTGGACGCCGTCGGTGTTATCTGCGGCGTCGTCTCGGAGCGGGCGCCCCGACGAGCGGCTCGGGCAGCACGTGCCCTGAGCGCGTCTCGTAGAGCAGGATCAGCTCTGAGAGCGCGATGCCGATGCCGCGCGCGAGTCTCATCAGCGTCGAGAACGTCGGGTTGATCTCGCCGCGCTCGATCGCGCCGACGTAGTTGCGATGCAGGCCGGCCTGGAACGCGAGTGCCTCTTGCGAGAGGTCGAACCGGGCGCGCTGCTCACGGACTGCTCTGCCGAGGGTCCCGTGCGCTGCCGAACGCGGCTCGCGCGGGATACGCTGCTTCTGCATGGGAGCTACACCCTCCTGTGCACGGCCCGGCGGGTGTGCAACCACCCGTCGGGCCTCTATCTGTAGAAGTCCCGCCGACGCTACGCAGTCATCTGCGGCATTCCAACACGCGTTTGCAACGAATCTCCGCAACCGCCTGTCGTCCCTGGTCCTGCCCGCTCGCCGCCATCTTCCCTGAGCCCCCTCGTACACCCACACCTCGCCTTCCCGAACCAGCTCACCCGCTGCTCCGCACCTCGCCCAGTCCCCAGCCACTCGCTGTGCCCCTCGCTCCCCGCCAGCCTTCTGCTCCGTCTCATCTGGCCCAACCCACATCTTGTGGTGTTGGTCGAGGAAGGGGGTCACGGGTGTGAAGCGAAGCGGAATCAGCCGTGACCCCCTTCCTCGACCGCCGATGAGACGGGCGATCTGGCGGGGAGCGAGGGACACAGCAAGGTTCACACGGGTCCGACCTTGCAGAGAGTCGGACCCGGCGCCGGGGTCAACGGTTGTTCTGACTCAGGCCGCGAACCGCTCCTTGAGGGTTCCAAGCTTCGAGCCGAGGGCGCGGCTGATGCTGTTGTCCACGTGGTACCGCTGCATGACGCTCGCCGTGAGCGCCTCCTCTGAGAGAGCCTTGGCAATGTCGTCGGGGTTCCACTCGCGAGACCCTTGAAGACTCTGGGTACCAAGCACCGTCTCGATCAGTCCCTGCTGAAACCACTCTCGTACAACATGGACGATCACAGGAAGCGTCGCGGGCTGCTCGCCGTATCTCTCGTACCAGCGCTCGACCATGTCGGTAAATCCTCGAAAGTCGCCGTTGATCTGCAGGAGATTCAGCTCGGGCAGGAACTTCGCCGCTCGGTCCTCGAGGAATGGGGGCGTTCGGGTTCCGTCTCTCACGCTCACCCACTTGACGTCAGGCAAGTTGTCGACCTGAATTTCCTCGGCCGCGACTCCCTCTGGATCGACCCAAAGCGCATACAGGTCTCCACCTCGACCACCCCGGCCGCCGCCGGCCCCACCGGTCCCGGATCGTCTACTGCTGCCGTCCCTCGCAGTGCCCCCAATCGTCTCGTCACTCGCGGTCAGATCACCCGAACGTACCGGGCGGTACCGGCTGAGGCGGAGCAGATCGCTAACGCGCTTCAGGCGCTCCTTGATCGCATCCATGTCCTCTGAGCTGTCGCTGTCACGAGTGACCTCGTGCATCAGATCGATGATCTCGGAGGGCATCTTTGCCGGCGCCCGGAATTCCGCCGCCCACTCCTCCCACGGGAGCGATGCGTCCTGGTAGAGCAGCCGCTGCCGAGCCGTGTCTGGCAAGACATCGGCACCAGCATGGTTGAGAGGCTCGACGTAGATGACCACGCGCTTGTATCCGAAGATCACGCCGAACAACTGCAGACGAGCAACACCGGCGCGGCCCGTTGCCATCTCGTACAGCTCACGCTGATAGAGCGCCGCCGTGTGGCCACTCGACGCGATGAACCCCGAGTTCGAGTCGAGAGCGCTCTCATTTCTGAGGATCCACCAGTGAGCCAGCGCTCTGCATCCTGATTCGAGAGCATCGAGTGCGACAGTTCCCGATGACTGCGCATGCTTCGCGAGGTAGGGCCGTTGGCCCGTGACCTCGCGCGTGGTGTTCCGGTCGCGATCACTCCGAGGGAACGTCCAGCCCTCGCGCGCGCGGACCTCGATCCCCGGAGGGAACTCGTAGTAGCGGGTGTTCAGATGACGACCGATCCAGCGCGAGGGCGACGCGGCACTCGCCGGAGCGTCGAGCGTGTTTCCAGTCTCGCTGTCTCCGAGGAGAACGACCATCGTGCCGTGCTGCTCAATCTCGTCTGGCTTGATCTCGTTCGAGATTGGGAGCCAGTACTGGACGTCTCCGTTCGGAAGGTCGAAGGGCTGCAGCTCGTACTGGCGCGTTTCGGGGTTGCGCCACAAGTGCGTCATCGCCCCCTTTCCGTCCTTCCAGGAGAGGTAGACAAGACCGGCCGGGTTCTTCGTCGCCGCAGCGATCTTCGCGCCGATGCCGAAGTTCTTGTCGTAGTCCTGCTCGTGCATTGATGCCGAGAACTGGTTGATGTACTCGATCATCTCGGGACCGGTCATTCCGATTCCCGTATCGATGCACGCGAGCTTGTAGACGCGCCCTTCGGTCAGCGTGTGCCGATTCCAATCGACATCCCACAACACGCGACCAGATCTCGCTGGGGTTGCGCCGATGGCCTGCAGAGAATTCTGGGTCAACTCTCGAAGGAACTGCAAAGGCCCGGCATCTCTCCCGAGCTTGTCGATCAGGAACCCAAGGTTCCCGACGCGCATCGGAAGACCACGGCCTTGGTCGGCCGCTTCACCCGTGGTTCTCACGGAGCTGCTCCTTTTTCCGCTCAGAGCCAGCAGGGGTAGCGGCTGGCGCTGATATGGCTCCCGGCCGTGTCCCTACCGCGAGCGGAAGGCCAAGATCGGCGATCGGCTGCTCGGCGAAACACACCAGGAATGACTCTGGAAACGTACCACCACCTAATGTCGTATTGCTAGGGCCTGGGGCGCCTGTGGGGTGAGATCCGAGAGCCCAGAAACAGATGATCGAGTGCCAGCCGCTCCTCCAAGAAGCGAAGAGTTCGGGGATCTGGAGTGAGCTGGAGGACACTGTCATTGCCAGCAGCGAGCTGCTGGCGGCTCACAAACGCGATCTGCTCGCGCCCGACGCAGAGAGCTGGGGACGCTCCCGAACTGAGCGATGCCGAAAGCCAGCGATGCGCCACTCGTGCAAACGCCACAGCAAGCGTTCTGCTCTCACAGACCGAGATGACCGCCGGCTCAATATCCAGGCACGCGTACCGGCTCTCCCGCCACCCCGCCGTCAGGAACCAGTCGTAGCGCTGCAGGCGCTCGGCCTGCTTAGACGGTCGGCGGGTTCGGTCGAACTCGAACATCACGGCCGTCCGGTTACCTTGGCGATCCACGCCGATCATGGTTGCGTCGGGCTTGAGAACGCCGGGGTGCGCTCTACCGAGACGGACGCGGCGGCCGGCGAGGTCGGAGGCCGGTGAGGCGTCGGGCGCGCGTCTCTCTCGCCGCGGGTCGATCGTGCCCAAGCGCGGGCCGAGCAGCTCGAATGGCGCGGCATCGATCAGCGGGCCGCTTCTGCCAACGAACTCGGCGGCCCGCGCGGCGATCTGTGCCATGAGCGCGGCCACCTGCACGTCGTGCTCGACGTAGGCGATCGACGTGAGCTTCGCCGGTCTGAACGCCTCGGCGTCCGCCGGCTCGCCCTGGTCGCGGAGCACTCTCCAGCCGAGCAGCGTCAGCCGGTAGACCCATTCGGGCGCGCCCATCGTCCGCCCCACGCGCGGCCGGAGCTTGTCCAACAAGCCGATGTCGTGCAGCAACTTCAGGCGCTCGCGCACCGCCGACCCGTACCGGCCCCAGAACATCGCCGCGAGCGTGCTCGTGCTCACGTAGCCGAAGTCGTGAACGAATCTCAGCAGCCGCAGATCGCGGTCCGTGACCGAGCAGGCCGGCGGGCGCTCCGGCCGTCTGCCCCACTGGATCCCCATGACCCCGAGGTCGACGCCGGCCTCGCCGAGCTTGCGTGCGAGATCGCCGTCGATCACGACGCGCCTGCTTGTTCCCGAGGACTCTGCTTGTTCCCTGCTTGTTCCCTCGGCCGATACCCGACGTATGGTGTGACACCGGCTCGGGTCCGACAGTGCCGATTTGCAGGTGTTTCCTGCGAGATTCCCCAGTCGGGGCGCCGGGATTTGAACCCGGGACCTCCTGCTCCCAAAGCAGGCGCGCTACCAAGCTGCGCTACGCCCCGTCCGTTCGAGTATACGGTCGGCCGGTTCGACCGCCGCCCGCACGGGCGTGCTTGTCTAGGCTCGCCTCCATGACCATGCGCATCACGCACATCGGCGGGCCGACCGCGCTGATCGAGGTCGGCGGGTGGCGGATCCTGACCGATCCCACGTTCGACAAGGCCGGACGCAGATACAGCTTCGGCTGGGGCACGTTCTCTCGCAAGCTGGTCGATCCCGCGATCGCGCCCAACGACGTCGGCCCGATCGACGCCGTCCTGCTGAGCCACGACCACCACGACGACAATCTCGACCCGGCCGGACGCGCACTGCTCCCGCAAGCTGGGACCGTCGTCACCACCGTCAGCGGCGCCAAGCGCCTCAGCGGCAAGGGCGCCAACAACGCCCAGGGCCTCGCCGACTGGCAGACCACGAGGCTCGACGCCCCCGGCAAGACGCCGATCGAGATCACCGCCACGCCCTGCCGCCATGGCCCGCCGCTGAGCCGGCCGATCGTCGGCGACGTGATCGGCTTCGCGCTCAGATGGGACGGCCAGCAGCACGGCGTCGTCTGGATCTCCGGCGACACCGTCCTCTACGACGGCGTGCGCGAGGTCCCAAACCGCCTCCAAGTCGGCACCGCCATCCTCCACCTCGGCGGCGTCCGCTTCCCGGTCTCCGGCCCGTTGCACTACACGATGACCGCGAAGGACGCGCTCGAGCTCACGCGCCTCACGAAGCCCCACACCGCCATCCCGATCCACTACGAGGGTTGGAAGCACTTCCGCGAGAGGCGCGGCACCGTCGAGCAGACGCTGGCCGCCGCACCACCCGACCTCAAAGACCGCTTCCGCTGGATCCCGATCGGCGAAGCGGTCGACATCGAGGCGTGACGCCCCAGAACGCCACGCACCGCTACACGGCCCAGCTCACCTGGGCCGGCTCCACCGCCGAGGGCTACGACCACTACTCGCGCGCGCACGAAGCGACGTGCGCGCCCGAGGGGAGCCACCCGCCGGAGCCGCCCCTCCCCCTCCTCCGACCCCGCCTTCGGCGGCGACCCGGCGAAGCTGAACCCTGAGCAGCTGCTCGTGCTCGCCGCCAGCTCCTGCCAGATGCTGTCCTTCCTCGCCGTCGCCGCCCGTTCCCGCATCGACGTCACCGCCTACGAGGACGACGCCGAGGGCGTGATGCCTGAGGAAGACCGGCCGATGCGCATCACCCGCATCGTCCTCAGGCCGAGCATCACCCTGAGAGGCGACGCGCCCGACGGCGCCCGCCTGATGCAGCTCGTCGAGACCGCCCACCGCCACTGCTTCATCGCCAACAGCCTCACGACCGAGATCGCGATCGAGCCGAGCTTTCACCGCGTCCCCGGCTAACCGGGGCCCGCGAGTCCGACGCCCGGACGTATACGTCATCCGCCGCATCCACGCCGTCCAGCCCGCGTCCCCATCGCGCATGGCCTCGCTACGATGGGCGCGCCCACCAGCACAGCAGCACCACCCTGCACCCTCCGGAGCACACACGATGATGAAGGCGACCGCCCGACGGACCGGCACGTACACGCACGAGATCGACGTGCGCGATCACCGGCTCTCGGCTGATGAGGGCCGCGACGTCGGCGGCGAGGACGAGGCCCCCAATCCGCAGGAGCTGCTCGCGGCGAGCCTCGCCTCGTGCACGGCGATCACGATCGAGATGTACGCCAAGCGCAAGGGCTGGGATATCGGCGGCATAGAGGTCGAGGCCGAGTACGTACCCGCCGAGCGCGGCGCTCCCACCCGCTTCAAGCTGCTCCTGCGCCTTCCCAGAAACCTCACCAGCGAGCAGGTCGAACGCCTGTCGGTGATCGCGGCGAAGTGCCCGATCCACCGCACACTCGACGGCGAGGTCATGTTCGACGAGCGCATCGAGCTCGTCGGCTGAGCGCAGCGGCGTGACGACGATCCGCGAGGAGCTGCGCGAGCGCCTCGCGGCAGCCGCACAAGCGCAGGCACCGTCGCCGGCCCTGCTCAGAGGCGAGACCGAGGCGGCCGTGCTCGTCCCGCTCTACGTGCGCGACAACGAGCTGCACGCCGTCTTCACAAAGCGCCGGGAGGACCTGCGCCGCCACCCCGGCGAGATCTCGTTCCCCGGCGGCCGGCGCGACCATCCCGATGAGGAGCTGCAGACGACTGCGCTGCGCGAGGCGGAGGAGGAGATCGGCCTCGCCGTCGACGACGTCGATTTGCTCGGCACGCTCCAGCCAGTCAGCACGTTCGTGACCGGTTACCTCATCTACCCGCACGTCGGCCTGATCGACCCGATCCCCTGGAAGCCGAGCCCGAACGAGGTCGAGCTCGTGCTCGAGCTGCCGCTCCACGCGCTCATCAGCGGCTACGCGAAACGCCCGATGACACGCCGCGGCTTCACGTTCGAGACGGACACCTACGTCGTCGGCGACCACCTCATCTGGGGCGCCACCGCCCGCATCCTCGGCGACCTGCTCGAGCGCATCGGGACACTCGCCGAGCGGCGGCGGTCCTAAGAGCGCGCTCAGGCGCGCTGGAAGGCGAGCAGCTCGTCAACCGCGCCGAGCGCGGCGGCGAGCCAGGCCTCGTGATCGGCGGGGTCGACGTCGAGCAGCGCGTGCGGGATCTCGGAGTAGCTGCACGCGGCGCGCACCGTCTCGGCGCCCTCCCCGAGCAGCGCCGAATCGACGGTCCCGGCCGCCTCGTACAGCAACCCCCGCACGGTCGTGTCGATCGAGCGCTCCAGCAGCATTCTCAACCGCGAGCCGTGCAGCGCCGCGATCTTCTCCTCCGGCCCCTCGGCGGAGCCCATCAGCCAGCAGAGGATCGTCACGTCGGCGAGCGCGTAGCTGATCGTCGCGATGCGGTCGGGATCGCCGACCCACACCTCGGCGCCGGCCGCCTCGATCTCGGCACGCCGCTCCTCCGAGCGCGTCGTCCCCCGCACGGCGTGGCCCTGCGCACGCAATGCTCGCGCGAGCGCCTGCCCGCGACAGCCACAGCCAACGATGAGCACACGCGCCACGCGCGGGAGCGTAGTCGCTCGGTGCTGACAGCGACGGCCGGGTTCAACCCGAGCCGGTCACATCATGCCGCGGCGCACGTCCTCGTCTTCGAGCAGCCCGTCGACCGTCAGCTCAGCCTCCCCGCGCGCCCGTCGGCGCACGTTCGCGGCCTCCAGCATCTGCTCGAGATCCTCGGCCTCGCGCACCGCCTGCGTGCGGTCGTGCTCGTGCGTCGTTCTCCAGCCGAGCTGCTCGGAGCCCGTCCCGGGCGTGTTGAGGATGCCGATGACGACGAACGCGACGAGCGCCAGCGCGATGGAGCCCAGCACGATCGCGAGAAACGGGTCCATTGGAGCCGAGTCTACCTCCGCAACTCGCGTGGGAAGCCCGTGTTCAAGCAGGCGTCAACACCCCTGCCGGCCGGCATGCGACAGCACTTCGGAGGAGCTGTCGGAGGGTCATCCACCACCACCCATGCCTGCACTGGAGGATCGCTTGCGTCCCCGCATCGTCTTGCTCATCGTCTTGGCCGCCGCGCTCGCACTCGCGCTGCCCACGGCGGCGTCCGCACGCTTCCATCGACACGACCAGCCCGTGCGCATCGCCGCGACGGTCTCGCTCGACCAGCCCAGCGGCGATCTCACGACCGCGTCGCCGATCGCGTTCACCGGCACGGTCACGCCGGCGAACGCTGGCAATCGCATCCTGCTGCAGCGGCAGGTCGGCCTCGACGGCGACCGCTGGCGGCCGGTCGACGGCGGCTTCGTGGGCGCCGACGGCCACTACACGATCGTCCACCGCTTCCGCCAGGCCGGCGACCGCACGCTGCGCACGCTCCTGCTGCCCAACCGCCACCCCCTGCGTAGCCCCTCGGCGCCGATCTCGATCACCGTTCAGCAGCTGCAGGTCGAGGGCTTCACGATCGGTTCGAGCGCCACGCCGGTCGACTTCGGCCAGGGCGTCACGATCGCCGGCACGCTCACCGGCGGCCCGGACACGTCCGTGACGCTGTTCGCGCGCGACGAGTGGCGCGGCCGCCTGCACCCGATCGCAACCGGCGCCACCGACGCGACCGGCGCCTACACCTTCACCCAGAGCCCGCCGCGCAACACCGTCTACCAGGTGCGCGTCACGAGCGACCCGCACCAGCGCACCGCCCGCCTGTTCCAGGGCGTGCGCGACGTCGTCTCGATCGCGGCCAGCACGGACACCGCAACCGTCGGCGACGTCGTGACGTTCAGCGGGACCGTGCAGCCGAACAAGAGCGGCCACGCGATCCTGCTGCTGCGGCTCGACGCCGGCGTCTGGCGCACCGTCGCCGTCGCGCGCGTCGGCGACGGGTCGATCTACTCGATCCCCTTCACGCTCGCCGCAGCGGGCACCGCGCAGTACCGAACGCTCGTCCCCGGTGGGCCTGTCAACCAACGGGGCCTTTCGTCGGCCGTGCAGGTCACGGTAAACCCATCCACGTGAGCCGGACTCCGTACAGCCAGCTCGCGACCGTGACCTAGTCCCACACGGCGCTCCCGCAGCCGGCCGGCACGCCGGCGGCGGGACGACGGCCCGCTGGCTCCCGATCGCACAAGCCCCCGCGATCGGGAGCCGTGGCGGCCGAACCGGGGTTTCGAGCCCCTCCCCCGAGGTAGCGTGTCGGCGCCCGCCCGCACCCCACCGCAAGGACCTCCGAGCGCCATGGACTTCGATCTCACCGACGAGCAGCGCCTGATCCGCGACACCGCCCGCGAGTTCGTCGACAAGGAGATCGTCCCGCGCGCTCGCGACAACGACCGCAACGCGCATTTCGACCTCGAGCTGGTCGAGAAGATGGCGGCGCAGGGCTATCTCGGCGCGATCGTCCCGCGCGAGTACGGCGGCGCCGGCCTCGACTACATCTCCTACGGCCTCGTCGTCGAGCAGGTCGGCCGCGGCTGCTCCTCGATGCGCACCGTCGTCTCGGTGCAGACCTCGCTCGTCTGCTCGGCGATCCTCAAGTGGGGAACCGAGGAGCAGAAGCAGACCTACCTCCCGAAGCTGACCTCCGGCGAGTGGCTCGGCTGCTTCGGCCTGACGGAGCCCGACACCGGCTCGGACGCCGCGAACCAGAAGACGCGAGCGAGAAAGGTCGACGGCGGCTGGTCGATCTCCGGCTCGAAGATGTTCATCTCGATCGGCAGCCACGCGAGAGTGGCGCTGATCTTCGCCCAGACGGATCCGTCGCTCGGCTACAAGGGACTCGCCTGCTTCCTCGTCGACACCGAGCACCCGGGCTACACGGCGCAGGAGATCCACCACAAGCTCGGCCTGCGCGGCTCCGACACGGCCGAGCTGGCTTTGGACGAGGTCGAGGTGTCCGACGAGGCGATGCTCGGAGGGGTCGGCGACGGCTTCAAGGTCGCGATGTCCGCGCTCGACTCCGGCCGCTTCTCCGTCGCGTCCGGCTGCGTCGGCGTGATGCAGGGCTGCGTCGACGCGTGCGTCTCCTACGCAAGAGAACGCGAGCAGTTCGGCAAGCCGATCGGCAGCTTCCAGCTCGTGCAGGCGATGATCGCGGACATGATCGTCGACATGGAGGCCGCCCGAGGGCTGGCGTGGCGCGCCGGGGTGCTGAAGGACCAGGGCAAGCCGTCGACCACCGAGACGTCGATCGCGAAGCTGTTCGCGACCGAGGCCGCGGTGCGCACCGCCAACACTGCCATCCAGGTGCACGGCGGCTCCGGCTACGTCGACGACCACCCGGTCGAGCGATACTTCCGCGACGTGCGCGTCACCACCCTGTACGAGGGCACCTCGCAGATCCAGAAGCTGATCATCGGCCGCGCGGCGACCGGCATCAACGCGCTCACGTGAGCGCAGCCGTCCCACAGGTCGTCGGCGTCGTCGGCGCAGGCACGATGGGCAACGGGATCGCCCAGCTCGCCGTGCTCGCGGGCGCGCGCACGCTGCTGCACGACCCGGACCATGCGGCCCTCGACCGCGGCGTCGAGGCGCTGCGCGCGAACCTGACGAAGGGCGCCGAGCGCGGCCGCTGGAGCGCTTCGGATGCCGAGGCCGCCGCCGCGCGGATCGAGCCGACGCACACGCTGGAGGCGCTCGCTCCCACCGAGCTGATCATCGAGGCAGCACCGGAGCGGCTCGATCTCAAGCGCGAGCTGTTCTCGCAGCTGGCCGAGATCGTCTCTCCCACGTGCGTGCTCGCGAGCAACACCTCCTCGATCCCGATCACGGCGATCGCCGGAGCGGTCAGCGGTCCGGAGCGTGTCGTCGGGATGCACTTCTTCAACCCGGCGCCGCTGATGAGACTGCTCGAGATCGTCGCCGGCGAGGACTCGGGGGAGGCCGCGCTCGCGACCGCCCGCGCACTCGGAGACGCGATGGGCAAGGTCGTGATCGACGCGGCCGACGGCCCCGGCTTCCTCGTCAACCGCGTCAACCGGCCGTTCGGGCTGGAGGCGCTGCGGCTCGTGACCGAGCGGCTCGCGACGGTCGAGCAGGTCGACCGCATCGCCCGCCTCGGCGGCGGCTTCCGCATGGGCCCGTTCGAGCTGATGGACCTCGTCGGCGTGGACGTCGGCTTCGACGTGTCGAAGTCGTTCTACGAGCTGTCGTTCGGGGAGCCCCGCTGGCGTCCCTCGCCGCTCAGCGCGCGGATGGTCGCCGCCGGCCGCACCGGCCGCAAGTCCGGCCGCGGCTTCTACGACTACCGCGGCGGCCCGCACCGCCCGGACGATCCGCCCACGCCCCAGGCCGAGCTGCCGAGAGCCGCCGGCGGTCCGGTCGTCGTGATCGCCGGCGACATCCCGCTCGCGCACCTGCTGCTGGAGCGCGCCGAAGAGGCCGGCTGGGACGCGCGCCCGCCCGCCGAGGCGGACGGCGAAGTGCCGTTCCTGATCCTCGACTGTGGCACGACGGAGGACGATCCGCCCTTGCAAGGCGGTCCGCAGGCGATCTGCTGCCACGAGGGATCGCTGCTCGCGCTCGACCCGGGCGGCGCCGCCGTCGGCTTCCACGCGCTGTGGCCGCTCGAGCCAGGCGGACTCGTCGAGCTGACACGAGGCCCCGACTCACTCGACGCGGCGGGCGCCGCCGCCGAGCGCTTCTTCGCGACGCTCGGCCTCCACACCGAGTGGGTCGGCGACGCGCCCGGGCTCGTGCTCGGACGGATCGTCTGCCAGCTCGTCAACGAGGCGGCGTTCGCGGTCGGCGAGGGCGTCGGCTCACCTGCCGACGTGGACGCCGGCATGGTCCACGGGCTCAACCACCCGCGCGGTCCGCTCGGCTGGGGCGACGCGATCGGTCTCGACCACGTCGTCGCGGTGCTGGACGGCCTGTTCGACGAGTACCGCGAGGAGCGCTACCGCGCCGCGCCGCTGCTGCGCCGGCTCGTGCTGTCCGGCCGCGTCGGCCATGCGACCGGCGAGGGCTTCTTCACCTACGACGACCCCGACGAGGAGATCGACTGATGCACGCCGTCACCTTCCAGGCCCCCGGCGAGGTCGCGGTCGAGCAGGTCGCCGACCCGGTCCTGCAGGCGCCCGACGACGTGATCGTGCGCGTCGAGGCGAGCGGCATCTGCGGCTCGGACCTGCACATCTACCACGGGCGTGTCCCGGTCGGGAAGGGCTTCACGATCGGCCACGAGTTCGTCGGGACCGTCGCCGACGCAGGCGACGCGGTCGAGCGAGTCGCCGTCGGCGACCGCGTGCTCGGCACGTTCGTCACCGCTTGCGCCACTTGCACCCCGTGCATCCGCGGCGACTACCACCGCTGCTCGCACGGCCGCACGTTCGGCCACGGACCGAACCTCGGCGACCTGCAGGGGGCTCAGGCCGAGCAGCTGCTCGTCCCGCACGCGAACCTCACGCTGCGCAGAGTCCCCGAGGGGATGTCGTCCGACGTCGCGTTGTTCGCCGGCGACGTGATGGGGACCGGCTACCACTCGATCGCCCACGCCGGCGTGAGAGCCGGCGACACGGTCGCCGTGCTCGGCCTCGGCCCGGTAGGTCTCTGCGCGATCCAGGCCGCAAGAGCGTCCGGCGCTGCCCAGATTTACGCGATCGACACGGTCGCCGACCGCCTCGCGATGGCCGAGCGCTTCGGCGCAACGCCGCTGCACCTGACGGAGGACGACCCGAAGAAGGCGATCCGCGCCGCCACCGGCGGCGGCGTCGACGTCACGGTCGACGCCGTCGGCGATCCCGGCCCGCTCGCGCTCGCCGTCAGCCTCACCCGCAACGCCGGCATCGTGTCAGGCATCGGCGCCTACGCCGGCAAGGGCGAGGTCCCACTCGGCCTCGCCTGGCTCAAGGGCCTCCAGCTCCGCCTCGGCCTCGCCAACGTGATCGCCCACGTCGACCGCGTGCTCGCTCTCATGCAAGCCGGAATCCTCGACCCCACCCCCCTCGTCACCCACCACATGAAGCTCGCCGACGCCCCAGAGGCTTATAGGGTCTACGATGCCCGCGAAGCACTGAAAATTGTTCTGACGCCTTGATCCGCCGCCCGGCCGCCCTGCTCGCCGCCTCCGCCGCTCTCCTCGCGGCAGCGGTCGCGACGCCCACCGCGGCCGCTGACCCGGCTGACCCGGCTCCACTGCTTCTGCGCCTCCCCGACCTCGGGCCTGGCTATGTGATCTCGCAGGTGGGCTTCTCGACGGTCAATCGCTCCTGCAAACCGCAGCGACCGTCGGACAGGTTCTTGCGACGCGCCCTCGGCTCAGCGGCGTTTCGCGGCTGCTGGCTGTCGTTTGAGCAGGCCTGGACACCGCGAGGCCATCCGCCGGGCCCGGCGGGGGTTCAGAGTCTTGTGTTCACGTTTGACACCCCGGCGGCAGCGACGACGGCTCTTTCGCGCCCCCGTGAACTCCCCGTCCCCTATCTCCGCCGCAGAGACCTCCACATCGTCGAGCCCGTCCCGTCGATCGGGGATCAAGCGGTGCTCATGCGTGTGAGCAAGAGCGCCCTTGACCTCTCCTTCT
Organism: Conexibacter sp.; assembly: GCA_036009645.1. GTDB lineage: Bacteria > Actinomycetota > Thermoleophilia > Solirubrobacterales > Solirubrobacteraceae > Conexibacter. The sequence goes on from DASYLH010000043.1 coordinate 115,284, forward strand.
CGGCCGGCATCGTGGCATGGCGCTCAGGGTCGGTGCTCGGAATCGTGGTCGCGGCCAGCCTCACCAGAGGCAGCGCGAGCGTCCAGGCCGCCGTACGCCTCGCTGCCCTTCAGCAGGCACGCATCGCGAGTCCGACACCGCTGCTTCCACCGGTTAACGACGATCGCTTTGTGCCCCTCGACGACCCGACGCTCAGCGTGCCCGTCATGTGGTCGGGCGAGCGACTGCCAGCGCACAGCCGCTTCCCGGAGCTGGACCTGCGCGCGACGGAGCACCCGTTCAACCTCTTTGGGGGTCCCCAAGCGCTCGTGCAGATGGCATACGGGGTGCCCCACCATTCGGCGACCGTGAAGGTCGAGCTGTGGCGACCGCGCGCGTTGCGCCGGAACCTCCGCGCTCCGCTCCGCAGAGACCTGTGCCAGCGCCGCTTCGACGGCGGCCTCCCGAACGGCCACGCAACGATCCGCGCGACCTACCGGCGCAGGCACGGGCGCTGCCAGCCTCGCGATGCTCGCTTCACGGCGGTCGCGTTCTTCGTCGACGTCGGCGTGTGGATCGGAGCGAGCGGCCGCCCAGGGGACCCGTACAACTCCCGCGCCGGCCTGCGCCGCCTGCTACGCGCGCTGCACCCGCGCGAGCGGGTGCCGCTCACAGCGCCCTAACGCCCCCGCCCACCCAGCGCCGCCGGCAGCAGCTTCAGCGCCGACAGCCGCGCCCGCGGCTTCAGCCGCCCGCGCATCACCGCGTGGCCGGGGTTCACGCGCCCGCTCGCCACATCGAGCCAGTCGTCCCAGCTCGTGCGCAGCGTCACGTCGGCCTTCTCCGCGTGACCGCGCTCGACGTTAGGCGCCCCGCCGTTCATCCGCAACACCCACGGCTCCACATCGCTGAAAGCGAACTGCACCGTCAGCTTCGTCCCGTTCGTGTCCGGCAGCTGGCGGCGCACCGTGTCCATCACGAGCTCGATCGACGCCTCATCCTTGGGAGCCGAGGTCTGTCTCTCCCCCAACAGCCCGGCCATCGTCAGCAGCGGCCCGCGCGTCGCCGTCTCGCGCGGCGTCAGATCGGCGGGAACGATAGGCGGCCCCGGCAAGTCCTCCATCGGCATGCCGGCGCTGCGCAGCTTCGTCTGCAGGGACGTGATGCCTTCCTCGCCGATGTCCTCCAGCGTGAAGCCGAACACCTCGGTGTAGTTGCGATCCCAGCCGGGCGGCTGCAGTACCGCGGCACCCCACGGCGTCACCTCGCGCAGCGTGTCGGCGACCGCACGGCGGCAGCGCTCGTCGCCTGAGGCCACGTCCGCCAGCAGCTTCACGCCGAAGGCGATGTGGCGCTGCTCGTCGCGGGCGATCTGGGTCATCCCCTCGCGGAAGGCCGGCATCAGGTTGCGGGTCTCCAGGTACGACGTGATGAAGTGCTGGCCCGGCTGCGCGAGCGTCGCCTCGATCACCATGTGGTAGAGCGTCACGGCCGCCGACAGTTTCGCCGGCGAGCGATCCTTTCGCAGCTCGTCGGCCATCGTGTCGAGCCGATCGAAGATCTTCATGAAGCCCCACGTCAGTTCGGGCTTGATCGCCTGCAGTCCGCTCGCCATAGTGCCGTCGCCGAGACCGCAGACCTCGTGCATGAAGCGCTTGAAGAAGACCGCGTGGCGCGCCTCGTCGACCTGCTGCGTCGTGAGGAAGTACTTCTGCTCCTCCAGCGGCGCGGCGTCGATGAACGGCGAGAGGTTGTCGGCGACGGCGTCCTCGCCCCAGAAGAACAGCGCGTAGTTCCACAGCGCGGCTTTGCGCTCGAAGTCCGTCAGCTCCTCGCGCCATTGGCGCGCGTCCTCGGTGAAGTCGAGGCCCATCGCGCTCCAGTTGCCCTGCTCCCAGCGCGTGTAGAGATCCTCATAGGAGATCAGGTCGGCGGCGGTGCGCGGCGGGGACCCAGCCCCGCCCGCCCGGGTTTGAACATCGTTCAAGCTCATGGCGAGTACGATAGACAGCGCCTTGAACGGAAGTCAAGAAACAGCGGCGATTCCCGCCACGCCGGCGCCCACAGGGGCTCCCGATCGCCGCGCCGAGCTGCTGGCGATCGGTCGCCAGCTGTTCGCCAAGCACGCCTACGACGAGCTCTCGATCGACGATGTCGCCGCAGCAGCGGGCGTCGCGAAGGGCCTCCTCTACTACTACTTCGCCAGCAAGCGCGGCTTCTACCTCGCGACGATCCGCGCCGAGGCGGACGAGCTGCTCGAGCTCGCTCAGCCTGATCCCGCGCTGCCGCCCGCCGAGCGGCTGCGCCGCACGCTCGACGCCTACCTCGCGTTCGTCGACGAGGCGTCCGACCGCTTCCGCGCGCTCTACCTCGCCGGCCTCGGCTCGGACCCCGAGGTCCGCGCGATCCGCGACCGCGACCGCGCCGAGTTCCTCAGACTGATCGCGGAGGGCGTCGCGCACCAGCCCGAGCCCTCCCCCGCCCTGCGCACCGCGCTCGTGGGCTGGCTCAGCTTCATCGAGGGCGTCAGCCTCGACTGGCTCGACCACCGCGATCTCAGCGCCGAGCAGCTGCGCGAGCTGCTCGTCGCCTCGCTCGCCGGCTCACTCCAAGCCGCGCTCGCCGTCGACCCGACGCTCGAGATCGACTTCAGCGTCCTGTAGCGGCCGCTAGGCCTCGATCGTCTGCTGCGACTCGCCGCGCGCCGCCACCGCCGGCGGCGTGTCGCGCAGGTACCACTCGGCGTCCAAAGCGGCCCGGCAGCCGGAGCCGGCCGCGGTGATCGCCTGGCGGTAGGTGTGGTCGACGAGGTCACCGGCGGCGAACACCCCGCCGAGCGTCGTCCGCGTCGACAGACCGGTCGTCTTCACGTAGCCGTTGTCGTCGAGCTCGACCTGCCCGGCAACCAGCTCGGACTGCGGCTCGTGCCCGATCGCGATGAACGTGCCGGTCGCCGGCACATCCCGCAACTCGCCGGTCTCGGAGTGCCGCGCACGCACGGTCGCGAGCGCGCCGTTCTCACCGGCGACGAACTCCTCCGGCACGTACGGCGTGACGAACTCGATGTTGCCGACCGCTCTCGCGCGGTCGAGCATGATCGCCGAGGCGCGGAACTCGTCGCGACGGTGGATCACGTGGACTCTCGCAGCGAACTTCGCGAGGAAGATCGCCTCCTCCATCGCCGAGTCGCCGCCTCCGACGATGACCGTGTCGTGCTCCTTGAAGAAGGCCGCGTCACACGTGGCGCAGTACGACACGCCACGACCCGACAACGACTCCTCACCCTCGATGCCGAGCTTCTTGTGCTGGGCGCCCATCGCGAGCACGACCGCCTTCGCGCGGTGGACCTCGTCGCCGATCCAGACGGTCTGGACACCGCCGTCGACCAGCTCAACTCTTGTCGCGTCATCGGTGATGAAACGCGTGCCGAAGCGCTCGGCCTGGTCGCGCAGCTCCTGCATCATCTCCGGCCCCATGATCCCCTTCGGGTAGCCGGGGTAGTTCTCGACGTCGGTCGTCTGCTGCAGCAGGCCGCCCCACGCGAAACCCTCGATCACGAGCGGATTGAGGTCGGCGCGCGCCGTGTAGAGCGCAGCCGTGTAGCCGGCGGGCCCACTCCCGATGATGATCACGTTCTCGACGCCGTCAGCCATTCCCGCTCCGTTCAAAGTCCCAATACTTCACAAAGTATAGCGCCCCGTCGTCAGGCAGGCGACATCCGGTGCCGCCACTCCTGGACGCGCCGCCGCAACTGGAAGTAGGCGATCACGCCCGGCACCGTCGGCAGCCAGAACGCGAACAGACGATACGAGAGCACCGCCAGCACAGCGGTGCCGGCGGGCACGCCGAACGCCGCCAACGCGCCGATCATGCCGCCGTCGACACCTCCGATCCCGCCCGGGATCGGCAGCAGGTTCGCCAGCATCCCGACGAAGAACGCCTGCACGAGCACCGCGATCGGCGGCGACTCGCCGAATGCGCGGAACGACGCCCACAGCACCGCGATGTTGAACGCCCACCACGTGATCGAGCCGAGCATCGCGAGGTCCGGGTGGATCGCCTTGTGCAACGCGAAGCGGATGCCCCCGCGCATCGACGCGGGCGCGAGTGCGAAGCGGCGCAGCCAGCGCGCGACGCGCGGCCGGCGCGGCGCCATCCGCTCGATGCGGTGCTCGAAATCCTCCGGCACGAGCGCGAGGCCACCGAAGACGATGATCGCGATGCCACTGATGATGGCCGGCACGACCGTCAGCCCAAACGGCGCCTCGCCCGGCAGGATCCCGACGCGCAGGCCGATCCCGCACAGGAACATCGCGACGACGTAGACGCCGTAGAGCACCACGAGGAAGGCGATCATCCGCTCGGCCACCTCCCGACGTTCCATCCCGGAGCGGCGCAGCGCCCACGCCGTCAGCGCGACACCGCCGGCGCCACCTGCCGCGAACAAGCGCGTCGCCGCAAGGCCGGCCATCGTGATCAGGTAGCTATCGCGGTGCGTGAGCGGCGAGCCCGGTGGCACATGGATGCCGTGGAACAGCGCGACATAGCTGGCGATCGAGAGAAGCTCGAAGCCGAGCGCCACCGCCAGCCACGCCTTGTCGCCGTCAGACACTCTCTCGTACGCATCCTTCACGCCGCCGATCTGCGGCAGCACGAAGTACAGGAACGCGATCGACGCGAGCACGAAGACGGCGAAGAGGATCACGCGCCGGCGCGTCAGCGTGACGCGCGGCATCTCCTCCTCGTCGTGGTGGAACTGCCCCGCACCCGCCGGCTGCGGCTCTACAAGCGGCGCGTTTGACGCCTCGTGCAATCGGGTGGCGCGCTCGACGGCATCCTCGGGCATGGCCCTACGCCTGGGCCTTGGCCTCGATCGCCTGCACGACGCCGGCGACGCGCTCCAGCGACGGGCCGACGACGGGGGCGAGCGCACGCACGCTCTCCGTCAGTGCGAGCCCTGCGAGCAGGTCGACGACGTAGTGCTCGCCGAGGTAGACGAGCGCGAGCCCGAGCGTCAGCGCGTACGTCCAGCCCAGCGCGCCCTCCACCCGGCCCGACTCGGCGAGCAGGTGAGCGGCGTTGACGGACGTGGCGAAGTGAAGGGAGGGCATGGCGGCGAGGGGATTGCCTCCCAGCACAGAGTAGAGCGGCCCCCAGCGGTGCTTCCAGAACTGCTCGCCGTATTCGACCATCATCCGACGCACCGGTGGGTCGCGATGGTCACCGAGCCGACCTCTCTCGGCGGCGTACCAGGGCGGCGCGGTCGGCACCAGCCAGTAGACGACGGCGCCGAGATCGAACACGGCGTACGTCGTCGCGGCCGCCCGGCCGAAGCGCTCGTGGTCTCGCACGAGCACGTACGCGGTCGCCGCGTGTGGGACGGCAAACCACACCCAGTGGGTCCACACGAGCACCTTCTCGAAGCGGCGCGTCTCCCCCGGCGCAGGCAGCAGCCGCTGCAGCCGCAGAGTCGGCGGCACACCAAGGCCGAGCGCGCGGTCGACCTGCACCGGGTAGCCGATCCGCACGCGGCGGGTGAGCGCCTCCGGGTCGTCGTGCGGCATCTCATACGCCGCCAGGTAGGCCCACATCTGCAGCGCGCACGTCGCAACATCGCGTGCGCGCGTGCGCGGGAGTGCGACGCAGATCGCGACCGGCGCTGCAGCTGCGGTCGCGAGCACGGCCTGCTTCGGCAGGCGCATCCGGCGGCGCACCAGCGGTGCGGCAACGCCGGCGGCGACGACCGCCCATGCCGCACCTCGAATGGCCTGGGACTTCCGCAAAGCGCGGGGAGTATATGAGGGGCCGTCTCATGCCACCGGCGCCGCGGTCACCACGCGCGACTGCGCCGCCCCCTGCCATCGGGCGCTTACAGTCCGGCTCATGAGCGACTACGAGCTGCTGCACGCCTACGAGACCGTCAACCTCCAGCGCGCCGGCGGCGCCGCGCGGATCGAGCTGAATCGGCCGGAGCGGATGAACGCATGGGAGGCCACGCTCACGCGCGACCTGAAGGCCGCCTTCGCCCGCGTCGCCGAGGACGACAGCCTGCGCGCCGTGCTGCTGACCGGCGCCGGCCGCGGCTTCTGCTCGGGCGCCGACCTCGCGGCCGGCTTCGACCCGCGGCCCGACGGCAAGCCGGATCTGCAGACCTCGCTGCGCGAGCGCTACCACCCCGTCATCACGACGATCCGCGAGCTGCCCAAGCCGGTCGTCGCGGCGGTCAACGGCGGCGCCGTCGGCGTCGGCTGTTCGCTCGCGCTCGCCTGCGATCTGATCCTCGCAGCCGAGTCGGCCTACTTCCTGCTCGCGTTCGTGAACATCGGACTCGTGCCCGACGGCGGCTCGTCGGCCTTCATCCCGGCGCGCGTCGGGCTCACCCGCGCGATCGAGATGGCGATGCTTGGCGAGCGGATCCACGGCCCCAAGGCGCTCGATTGGGGGCTCGTGAACGCGGTCCACCCCGACGACGAGCTGCAGGGCGCCGCCGACGCGCTCGTCGCCCGCCTCGCCGCCGGGCCAACGCTCTCCTACGCCGGCGCCAAGCGCCAGTTCAACGCGTGGGCCTACTCGACGCTGGCGGAGCAGCTCGAGCTCGAGGCGGCGATCCAGCAGGAGCAGGCGCTCACGCAGGACTTCATCGAGGGCGTCACGGCCTTCTTGCAGAAGCGTCCGGCCGCCTTCGAGGGCCATTGATGCCGGGCCTGCTTCACCGTGTCACCCCCCTGGCGCGGCACTCCGCCGCTCCATGAGTAGAATCCGCGCCGCCTTGCGACCTGAATCCTCTTTCCGCCGCCGCCTCGTTGCGGCCCTGCTGCTCGCAACGACCGGTTCGCTGGTCTTCGCCAGCGGCGCGTTCGCCGACTTTCTCACCCCTGAATCGGGTGGATCGCCGAACGCCGACCAGATCGACTCGCTGTACAAGATCATCCTCTACATCGCGATTGTCGTGTTCATCGTGGTGGAGGGTGCGCTGTTCTACTCGCTCGTCAAGTTCCGCGCCAAGAGAGGCCGCGTCGCCGCCCAGATCCACGGCAACACCCGCCTGGAGATCACCTGGACGGTCGGCGCCGCGCTGGTCCTCGTGGTGCTCGCGGCCGTCACGTTCGCCAAGCTGGGCTCGATCCAGAACCCGCCGAACAGCAGCCCCGACGGCCTCAACCTCGCCCAGGGCGTGCTGACCGCCTCCACCACGGAGCCGAGCCCGCCGAACGGCAAGAAGCTCACCATCTGCGTCACCGGCCGCCAGTACATCTGGCGCTACACGTATGGCGCGAACTGCAAGTCGAACGCGTTCGGGCTGCCCTTCTCCTACCAGGAGATGGTCGTCCCGGCCAACACGACCGTCGTGCTCGACATCCAGGCGACCGACGTCATCCACTCCTGGTGGATCCCCAAGCTCGGCGGCAAGTTCGACGCCGTCCCGGGCTACCGCAACTTCACGTGGTTCAAGGCGCCCCGCGCCGGCGAGCTGTACAAGGGCCAGTGCGCCGAGCTGTGCGGCCGCAACCACGCCGACATGACGGCGCGCGTCAGAGTCGTCTCGCCCGGCGAGTACGAGACCTGGCTTGCCGACCAGAGACAGGCGATCGCCGACGCGAACAGACAGGCCGTCCAACTGCGCAAGCAGCTCGCGTCCGACGGCGTCCTGTAGCGCCCCCACTCCGAGCAGACAAAGGAATCCCGAACCGATCATGGCCACCACCGCTCCCGCACTGAAGCCAGTGCCCCAGGTGATCGCCCACGAGGTCCAGGCCGAGCCCACGCGCGCGCGGTGGACCGAGTGGTTCACCACGACCGACCACAAGAAGATCGGGATCCTCTACATCGTCACGACGTTCGCCTTCTTCTTGCTGGGCGGCGTCGAGGCTCTGCTCATCCGTCTGCAGCTCGGCACGCCGAACAACAACCTGCTGACGCCCGAGCATTACAACGAGCTCTTCACGCTCCACGGCACGACGATGATCTTCCTGTTCGTCGTGCCGATGATGGCGGGCTTCGCGAACTACTTCCTGCCGCTGATGATCGGCGCGCGCGACATGGCGTTCCCACGCCTCAACGCGCTCTCCTACTGGCTTCTCCTCTTCGGCGGGATCGTCTTCTACTCCTCGCTCTTCTGGCAGCCGCCGGAGGCTGGGTGGTTCTCCTACACCCCGCTCTCGAGCGAGATCTTTACCCCGAGCGGCGGCCAGGACGCCTGGATCTACCTGATCCACATCACCGGCATCTCCTCGCTCGTCGGCGCGATCAACTTCTACGCCACGATCGTGAACATGCGCGCGCCCGGCATGGGCTGGGGCCGCCTGCCGCTGTTCGTGTGGGCGATCCTGATCTACGCGCTGTTGCTGATCCTCGCCCTGCCGGTGATCGCAGGCGCCGTCACCATGCTGCTGACGGACCGCAACTTCGGCACGCACTTCTTCGACCCGACTGAGGGCGGCTCGCCAATCCTCTGGCAGCACCTCTTCTGGTTCTTCGGGCACCCCGAGGTGTACATCATGATTCTGCCGGGCTTCGGGATCATCTCCGAGGTCCTGCCGGTGTTCGCGCGCAAGCCGATCTTCGGCTACAAGGCGATCGCCGCCTCGACGGTCGTGATCGCCTTCCTGGCCGCGCTCGTGTGGGCCCACCACATGTTCGCCGTGCCGGTGCCAACCGTCGTGCTCGGCTTCTTCATGCTCTCGTCGTTCCTGATCGCGGTGCCGACGGGCGTGAAGATCTTCAACTGGATCGCGACGCTGTGGCGCGGCACGATCGAGTTCACGACGCCGCTTTACTTCGCCGTCGGCTTCCTCTCGATCTTCGTCGTCGGCGGCATCACCGGCATCTTCCTCGCCGTCTTCCCCGTCGACTGGCAGCTGACCGACACGTACTTCGTCGTCGCGCACTTCCACTATGTGCTGATGGGCGGCGCGGTCTTCACGATCTTCTGCGGCCTCTATTACTGGTACCCGAAGATGACGGGCCGGATGCTGAGCGAGCCGCTCGGCAAGGCCTCCTTCTGGTTCATGTTCGTCGGCTTCAACCTGACGTTCCTGGTGCAGCACGCGGCCGGCCTCTCCGGCATGCCGCGGCGCGTCTACCAGTACCCCGCCGACGCCGGCCTGACGCTGTACAACCAGATCTCCACGGTCGGCTCGTTCGTGCTCGGCTTCGGGATCCTGCTGTCGGTTGTCAACTTCATCCGCAGCTACAAGAACGGCGCCGTCGCCGGGCCCGACCCGTGGAAGGCCAACACGCTCGAGTGGTTTACCACCTCGCCCCCGCCGGTCAACAACTTCGACGTCGTGCCGCGCATCCGCTCGGTCGAGCCGATGAAGGACATCCGCCGGCAGGTCGAGCGGCAGTCCGGCATCGAGCACAGCGAGACCGAGGGCCAGCCCGTCACCTTCGCGTGACGCCGGCGGCTCGGTTCGGCTTCGCCACCCGCTAGGCTCCCCGGTCGCGTGGAAGCCTCCCGTCTCACCTCCCCCACGCCGGTCGAGCGCACCGCTGCAGTCGTCGAGCAGCCGGTGCCCGCACACGGCGTGCGCCAGCTCGTTGCGGACTACGTCACGCTGACGAAGCCGCGCGTCCAGCTGCTGCTGCTGCTGACGACCGTCGCCACGATGGAGGTCGCCGGCAGCCCGTCCCTCGGCCTGATCCTGCTGACGCTGCTCGGCGGCGCGCTGTCCGCCGGCGGTGCCGGGGCCGTGAACCACTGGTACGACCGCGACATCGACCTGCAGATGGCGCGCACGGCGACGCGGCCGGTCCCGTCCGGGCGCATCTCGCCACGTGCCGCGCTGACCTTCGGCATCACGCTCGCCGTGCTGTCGTTCGCCGAGCTGAGCCTCTGCGTCAACGTGCTTGCTGCCTGCCTGGCGCTGTCAGGCTTCCTCGGCTACGTGTTCGTCTACACGCTGTGGCTCAAGCGCTCGACGCCGCAGAACATCGTCATCGGCGGCGCGGCCGGCGCCGTCCCGCCGCTCGTCGGCTGGGCCGCGGTCACCGGCTCGCTCGACCCGGCCGCGCTCTACCTGTTCGCGATCGTCTTCTACTGGACGCCGCCGCACTTCTGGGCGCTCAGCCTGCTGATGAAGGACGAGTACGCGAAGGTCGAGATCCCGATGCTGCCGGTCGTGCGCGGCGAAGACGAGACGCGCCGCCAGATCACGCTCTACAGCGTGCTGCTCGTCGCCATCACCTTCCTGCCGTTCGCCGGGCGCCTGTTCGACGGCCTCTACGCGATCGTCGCGGGCGTGCTCGGCGCGATCTTCCTCACCTTTGCCGTGCGGCTGCAGCGCAACCCGGATCGCCGCGCCGCACTGCGCCTGTACCTGTACTCGCTGCTCTACCTCGCGCTGCTGTTCGCCGCGATGGTGGTCGACGTCAAGCTCTAGCGCGACGCCGGCCCGCCCCCGACCTCGATAGGATTCGCCCCCTCATGGACCGTCGCCTCGCCCGCAAGAACATCCGCTCCGCCCTGATCGCCACGGCGGTCTGCGTCTTCATGTTCGGCGCCTCATTCCTGGCCGCCGCGATCTACATCTCTTAGCGCGATGACCAACCCTGAGCAGACTCCCCCGCCCGTCGGCGAGGAGATTCACCTCCCCGGTCCGAGCCTCCTGCCGATCCTCAACGCGGCCGGCATCACGCTCGCCCTGATCGGCATCACGCTCGGCTGGGTCCTCTGCGTCGTCGGCGGCATCCTGTTCGTCGTGACGACGTGGAAGTGGATCGCGTCGACGCGCCGCGACATCGCGCAGCTGCCGCCCGAGCACCAGTCGCACTAACGCTCGCTCGTCCTCGTCGCGCCTGACGGCGTCCTCGCCGGCTCACGTGCGAAGCACGCTTCACCGGCTGTGTCCTTGCCACGACACAACGATGAGTTCGCGGGTCAGCCGCCCGCGCCCGAGCTGAGCGGTACGGCACAGACAGCGCCGTCCTCAGTCCAGCAGCGCACTACGTCGCGCATCGAGAGGACGCCGACGAGTTCACCGCCCTCGACGACGATCAGGTGGCGGAAGCCGCCGCGGACCATCTCGCAGGCGGCCTGCTCGAGTGACCAGTCGGGCGCCGCGAACACGAGGTCGCTCGTGAGGTGGTTGCCGACGAGCTCGGCATCGGGGTCCAGGCCGCGACCGATCGCCGCCAGCACGTCGCGCTCCGTCAGCAGCCCCGGCCCCGGCTGCTCTCCGTCGAGCACGATCGCCGAGCCGACACGGCGCTCGTGCATCTTGCGCGCGGCCTCGCGCAGCGTGTGCCCCGGCCCCACCGTCAACGAGGTCGCGCTCATCCCCTCACGCACTTGCATCGTCCGGCCTCCCGTTTGCTTGCAACGATTGCCTCAAAGCATAGTCCCCGGGCGGGACGCGCGATGCAACCGCGTTTTGCCCCGGCGTACCCAAAGCGCGCCAATGCGCCAGCTTGGAGGTTTCCTGCGCGCTGCGACAACCAAACCTGCGCTTTGTACGTATCTGCTGCACATGCAACGACCCGGAACCGTCCGTCACCGCACGCAGCTCTACACGGAGGCCATCCGGATCGTCGAAGCCGAGTACGCATCGGATCTCGAGCTCGACGACATCGCCCGCCGTGTCGCGAGCTCCCGCCGTCAGCTCCAGCGCGCCTACGCCGAGATCGGCCACACCACCTTCCGCGAGCACCTCACGCGTGTGCGCATGGAGCGCGCCGCCGGCCTGCTCGCGAACGGCTCGATGACCGTCCGCGAGGTCGCGCGCCGCGTCGGCTACCGCCAGCCGGCGCAGTTCGCGAAGACGTTCCGCCGCCACCTCGGCGCCGTTCCCTCGGCCTACCGCACGCGCATGCGCGACCGCGGCACGCCGATGCAGCACGCAGCCTGAGCGCGGACGCGCCGCTTGCCCTGCGTGATGCCCCGCGCGGCGGGAGTTTCGTCCGCCGACACCGACCCGGTTTGCGGTCCATCCCGCCTGTCGCATAGGATCGCGCCCGGAGAGTTTCGAAGGGTGCTCGCGACAGGACACGACGGTGCGTAGGCACCCAATCATCCAGATGGTCGCCATTGGTGCGATCGCGTCTGCGATCGGCATCGCCCTGGCGCTGTGGATCAACTGGTTCCCGGCCGACGCCGCGAAGCAGGACAAGCCGATCGACACGCTCTACGACGTGCTGATGATCGTCTCGATCCCGATCTTCGTGCTCGTGATGACGGTGATCCTCTACTCGGCGTGGGCCTTCCGCATGAGACCCGGGCAGGAGAAGGAGGACGGCCCGCCGATCCACGGCAACACACGCCTCGAGGTCTTCTGGACGGCGATACCGGCGATCATCCTCGTGTCGCTCTGCAGCTACGCCTACGCGGTACTGAACGACATCGAGAAGGTGCACGCCGACGAGCTCGTCGTGAAGGTCCACGCGATCCAGTTCGCCTGGTCCTTCGAGTACCCGCAGGCGAACGGCAGACCGGTCGTCTCCAACCAGCTGTACCTGCCGAAGGACAAGCCGGTGCGGTTCGACATCGACTCGCAGGACGTGCTCCATGACTTCTGGGTCCCGGCCTTCCGCGTGAAGATCGACGCCGTCCCGGGCATCACCACGAGACTGCGCGCGACGCCCACCAGAATCGGCATCTTCCCCGTCGTCTGCGCCGAGCTGTGCGGCCTCGGCCACTCGGTGATGCGCTCCACCGCGCACGTGCTCTCGCCCGCCGCCTTCGACAGATGGCTGGCGTCGGAGAAGGCGCCGGCGGTCAACGCCGGTGGCGGTGGCGGCAGACAGCTCTCGCAGGCCCAGCTGATCGCGCTCGGCAGAACGACCTTCATCGGCGACGGCGGCTGCGGCGCCTGCCACACGCTCGCCGACGCCGGCACGACCGGCACGACCGGTCCCGATCTCGACAGAGTCCTGCCCGGCATGAGCGAGGACGAGATCCGCACCGACATCGTCGACCCGAATGCGACGATCGCACCCGGGTATCAGGCGAACATCATGCCGCCGAACTTCTCGCAGACGCTCTCGTCGCAGCAACTGGACGGGCTCGTTGCGTACTTGGCTACCGTGTCGAAGTGATGGAGGATCGCTAGATCATGATCGCCAAGCTCCGCGCTCCCGGCTGGTACCGCGCAGGCCTGTTCATCCTGCTCGGAATCGCCTTCTCCTATCTGCTCGTCGGGACCGTGCGGAGCGCGATGCACTACAGCGATCCCTGGACCGACGGTGACGCGATCACGATCGTCTCGCTGCTCGGGGCGCCGCTCTTCTTCCTCGTCGGGCTCGGCTGCTTCGACTACTGGTTCTACTGGGTCTCCGGCCGGCCGACGCGTCCGGAGGATCACTCCGCGCACGGCGCGACCGGCTGGAAGGACTACTTCCGCGTGAACACCGATCACAAGGTGATCGGGATCCAGTACGTCTGCACGTCGTTCTTCTTCCTGTTCGTCGGCGGCCTGCTCGCGATGCTGATGCGCGCCGAGCTGGCGCAGCCGGGCATGCAGTTCGTCAACAGCCAGCAGTTCAACGGGCTGTTCTCGGTGCACGCGGCACTGCTGATCTTCTTGTTCGTGATCCCGGTCTTCGCCGGCCTCGCGAACTACGTGATCCCGCTGATGATCGGCGCGCCGGACATGGCGTTCCCGCGCCTCAACGCGCTGTCGTTCTGGATGCTGCCGGTTGCCGGGACGATGATGGTCGGCAGCTTCCTCGCGCCGGGCGGCTCGTTCGCCACCGGCTGGACGGCCTACGCCCCGCTCTCGACCGAGATGCCGATCGGGCAGCTGTTCTTCACGATCGGCGTGCAGTTCGCGGGCGCGTCCTCGATCGCGACGGCGCTGAACTTCCTCGTGACCATCATCACGATGCGCGCGCCGGGCATGAGCTTCTTCCGCATGCCGCTTCTTGTGTGGGCGAACTTCTCGACTTCGCTGCTGGTCGTGATCGCGACGCCGTTCGTGGCCGCCTCGCAGTTCTTCGTGCTGCTCGACCGCGCGCTCGGCTTCCAGTTCTTCGACGCGTTCGTTGGCGCCGGCAAGGACGGCAGCGTGCTGATGTACCAGCACGTCTTCTGGTTCTACTCCCACCCGGCCGTCTACATCATGATGCTGCCGGGCTTCGGGATCATCAGCGAGATCATCTCGGTCAAGGCCCGCAAGCCGATCTTCGGCTATCGCATGATGGCCTTCTCTCTGTTGGCCATCGTCGTGCTGGGCTTCACTGTGTGGGCGCACCACATGTTCGTCTCGGGCATGCAGAGCTGGATCCGCATCCCGATGATGATCACGACGGCGATCATCGCCGTGCCGACGGGCATCAAGATCTTCTCGTGGCTCGCGACGCTGTGGCGCGGGGTGCTGCACCTCGACACGCCGATGCTGTTCGCGCTCGGCTTCCTGACGACGTTCACGCTCGGCGGCATCAGCGGCGTGATGCTGGCGATGATCCCGTTCGACATCCATGTCTCGGACACGTACTTCATCGTCGCCCACATCCACTACGTGCTGTTCGGCGGCTCGCTGTTCACGATCTTCGCGGGCGTCTACTACTGGTTCCCGAAGATGACCGGCCGGATGTACGACGAGCGGCTCGGCAAGATCCACTTCTGGGCGACGTTCGTCTTCTTCAACCTGACGTTCGCGCCGATGCACGTGATCGGCGTGCAGGGGATGCCGCGTCGCGTCGCCGACTACGCGCAGCAGTTCGCGGGGATGAACCTCGCGATCTCGATCGCGAGCTTCCTGCTCGGCATCAGCATGATGGTGTTCCTCTACAACATGGTCGTGAGCTGGCGGCTCGGGCCGCGGGCCGCGTCCAACCCGTGGCGCGCGCTGACGCTCGAGTGGCAGGTCTCCTCGCCGCCCCCGATCTTCAACTTCGACGCTGTGCCGACGGTGGTGGGCGGTCCGTACGAGTACGGCATCCCCGGCGCGGTCCACGGCATCTTCCAGTCGCCGGCGGAAGCTAAGCCGACACCGGCCGGCAACGTCGCCACAGCACCGACCACGGAGTGAGGTGAAGCGCATGGCCAACGTCCTCGTCGTCGCAAACGACACCCACGGCGGACACAGCCTGATCGAGGCGATCAAGGCTCGTGCCGCGAAGGGCGATGCGAGCTTCGTCGTGATCGCTCCCCAGAACAAGCCGCAATCCGGCATGGTCATCTACGACGAGGCCGTTCGTGACGCCGCGAGACACCGCGTCGAGAGCACGCTCAGCGCCCTTCGCGAGCTTGACATCGAGGCGCGCGGCGACGTGATGGACCCCGATCCCTTCAACGCGACGCTGGACGCGGTGCGCGAGTACGGGATCGACGAAATTATCGTGTCAACACACCCCGAGACACGCTCCGGCTGGCTGCGGCGCGACCTGATCGAGCGCGTGCAGGAGGCCACGAGCCTGCCG